>NZ_JBEOXO010000005.1:0-330773 GCF_040296605.1 Streptomyces sp. NPDC002088 | reverse complement strand
GGGTGGGGCTTGGCCGGTGGTGTTCTCGTTGGGGGGGGGGGGGGGTGGGTTGGGGGGGGGGGGGGGGGGGGGGGGGGGGGGCGCGCCCCCCCCCCCCCCCCCCCGGGTGTACGGCTGCGTCAGCAGGCGGCCGGCGGGATCTGCCACAGGCCCGGCAGGTTGTCGTCGGACAGGATGTCCCCGCCCGTGACCGGCGTGCCCTGGTGGATCGCGCTCGGCTCGGCCTTCGCCAGTTCCTCGGTCAGCAACTGCAGACGCATCTCCAGAGTCGTCATGACAAACTCCCCTTGTTCGTGGGTTGATTGATACGGATTGGTGCGGGATGTGCTGTGGTACAGGCAGCGCCCTTCAAGCCACAGGTGAAGCCGTGGTGTCGGGTCTGCCGTGATCCGCGGCCTTGGGGCGGCGGATCAGTCTGTGGGTAGGACCGTGGCGGAAGGCGCCGTCACGCCGCGCTCGGCATCGGATGCCGGCGTCTGGGCGGATTCGGCCCTGCGATGGAGCCACCAGGGCGAGCAGGAGCAGGCCGCCGGCGAGGGCGTAGACGATGCGGGGCTGTACCAACGAGGAGACAAGGCCCGCGCTCATCAGCGCCAGGACGGTGGCGGTGTTCAGAAGCGCCCGTTGCGCGGCAACCGCACTCCCCTGGCCGGCGGGGTCGATGACGCGCCCGAGAGTAGTCTGGCGGGCGACGCCGAATGCTCCTTCGGCGGCACCGGCCAGTGTGGTCAGGACGAAGAGGCCGGGTAGATTGTCCATGGCGGCGACGGCAAGCAGTGCTGTTACCACTACTGACGCGGTGAGCACGGCCGCCCGGGCGGTGTGCCGTTCGGATAACCAGCGTCCGGCGATTCCGGTGCCGATAATGTTTCCGCCGGCCCACGCCGTCGTCACCAGGCCGAACACGGTCGCCGTGGCGCCATAGGCATCGCGGACGAGGTACACCTCCACCACGTTGGTGACCTGCAGGGCGAATGTCAGCACCGCCCCGATGAGCACGATCCGCGCCAGAGGGGTGTGCCGCATCAGGAGCCGTAGTCCGGCAAGGAATCCCGACTTCTCGGCAGATCGCGCGGAGCCGTCGGCTGCTGAAGAGGCGTTCGGTGAGGGTATGAAGCAAGCGACGAGCGGGACAGCAAGGTAGGTGACGGCGTCCACGAGGAGCACTCCACGCAGACCGATGGCATCCATGAGCAGGGCACCTATGGCCGGCCCGATGAGAAAACCGAGTTGGGATGCCATGGAGACAAGCGCGTTCGCACGGCTCATCAACGGCCCTGGTGAAGCCTGGAGCACGACCTTGACGAAGACTGGCGCCGCGATCGTCATCAGGCCCGACAATACGGCGAACAGAATCACGAGCAAAGCGACACTGTGAGCCAGGGACATCAGGGCACAGACTGCGACCAGCGCGAGGCCCAGCGGTGGAAGCACCCGTCTGGCCGGACAGCGGTCCGCTATCCGGCCGGCAAGGCCGGCCAGCACGATCGCGGGCACGGCCATGGCCGCGAACAGAGCAGCAATTCCGAAGCCCCTGGTTGCTCGGTCGTGGAATTCGAGCATCAGGGCTGTGATGGCAAGACCGTCCCCCAGGCACGAGAGCAGGAACGTGACAGCGATTACTTTCACATGACCTGGGAGAGGGCCGTGTTCGACGGCCGAAATCATGACCTGAAGCTATAACTATAAAATCTCAAGTACAAGGGGTTTTCGAAGTTTTGACTTCGAAATCTCCACTTCGAAGCATCGCCATCCGGAACTGTCTCCGGGACCGCCTTATAGGCAGGGCTTGATCAAGTTCCGTGGGTGTCCGGATCGTTGGTTATGCCCAGGATGGGGCGTGCTCGTCGGGGATCGTCGCGGATCGCTCGCGCGGTCTTGGTGTGTTGTCGGATCCGAGAGTTTCAGGACGCCGATGGCGAGGTTACGGAGGGTCGTCATGGCCCATGGTGCGGTCCCGGTGCGGGCGGTGAAGGCGACATCCCTGATCTGGCACAAGGGATTCTCCACCGCCAAGGCGGCGACCGGAAAGAAGGATTCCGGATTGCGCGCATTCCATGGATGGTGCAGTTCCGGCCAATGATCTTGACGGGATCCAACATCGCTCTGTAGCTTCCATCAGAACGCGCCACCCTTCATTCCTTCTGGGAGTCGACCCCACGCCCGCGAGCAGAATGCGCATTGACACACTAAGGAGATATTCCCATGGTGACCGTTCGCGGAATTCGCCGGAGTTCTCGCCCGCGCCGCCATCCGTGACTGCGAAGTACCAGCACACCTTCTCCCGAACTGCCGCGCCGGGCTTCCCACTGGGCTTATCGTTCCCGTCCACCGAGCATCCCAGCATCAGACATCCCGTCATCGCCTTGCATTCCATGAGAGCGAGCGCGCATTGCCTCACATACTTCTGAAAGTTCTCGGACCGCTCGAAATCCACATATCCGGCCTCCCGGTGACACCGGGAGGATCGAAGCCGCAGATCTTATTGGCACATCTCTGCCTGAACGCGAACCGCCATGTGTCGAGCGGCAGCATCATCGAGGCCACCTGGGGCGAGCGGCCGCCGGCAAGCGCGCGGAAGAATCTTCAGCTGTACGTGAGCAGGTTACGCAAACTGCTCGGAAACCATGTCGAACTGGCGACGGCCGGCGACGGCTACCAGCTCTCGGCGGCGCCGGACCAAGTGGACCTGGAGCGATGTCAGCACTTGCTGCGGCTCGGCAAGGAGAGCCATCGGCGCGGCGACCCCGGCCAGGCCGGCGAGCTGTTCCTCGAGGCGATCGGGCTGTGGCGCGGCAAGCCCTTGAGCGGACTCACCCAGACCCCGGTCATGCAGGCCGAGGCCGCGCGGCTTGAGCAGCTCCGGCTGGGCCTGCTGATGGAGTACTTCCGAAGTCAGCTGACCATCGGCCAGCACGTGGAGATCATCCCCGAACTGCTCGCCGCCGTCGCCGCCCATCCGCACCAGGAGCGACTGCGCGTGGACCTCATGCTGGCCCTGTGTCTGTCCGGTCAGCGCCACGCAGCCCTCGCCACCTACCGCGAGGCGTACCAGCTCCTCGCGACCGAGCTGGGCATTCCGCCCGGGCGCGAGCTGCAGGCGCTGCATCAGGCAATTCTCGCCGACGACGCCGAGGCGATCGGAGACATCCGCCGCGGTCACATCTTCCCCCTGAACGCTTCCGACGGGCTGGAGGCCGCCATGCTCACCGACGGCTTCCCGGCAACACGTACATCGTACGGACGTGACCACGCGCGGTCACTTCAATGAAGGTTCTCGATCTCGACCACCGCGTCGGACGAGGGATCGCCGAACCCGAGGACGCGCCCGACGAAATACAGCTCCGCACGCATGCTCCGGTGGATGTTGTCGGCCTCCCTGAACCCGTGCTCCTCTCCTTCGAATTCCAGATAGGCGCACGGCACACCGTTCTCACGCACCGCTTCGTACATGGCGCGGGACTGGCCGGCCGGCACCACGGGGTCGGCCAGTCCCTGGAAGAGGATCACCGGGCTGCTCACCCGATGCGCCGAGTACAGCGGCGAGCGATCCCGATAGACGTCCTTCGCCGCAGGGTACGGTCCCACGAGACGCTCGCAGTAGTGGGACTCGAACTTGTGCGTCCCCTGGTCGAAGGCTTCGAGGTCGGCAATGCCGTAGTAGCAAATGCCGACATGGAACGTCTTGTGGAACGCCAGCGCGTTGAGCACGGTGAAGCCGCCGGCACTTGCTCCCTGAATGATGAGACCCTCGGGATCCACTTCGCCACGGGCCACCATGTGCTCGGCACCCGCGATGCAGTCCAAGGCGTCCGTCTCACCCCAGCGCCCGGTGAGCCGCTCCCGGTACTCCCTGCCGTAGCCGGAACTGCCGCCGTAGTTCACGTCGAGCACGGCGATGCCCCTCGACGTCCAGTACTGGATGGCGTAGTCGAGCATGGGACTCGACGCGGCCGTGGGCCCGCCGTGCGCGCGCACGAGCAGCGGGGGCAGTGTTCCGTCTGGGGCACGGAAGTCCGGGTTGCACGGCCGGTAGAAGAAGGCGTGCGAGACCTCGCCTCCCGCCCCTGTGAAGGAGACATGCTCAGGTTCCGAGAGGAACGCTTCGGCGATCGGGGCCGCCGCCTGGACGCGACCGAGTACCTCGGTCGCACCGGTGTCCGGCGCGACCTCGACGACCGATCGCGGCGCGAAGGACGAGGCGGCGTCGAGTACGATCCGACCGCGACGGGAGCGGACGACGAATCCCATCTCGGTGTAGGGAAGCGGAATCTCCTCGGCCGTCGCCGTCGGCACGTCAACGACGTAGAGACGCCAGCGCCCGTTGTCGGATCCGGCCGCGGCGATGGTGGTGGCGTCGAGGAAGGCGTAGTTGACGAGGTGGAGCACCCACTGCGGGCGGCCGAAGTCCACGTCCAGCGCGGTGACGGGTTCGACACCCCCGTCGACCAGACGGTGCACGTTCCAGAATCCGGACCGGTCGGAGACGAAGTACAGCCTTCCGTCCGGTCCCCACTGCGGTTGGAGCACCGACTCGGCCGGCCCGCCGGCCACCCTGCGGGCTCCGATGGGCCGGCCTTCCCCGTCCAGGTCGGCGAGCCACAGCTCGGTGCCGTCCCAGGGCATGTTGGGCGCCGACCACTCTATCCAGCACAACTGCTCGCCGTCCGGGCTCACCCGTGGTGCACAGAGGAAGTCCCGGTCCCCGACGAGGACTTCCGGGCTCTCCGTCCCTCCGTGGAGGGGTACGGACACGAGGCGGTGCTCGGGGTACCGGCCGCCGTCGTGCACCTCGGCCAGACACACCAGCCGCTGCCGCCGGTGGTCGAGCGAAAGATCGGCGTACCGTACGGACCGCTGCTCGGGCGTGAGGGGCGCCTCTTCGCCGTCCACCCCGAACCGCCACAGCCCCTGGTCGCGGACCACGTAAGCCGTGCCGCCGGCCACGAGGAAGCTGCCGCCACCGTACTCGTAGACGCTGCTGCGAACGCTCAGCGTGGGCGGTCCGACATCGGCGACGCGACCGTCCGGCGTGCGGCGCACCAGGGCAGCCCGTCCCCCCTCCTCAGGCCGCTCCTCCACCCAGTAGACGTCGTCTCCGTCGACCTGGATGTCGCCCAGCCGGAAGACGCTGTGCGCCGTGTGCTCCTCGGAGACCGGTGACGACCAGGTCCCGTACCTTGCTTCCTCTACCCGCATTTCCCACCTGCGTTTTCTCTCGCGCCGTCGTCACACACGTTGCCTGGCCACCATGTCCTGGACGAATCGGCCGCCGAAGTCGACGTTCCACACCGCGCTCAGCGGCGGGAGGTCCTCCAGCACTCCCCTCGCGGCGAGTTCGACCACCAGTTCTCTCATGACATGCCGAGTCAGGGCCGCCCCGAGGCATGCGTGCCGGCCGCGTCCGAACACGACGTGCCGCGCATCGGCCCGGTCGGTGCGGAAGGCGAGCGGGTCCGCGAACCTCCGCGGGTCACGGTTGGCCGCCACGAGGACGAGAGCCACCCGCGCCTCCGCCTTCACCGAGTGACCGTGCAGCGTGAAGTCGGTCAGTCCGCGCCTCATGGCCAGGTGGAAGGGCGTGGCCAGTCGCAGGGCCTCGTCAACCGCCGAGTCGACGTCCGCCGCGAGTTCGACCGCCTCGCCCTCCGGCCCCGTCAGCGCCTCAAGCAGCCTCGCGACGGCCGTCGCGGCGGGCTCCAGGGCTCCGGACACGAGCTGGGCGTAGACCGCGGTCGCGTCCCGGAGGTCCAAGGACCCCTCGGCCATGGCGTCACGCAGTGCGGAGGCGAGCGCGCCCCGCCCGGCCTCACAGCGCCGCGCGACATGACCGGTCAGCTCGTCCAGCGCGTTCGCAGCGTCGAGGCCGACGGAGGGGTCGTACGTCTCGCTCGGCCCGACGGCGAGGATGCGGGTGGCGCAGTCCCCGAGTTCCGCCAGGGTCTCCGGCGGCTCGTCGATCAAGCGGGCGAGACCCGACGCGAGCGCGGGCCTCACCACGCTCTCGAAGACCCGGTCCCCCGGGGTCCCGGGATTCGTCGCAGCCACGGACTCCTTCGTCGCGGCGATGACCCCGCCGACGGCGGCGGGGGTGAACAGCGGCAGAAGCAGCCGCCGCATGCCGGTGTGGCGCGGCGGGTCGGAGAAGACCGGCCAGAGGTCGACGAACTCCGTCACCCGCCAGTACGTCTCCCGCTGCGCCTCCGTCAGACCGGGTGGACACCATGTCTCGACCTGTGCACCGAGCCGGGGATCGCTGAGCAACGCGTACACGTCGTCGTAGCGGGTCACGTACCAGGTGCTCGTGCTCTCGTCCCAGGCGACACCATGGGACTCGCGCAGCTCGTCGAGCCATTCCAGAGGTGCTGTCTCCCGGGACATCGGGGTCCCGGTCACCAGCGGGGAGCCCCGTTCCCGGCCCGGGGGAAGTAGGGCACGTCGGAGGCCGAGGGGAGGCCCAGGAGGACGGCTATGAGCCGCTCCCACCCGATGAAGCTGGCCACCATCCCCGACGGGGCCTTTTCCAGCACGGGCAGCAAGTACTCGTAGCGTCGGCGCAGGTCGGGCAGACCCGCGTGTTCGAGGTTCTCCAGGAATTGGGTGTGGTCCGCGTAGCCGCGAATGTGGATCACCTCAAGGCCGCCCAGGTAGAACTCCGCGTCGGTGATGCACTCGCTGCCGTCGGCGGCCCGCTCTCGGCGCGAGGTGATCGACCGGACCCGGTAGGTCGAGTCGGTCACCTCGGAAGGCCGCCAGTGGAAGGGCGGGTACATGTTCCAGGTGGCGTTGAGACCCGGGCCGGCAGCCTTCCGCACGATCTCCTCGACCGCGTCGTGGTCGGCGTCGCTCCAGTCGATCAGGTACCGCTGCTGAGCGGCGAGTGTCTGCGGGCCGGGCTCGTCCGCGGACGCGTCCAGTGCGAAGCAACGGGCCCCGGCATCCGTGAGCTTCTTGAGCAGCCGGTCGCGGTGTTCGAGCGTGCTCTCCTCGGGAAGGGTGAGGAACGCAAGACACTCGACGGCCAGACCGTTGGTGATGTGCTCGGGCACGAGCCCGCCGGGGCCGAGGTGGAAGAACTCCCGCTGGTCTAGGTCGATCCCCAGCACCTTCGCCAGATGGATCACCAGCTGATCCGTCAGCGCCGCCATCTCTTCGACCGTCGTGCCGCTCTGGGCGAAGACCAGCTGCTCGAACTCCATCAGGTAGTTGCCGTCGGAGAACGAGGCGTCCGCCTCGTACCGGTAACAGCGGCCGAACGTGTAGCTCGGAGTCAGCCCCTCGGCCATCGCGCTGAAGAGGGGAAACTCGGGGGACTGCAGGAGCCTGAGGTCCAGGTCGGCGGACATCCTGCTGTGCGCGAGCGAGAACTCCTCGACGCCGTATTCCTCCGACTGGACCCAGATGGACGGCAGGACGATCTCCGCGTAGCCCTGTTCATGCAGCCACTTATGGGCTTCCCACCGCAGCCTGCTGATCAGCTCACGGTGAGGGGCCGGCACGCCGATCCTCTTGGTCGCGTCATCCATGACAAACCCATCCCTTCTATCGCTGGCTCACAGCACAGACCGATCGGCGAGCAGGTACTCGGTCAATTCGCGCCTGGCTTCCGCCGATTCCGGAGCAGCGGCGTATGTGGTGGTGATCTGACGCCGGTTGTCGACGCCGCCGAACGACGCGTGGTAGGAGTGCGGATCGAAGGCGATGAGGTCACCCGGTGAGGATGCGACGGTGAAGCACGGCACCTCGGCCGGTTTCAGGCCGAGATGGCGGGCCGGACTCTCCATCTCCGCGGCGAAGCCGTCCCAGCTCCCGCCCCGACGGTGCGTACCCGGGATGAACCGGAGGGCTCCGGTGTGGGGACCGAGCGGCTCCAGGTACTGGACGATCTTGAGCAGCCGGAGAGCACGGTGGTTGCCGTCCCGGTGCCAGTAGGTGTCACCGTTGTAGCGGACCCCGTCACCGCCGACATACACGGCGTCCCCGCCCAGCAGCCGCCGCGCCAGTAGCGGGCATCGGCCGTCGGTCAGCAGCGTCTCCTGGAGCACCTCGCTGCGCTCCGCGATACGGGCCACTCCCGCGCGACCGTGCCGGCCCACTCTCGGGAGTTCCTTGGCGAAGACACCTTCGAAGGCGTCGGCGATCGCCGGCGCCAGGTCGGTCTGGACACCGCTCAGGTGCAGGAAGCCGAACGTCCTGAAATAGGTGACCTCGGCTTCGGTCACTGAGAAGGGAGCTGGTTTCATCCGATCGGCACCGATCCGGAGACGTAGCGATTGAGGAAATAGAGACGGGTGTCGCGTCGTTCGGCTTCGGTCACCGGTTCGCCGACGCAATTGAAGGCCAGCTGCCGCCGGACGCCCCCGTGCCAAGCGGAGTGCAGGACGTTCGTGTCGAAGACGATGACATCACCGGGCCGAGATTCGACCACGACGCCAGGTATGTCACTGCCGTCGAGGCCGAGGTCCTGGTGGTGCCGGATGACGTGCCGCGTGGGGTCTCCCAGCCAGCCGTTGTCGGCTCGGTGCGATCCTGCGATGAAGCGCAGCGCTCCCGCATCGTCCGCGGTGGCGTCGAGGTACAGCACGAAGCGCAGGAAGGGCGTGTGGTAGAACCCGTCGGAGTGCCAGTACGAGTCACCGACCAGCAGATTGGCATCACTGGTCACGTTTTGGAACTGTCGCTCGAAGAAGGTTCGGCAGACCGTCCGCGCCCACTCCGACTCGGTGACGAGCGCGAGTTCGGGCATCTCGGTGTGAACATCGAACTTGGTCACCCGTTCGTCCGGCACATCCCCCGCCGGCGGCTCGATCACCCGGTCGAAGGCGCGCGTCAGATCGTCGATCACCCCGGCCGCCGCCTGTTCGATGCGGGCGAAGCCGAACACCCTGAGCTGCTGGGCCACGTTGTGCTCAAGCGTCTGCATGGGTCTCCTGGGCTGAGTACCGCTTTCGGGTAGCTGTCCTCCAGACGGACCCGGCCGGATAGTCGTCCAGTTGCTCGACGGTCCGGGGGCCGATGACGACGGCTTCGGGCGCGTACATCTCGTGGATCTCCTCGATCCTGGCGGAGATCGACTTCGTCTTCAGGTCGGACGCCACGGTGTGCAGCCGCGAGCCGCCCGAGAAGAGGCTGCGGACCACGAGACGGTAGTCACGGAGCAGTGCGAGCGTGGCGGTGTCGTCGGGATCCAACTGGTCCGCCTCGCACATGACCACGCTGCCGGCCGGCAGACTGCCGGCGATCTGCGGCAGACTCACCTCCGGCAGGAGCACGCTGACGCCGATGAGGGCCGCCCGCCCGGTCTCCGCGCAGTGCCGGGCGAACCCGGCCAGGTCGATGTCCGAGACCCTCGCGGGTTCTGGATTGTGCACAAAGGCGACGTCGACCTGATCGCGCCGCAGCCGCCTCAGGCTGCCTTGCAGGGACGCGGCCATCCCTTCGAGGCTGTAGTCGAGCGTGGGCAGAGGGCTGGTGATGTCGACACCGACCTTGGTCCACACGGCGGCGTCGCCGGGCAGGTGGTTGCCGAGGTCCTCCTCCGCCGCCCCGCGGCCGTAGATGGGAGACGTGTCGAAGGCCGCGAACCCCTTCGCAGCCGCCCGCTGGATGAACGCACCGCCCGCCTCCGGGTCGCGCCCCAGGACCATCAGGCCGTTGAACGATCCCGAGCACCGCATGGTGCCCACCACGACGGCCGGCTGGTTTCCGGTCATGGCCATGCGTACCTCACCCCTCGTTGTCCGGACGGCAGATCGCCATGCAGGCGAGTCCCGTCGTCGGCGGCGTGCAGAACGATCGGTCGAGCGCTTCGTGGATCGCCTGCCTCGTGGCGGTGACCGACACCTGCCCCGACTTGTCGTAGGGACAGCGCCGGAGGTACCCGTCGGCCGACAGGTACAGCCGCACGGACTCGCAGGACCGCTGCACCGAACCGTGCAGCCAGGCGTGGTAGTCCGACACGACCGTGCGCAGTTGGTCGGACATGCCGAACGACGTGGAGATCAGTTCCAGGTCGCGTGCCAGGTTCGGATTCTCGAAACGGAACGTCGGCGAGGGCAGCAGCGGGCTGACCTCGACCGGTACCTCCGCGGCCTCGACCACCGCCGCGATCTCGGTGAGATCGTCGTCGTCCAGCTGGTAGGCCGTGACGTGCAGGCTGGCCCGGTGGTGCCCGAGCGCTTCGAAGACCTTCGGGGTCGACGATATGGTCCGGCCGGTACGGCCCAGCTCGTCCGCCTTCCGGCTGTCTGCGGACACCGTGACGTGACTGAGCATGCCCGCCACCTCGGCGAGCGCGTCGAGCCGCGGTCCGCTCCGGGCGGCGGTCACCACCGAGGCCCGGAAGCCGAACTGCAGGGCCACGCGCACGAGCCGGCCGAACTCCGGGTGGTCGGTCGGCTCGCCGCCGGAGAGACACAGCTCGTCGATGCCGATCTCGCGGAGGCGGGACAGAGCCCGTGCGTAGGTGTCGAGGCTCAGGACATCACGGCCGACGTCGGCGCGGAAACAGAACCGGCAGTTCACCGCGCAGTTGTCAGCGGTCGAGACGAGCACTCCTCGGAGTGCGCCGATCTGATCGCTCACTGCAGCCCCGTGTGGTCGGTGAGAGCCAGCTGAAGACCCACCTGGAAGAAGTCGCACATCTGCGGGTCCGGCTCGGCGTTGCGCCGGAGCGAGACGTCGTTCCGCGACGGGCCGCCGCAGACGGCGGCGGCAGAGCAGTCTCCACACTGCGGGGCCGGCAGCAGGTTCTTGGCGGCCTGGCCCAGCAGACCCGGGTTCTCCCGGAGTTCACTGATCGGGAAGACGAAGGAGTCGTCGCGCCAGTTGAGGTCGAGGATCGAGATCCGCCCGCGGGAGAGCAGCGCTGCGTTGAGGCCGCCGTCCTGCTGGATGTGCTCATACATCTTCGGCAGGCGCGTGTCCAGCGCCTGGTAGATGCGGTCCAGCGAGGAGAAGAGCATGGCACCCCGGGACAGCGCCAGCAGCCGGGAACGGAAGACCGCTCGGGTCAGCGCCTCGCCGTCGACGTGCCAGCGTCCGGAGATCGGGATCGGCGTGTTGACGTAGATGAAGTTGATGCCGAGCGAGAGAACGTACTCCACCGTGTCCGGCAGGTCGCTCACGTTGGTCGGCGTGGGCGTGAGGTTGCATCCCACGTGCACGCCTGCTTCGAGCAGCCGCTGTATGTTGCGGTGAATGCGTCCGTCGGCAGGCTTCCCGGAAAGCAGGAAGCGTTCGATCTTGTTGTCGTCGGGGCGGCCGTCGAAGGAGACGCCGACGCCGTACTTGTACTTCTTGAAGTGCTCGATCATGTCGTCCTTGAGCAGGACGCCGTTGGTGACCACGGTGAACTGGACGCGGCCCACCCCGTACTTCTCCGCCAGTTCGAGACTGTACTCGTCGCCGTACTTCATCAGATCGAACCGGGTGGTCGGCTCTCCGCCGAACCACTGGATGGTGACCTCTTCCCGGCCGGCGTTCTGCTCGAAGAGGTACTCAAGCCCTTCGCGCAGGTCGGGGATGGTGATGTCGTCGGCCCCGGTGTTGGTGTCGACGAAGCAGTAGGTGCAGTGCATATTGCAGGTGTCGGTCACCACGATGCGGTAGCCGCTGATCCGGGCCGGCGTCCCCATGCCGCGGACCCGGTCGAGGACGCGTTCACGCTGCGTCGCCGTCGGCTGTTCCGGGGAGAATCCGAGCTGCTTCATCTCGGTGAGGAGCTCGGGCTCGCTCGCCTCAAGCCGCCGCATCTCGTCGGTGGTAAGACTGACGCTCTCCAGGGATACCGGGTCGAAAACAATCCCCTCGGAACCCTGTGCAAGAAGCAGATACTTGTTCCAGAGTCGATCGACATCGCTCGTCATGGCGACCTCCTAATCACGCGGAACCAGCCATGCTCACGTATGAATGGCACAGCACATGCACCTGTTGCGGTGTCTTCGCGAAGCGCCAAGGACACCGCAACAGGGGGTGACGACTAATCGCGTAATTACGCTTCTTCCGCGATTTCCTCGTCCTTCAGAACACCCTGGACTATCTCGGTGTAGTGCTTCTTGAGGTACTCGGTGTTCTCCGCCGTGGCGCCATCCGCGAGGACGATGATGCCGGGCAGGGACGGGTTGGGAGCCATCACCACAATGCCGGGCGGGTCAAGGCTGATCGCCATGACAGCGTTCTCGACCGGGACCCACTCGACCTTCTCCTTGAGAGCGTCCATGACGCTGACCTGCTTGGACTTGAAGTCCTCACGCTCGCCGAACCAAACGCCCGACTTGCCCCGCGATGCGACCGCATCGGCGTACAGCAGGTGATTGTCCTTCTTTTCGCGTGGCTTGGGCATCCAAAAGCCTCCTTAAAGAAAGGGCAGGATGTGGACAGTTTGCATTTGCTTTCCGACCACTGAAGATCAGCCTCACATATCGGGCCACACGAACGGTCTACCGCTGGTATATCCCCGGAACAGGCGCGGAGCCGAGCGGAAATCGGCACCGGCGCACGCGAACGGCCTGCGTCCCGTCCCGCGTGTGCGCGGGACGGGACGCAGGCCGTTGCCCTGTCCGTCCTGTTCAGCCGGAGGCGTGCCCCGTCAGGCGAGCGCTTCCCAGTCGATGATGCCCTCCGCGAGGTCACGCACGGCGGCGAGCAGGCCCAGCCTGTTCGCCCGCACGCGCGGATCCTCGGCCATCACCAGGACGTCGTCGAAGAAGGAGTTCACCGCGTCCACCAGGTCTCCGGTCTCCGCCGTGAAGCGGAGCAGCGAGGTCTCCCCGTCGAGCACCTGGCGGCTCTTGCTCAGAGCAGCGTGCAGGGCGTGCTCGGCCTGCACCTCGAACAGCTCGGCGCCATAGCCGGCCTGCACGCCGGCTGGGACGATGCGACGGACACGCTGGAACGCCGCCAGCATGGCGGCGAAGCGGTCATCGCCGCGCAGGCTCTCCAGCTCCTCCAGGGTGCGGGCGGCCAGGAGCGGCGTCTCGGCCCGCACCAGCACCGCCCGTACGTCCGTGGTGGCCGAACCTGCCTCGATGAGCTGCTGCTCGAAGCGGCGCAGCACGAACTGCACCGTGCCGTCCAGGGACTTCGCCTCGACGGGAACTGCCTGGTGTTCGGCGGCGATCTCCAGTCCCTGCCGGATCGTGAGGGCGGCAAGGTCGTCACGGCTGAGCAGGATATTGACCACTCCCAGCGCGGAACGCCGCAGGCCGAACGGGTCGGAGCTGCCGGTCGGCTCCGCCCCGATCGCGAACAGACCTGCCAGCAGGTCGAAGCGGTCCGCCAGGGCGAGCAGGGCGCCCGGGAGGGTGGCCGGCAGCACGTCGCCGGCAGAGCGGGGCAGTTCGTTCTCGAAGAGCGCCTGCGCCACCTCCTCCCGCTCCCCGGCCCGGACGGCGTACTCCCTCGCCATAACACCGGCGAGGCTGGACAGCTCGGTGACCATCTGAGAACCGAGGTCGAACTTGGTCAGGGAGGTCGCCCGCTCCAGCGTCTCGCGGTCCGCACCGAAGATACCCAGCGCGTCCGCGAGCCGGCGGGCCACGGCCGAGATGCGGTCAGCCCGGTCCGCCATGGAGCCCAGCCGCTCCTCGAACGTGAGGAGGCGGATCTTCTCCTTCATCTCGGCCAGCGGGGTTTCCAGGTCCGCCTTCCAGAAGAAGGAGGCGTCCTCGTACCGGGCGCGCAGCACGGCCTCGTTACCGCGCCGCACGAGGTCGTGGTCACACGTTCCGTTGGCCACCGCCACGAAGTACGGCAACATCTGTCCCTGCGCGTCCACGACGGGAAGGTAGCGCTGGTGCTTCCGCATGACCGTGACGAGGATGTCGACGGGCAGCACGAGGTACTCGGGGTCGAAGCTGCCGAGGATCGGGGTCGGGGCCTCGACCAGGTTCGTGATCTCGTCGATCAGTCCCCCGTGGCGCTCCACGTCGATGCGTCCGCCCACCTCGGCGGCGAGCCGGGTCGCACCGTCCACCACGAGTCGCCGGCGCTCGGCCGCGTCCGCGAGGACGCCGTGCCGCTCCAGCAGGGAGAGGTAGCCCTCGGCGGTCGTCACCTCCACCGTCGGATGGGCCGCGTCACGGTGCACCCGAGTCATGCGTCCCGAAGTCAGGGTCGACACCGCGAAAGGGATGACCCGCTCTCCCAGCAGAGCCGTGATCCAGCGGATCGGACGGGTGAAGGCGAGCCCCGGGGAGTTCCACCGCATGTTCTTCTCGGCACGGAGGCCGGTCACGACCTCGGGAAGCAGGGAGGAGAGGACCTCGTCCGCGGAACGTCCGACCACCTGGCGGGTGAGCGCCACGTGTTCCTTGCCCCCGACAAAGACACGGCCGAGGTCGGCCGGGTCCACACCGTTGCTGCGCGCGAAGCCGATGACGGCCTTCGTGGGGTTACCCTCCGTATCGAAGGCCGCGGAGACCCGCGGTCCGCGCACTGTCTGCTCGTGGTCCGACTCGCGCGGGTGCACCTGCTCGACCACGGCCACGACGCGCCGGGGGCTCGCGAAGACGGAGACGTCACCGTGGCCCAACCGGGTGGCGGCCAGCTTCTCCGTCAGCGTCTCCCGGACCGCCTGCGAGGTACGGGTGACCTCGGCCGGCGGCATCTCCTCCACACCGATCTCCAGCACCAGCGTCGCCGCCTGCCGCGAGGCGGCGTCCCCGGGGGCCTCGGTCTGATGCGCGGCACCGGGAGCCGGGGACCCGGCCGGGGCGTCGGACACCGCCGGGACCCCCGCGAGGACCGGTGCCCCGGCGACATCGGCCACGGCGACGTCGGCCACGGGGGCGTTGGTCACGGCGGGGCCCGAGCCGGTGCCCAGGGGGAAGCCGAGTTCCTCGCGGCGCGCGACCCACAGGGCGGCGACCTCGTGGGCGAGGCCGCGCATCCGGGCGAACGCGCGTGCCCGCTCGGTGGTGGAGATGGCGCCCCTCGCGTCGAGCACGTTGAAGGTGTGCGAGCACTTGAGGACGTAGGAGTAGGCGGGCACGGGCAGGTGCGCGTCGAGCATGCGGCGGGCTTCGCCCGCGTACGCCTCGAACAGCGTCCGCTGGGTGTCCAGGTCGGCTTCGTCGAGGTAGTAACGGCTCATCTCGTATTCGGCCTGGCCGAACGCCTCGCCGTAGGTGACGCCGGGGGCGTACTCGAGATCCTTGAAGTGGCTGACGCCCTGCAGCGCCATCAGGATCCGTTCCATGCCGTAGGTGATCTCGACGGACACCGGGTCCAGGGCGATGCCGCCGGCCTGCTGGAAGTAGGTGAACTGGGTGATCTCCAGCCCGTCGAGCCACACCTCCCAGCCGAGGCCCCAGGCTCCGAGCGCGGGCGAGGCCCAGTTGTCCTCGACGAAGCGGATGTCATGCGCGGCCGTGTCGATCCCCAGGGCGCGCAGGCTGCCGAGGAACAACTCCTGGGCGTTGCCGGGCTCCGGCTTCAAAATCACCTGGTACTGCGTGTGCGTCTGCAGACGGTTGGGGTTCTCGCCGTAGCGGGAGTCGTCGGGGCGGACGCTCGGCTCGACATAGGCCACACGCCACGGCTCCGGTCCCTGGACCCGCAAGAACGTGGAGGGGTTGAGTGTGCCCGCACCTACCTCAGTGTTCATGGGCTGAACGGCCAAACAGCCGTGCTCGGTCCAGTACTTGTTCAGCACCAGGAGAGCTTCTTGCATAGTCAACACTGAGATCATTCCTCCACGGGACGCGGCACAGACTCAGAGCACCTCCCAGCCGAAGCACAGGAGACGTACGGGCCTTCAGTCTACCGATCAGCGTGTTCCCGCTCGGTCGACGGCGACAAGCCTGAACTCGCTTGTGTACATATCGCCGTCGGCGTCCGGCAGCCAGAGGTGTTCCCGGTCGGGAAGCATCTCGGTGACCGTCACCTCCGCGCCGGGCCGTTCGGCGGCACCTCGCACCAGGTGCAGGAGCGAGGTGATCAGCAAGGGGCTCCGCCGGTCGACATACACCGGCTTGCGCTCCCCGGTGACGCGGACGAACACCCTCTGCGGCAGCCCGAGTCGCTCTGCGAACCGCTGGTACGCCAGGAACCTGGCGGCGTCGTCGCCGCTCCGGGTGAGCCCCGTCGCGGCGATGGGGACGCGCCATGTCTCCCGCGCCACGACCAGGTCGTCCACGACGATTCTCGGCTGGTGCGGCTGCGGCGGCACCATACCGAACGAGTCGACGGTCACCATGGACAGCAACTCGCCCAGCACTTCCACGAGATCGGCGTCGAAGGTGCCGCTCTCGTCCCGCACCCGCAACCGTCCGTCGTGCCGCTCGACGCGCAGACCGCCGGCCGGCAGCACGTCGTCGACCGGCGCACCGCCGGGATCGTCACCGATCGACCAGTACGTGTAGTCCGGCAGCAGGTGGGTCAGGGGCGGGAACGTCCGTGAGGTGACGGCCCGCCAGTTCTTGGGCAGCATCGGCACGATGCGGCCGGTGAGGCCGTCGTCCGCCACCCGGCGCGCCAGCGAGTCGGGGTCCGGGTGCTGGGCGGCGTACACCCGGTTCTCCAACGTGTTCACGGCCGCATGCAGTTCACCGAGAACAAAAAAGGTGCCGCCCGTCGCGCTCCGTGCGCCGCCGGGGTACACCAGCATCAGATCCGGGCTGTGGTACCGCGCCGCGGTCCAACCGGGGCCGGGGCAGTCGAACGCCGCCTGCACTCGCTCGCGGAGTTCGGCCGACGTCAGCCGCACGGGAGCCGTGCCGTCCCCGCAGGCGGGTCCCAGGATGTCCCACCACCGCTTCTTCAGTTCCGCGCCCGCGCGGTCGGTGATCAGGTCCTTCCCGTCGATGAGATGGGGCCCGAGGAGCAGGGTCATGGCGCTCAGGCGGACCGGTCCCCCGTCCCCGCGTGTCCGCAGTTTGTCGAAGCACCGGTCGGCGACCTCGCAGCAGTGCGCGGCGACCTGGTGGGTCAGCCACCGGGCCGAGCGCAGGACGAGATCGAGGGCGTCGCCGATCCCGGCGAGCATGTCACCGCCCAACCGAACGTCGACGTCACGCTGCGCGTCCTCGTAGACCAGGGTCCGCCCACCGGCGAACTCACCCGGCCTGCGTGAGGACACCGCGTCCGTCACCTCTTCGAACACCGCGTTGAGTTCCTCGACGGCCCGGACCACGGCGTCGGCGTCCCCGGCGGCCGCATGCGCCGTGTCCCGCGCCGCCAGCAGACGGTTCACCTCCGCGCGGGCCCGGTCCCGCACCCGGGCGTCCCCCACCGCGTCGAGGCGTGCGCAGAGTTCACGCTCGGGCCAGGATCCGAGCGGCAGCACCAGGTCCCAGCGCAGGAGCCTGCGCTGCACCAGGTCGTCGAGCCTTTCG
Source organism: Streptomyces sp. NPDC002088 (assembly GCF_040296605.1). Taxonomy (NCBI): domain Bacteria; kingdom Bacillati; phylum Actinomycetota; class Actinomycetes; order Kitasatosporales; family Streptomycetaceae; genus Streptomyces; species Streptomyces sp. NPDC002088. The sequence goes on along the minus strand of NZ_JBEOXO010000005.1, from coordinate 313,437 downwards.
AAGACCTCGTCCTCCGCTCCGGGATCGACGAACCCCAGCCAGGCAGCCTCCTCGGCCAGGGCCGCCGCGGAACGTGTGCCCTCGGCGACGTTGAGCAGCGCGAGGGACAGCTCGTCCAGGAGGACCGGCTGCCGCTGGGGTGCGACGGCCCGGTCTCCTTCCACCGCCACGGACGGGTTGCGTCGGGGCGCGAGCCAGGGGCGTAGCCCGAAGCGCCTGACGAGCGCCGCGCCGACGGCGTCGACGGCCCAGCTCTCGAAGTGCAGCGACCGGCTTCGCAGCAGTTGGGCGCCCGTCCTCACGCTCAGGCCATGGCCGTCGTTCAGCTGCGTCCAGGCCACCGGGCCGAAGAAGCCGATGGTCTCGTTCTTGGTGCAGTACCGCTGCAGGTAGCGGGTGAGCCGCATCGCCTTCTTGCGGTCGCTCTTGGTGAGGCGTTCCGGAACCGGCCCTGCGGAGAACGCGTCCACGTACCGCGCGAGCAGTTGGGGGTTCTGCCACGCCACGGCCTCGCGGAACCGCGGCTGCCGGATGGCGTCGCGCAGCCGCTCGACCGTGCCGCGCAGCTCCCGCGCGAAAGGGACAGCGAACTCCTCCGGTACGGGGCTGGCCCCCGGGTCCGGGAGCAGACCCGGCGCCTCGAGACCGGTGATCCAGTCGAACGGCATGCCCGCCGTCCGCAGGACGCACTGGTCCCAGACCGCGAAGGTTCCGTCGGCGAGCGGGACGTGGTGCCCGGGCTGGCCGGCCCTCGGCTCAGGCACTGTTGCGGGCCTTGTCCACGGCCGTCGAGAACTCCGTGAGCGTGGGGTGGTCGAAGAGCGCGGAGATCGGCAGTTCCACTCCCAGCTCCTCCCGTACCCGTTCGACGAGCTGGACGGCCGCGAGGCTGTCGCCCCCCGTCTCGAAGAAGTCGTCGTCCGGTGCTCCGGAGCCGCCGAGGATCTCCGCCCACAACAGCCGCACGTTCGCGTCCACGGTCGGCGCGGCGGGATCCGCGCTCTCCGGCGAAGGAGCCTGAGCGGCGGGCTGCACGGGCCGCGACGACGCCGACTGCCGCACCGACGAGATGGTCAGCGAGCGGGTACGGCGCAGTTTGCGGGAGAGACCTTCCGGAGCCACGATCACCTGGGGGCCGAGCGCCGCGCCGGTGAACGCCTCGAACAGCCGTCCGCCTTCGGAGGCGTCCAGGAAGGTTTCGTCGCCGTCCGGGCCGCCGACCCCTGGGGGCTGCTCCGGTACGGCCGTCGTCGCTGCGTTCCGGACGGCCCGGGTCGCCATGGACCGCTCGACCTCACGCAGTGCGAACCCTTCGACGGTGACCACTTCGTCTCCCTGCTCGTCCAGGATGGCCACGTCGCGCAGATGCACGCCTTTCGGGGCGTCCGGCCGCACCCTGATCAGCGCGGTGATCCGGTCGGGCAGCGGGCCGCGCACGACGACCCGCCGGTAGGTGAAGGGCAGCGCGTTGCTGTCGCCGGGCAGGGGGACCGCGAACGCGGTGGCGCAGTCGAGCATCGCGGGATGCAGGACGTTGACGCCGCAGTCCTCGCGGAACTCTTCCGGCAGGCGGATCTCCGCGAGCGCGGTCCGCCCGTCGCCTCGCACCCCGGTCACGTTCAGCCACCTCGGACCCACCGTCACCAGTCCCCAGCCGTCGTTGAAGCGCGGCGACGCCAGGGGTTCCGTGTGAGCGGCGTGCAGTGCGGTGAGGTCGTGGCGGGGCGGCGCACCGTCGTCGGTCGCGGACACCCGTCCCTGGGCGTGGGCGATCCGGCGTTTCCCGTCGTCGCCGTCGGCCCGCTCGGTGCGGAACCGCCATGTGGTGCCCTCCGCGCCGGACTCGGAGCTGAAGGTGACGGTGAGCTCCACCGTGTCGGGTACGGCCACGGGCGCGGTGAACGTGACGTCCGTCAGCTCGACCGGCAGCGGCAGGAACGTCCGGGCGGCGCGGAGGACGAGCTCCAGGTGTCCGGTTCCAGGAAGCACGGGCGTGGCGCCCAGCCGGTGCTCGTCGACGAGCCAGCAGGCGGGGGTGAGCCGGACGCGGAACGACCGCTCCCCCGTCGGACCGTCCGGGAGCGGCATGACGACGGGCTCGTTCCTCCGCTGGTCCTCGGCCTCGCGCAGGAACGGGGACTGGTTCGCCGCCGCGTCAACCGCCATGCCCCCTCCGGACCAGGAGGGCCAGTTGACCGAGACGGTCCTGCCGGGGCGGCGACGGTTGCGGTCGTGGGCGAAGGCGTCCAGGAAGGCGTTGGCCGCCGCGTAGTCGGCCAGGCCGAACTGTCCCGTGACGGCAGCCACTGAGGAGTACAGCATGAAGGTCTCCGGCTGGTCCCCGAGGAGCTCGTCGAGGAGGAGGGCCCCCGTGATCTTCGGACGCAGTACCTTCTCCGCCTCGGCCGGGTCCTTCACCGCGAGCATGCCGCCGCCCGCGACTCCGGCGGCGTGTACAACGCCGGTGACCGGGCCGAACTCCTCACGGACCCGATCCAGCGCCGCGCGGAGCCGGTCACGGTCGGTCACGTCCACGGCCAGCGGAAGGACCGTGCTGCCGAGTTCCTCCATGCGGAGCACGGCCTCGACGGCCCGGCGCGTGCTCGCGTCGAGCGCGTCGGGCCGGGACCACGCCGCGCGGTCGGGCAGGCCGCCGCGCCCCGCGAGCACCAGAGTGACCGGCCCACAGCGGGCGAGGCGTTCCGCGGTCACCAGACCGAGCGCGCCCAGGCCGCCGGTGATCACCCATACGTCACCGGCCGCCACGGCGGGCACGGCCGCGTGCACGAGGTCTTCCGGGACGGGGCGGAACGAGGGCGTCCACCTCCGGTGGCCGCGTACGGCGCACCGCCCGGCACCAGTGCCGTGGTCATCGACGATCTCGGACCAGAACCGCTCGGCCAGGGCGGAGTCGAGTTCGCCGGGCGAACCGGGCGCCAGGTCGAGGACCCGTGTGCGCAGCGCTTCGTGTTCCTTGACGGCGACGTCGAGGAGGGCGGCGATCGGCGCCTTACCGGGCTCGACGCCTTCACTGTCCGCTCCCGACACGTCCCACAGCCCGCTCACCAGGCTCGTGATCCGGATCGGCCGGTCCTTGGCGGCGTACTTGCCGATCTCCAGCAGGAGCCGCTGGAGCGAGCGGTATCCGTGCTCCAGCCAGTGTTCGGCTGCCTGGGCGTCGGAGAGTCCCTCGGGCCGCGCCCCGAACGCCCAGAGGTGCACGATCTCCAGCGGCTCGGAGCCCTCGCGCAGGCACTCGCGGACGGCGGCGGGCAGGCCACCGGGGAACCGCCCGTCGGGGCCCTCCACAGTGACGCGCGCCGCTCCTTCCGCACGGAGGCGCTCGGTGAAGCGCGGTACGGCCTCGTGGGAAAGGATGAGCCAGTCTCGGCCGGCCACCGCGTCGGAGCCTAGCTCCGGCGGGGGGGCTTCCACCCAGGTCGGGACGGTGACGCGATCGTCGACGAATCCGCCCTCGGCCTCATCCGTGGGTGCGGCCGGCGCAGTGTCGTGAGCTCCGCGCTCGGCGTCAGGGTCGGGGTCGATCCAGTAGGTCTGCCGGTCGAAAACGTAGCCGGGGACGGTGACGCCCGGCCGCCGTTCGTCCTGGGTGAGCCGCGCCCAGTCGACGTCAACGCCCGCCTGCCAGAGGTTCGCCACGGCACGGTAGAGCGTCTTGAGAGCGCCGCCGGTCTCCTTGCCGGTGGGCAGCGAAGCCACCGCCTGACCGCCTCGGGCGCCGGTCACCTGGCGTCGTACGAGTGGCGTCAGCTGGCCCGGTCCGACCTCCAGGAGCAGCGGTCGGCCGAGTTCCGCGGCCGCCTCCACCGCATCGCTGAAGCGGACCGGCATGCGCATCTGCCGACCCCAGTAGGAGGGGTCGATGGCGTCCTCGTCGCTGATCCACTGGCCGGTGACGTTGGAGACCCAGGGGACGGCGGGGCGTGTGAGGGGCAGGGTTGCGACGAAGCGGGCGAGCTCGTCCGCCGCGTCCTGGGTGAGGGGGGTGTGGAAGGCCCGGTCGACCTGGAGCTCCACGGTCCGCTGGCCCCGGGCGGACAGCTCGTCGACAGCCTTGGCGACCGCCTCGGACGCTCCGGAGAGCACACAGGCCCGGGGACCGTTCTCCGCGCTGATCCACACCTCGGGGTGGTGGGCCAGGAACGTCTCGGCCTGCGCCCGGGACATGGACGTCGCGATCATGCGGCCGTGCGGAGTGCGGGCGAGGAGCTCGCCCCTGCGGACGACCAGCCGGGCCGCCGAGGCAAGGTCGAACACGCCGGCGACGGTTGCCGCGACGATCTCTCCGATGCTGTGGCCGATCAGCGCGTCAGGACGGACGCCCCAGGAGGCCCACAGCCGGGTGAGGGCCCATTCGACGGCGAACAGGGCCGGCTGGGTGAGGTCGGTGGCGCGCAGCCTCTCGGTGGCGAGGGCTTCCGCGTCCGGGTCGGCTGAGAGCAGACACGCGCGCAGGGCCTCCGCGACCGGTTCACCGAAGGAGGTGAGGCACTCCTCAAACGCCTGGCGGAAGACCGGTTCGCAGGTGTACAGCTCCGCGGCCATGCGTGCGTGCTGGGCACCCTGGCCGGGGAAGACGAAGACGAGCGGTCCGGCCTTCGAGGGTGCTTCCGTCGGGCGTTCGGCCAGATCGGCCAGGGCTTCCGCCATGTCGGCCGGGTCGTCGCCGACGACGGCAAGCCGGTGCGTGTGGTGGAGCGGACGGCGCCGGAGCGTGTGGGCGACATCGGCCCCGTCGTCTCCGGACGTGTCGAGGTGCTCGCTGATCCGGCGGGCGGACTCGGCGAGCGAGACGGGTGAGGCGGCGGCCAGCGGCAGGACGAGGGCGGGGCGCGAGGAGGTGGCCCGCTCGGCCGCCGGCAGTCCTTCGATGATCACGTGGACGTTGGTGCCACCGATGCCGAACGAGCTGACGCCCGCGTAGCGCGGCCCCGAGACCGGCCAGGGAACGGTGTCCGCCGTGACCTCGAAGGGGGTCGTGGCGATATCCATCAGGGGGTTGGCCGTGGAGAAGTTGGCGGTGCCCGGGATCAGTCCCTTGTCGACCGCGAGGACGGCCTTGATGAGGCCGGTGACACCGGAGGCGGGGCCGAGATGGCCGATGTTGCCCTTGACCGAGGAGAGCAGCGAGTAGCCGCGCCTGTCGGTGAACTCCCGGTACGCCCGGGTGAGTGCCTGCACCTCGATGGGGTCGCCGATCGCGGTACCGGTCCCGTGGCCCTCTACGTAGCCGATGTGTGCCGGGTCCACGCCGGAGACGGTCAACGCCTCGAAGACGGCGGCGAACTGACCCTCCACGCTTGGGGCGGTGAATCCGGCCTTGCGGTTGCCGTCGTTATTGACGGCGGACCCGCGGATGACGGCGAGGACGCGGTCCCCGTCCCGCCGGGCGTCCGCGAGGGGCTTGAGGACGACCGCGCCGGCGCCGCTGCCGAAGATCGTCCCGTCTGCGTCCGCGTCGAACGGCCGGCAGCGGCCGTCCCGCGAATAGAGGCCGCCCTTGACCCAGCGGTGACCGGCGCCGTACGGCATCTCCAGCTGTACGCCGCCCGCCAGGGCCACGTCGCACTCCCCGCTGCGCAGCGTCTGGCAGGCGATGTGCACGGCCAGGAGCGAGGTGGAGCACGCCGTGGCCACGGTGAAGGCCGGGCCTCGGAGGTCCAACTTGTAGGCGACGATGGTGGAGATGTAGTCGTTGTGGTTGCCAGCCTGGATCCCGATCTCGCCGTACCTCCGGACCGCCTTGGCGTTGCGCCGCACGTTCAGGTCCGCGTAGCGGTTGGTCACGCCGCCCGCGAAGACCCCGATGGACGACGCCGTCCGCCGGGGGTCGACGCCCGCGTCCTCCAGTGCGGCGTAGGCGACCTCCAGGAAGATCCGCTGCTGTGGGTCCCGCAGCTCCGCCTCGCGCTGGGTGAACCCGAAAAGGCGCGCGTCGAAGTCGCCCGCGTTCTCCAGCAGGGGCGCGTACTTGACGTACGACGGGTCCTGAATGCTGGACTCGGGCACACCCGCCCGGCGTAATCCCTCGTCGGTCAGAGGCGAGAGGCTCACCTCTCCGGCCACCAGGTTCGCCCAGTAGGCCGCCGCATCAGGCGCCCCGGGGAATCGGCCTGCCAGGCCGATCACTGCTATGAGGTCATCTTCGTCAGCGGCCATCGAACAGTCAGATTCCTTTTGTCTTGCCAATGGTTGAGACCGTGCCGCACACCGGCACGGGATCGACGCCGCGTCACTCGGTCGCGGGGTCCTCGATCTCCGTGGTCATGACAGGGAGGGAGATGCCACCGTCGACGGCGAGGTTCACGCCGGTGATGTAGGAGGCGGCGTCCGAACAGAGGAACAGGGCCGCCAAGGCGGAGTCCTGCGGCTTCCCCAGCCGGCCCAGCGGGATGCGGCTGCGGTGCTTCTCGAAGGACGGGGGCACCCCCGGCCGGCCGACCGCCATGTTGTTGACGGCGGCCTTCGAGGGCGTCGGGCCTGGGGCCAGCGCGTTCACCCTGATGTTGTAACGGCCCCATTCCCGTGCCCAACTCGTCGTGAGGGCGAGCACCCCGGACTTGGCGGCCGCGGCGTGGGAGAAGTGGGCGCTCCCCCGGTGGGGATCCGTCATGACGATGTTGAGCACGGCTCCGGCACGCTGCTCGATCATGTGCGGGACCACGGCGCGGGTGCAGTGGAACGTGCCGAGCAGATCGATGTCGATCACGGTGCGGAACGACCGGCTGGACATGGTCTCGGCCGGTGAATAGAAGTTTCCCGCGGCGTTGTTGACCAGCACGTCGATGCCGCCGGAGTCGGTGATCGTCGCCTCCACCATGCGCACCACGGCGTCCTCGTCGCGTACGTCGCAGGGGACGACGGCACAGCTCACGCCGAGCCCGTCGAGCCGATTCCGTGCGGCCTCCAGACGTTCCTCGCTGCGCGAGGTCAGCACGACGTGCGCGCCGTGCAGCCCGAACTCGCGGGCCATACCGAATCCGATTCCCGTGGCACCGCCCGTGATGACCACGACACGGCCGCTGTAGAGATCTCGCCTGAAGTGAGTCACAACACCCCCACGGTTTCCGGAGACATCGGCAAGCACTTACGTCGTCGCCCGTCTCAAACATCCGGACGGGAGTGCACGGGCGCCAGACGATCAAGCCCCCGGACCCAACGTACGCAGCCGGAACTGCCGTAGTCCAGAGATATCGGAAGAGAGATCCTGATCACCCCGGAGAACCTCGACAAGACGGACCTAAGGGGCGCCATCAGTATCATCGCGGCAACGCAGACCGGGCCCTGCCGAACGCGTCTTGACCCCTCTCGGCCAATCATGATCTCCTGGATCGATGCGTCCCGAATTCGACGAGGCGGAAACGCGACAACTCGTCACAAAACAGGTGGAAGTTCTGACGGGGACAGCGGCCGGAGAGAACGACGACTTGTTCGATCTCGGCCTCACGTCGGTGAACGCGGCTCAGCTCAGCACCTGGATCGAAGCGAATTTCGGTGTGCCGGTGACCATGCGGACCGTATTCGAAAGACCTGAAATCGGGTTGCTCGTCGCGGCTATCGCACAATCACCTGGCGGGGGAGACCAGAAATGAATCACGCCATCGCCGTCGGGGAATTAACGCGGACTTACACCACGAGAATCCGGAACGGCCTGTTCCGCTCCTCGGAGAAGAAGTCCTTCACGGCGCTTCACGGCATCGACCTGGAGATAGAATCCGGTGAGGTGCGGGGAATCCTGGGCCCCAACGGAGCCGGGAAAAGCACCCTCATCAAAATCCTCTCGACAGTGCTGCTGCCGACTTCCGGCCAGGCTACGGTGCTGGGCCACGACGTCGCCACCGACGCCGTCGAAGTCCGCCGCCGGATCGGCATCGTCTTCGGTGGGGAGCGCGGGCTCTACGGCCGGCTCACCGCCCGCGAGAACCTGGACTACTGGGCGGCACTCCACGGCCTGTCCAAGCGCGACCGCGACACCCGCATCGGCGACCTCCTGGAACGCATAGGGCTGGGCGAGCAGGCGGACACGCCTGCGGACCACATGTCGCGCGGCATGAAGCAGCGCCTCCACCTGGCACGGGGACTGGTGGGAGATCCCGAGGTCGTCATCCTGGACGAGCCGACCGTGGGCATGGACCCCGTGGCCGCTCGCGAGTTCCGCACGCTGGTGGACGACCTGCGCAGGGACGGTCGGACGATCCTGATCACCACCCACGACATGCGTGAGGCCGAGGCGGTCTGCGACCGCATCACCCTGATCGACCGCGGCCGGGTCGTAGGCACGGCCAGTCCCGACACCATCGGCCAGTGGATCACGGCGTTCGAGCGGGTGGAGGCGCAGCACGTCCCGGCCGAGCTGGTCGAGAGGATCCGCGACATCGACGGCGTCGCCTCGATCGACACCCGCCCGAGCGACTGGATCCAGGTCAACACGGACTCCCCAGGAGCGATACGCCCGGTGCTGGAGCTGCTCGTCGCGGGCGGAGTCACCATGCTGCGCACCAGTCTGCCGAGCCTGGAGGACGTCTACGTGGCCGTGGTGGGAGATCGAGGGCTCTTGGTATGAACGAGTGTTGCGCCGGAGCGAGGATCCAGCTCCGCCTCTTCCGGAGAAACCCCGGCCATCTGCTGGTCTTCACCACGATCCCGTTCTTCTCGGCCATCTTCCTCTCCTCGCTGAACGCCGCGGACCGCTCGGACCTCGCTCCCTATGCGGTGATCGCGCCCACCCTGATGGCGCTCTGGCTGGTCTCCCTCGACCTCGCCGGCTCGGTCATCGACGACGACCGCGAAGAGGGCATGCTGGAACTCTTCACCGCATCGCCGGCGAACCTCTCCCTCATGCTCACGGGCCGGGTTCTCGTCGTCTCCGCGGCCGGCCTCCTCGCCTTCGCCGAAGCGGCTCTCACCGCTCGCGTCTTCTTCAGCATTCCGCTGCCCACCGCGCACCCGTGGCATGTCCTGACGACGCTTCTGACGACCGTGCTCGCCACGGCGGGCACGGCGACGGTCATGGCCGGGGCCTTCGTGACCGCGCGATCAGCAAAGCGATTCGCCAACGCCCTCGGGTATCCCTTCTACGTCCTGGGCGGCGTCCTGGTGCCCGTGACGTTCCTGCCTGTGTGGATCAAACCGGTCAGCTGGTTCATCTACCTCTACTGGAGCGCCGGCCTCCTACGTTCCTCGACAGAACCGGCTCCCGTCCAGGACTTCGGACCACGACTGGGAGCGCTGTGCCTGCTGGGCGGCGTCTCCTTCGGTCTCGGAATCCTCGTGGTGAACCGATTCATGCACCGTGCACGCGCCCAGGGAATCACGGGGACGGAATGAGACTGGTTTCTGCTTGGCGCGGCGTCTTCACCACTGCGGCGCGTATCGGGTTCCGCGAGTTCTCGACGTTCTACACCTGGCGCGCCTGGGTGTTCGGCTGGTTTCTCCGACTGGTGGCACAGGTCGTCTTCTTCGGCAGCATCGGACTGCTGGTCGAGTCGCCCGAGCGCATCCGGTACATGGTCATCGGAAACGCTGCCGCGGTCGTGTGCATCGAGGCATTGGCCGTCATCACCTGCACGGTACGAGAACGTGCCCTGGGGACACTCGCCCTCCAGGTGGCGGCGCCCGCCGATTATTCGATCACCTATCTCGGACGCGGCATCTACTGTCTGATCGTCGGCATCGTCAGCAGCACGTCGGTGCTCTTCGTCGCGGCTGCTGTCTTCGGAATCCACCTGCCTTTCCCCGGTCTCCTTCTGGTGCCGGCCCTCATGCTCGTGACGGGCGCGTCCGCCTACGCGCTGGGAATCGCCATCGGTGCCGTCGTCATGCGCTTCCCCGCCCTGCAGTTCCTCGCGCTGAACCTCGCCTATCTGTCCCTCATGACGTTCTGTGGAGTGAACGTCCCGGTGTCCTACTGGTCCACCCCTGTGAGCACGGTCGCGCAAGTCCTTCCGCTCACCCACGGGCTCGACGCACTGCGCCTGGCCCTGAGCTCCGGCAACACCCCCGATGTCCTGTCGTCCGTCGGCCAGGAGATCGTCGTGGGCGCGTTCTGGCTGCTGGCCGGGATTCTCCTCCTCAAGCAGGCGGTGGCGGGCGAGCGCCGCAGAGGAACCATCGAGCTGTCAGGTTGACCCGCCGCACCGGCGTCCGCCCTTCCTCATCGGGAGATGACATGAACCCTGTAGACCGTGCGATCGACCGCATCCGGTCGGCCATAGCGAACGATCGCCACATGGGAGTGCAGCTCTATGCCTCCGTGGACGGCGAGACGGTCGTCGACGAGGTGTTCGGGGAGGCGTCCCCGGGAACGCCCCTGCTCCGGAACGACGCCGTCCCCTGGATCTGTTCGACGAAGCTGCTCGGTGCGATGGCCGTCAGCCGACTGCTGGACGAACACGGAATGAGCCCCAAGACGCCCGTAGCGGAGGTCGTTCCCGAGTTCGCCCGCCACGGCAAGCACGAGGTGACGATCGCTCAGCTGATGTCGCACACCGTGCCGTACGCGATCGACACCGAGGCGCCGTTCTACACGAACGACCACGGGGCAGCGTTCGCGTCGTTGTGCGAGACCTCCCTCGCCGCCCCGCCCGGCTCGCGCGCGCAGTACAGCCCCATCGGGTCCTGGACAGCGGTCGCCGAGTGGGTCGGCCGCCTGTCAGGGGTCCTGTACGAGGACTATGTGCGCCGAAACTTCCTGTCGCCCCTCGGGTTGCGTCACACCCTGCTCGGCACACCGGAACCGAGGACCGAGGACGCGGTGGTGCCGCTTCCCCTCTACGGCTGGGAGGAGGACCCGGTCGAGGGGGAGGACGTGCCCGATCCCGTCCCCGCCTCCTTCCTGCTCCAGCATCCGAGCGTCGGCGCCCACGGGCCCGCCCACGAACTGGCACGCCTGGTGGAATGTCTGGTCCGGGGCGGCGAGGCAGCGGGCAACCGGGTGCTGAGCCCCGAGGCGGTCGCGACCATCGCGGCCGCCCACCGCAGTGGGGTGGTGGACGACTACTTCGGCGGCCTGGACGTCTCCTGGGGACTCGGAGCCTGTGTCGACCCCGTGATGTTCGGCGCACCTTCCGGCTCACAGGTCGTGGGACACACCAGTTCCAACTGCGGGATCGCCGTGGGCGACATGGAACGCGGGCTCGTGGTGTGCCATCTGGCCACCAACGAGTCGTTCCAGGGCCTCGGGCCCGGGCGCCTGGAGAGCCGTGTGGTACGGGACCTCTACGGACTCGTACGATGACGGCCGATCGGTCCGTCAGGTCCCGCCCGGTGCTGGTCCACTTCGGATCACCCGGGCCTGGACGGCTGCGGCTGCTGTGCATCCCGCACGCCGGCGCCGGCGCTGCGCCCTTCAAGGTCTGGAGCGAGCTGGTCCCCGACTGGATCTCCGTCGTCGGCGTGCGGCTGCCCGGACGGGAGAGCCGGCTGCGTGAGCCCCTCCTCACATCGATGGAGGACGTCGCCCGGCACATCGTCGCCGGACTCGAGGATCAGAGCGGCCCCGTGGCCCTGTTCGGACACTGCTTCGGAGGACCGGTGGCCTTCCGTGTCGCGCAGCTTCTGGAGGAGGCCGGCGCGTGCGACGTCGTCCGGCTCGTCGCAGCCAGTGCGCCGGTGCCGGGCCGGGGACCGGACGGCCGGTTCACGCACGAGCTGCCGACCGACGAGCTGTACGCCTCGCTGGTCGGCACCGGTGCCATGGACGACGGACCGTTCGGCCGATCGATCTTCGGCCTCACCGAGCACGCGATCCGTGCCGACTTCGAGGCGTTCGAGACCTGGACCTCGAACGACTTCGGCCGGATCGCGGCACCGGTCCTCGCCGTCCGGGGCGTGGCCGACCGCGTCCTCGGCGAGGGGAGCGAGGAGGAGTGGGCGTCGCTCACCGCAGGTGGTCTGACCACCCGGTCCGTGCCCGGTGGCCACTTCCTCCTCGGCGCCGACGTGCCGGGGCTCGTCGACGTCGTCGTGCGTCAGCTCGCGGACGACCACGTCGGCCGCTGAGGGCGCACTGCGTCCGGATCCCCGGTCTCCCCGCGCGCGAGGCCGATCAGTTCGTCCAGGAGCAGCTCCATCAGCTGCTCCTGGCTCGTGAACTGGAAGAAGTGTCCGCCGGGGAATCGTCGTATCCGGAACGCCGCGGTCGTGTGCAGGGACCAGGCGTTCAGTTCCTCCATCCCGACCGGCACGTCGTCTTCTCCGCCGAGAGCGAGGATCGGCACGTCCAGGGGCCGGGGGCTGTGCTCCTCCGCCGTCTCGCTCAGAGCGAAGTCCGCGCGGATCACCGGCAGGAAGAAGTCGAGTATCTCCCGATTGTCCAGCAGCTCCCGCGGCGTGGCACCGTACTCCGCGATCTTACGGATGAGTTCCTCCCGGGGCAGGGTGTGCGTCAGCGGCAGTGGCGCCGGCTGGTGGGGTGCCCGGTGCGCTGCAACGACGAGCATTCCCGGCAGCGGGAGATCACGCTCTGCCAGAACGTGCACCACCCGGTGAGCAAGTCGTGCGCCCATGCTGTGGCCGTAGAGGGCGTAGGGCGGCAGGCACCAGTCGGAGACCGCGTCCGCGACCTCACGGGCCAGCGCGTCAAGGTCGGTCGCCAGCGGTTCCCGATGCCGCTCCTCACGCCCCGGAAGCCGAACGGCATGGACGTCTGCGACATCCGCCAGCAGGCCCGGCCAGGTGCGGAAGGCGGTCGCGCCACCGCCCGCGAACGGGAAGCACAGCAGTCGCGGGCGCTGCGTGCCGGAGCGCGGGGCGGGTTCCCTGATCCACTTGCTTCGCGCCTCCGCCCGCGTTCCCTGGATTCGGCTCATCGGTTGTCTCCTTCGGATTGGAGGGCCGCCCTGGCGGCGCGCCGCAGATCGCGGGCGCTCACGTGGCGTGCCGGTGGCGCGAAGGGGCGTTCGCCCGGCACCACCGGCGCCGCCGACAGGTGGTCCGTCATCCGCCGGACCGTGGAACTCTGGAAGACCAGCAGGGGCGGAAGCTGTCGGCCCAGTTCCTCCTCCAGCCGGATGCGGAGGCGTACCGCCATGGCGGAACTGCCGCCCAGGTCGAAGAAGTTGTCGTCGATCCCGATCGACGGGAGACCCAGGACCTCCTGCCAGACGCTCTCGACAGTCCCTCGCAGGCGCCCGCGAGGGAGTTCGGCGGAGGGCGGCGGCGGCACGGACGGCGCCGGCCGGCCGGTCCCAACTCCCGTACCGGTCCGGTTCGGACGGGCCGCGGGGTCCGTCAGCCGGGCGGTGTCCAGCTTCCCGTTGGGGGTGAGAGGCAGGGAGGTCAGCAGGCACACGTCGTCGGGCAGATAACCGCCTGGGAGGAGCGTCGCAAGCTGCCGCAGGACGTCCTGTGGGTCCAGCGTGTGATCGACCGCGGGGACTACGTAGGCGATCAGCCGCGGGCCCGCCGTGCCCTCGTCGTGGAGCACCACCGCCGCGTCCACGACATCAGGGAGAGCACGCAATTCGGCGACGAGGTGAGCGGGCGAGACACGGTGCCCCCGGGACTTCACCAGGGCGGCGCCGCGGCCGACGAACGCGACCGAGCCGTCCGCGAGCCGCCGGCCGACGTCCCCGGTGCGGAAAGCGGTCCAGCGGGAGCCCTCCTGTCCGTCGTTCGCGTAGGCCTCCGCCATCGCCTTCTCGTCGTCGAGGTAGCCCAGCGTCAGGAGCGTGCCGCGGACGACAATCTCGCCCACCTCGCCGACGGCTGCCGGCAAACCCGCCGGCGTCACGACGTCGAGACGCGCCTCGACGGCGCCGTGCCCCAGGGGGGTCTCGCGCCGGTCGCGCCCGGGTTCGCCGGCCGACAGGTCGTGGCAACTGGCGGCCTGGGGTGTCTCGGTCGTGCCATAGATGGACACGATGCGCGCGGCCGGGGCGACGGCACGCCACGCGGCGACCGTGTCGTCGGTAAGGACGTCGCCGCCGAAGCACACCAGCCTGACGTGGTCGAGCGCCGTGCCCTCGCGCCGCGCGGCCTGGGCGATCAGCCGTCCGACCATAGGTGTCGTGTGAACCGCTGTCGTCCGGTGGGCCGCGAGCCACTGCGCGGCGCGGGCCGGATCGATCCGGTGGCCGGGCGGTGGGACCGTCAGCGTCCCCCCGTTCCACAGCGGAAGCAGCAGGTCGCGCAGGTGAGGATCGTGGGAGGGGCCGGACAGCGCGCAGAACCGGTCGTGCGGGCCGATCCCGTACCGCGAGGACCACCACTCCAGGTAGGCGAGGACGGGCCGCTCCGCGCCGAGCACCAGGCGTGGTTCACCTGTCGTGCCCGATGTGGGGAGCAGGTAGAGCGGCCGCCCCGGGTCCGGGTCGGCACCGCGGCCGACCCGGTGAAGCGGCGGCCGGGTTCCGGGTCCTGGTTCCTCGACGACGATCCCGTCGTCGCTGTGGCACAGGGCGAAGCGCGGCCGTGCCCTCTCCCGCAGCCGCGCGCGCCAGGTGGCGGGGTGGTTCGGATCCACGACGAGGAAGACGCCTCCGCTCTCCCAGACGCCCAGCACCGCCGAGGCGAGGTGACGGCCGGGGGCCTCCGTGATCTCCACGAGGTCCCCGGGTTTCAGTCCGGCGTCCCTGAGCCGCCGGGCGACGGCTTCCGAGGCCGAGAGCAGCTCCGCGTAGGTCCAGGCGCCCTCGTGGTCGATGACGGCGGGGTCAGTCGGCGGGTGTCTGCGAAGTCTGTCGTGCATCCCGTCCCGTACGGGCACGGGTGCGGGAGCCTCGGCTGTCCGCTGTCGTCCCTCACCGAGGTCGAGGGCGTCGACGCGTACGGACACGTCGTCGGCGAAGGAGCGTGCCACGGCCAGGGTCTGGGCCAGCAGGGCGCGCGCGTAGGGGCCTTCCAGGAACGCGGTGTCGTGCACGAGGTCCAGCCGTACGGCGTCCTGGTCGCGCTGGTCCACGTAGAGAGACAGACCGAACGGCACCCCCGGGACAGGTGCTGGCAGGCGCCGCGCTGTCGCGGTCCCGAGACGCAGCGAGTGGGTCGGATAGCTGAGCACGTTGAACCACGCCGAGAACGGCGCGGCGGGATCCTCGTCCCTGGCCGGCCGTACGGCGGCCACGACGTCCTCGAACGGGACGTCCTGGTGCAGTTGGGCGCCGATCAGCATCTCGTGGGCGCGCCTGAGAACGTCGCGCCCGGTATCGGCCTCCAGCATCCGCACGCGCAGCAAGGCCGTGGAGATGAAGAAGCCGACGGTCTGGAGGAGATCCGCGCCGGTCCTGCCACTGAGCGGGGTCCCCATGACCACGTCGCGGGTCCCGCCCCAGCGGCCGAGGACGACGGCGAAGCAAGCGAGCCAGACGGCACTCGCCGCGACCCCTTCCGTCCGGGCGACCACCTTGATCCGCCGGACCAGCTCCGCATCGACGGGGAGGGACTCGCGGATCGCCCGGGACGGCGCGCCGCGGTCTGCCGAGGGCAACGCCGGGGGCTGCGGCAGGTCGCGGAGGAGCTGCTTCCAGAAGGTCGTCTGCGCTTCCAGAACCTTGGGGTCGGCGCGTCGGGACGCGTACGCCCGGTAGGGCGTGGGTACCGCGGGCAGCAGGGGCGCCGCGCCCCGCAGCCGCGCGGCGTAGCAGGAGGACAGGTCGCTCAGCAGGATCTCCAGCGACCATCCGTCGACGACGAGATGGTGCGCGACGAACTGGAGGAGATGGGTACCTGCCTCGGTGCGGAGGATCGTCCAGCGCACGAGCGGTGCACTGGCGAGGTCGAAGGGAGTGCGCGCGAGGCTCTCGGTGCGCTCGCGTGCGGAGGCCTCGTCCAGGGCACCGGGGATCACCTCCAGGCCCACCGCATTCACGGGGTGGATCCGCTGCACCGGTTCGCCGTCGATCAGGTGGAAGGTCGTGCGCAGGGGTTCGTTGCGCTGGAGCACGTCGCTCACGGCCGCCTCCAGGGCAGGCATGTCCAGCCGGCCGTCGATGGCCCAGAGGTCGACCACGTTGTACTCGGTGCGCCCCGGCCTGAGTTGCTCCGACACCCACATGCGGCGCTGGGTCGGCGCCAGAGGGACGAGGGCGGCGGCCGGCGCGTCGTCCGGTCCGGTGAGATGCGCGGTGACCCACTGCTCAGCCATGGACGTCCCCCGGGACCCCAGCGTGCTCACCGGGTGCCGCCCCGGCCGCTCTCGGGTCGCCGGAGGTGTCGTTGCGGGCCCGGCCCCAGTGGATCCGGGTCTCGTTGTGGATGTGCCAGATGTCATCCTCGGTGAGGAGGACGGAGACGACACCGGGGAACGCCTCCTCGAAGTAGATGTACGGCTTTCGGTTGTCGACGCGCGGCGAGTGGTAGTCGAGCCGCTCGTGCATGCCGTGCTGCCGGGTGACGGGCGTCGCCGGGTGGTACGTGAGGATGTTGGGGCTGGCCAGATCGATCAGGCCGTGGTCAATGAGACGACCCACTTCGTGGATCGTCTCGTCGATGCTGGAGCGTGTCTCCCCGTCCAGTCCGAAGAGCACGGAGGTCCCCAGCCGCAGACCGTGCTTCTTGACGAGCGCGGTCGCCTCCCGCACCTTGGCCGCCCAGGGCCGGTCCACGTCGCGCCGGAGGTTCTTGTGGATGCCGTCCATGACCTGCGACGACATACTCTCGATGCCGATGTACACGTAGGAGCAGCCGGCATCCCGCATCAGCCGGAGGATGTCGCCGGACTCCTCCGCGGAGTGCAGCGCGACCAGGGTGTCGACGGTCAACTGCGCCCCCCACTGGAGGTTGCGCAGCCGCTCCGTGTCGTCCTCGCCGACGAGGTGCGCGCGCAGACGCGGGTCGAGGGTGGCGGGGTCGGCCTCCCTGACAAGGCGGAGCTCTCGGCAGAACTCCGTCATGTCCTTGTAGCGGCCGCTCCAGAACACGGAATCGTCGAAGAAGACCGCCTCCGCGCCATAGCTCACGTACTCGCATATCCGCTCGATCGCCTTCCCGATCGCGTCGTCACGGAAGCGTCTCAGCCCGGGCCCGACCCGAGCGGACTCAGAACAGAAGTTGCAGCGGTACGGGCAAGCGCTGGAGACCATGAAATGCGCGGTGCGAAGCGGGGCGCCGGACTCGGGATTCTCGAAGATCGGGAAGTGCGAACGGATCGCGAACGCCTCGTACGGCGAGGGAAGCGACGCGAGGTCGAGGCCGGGGCCGTCGAGCGGCACAGCATGAGCGGGTTCGCTCGCACTCCACGGCGAGAGGAACACGACCGACTTCCCCGGCTTGACTCCCTCCTGGTGGAGTAAGCCCTGCAGGCAGGGCAGTACGCGGGCCCGGTCGACCCACCGGTCTTCGAGGTCCATGGCCAGGGCGAGCGCCCTCATCAGCACGTCGACCGCGTGATACGCCTCCCCGGCGACGATGGCGTCGATCACTGGAGGCACCTTGCCGTTCTGTATGACGGCAGGCGTGCCGCTGGGCTTGACCAGCAGTCCGCTTCCTCCTGGTGCGGCCGCGAGGGTCTCGTCCGCGTGACGGCCGCCGAGGACGACATAGGCGCCCGGAACCTCACTCCTGACCAGGGCGGCTATCTCCAATGCGTACCTGTGCGCCGGCGAGACGGCGCTGATGAGGACGACTCTCGGCCGGACCTCGCGCAGCAGCCGGATCCACGCGCTGCGGGCCGCCACGTCCCAGACACGCGGATCGAACACCATCTGGTCCGTGTTGGGCGCGGCTCCGTACTGGCGGACTCCGTCGTGACCCGCGGCGGCCCGGTACGCCTTGGACGGGAAGGCGGTCCACTCGGGCGCGAGGTCGTTGTAGTGCGTGGCGTCCTCCAGGGGACCCGCGTCGTGCACGGCCTGGTGGACGGCGACGCTGAGCGCCGCGTAGAGAGCCATGGGATCACCGGGGTAGGTGATCTCCCCCTCGGCCTGGGTCATCACGGGCGCGAGGACGGCCAGCACCGGGAAGTACCGCGTGCGATCCGGTGCCGCCCCCAGATCGTCGGCGAGCCGCGCTCGGCGCCGTCGACATCGCTCCAGGAACGATTTTGCATCGATGGCATCCCCCACCCGGTGCATCACCGTCCGGTCGCTACCGCTTTCCGCCTCTTCGATGGCATGGGTGATCACAAACCCTCCGTACTCGATCGCGATGTCGGTCGACTGGTAGCTGTTTCCGGGCCTGTTCTCCTCGGCATCCGACCCGATGGGATCACTGACGTCTGCGGGAGGCCGCTTCCATGCGCGCCAGCTTCTCGTCGAGCAGTGGCCCGGAGGTCGCGAAGTTGAGCCGTACGAAGCCGTTTCCGGCGGCTCCGAAGGCGGGGCCGGAGAAGAGCAGCACCTTCGCCTCGTCCCGGAAGTAAGGCATGGGGTCCGGGTCCGGGAGGCGCAGCCCGCGGCAGTCGAGCCAGGCCAGGAACGTGGCCTCCGGTAGGCGGTAGCAAAGACCGTCGGGCAGGCGTTCCGCCACGCGCCGCCGGTTGCGGTCCAGCACCCTGATGACATCGTCCAGCCAGTCGTCTCCCTGGGTCCAGGCGGCCTTCAGTGCTTCGACGCCGAGCACGCCCACCTGCCCGAACATCAGGCCGTGTTGTTCGTCGAGGGCGTCCCGGACGGCCTTCGGTCCGACGTGGGCCACGGCACAGCGCACACCGGAGAGATTGAACGCCTTGCTGCCGGAGGTGAGCGTCACGGTGCGCGCGGCGATCTCGTCGCCCAGCGAGACGAACGGGATGTGGCGGTGGCCGGGGTAAGTCAGGTCCGCGTGCACTTCGTCAGAGACGACCAACATGTCGTGCCGGAGGGCGAGTTCCGCCAGGTGCTCGAGTTCGTCGCGCCGGAAGACACGACCGGTCGGGTTGTGCGGATTCACCAGGAAGAGAACCTTGCGCCGTCCAGGGTCGTGGGACGCCGCCGTACGTTCCATCAGCTCGGGGTCGAACTCCCAACTGGAGCCGTTCGCTTGTAGTGCGACGGTGAGCGGCCTGCGGCCGGTCTTCTCGATGACGTCGACGAACGGCGGGCAGGCAGGGGTGTGAAGGAGAACGGCGTCTCCGGGCCGCGTGGCGACCTGGAGGGTGGCCAGCATGGCCTGATTGATGTCGGTGAACAGACGCACGTGCGTTTCATCCACCTGGGCGCCGAATCGGCGGCGCATCCTCTCCGCGAATATTCCCCCGAGCGGGCCGCCGCCGGACTGGTCGAACCAGGCGGGATAGCCCAGATCCCCCTCGACTCTCCAACGCAGTGCTTCCCTCACCACGGGAGCGGTGGGGAAGTCCATGTCGGCGACCCAGGAGGAGAGCATGCCGGCCTCCACAGCAGCCCATTTCTCGCCGTCCCTGCGTAACAGGTCTGACTCGTCGAGGCCGTCGAAAGCTAAGTCGGACCACGCATTCACGCTGGCTTTCCCCCCGTTTCCCCTGTAACCGCAGGTTGACGTCGCGTGGATCTTAGTGTTGGGCCACGATGACCGTCGATCACTTGTGAGGCTACTCACATTGAGGTCGCCGATGTAATGCGATTAGGGTCCCCGACGTCTTGACTGATGGCTCAACTGCCTCCGAAACAGACCCAATCAGGGAGGAAGAGGGACTTGGTTTCCTCCGCTGTTCATCTCCCCACGGATCGGCCGCGCGGCACACTCTCACCCCGATGCGGGGCAGTCGCGGTCAAGGAATTACCCGTCCCGCTCGGAAACGCCGTCGACGTTCTGGCGTCGGCC
Organism: Streptomyces sp. NPDC002088; assembly: GCF_040296605.1. Lineage (NCBI taxonomy): Bacteria > Bacillati > Actinomycetota > Actinomycetes > Kitasatosporales > Streptomycetaceae > Streptomyces > Streptomyces sp. NPDC002088. Next base: position 293,757 of record NZ_JBEOXO010000005.1, on the reverse strand, counting down.
TGCCGGACAGTCCCCGAGCACGTACTCCTGGCAGGATTCGCCGCGCTGCTCCACCGCTACACCGGACAGGAGCTCGTCGATCTCCACGACGCGGGCGCTCCCGGTTCCGGCGACCTGATCCGCTTGTCCGTCACCGGTGCGTCGACCCTCCACACGCTGGCCGAGGCCGCCCACGGCCGGCGCCCCGTCACAGAGACCCCGCCCAGCCCGACCGGCATCGCCGTGCGACTCGACGCAGCCGCCGCAGCCATCGAAACGCGTCCGTACGAGATCGAGTTCGCTCTCTCCCCGGCCTCGGACACACCCCGGCGCATCGAACTGCACTACGATGAACGGCTCTTCGACGCCGCGACCGCGGAACGGTTGCTGACGCACTACGTCATTCTGCTCGGCGACGGACTCTCCCACCCCGATGATGCGCTGGCCGGGCTCACGTTGCTTGAGCCGGACGAGCTCCGGCGCGTCCTCGTCGAGTGGAACGACACCACCACACCGCTCCCCTACGCCGGGGCATGCCTTCAGGACGCCTTCGAGGACCAGGCGGAGCGGCGACCAGACGCGGTCGCCGTGATCCAGGGATCGACGCGGCTCTCCTACCGGGAGGTCAACGCGGCGGCCAACCGGTTGGCGCACCGCCTGCGCGGTCTGGGGGTCGGTCCTGACAACCGCGTCGCGTTGTACCTCCGTCACTCCCCCGATCTCCTGATCTCCATGCTCGCCGTGCTCAAGGCGGGCGGCGCCTACGTCCCCCTCGACCCGACGCACCCAACACCCCGTCTCAAAGCAATGATCGACGGAGCGTCATGCGAGGTGATAGTCACCAACGGTGAGCTCACCGGCGACCTCGACGACGCCTCGCCATCCGGCCGCACCGTTGTACTGGACCATGAGGCGGCCGTCCTCGCCGGTTTCCCGGACCATAACCCGACGTCCAAGGCGGGCCCGGAGAACCTCTGCTACGTCATTCACACCTCGGGGTCCACCGGCATCCCCAAGGCGATCGCCGTGTGCCACCGCGGAGTGACCAACAACATCGCGGACCTCAACGCGCGCTTCGGCGTCGGCCCCGGAGACAAAATCCTGGGCCTGTCCTCACCCACGTTCGACATGTCGGTCTACGAGTACATCGGTATCACCGCGGCCGGCGGCACGCTCGTCCTGCCCTCCCCCAACCGCGCCAAGGACCCGGCGCACTGGGTGGAACTGGCGGCGGACCACGGGATCACGGTGTGGAACACCGCACCCGCCCTGCTGGAGCTGCTTCTTGAGCGCGTCGAGCACGCGGGCGACGGATGCGGCGCCGTGCTGAGTACGCTGCGTCTCGCCTTGCTCGCCGGCGACTGGATTCCGGTGCGGCTACCCGACCGGGTTCGCAAGCACGCACCCGACCTCAGGTTCATCGCACTCGGCGGAGCCACCGAGGCGTCGATCTACTCGACCCTCTACGAGGTGGAGTCCGCCGATCCAGCGTGGACCAGCATCCCGTACGGGCGCCCGATGGCGAACCAACGCACTTACATCCTCGACGACCGGCTCCAGCCCGTTCCACCCGGTGTCACTGGGGAGCTGTATCTCGCTGGGATCGGCCTGGCGCGCGAGTACCTCAACCAGCCCGCCTTAACAGCCGAGCGCTTCGTGACCTGGTCCTACGGCGACTTCGCCGACGAACGGCTCTACCGGACGGGGGACCTCGCGCGGTTCAACGCGGACGGACTGATCGAACTGCTCGGCCGAGCCGATCTCCAGGTCAAGGTCCACGGCCTGCGCATCGAGCTTACGGAGATCGAGACGACGCTCTTGGAACATCCTGCGGTCAAGGAGGCCGTGGTCACTGCCGAGTCCGGCGCGCGGGCCACTCCCGTACTCGTCGCCCACGTCGTCATGCACGGAGGCGAGGACTTCCGGGCTCAGGAAGTGCGCGCTCACGTCGCGCGCAGGCTGCCTGCCTACATGGTCCCCAGCACAGTGATAGAGATCGCGAGGATGCCCCTGAACGCCCACGGCAAGGTCGATCGGAGCGCCCTGCCCCCCGCCCTCCCCCGGGCTGCCCGAGGAGCGGACGCGGCCGCCCTGGAGGACTTGGCGGCCTCACCGTGGGAGCAGCGGATCGCGGCAGTGTGGCGGCAAGCTCTGGGTGTCGAGGTCGTGCGCGGGGACGACAACTTCTTTTCCTTGGGCGGTGACTCCATGACCGCCCTGCGCATAATGACGATCGACCCGGCGCTCACCTGGTCGGATGTCTATCTCCATCCCACCCTGCGCGAGCTGTCCGAGCACCTTCAAGCGACGGTCGGGGACGTGGACAACCCCGCGCCCTGAGAGCGGTTGCAGTGGTGCGGCGCGAAGGCATCACGCAACGATCTCGCATTCGACCGCGGCGTGGCCCTCCCTCTGGCGCGGCGTCGCGCGCGTCCAGGACGCCGCCCAGGCGTTCGGCATGTCGAAATCAAAGGGCCCTGGCCGAGGTACAACGGGGCCCTCGCGCAGCTCCAACCCATCTTTACCAGCCGCACGATGATGCCCCGCCGAACCAGCGGGTCATCTTCGTGCTGTCAGGTATCACGCGCGAATCACAGACTCCGTGGACACCCTCCCGCCACGGGATTCCGAAACTGGACAAACATGTCCGCATGGGACTGGATGGACGACCCTGGACGGCTTTTACGACCTGTGCCATGTGGTACCCAGGGAGGGACCCAGGATCAGGACAGGTGCGTCGTCCGGCCCGTCAAAGCGGTATTGCAGGGTGTTCGGTGGTGTCTCGCTCACCCGCCCGAGCCTCTCATCTGTCACCAGATGTCACATCGCCGGGGTGAATCTAGCGGGCCTCGTCCCACTCTCGCGTGGCGGCTCCGCGAAGATCCTCTACATCCGGCTTGACGTACCACCGCTTGGTTGTCTTTACGTTCGTATGCCCAGCCCATCGCGCGAGGCAGCCCATCGCGCGAGGATGTGGTCCGGGACACCGTGTGCCGTTCGGAAACTCGTTGCTGCTGGTCAAGCCGCGTATCGGTACTCGTTGATGGCGCCGCCGAGTACTCGGGTGCGCAGGAGTCGGTGCGCGGTCAGGTCGGTCATGGGTGCTGGGTGCTCGTGGGCGAGGGGCGGAAGCTGTCCCCCGGCCTGGTGTGGGCGTGGTTGTAGTGACGGGCGTAGGCATCAAGGACCTGCCGAGTGTGCGTCTCGTTCCATATCAGCAGGTGCTCGAGGACCTCGCGCCTCAGGGTTGCGATGACTCGTTCGCAGTGCGCGTTCATCCGAGGAGCCCGCGGCGCGGTCCTCACGACCTCGATGCCGTCGGCCGCGAAGACCGCGTCGAAGGACTCGGTGTACTTCGCGTCCCGGTCGCGGAGCAAGAAACGCAGCGAATCGAGTGTCCGAGCCGGACCAGTTCCCCTTGGATCGGTGAGCAGCTGCGGGGCATGGTGTTCCACGAGCCGGGCCAGGCGGTCTTCCAAGTCCTGGATCTGCTCGGGGAGCTGCCCGATTCGCTGGGCCGGCAGACATAGGGTGATGTGGGTGGCCTGGAGCACCGCCTCTTCACCGTCCTCGTCGTTCTTGCTGTCGTCGGCGAGCCGTTTCTGTCTCGGCGTGTCCCTCGTCAAGTCAGGCACTGGCACTGTTTGAATCGTCATATGACTAAGCGTGACGACGCGGCCCTGTTCGGCAACCGATTCTTGACCGTGCCTGCTCCTTCGGAGACCTTCCCCGAGGAAGGCATGGCCGCGACGGACGCAATGAGGCTGCTGGATGTCGACCTCGCCATGGAGGGTGACCCGCAGCGTAACCTCGCCACGTTTGTTACCACTTGGATGGAGCCGGAGGCGCAACGGATCATCGCCGAGAATCTCCACCGCAATTTCATCGACCATGCGGAGTACCCGATTTCCGCCGAGATCGAGCAGCGTTGCGTGCGCATGCTCGCCGACCTCTTCAACGCGCCGGGCAAGACAACCGGATGTCGGACCCAGGGCTCGTCCGAGGCGATCATGCTCGGGGCGCTATCGCTGAAGTGGAAGTGGCGGGCGCGCCGCCAGGCGGCCAATCTGTCGGTCGACCGACCCAACTTGATCTTCGGCGGGGACGTCCACGTCGTGTGGGAGAAGTTCTGCCGCTACTTCGACGTCGAGCCGCGGATCGTGCCGCTTGCCGAGGGCAAGTACACGATCGGCCCGGAGGACGTGGAGCCTCACCTCGACGGGAACACGATCGGCGTCGTCGCCGTCCTCGGCACCACGTTCACCGGCCACAAGGACGACGTCGTCGGGATCGACAAACTCCTGCGGGACGTCCGCAAGGAGCGGGACCTCGACATCCCGATCCACGTTGACGGAGCCAGCGGCGCATTCGTGTGGCCCTTCCTCTACCCGGACTCGAAATGGGACTTCCGGCTCGAGCAGGTCCGTTCGATCAACGTCTCGGGACACAAGTACGGCCTGGTCTACCCCGGCATCGGCTGGCTGGTCTTCCGCGAGGAGTCCGACCTGCCCAAGGACCTTGTGTTCCACGAGAACTACTTGGGCAAGACCGACGCGACGTTCACGCTGAACTTCTCCACCGGCGCGTCGATGGTGCTCGCGCAGTACTACAACTTCGTCCGGCTCGGTCGCCAGGGCTACACCTACGTCATGAAGATGTTGCAGGAGAACGCCCACGCGTTGGCGGACAACCTGCGTAGCAGCGGCCGCTTCGAAGTGATCGGGAGCGACCTCGAGCAGCTGCCGCTGGTCGCTTTCCGTCTCGCCGGCAAGCACGCCTACGACGAGTCCGACGTCGCCTGGCAACTCTCGGCCGAGCGCGGCTGGATGGTGCCGGCGTACACGCTCCCGCCCAACGCGGAGCGGGTGAAGATCATGCGTGCCCTGGTCAAGGAGACCCTGAGCCGCGAGCAGATCGATCACCTGAGCCAGGACATTGCCGACGCGTGTCGCACTTTGGACGACAAGGGTGCGACCCATGAGAGCGAGCGGGCCCAGGTCAAGCGCGGCACCGGCTACTGACGCACCTCCGCCCCCGGTTGCACACACCTGCTGGCTCTGAGGGCGTCTCCACCGCGAACCCTGCCTCCGGTAGATCTGCTGCGCGGGCCAGATACGTGCCAGATCGAACGGTCAGCCACGGTCAGTTGAGGAGCACAGCGGCGTCCACACGTTCAACCTGTGTCGTTTCCTGAACCTGGTGCCCGATCCCCGTGATGTGCGGGGGCGGAGGTATCCGGCGGTCGCTTTGCTGTGCACGGCCGTCGCGGCGGTGCTGACCGGGACCCGCTCGCTCATCGCGATCAGTGAGTGGGTCGTGGATGCTCCGCAGCACGTCCTGGGCGCTCTCGGCTTCGGCATCGCCCGTTCACCGGCTTGCGGCCCGTGCCGCACGCCGCCACGGTGCGGCGTCTGCTGCAACGCGTCGACGGCGACGCGCTGGACTCGGCGATCAGTGCGTATCTGCAGGCCAGGGTGCTGCCACCACCCTCGCCCGAGGGGAAGCAGCCGGTGCGGCAGGTGATCGCGGTCGACGGCAAGGTGGTGCGCGGTTCGCGTACCAAGACCGCTGATCCGTTGAAACCCCACCTGCCGGAAAAGAGGCAGCAGCACCCAGGCCGGTGCCAGGTCATGGAGTACCCGCCCACGCCCAGGCGGAAGACCTTCTTCCCCCCGGACGCAGGCGGCTCTCCCGCAGAACCTGTCGACGACGCACCCGCGCCGCCGAGCGGACCGGCTTCCACCACCTGCACGCCACCCCGGCCCACCCCCTCACCCCGAGGATCGGACCACCGGACGGCAACCGCACACGGCCACGCCGCGCCCGAAAAGCCCGTAAACCCCCGGGCACACACAGAGTTCTAGAGACGCTCCCCCCTTCCTGCAGAAGACAACCGGCTACAGTGCGCGCGACGGCAGCCTGGTTGCTTGAAAAGGGGAAGCGTGACCGACACCAGCGAAACCCGACCCGCCGACAGTGCAGCGCACGCGACTCAGCAGAGCCGGCTGCGCCGCCTGATGCGCTACCTCCCCCTGATCGCCCCCGTCCTGCTGTGGACCGTGCCCTGCTGGGTGCTGCTGCACACCGGCCAGCACTGGCCACTCCCCGTCACGCTGGCCGGCACCGCCCTGTTCGTCCTCGGTCTGATCGGCATGCCGCTCGCGATGGTGCGCGGCCACGGCCGACGCCAGCAGGACTGGGCGGCGATCATCGGGGACACCTTGCTGGGCACCATCTGGGTCCTGTTCACCTGGTCCGTTCTGCTCGGCGTCCTGCTGCGGCTCGCCTTGACCGTGACCGGCGTCGGCGACGGCCAGGACCGGGCCCGGATCGTCACCTGGGCGGTCCTCGGCGCAGCCGCCGTGCTGCTCGCCTGGGGGTACGCCGAGGCCCGCCGAGTACCCCGGGTACGCCGCCTCGACGTGCAACTTCCGCGCCTGGGAGCCGGGTTGGACGGCACGCGCGTCGCCCTCATCACCGACACCCACTACGGCCCGCTCGACCGCGCCCGCTGGTCGGCGCGGGTCTGCGAGACGGTGAACACTCTGCAGGCCGACCTGGTCTGCCACACCGGGGACATCGCGGACGGCACGGCCGAACGCCGCCGCGCCCAAGCCGCCCCACTCGGCACCGTGCAGGCCACCCGAGCCCGGGTCTACGTCACCGGCAACCACGAGTACTACACCGAGGCCCAGGGCTGGGTCGACCTGATGGACGAGCTGGGCTGGGAACCGCTGCGCAACCGCCATCTACTGCTCGAACGCGGCGGCGACACCCTCGTCGTCGCCGGCGTGGACGATGTCACCGCCGAATCCTCCGGCCTGGCCGGCCACCGCGCCCATCTCGCCGGAGCCCTTGACGGCGCCAACCCCGACCACCCCGTCCTACTCCTGGCCCACCAGCCCAAGTTCGTCGACCGGGCGGCAGCCGACGGCGTCGACCTCCAGCTCTCCGGCCACACCCACGGCGGCCAGATCTGGCCCTTCCACCACCTGGTCCGCATCGACCAGCCCGCCCTCGCCGGCCTCAGCCGCCACGGCACCCGCACCCTCCTCTACACCAGCCGTGGCACCGGCTTCTGGGGCCCACCGTTCCGCGTCTTCGCCCCGAGCGAGATCACCCTGCTCGTACTCCGCTCCCCGCAGCGGCCCTCTCCCTCGGCAAGACCGCGGGCGTGATCCTGCTGCGCCCTCTTGCTTCGCGCGGGCGGGACGGCGTGCCATGACGCACCCCACATGATGTGTCACGGGAAACACCTCACCCCGAGCGGGCCCGGCAAAACCGCAGCTCAGGAGCGGTTTATCGGCTTCCCCAGCAGTCATCGGACGCACCGAGCGTCAAATGAGCGTCATGACGGAGAGGTGATGACGCCGCACGCGCGACTGCTGCGAGGTGTGACACCTGGCTGCGGCAAGCACAGGGTCGGGACGCGAGGCACTCGCGCCGGATTCCACACCGCGCGAGCGCCGCACCTCCGCCGGTCTTGACCCCGTCGGCCTACCGCCCCCGTGATCCGGGATGCGAGTCGACGACCGTGACCCGCCGATCCGACTCGCGTCATCGCCGCCGCTGGTCGGCCCGCAGCTCGAAGTCGCCGTAGCTGTTGTCGACCGGGTTGACCGTGACCCCGGGGGCGACGATCTCATCGATGGCGTCGAGCACGTCGGCCGACAGCGTCACGTCGGCGGCGGGCAGGAACGCCTCCAACTGCTCCATGGTGCGCGGTCCGATGATCGCCGAGGTGACGCCGGGGTGGTTGATGACGAAGGCGACGGCCAGCTCAATGAGCGTGAGGCCGGCCTTCTCCGCCAGGACGGCGAGCTGTTCGACAGCGTCGAGCTTGCGCTGGTTGGCGGGGGTGCTCATGTCGAAGCGGGCCTGGGGGCGCGCCGCGGAGGCGGGGCCCTCGGTTGCGTTCTTGCGGTAGCGGCCGGAGAGCCAGCCGCCGGAGAGCGGGCTGTAGGTGAGGGTGCCCATGCCGTGGCGGCGCACGGTGGGCAGGACGTCCGCCTCGATGCCGCGGACCAGGATCGAGTACGGCGGCTGCTCGGTCACGAACCGCTCCAGGTGGCGCTCCCGCGAGGTCCACTGGGCCTCGACGATCTGGGAGCCGGAGTAGGACGAGGAGCCGATGTAGCGGATCTTGCCCTGGTGCACGAGGTCGGAGAGTGCGCCGAGGGTCTCGGCGACGTCCGTGTCGGGGCTGGGGCGGTGGACCTGGTAGAGGTCGATGTGGTCGGTGCCGAGGCGCCGCAGGGAGTTCTCGACCTCGCGGATGATCCAGCGCCGTGAGCCGCCCCGCTGGTTGGGGTCGTCCTGGTCCATGGGCATGAAGAACTTGGTCGCCAGGAACACGTCCTCGCGGCGGTCCTTCAGGGCCTTGCCGACGATCTCCTCCGAGACGCCGGTCTCCTCACGGTAGATCCGTCGGCGAGTGCCTGCGAGGTACTGCCAGTACCTGGAAGAGCAGTGACTCCCACCCGCGCGCCGAGACGCAGTCCTCTGGAAGAGGCCGAGGAGCCGAGGGCCCGGTCAACCCACGACCGGGCCGGAACAGAGACCGTTCTGAAGGGGCACCGTGCGCACAGCAGCCTCGTCCGGGACCGGCGACGTCCACGCCGGACGTACCCACCGACACCCCACGCCACATGGGCCACGAATTCCTCGGCGTCGTCGTGGAGACCGGCTCCGAGGTACGCACCCTCAAGCCCGGGGACGTCGTTGTCGCCCCATTCGTCCGGGCTGACAACACCTGCGCGTACTGCCGCGAGGGCCTGCAGACCTCCTGCCTGCGCGGCGGCCAGTGGGGCGTGAACGGCGTCGACGGCGGCCAAGGCCAGGCCGCCCGTGTCCCGCAAGCAGACGGCACCCTGGTCAAGATGCCCGTCGCCGAGGACTCCGCGCTGCTGCCCGACCTGCTCACGCTCTCCGACGTGCTCTGCACCGGCTACCACGCCGCGCACACCGCCGGCGTCCACCCCGGCGACACCGTCACCGTCACCGTCATCGGTGACGGCGCGGTCGGACTGTCCGCAGTGATCTCCGCCCGGCTGCTCGGCGCCGAACAGATCATCCTCATGGGTCGCCACCAGGCCCGTACCGACCTGGGCCGCGACTTCGGCGCCACCGACGTGGTCGCCGAACGCGGAGACGACGGCATCGCCCGCGTCCGTGAACTCACCGGCGGCGAGGGCACCCGCAGGGTGCTGGAGTGCGTCGGACTGAAGGACGCCCTCGTGCAGAGCTTCGGGGTGGTTCGCGACGGCGGCACCATCAGCCGCGTCGGCGCCCCCAGTTCACCGACGTGCCGTTCGGATTCTCCGACTTCATGCGCATCATCACCCTCACCGGCGGCGTCGCCCCGCCCGCGCCTACATCGAGGAACTGATGCCGCACATCCTCGACGGCTCGATCCGCCCCGGACGTGTCTTCGACCGCACGTTGGAGGGCGTCGCGGACGGAGGCACCCGCCGTGCACAGGTCGCCGTCCTCACGTCGCAGAGGCGGACACCGGTTCCTCGCTCCTCGTCTGCTCGTGCGACAGCACCGTCTCGCGGAACGAGGAGACAATCGGACGCAGGTCGATGTGGTGCCAGACGGCCCACAGGTGAACGGACGCCTCGCGCCAGGGCAGTTCACGTACCACCACGGCGTCCGTCACACCTCGCACCATGCTCTTCTGTACCAGCGCCAGGCCAAGGCCGGAGGCGACAAGGCCCAGCGCTGTCAGGGGCTCCGGAGCGTCGAGCCGGATGTCGGGGGTAAAGCCTGAGGCAACACATGAGGCGACGAACGCGTCCCGCCATCCTGGATCGCCCTCTTCCTCGATGGCGATCCAGGGCTGGCGGTCCAGGTCATGAGCCGTGACCGTGTCCTGAGCGGCCAGCGGATGACCGGCCGGAAGGACGAGCAGCAAGGGGTCCTCCAGCAGGGGCGCTGCCCGCAGCGCAGGATCGTCGCGGTCTGGTGGTTCCCGTACCAGGGCGATGTCAAGGCTGCGCTGGCGCAGCCCTTCGAACTGCTCCGAGGCGGACATGTTGTACAGAGCGACGTGAATACCGGGACGCTCCTCCTGCAGGCGGCGCAGCGCACCGGGAAGCACACCCGTGTGCATGGCGTCGGGCGCGTAGCCGATGCACAGGCCTCCCTCTTCCCCGCGGCCCAGTCGGCGGCCGAGGTTCTCCAGGCGGTCGGCGTGGCGCAGGAGCGCTCTGGCCTCGCTCAAGAACACTGCGCCGTCACGGGTCAGGCGGATGCGCTGCTGGGTGCGCTCGAACAGGGTGAGGCCGAGCTTCTTCTCGAGCTGGGCGATCTGCCGGCTGAGCGGGGACTGCGAGATGCGGAGCTGTTCGGCGGCGCGGCCGACGTGTTCGGTCTCGGCCACGGCGATGAAATAGCGAAGTTGCCGCAGGTCAAGCATGTAAGACCTCAAAAGACTCAAGTGTGCCCAAGGAAGTCTTGGACAGTCTGATATCCCCATCCTAATGTCGAAGAGGAAAGAACGACGGACCGGCTGAAGGGCCGGAAATCCGGTTTCCTCTCTGGACAAGGACCTGCCATGACCATCACCTCTCTCCTTCCTGACCGTATTGGTTTCGGGACTGCGCCCTTGGGCAACATGTTCCGCGCCATTCCGGATGAGGAGGCCAATGCGACGGTCCAGGCCGCGTGGGACCAGGGCATCCGCTACTTCGACACGGCCCCGTTCTACGGCGCGGGTCTGTCCGAGACACGTCTCGGGGCTGCTCTCGCCGGAAAGGACCGGGACCAGTACGTCCTGTCCACGAAGGTGGGCCGCGTGATCCTGGACGAGCTCGAGACGGGTTCTCGTGACCTTGGAGAAAAGGGCGGCCTGTTCGAGCACGGGAACCCCAACAAGATCGTGCACGAGTGGACGACCGAGGCCACCGAGCGTTCGATCGAGGACAGCCTGAAGCGGCTGGGCGTGGACCGTCTCGACATCGTCTGGGTGCACGACATCGCCCAGGACTTCCACGGCGACCTGTGGCTGCAGAAGTTCGAGGAGGCCCGCACCGGAGCCTTCCGCGTGCTGTCCCGCCTGCGCGACGAGGGCGTTATCAAGGCCTGGGGCCTCGGCGTCAACCGCACCGAGCCCATCGAGCTGACCCTTGCCCTGGACGAACCGCAGCCCGACGGGTTCCTCCTCGCGGGCCGCTACTCGCTGCTGGACCACGACCACGCTCTCCAGCGGCTGCTGCCCATGGCCGCCGAGCACGGAGTGGACATGGTCGTCGGCGGCCCCTACAGCTCTGGCATCCTGGCCGGCGGCACCCACTTCGAGTACCAGGACGCACCCCCGGAGATCATCGAAAAGGTCCTGCGCATCAAGGACATCGCCGGCCGGCACGGCGTGAGCATCAAGGCGGCCGCCCTGCAGTTCGCCCTTGCCCACCCGGTCACCGCCGCCGTCATCCCCGGCGCCACCAAGCCCAGCCGTATCGCCGAAGACCTCTCCGCCCTGCGCGAGAACGTCCCGGCCGACTTCTGGGCCGAACTCCGCAAGGCCGGCCTGGTCAGCCCCGAGGCTCCGCTCCCGGGCAATGCCTGAGTTCTTACGCGACCACCGTTCCCGAAGAACAAACGAGTTTGGAGAAAGATCATGGCATCGACATCGGTAAGCCGGGTTGTACCGGCCTCCCCCGAGCGCGTGTGGCAGCTGATCGGCGGTTTCGATTCCCTGCCGGACTGGCTCCCCTACATCCCCGAGAGCACCGCTCTGGAGGGCGGCCGCGTCCGTCGGCTCGCCAACCCGGACGGAGAAACCATCCTCGAGCGCCTCGTGGATTTCAACGAAACAGAGCGTCACTACAGCTACGCCATCCTCGAAGCGCCCTTCCCGGTCGTCGGCTACATTTCCACCCTGCGCGTGCATGAAGTGCCCGGCGACAAACACGCCGCCGAGGTGCAGTGGTCCGGGCGGTTCACCCCCCAAGGAGCGAGCGAGGACGAAGTCGTCGCCCTGTTCACCGGGATCTATCGCGACGGCCTCGACGCCCTCCACAAAACATTGGCAGGGTGAACAAGCCGCATTTGTGCCAAAGAGTGCGGCAATTAGGGCCTCCTGGTACTCGGGATGCGTTTGGATCCTTCAGCTACCAAGAGGCCCGTCATGCACCACCCCCAGACGATCACCGGCTGATCGGATGGCTTCATAGGCCAGTCGGGCGGCGCACATCCCCGAGAGTTTCACTGAGAAGCCGTAGTGGTGCCGCCAGGCTGGGTAGGCAGGTTCAAGCTCCCGCAGCGGAAGCGGTGTCCTGGGTGGTCGAGACGCGCTCCGTCATCCGTCAACTGGTGGTGAGGGCCTCGGTGACGCGCGTCAGAGTGGCCGGGGCGGTGCTGGACAGGTTGGTGAACAGGTTGGCCGTGACCGTCCCGCCTGCGGAAACAGCCCACAGGTCGGGTATGCGGTCGCCGTTGAAGGCGGGAGCCGGCGCCGAGAGCAGGTTGCCGACGACGAAGAGCGCCATGAGCAGCAGGAGCATCTTCTTGCGGGAGATCTTGATGCCCAGCACGGTCAGAAGTGGGACTCCGATCACCACGAGCGCGTAGTCGGTCACCAGCAGGCCGGCTGCGGGGATCGAGACCCCGAAATCTCCGGCGACCTGCGGAAGCAAGCCCGTGATCACAAATTCCACGGCGCCGACGCAGGCGCGCCTTATGCGCGTACGCAATACTTGCAGATGCGCTATATAGGCAACCGCTGGAAATTTCAGGCATCCCCTATCCTGGACTTCAGCCGCACCTATACGGAGGTTTCAGACCCCATGACCGCCACAGACCCGGCGCTCACCGCCCTCGCTCAGGGCTGGTGCGCACTCTCCTTGTTGCACGGAAAGATCGAAGCCCATATCGAGCGCGCCCTGCAGGCCAAGCACGACCTCAGCGTGCGCGAGTACTCCCTGCTCGACGTCCTCAGCCGCCAGCACGACGGAGAGGGCGGTCACCTGCAGATGAAGCAGGTCGCCGACGCCGTCGTGCTCAGCCAGAGCGCCACTACCCGCCTGGTCACCCGGCTCGAGGACCGCGGGCTCCTTGAGCGCTACCTCTGCCCGACCGACCGGCGCGGCATCTACACCAACGTCACCAAGGCGGGTCAGAAACTGGTGGAAGAGGCGCGGCCGACCAACGACGCCGCCCTGCGCGAAGCGCTGGACGAGGCGAGCGTGCGCCCTGAGCTGGCCCCGCTGGTGAGGGTCGTGGAATCAGGAACCGTACTGCCCGCCTGAGGCCGCGATCCCAGGCCGGGCCGAAGAGGCCGCGCGCGACCGCATCGCACGGCCGAACAGGCCGCACGTGACCGCATCGCACACCTCACCGCCCGCGCCCGCCCGGACCCAGCACTGATCACCTGCCGTCTACGGCCGGTCCCGGAGCCGGGCCGGCCGCAGGCACCACAGCCGAAGGACATGGTTGTGTGCGCTCGCCGTGCCGATCACGCGGGCGCCAAGCGCCACGGCGATCTGGACGCCGAGCGAACCGACTCCGCCTGCCGCCGCGTGCACCAGGACGGTGTCACGGGCACAGATGCCGACCCTCTTGATCGCCTGATACGCCGTCAGCCCAGCAAGGGGCACGCCCGCGGCCTGCTCCCAGGAGAGCGCGGCGGGCTTGAGAGCAAGCATGCGCACATGCGCGGAGACCAGTTCGGCGTAGCCGCCATGCTGGACGGAGTCCTTGCGGATGTAGCCGAACACCTCGTCGCCGGGCGCGAACTCCTCGACGTCGAAGCCCACCCGTTCGACCACTCCTGCCACATCCCAGCCGGGGACCAGAGGGAAGTGCGTCTCCATGAGCGCATCGAGGCGCCCTTCGGCGAGTTTCCAGTCCACCGGGTTGACTCCGGCGGCCTTCACCCGGACCAGCACCTCTCCCGGGGCTACCTTCGGGTCCGGGATGTCGGTCAGCCGGAGCGCCTCCGGTCCGCCGTATCCGCTGAGGATGATCGCTTTCATGCGGCAACCACCGTCGGCACCCGCACCACCTCAACGGTGCGCACCAGGGGCTTCAGCCGGGGGTCTGCAGCCGCTTCGTCGAGCGCCTCGCGCAGTGCCGCCTCGTTCGCAGGGCGGGCTGCATCGAGGAGCTTCAGGCCCGCCTCGGTGACATCGGCGTAGATGCCGCGTCGGTCGGTGAGGCACAGGTAGCGCGAGAGCAGTCCGCGGTCCTCCAGGCGGGTCACCAGGCGGGTGGTGGCGCTCTGGCTGAGCACGACGGCGTCGGCGACCTGCTTCATCTGCAGGTGACCGCCCTCTCCGTCGTGCTGGCGGCTCAGCACGTCCAGCAGCGAGTACTCGCGCACGCTCAGGCCATGCCCGGCCTGCAGAGCATGCTCCAGGTGGGACTCGATCCTGCCGTGCAGCAGGGACAGCGCGCACCAGCCCTGAGCCAGGGCGGTGAGCGCGGGGGCAGTCGCGGTCATCGGGGCCTCCTTCTTCGGGCCATTCCCCCAACAATTGCACACGACGGCAAATGCATTCAACCTCTTGCCGCGTTTGCACTTATCCAGCGCTTGCAAGTATTGTTCTGGAACGTAAGCGCCTCACGCAACCACTTGGAAGGCAGCTCCTCATGCCTCTCGCGCTCCTGGCCCTGGCCATCGGGGCCTTCGGGATCGGCACCACCGAATTCGTGATCATGGGCGTATTGCCCCAGGTCGCAGATGACTTCGGTGTCACCGTCCCGACCGCCGGCTGGCTGGTCTCCGGCTACGCCCTCGGCGTTGTCGTCGGCGCACCGCTCCTGACCGCGCTGGGCACCAAGGTGTCCCGCAAGAAGATGCTGATGTTCCTGATGGCGCTGTTCGTCGTCGGCAACGCGCTGTCCGCCTTCGCGCCCGGTTTTGGCGTCATGCTCATCGGGCGGGTCGTCGCCTCCCTCGCGCACGGCGCGTTCTTCGGCATCGGTTCCGTGGTCGCCGCCGACCTGGTGGCCCCGGAGAAGAAGGCCTCGGCCATCTCCCTGATGTTCATGGGCCTCACCATCGCCAACATCGTCGGTGTCCCACTCGGCACCTACATCGGGCAGGCCGCCGGCTGGCGCGTCACTTTCACCCTCGTCGCCGCGCTCGGCATCGTCGGCTTCCTGGGCGTTGCCAAGTTGGTGCCCGAGATGGGCCGGCCGAAGACGGAGAACGTACGCACCGAGTTCGCTGCGTTCCGCAACGTGCAGGTGTGGCTGGCCATGGCGATGACGGTTCTGGGCTACGGCGGTGTGTTCGCCGCGATCACCTACATCACCCCGATGATGACCGAGGTCGCCGGATACACCGAGGGAGCCGTGACCTGGCTGCTCGTCCTGTTCGGCATCGGTATGTTCCTGGGCAACCTGCTCGGCGGCAAGTTCGCCGACCGTGCCCTGATGCCGATGCTCTTCACCACCCTGGCGGCCCTGACCGCAGTCCTGCTGCTGTTCACCGCGACCGCTCACAACAAGGTGCTCGCCGCGATCACCCTCTCCCTGATCGGTGCGCTCGGCTTCGCGACCGTGCCGCCGCTGCAGAAGTGGGTGCTCGACCAGGCTTCGGCCGCACCGACCCTGGCCTCCGCCGCCAACATCGGCGCTTTCAACCTCGGCAACGCCCTCGCCGCCTGGCTCGGCGGCATCGTCATCGCCGCAGGCCTGGGCTACACCGCGCCCAACTGGGTCGGTGCCCTGCTCTCCGGCACCGCCCTGTTGCTCGCCTTCCTCGCCGCCCACCTCGACCGCCGCACCCGCGCAGCGGGCCGCGTCGTCGCTGGTTCCCCGGCGAACGAGAACGCGTCGGCCGCCGTCCGGCTCTGACCGCGACACGCCATCGCACCCACTCCGTCATCCATCCACTGTGAAGGAACCTGCCATGAGCACCCCCGCCACCGCCGTCGCCCCGCTGACCACGCAGGACGCGGAGGTCCTCCTCGCCGCTGCCCGCCGAGCCGCCGAGGCCGCGGGAGTCACCGTGAGCGTCACCGTCCTGGATGCCGGCGGGCACCTGCTGGCTTTCCGCCGCGACGACCAGGCTGTCCTGATCTCTGGTGAGACCAGCACCCGCAAGGCCTACACCGCTCTCCAGCTCAACACTCCCACGGCCGACCTGGTCGACGCGGTCAAGCCCGACGGGCCGTTCCACAGCCTGCCCACCGCGCTCGACAAGCCGCTGCTGTTCATCGCCGGCGGCCTGCCCGTCCACCGCGACGGCCGCCTGATCGGCGCCATCGGTGTCGGCGGCGGCGCCCCCGAGCAGGACCACGCCTTCGCTACTACGGCCATCGCCTCTCTGGCCTGACCATTCACCGGCCACGAGCCGACCGCCACTGGACCGATCGCCGGGTACGGGGCGGGACCGCCGACTCCCCCTTCGCGGTCTTGCGCCCGCCGAGCACCATCTCTTTGAAAGCAAGGAACCACACATGGCCCCCACCGTTCCCACCGTCACGCTCAACAACGGCATCCAGATCCCGCAGCTCGGCTTCGGTGTCTTCCAGGTCCCGGACGCCGAGACCACCGCGGCGGTGACCGCGGCCCTCGAGTCCGGCTACCGCTCGATCGACACCGCCGCCATCTACGGCAACGAGACCGGCGTCGGCAACGCACTCGCCGACTCCGACCTCACCCGTGACGAACTGTTCATCACCACCAAGCTGTGGAACGCCGACCAAGGCTACGACGCCACACTCACGGCGTTCGACGCCAGCCTCGACAAGCTGGGCCTGGACTACATCGACCTCTACCTCATCCACTGGCCCACCCCGGCCCGAGATCTGTACCGGGAGTCCTGGAAGGCCATCGAGAAGCTGGTGGCCGACGGCCGGGTCCGCACCGCCGGCGTCTCCAACTTCCAGCCCACCCACCTGCGGCGGCTGCTGGACGGCGCCTCGATCGTGCCGGCCGTCAACCAGATCGAGCTGCACCCCGGCCTTCAGCAGGCCGAGCTGCGTGCCCTGCACGCCGAGCTCGGTATCGCCACCGAGGCCTGGAGCCCGCTCGCGCAGGGCGCGGTACTGAAGGAGCCCGCGCTGACGGACATCGCCGCCCGGCGCGGCAAGTCCCCGGCCCAGGTCGTTCTGCGCTGGCACCTGCAGCTGGGCAACATCGTCATCCCCAAGTCGGTCACGCCCACCCGGATCCAGGAGAACATCGACGTCTTCGACTTCACCTTGTCGGACGAGGAGATGGCCGCGATCGCCGCGCTCGACCGCGGCCTGCGCACCGGCCCCGACCCCGACACCCTCAACTGACGCTCCACCCCGCAGACCGGCCCGCGCGGGGCGGCGACAGCCGCCCCGCGCGGTTGCTCCGGCCGGTGTGGACAGGGACGGCAGGCCCCTGCCCGCACCGGCCCATCCGAACTTCGGCAGCCCGCGCACTGCATGCGTGCCCTCACCGCCTCGAAAGGTCCGTGCCCGCCATGCCCTCCACCCCGACCGCCCTGGACCGCCTGGTCAAGCCGGACGGCCGTCTCACTCTCGGACTCGAACTCCCGCTGGACAACGACTGGGGTGCCAACCGCCTGCGCGCCGACCGCGCGGCAGGCCGCCCCTTTGGTGTCCCCGACCTGACCGAGCACGCTCGGCTGGCGCGCCTCGCGGACGAGCTGGGCTTCGCCGCCCTGTGGGTGCGCGACGTCCCGTTGTACGACCCGCAGCAGTTCGGCGATGCCGGCTCGGTCTTCGAGACCTTCACCCACCTCGGCCACCTCGCGGCCCTCACCGAACGCGCCGTCCTCGGCACCGCCGCGGTCGTTCTGCCCCTGCGCCGCCCGTTGCTGGTCGCCAAGGCGGCCGCCACCGTTGACGTCCTCTCCGGCGGCCGGTTCATCCTCGGCCTGGCCAGCGGTGACCGCCCCGTCGAGTATCCCCTCTTCGGCGAGGACTTCGCGTCCCGCGGCGCCACCTTCCGCCAGAACGTCGACATCCTGCGCGCGGCCTGGGCGACCCATCTGCCTGAGCAGGGCATGAACCTGCCGCATGTGGGCCTGCCCAGCGACCGCGGCCTGGACGTCCTGCCCAAGCCGACCGGTGCGACCATCCCCCTGGCCGTCGCCGGGCACGCCCAGCAGTCCGCCGAGTGGATCACGCAGAACGTCGACGCCTCGCTCAACTACCCGCGCCCGCTGGGTGCGTTGCGCCTGAAGACGCGCGAGTGGCAGAAGCTGGCCAAGGGCAAGCCGTACCTGACGCCGATGCAGCTCGACCTCACCACCGCCCCAGACACCCCAGCCACCGCCATCCGCCTCGGCCTGCGCACCGGCCGCCATGCCCTGCGCGAACATCTCAAAGCGATGAGTGACCTGGGCGTCGCCCACGTCTCCTTCAACCTCCGCCCCGGCGACCGCCCCGTCGAGAAGGTCCTCCAGGAACTCGCCGACGAACTCCTCCCCTGCTTTCCTTCGGCAACCCCGATGCCCAGCACAGCGACGACTTGATGTCTCTCCCCGCGCTGCGCCGCGGGGAGTTCCCGTGCCGTGTGCTGCGCATCGGCCGTACGACACGAGTGGTCGCGGCGTCGTTGCTGCACGTGCTGGAAAGCGGAGATCCGGAGTGCAACGGTGCCCGCGCCCACGACCGCACGGCGTAGTAGCCCGCTACGCGACGCAGCCCCGCCGGAGCGTGCCGGCGGGGCTGCGTCGTCTCACGCGCTCTCACACAGGTCTCACCCATCGCTTTCCTGCTCCTGGCTGCCGCCCTCGTCGTACGTTTCCTGCGCACCGGCGGCCCGGCGATGCTGCGCATGATGGGCGGCTCGCCCGACCACGTTGAACACGAGCACGACAACGCCCGTATGCACAACGGACACCACCACTGAGCCCGCCTCTCCCCCTCCGCACAGGATGACGCCGATAACCAGTCCTGAGCAGCGCTCCGCGCGACCGCCGGTGCGGCGGTGGCGGGCGCTGCTCGTGCTCGGACTGCCGGCGGGCCTGTTCGCCTCATCACCGTCCTCCCTTCCTAGTACGACTGGTCCACCGGGGCTCGGCGGCCGCGCTGGGCCGCCGGGCCCCGGGCAACCTGCTCGGTCGGCCCCTTACTGGTCGGCAGCGCGGAAGCGGCGCAGATTCACCTTGCACGTCAACCGACCGTCTCACCCCTGACCGCCCGGCCCGTCCCGCCCGGCTGGGGGGATGGGCCGGGCACACGCAGCGTCAGCGCGGGCTGGTCCCCGCGGTGACGAAGATCGGCAGGGCCAGGAACAAGCGGTCACGTTCCGCGCGACCGCGCTGCTCGGCGATCCAACCGTGCGCGGCCTCCCGGGATACGGCACCGGAGGCATGGGCGCCCTCCGCGAGCCCGACGAGCATGGGAAGCATCGTCGCTCCCGTGAAGACTGCGGTGCGAACCTCGACCGACACGTCCTCGAAGCCTGCCGTCAGCAGCAGGTTTCGGCAGCTCCGCGCGACTCGTGGCGCAAGGACCAGGTCGGCGCGGGCCTGCACGATGGTGCGCGTGATGGCGGGGACGTCGGAGTCGATGACGATGGTGTCCCAGTCCTGCGCCAGCACCACGGCCCGACCGCCCGGGGCGAGGACCCGGCGGGCTTCCTGCAGAGCGTTGCCCGGATCATCCAGTTCGTGAAACACCTTGTCCGCGCGGTAACCCGCCAGCGAGCCGTCCTCCAGCGGCAGCTCGTACGCGTCGGCAACCCTGAAGTCCGCACGCGGCCACCGTTCACGAGCGATGTCGATCATGCGCTGGTCGACATCCAGGCCGACCGCCCCGGCGCCCAGCTCAGTCAGTTCCGCCACCGCCCGCCCGGCCCCGCACCCGACGTCCACAACAGCCGCCCCTGACGGGAGTCGCAACAACTCGTAGGAGTGTGCACGCAGGTCGGCCGCGCCAGGTAGCCGGTCGGCCGCGTCAAGCAGTGCGACAAGGTCATACGCCGACGAGTCCATCTGCTCCGTATCAGTAGCCATGCCGCCCAGGCTCCGACTTAATGTCGGCATGAAGTCAAGCGGCGAAGACGAGACGTTCAGCATCGGTGCCCTCGCCGAGCGCTTCGGCCTGGCCACACACGTCCTACGGCACTGGGAGGCGATGGGCCTGCTGACACCGGCTCGCGACAGTGCGGGTCGCCGCCGCTACGGCACCGACCACCTCACCCGCGTCGCCGTCATCCTGCGGGCCAAAGAGGCCGGCCTGTCCCTGGACACGATCCGCTCCCTGTCCGCCACCAGCGATCCGGCAGGCCGCCGGGAGATCCTCCGGCAGGAGGCCGACGCTCTGCGCCGCCGTATCGCCGCCGCCCAAGCCTCGCTCGAACTCATCGAGTGCGCCCTTCACTGCGACCACGAGGACTTCACCCAGTGCCCGCGCTTCCGGCAGACGGTCGTCGACCGGATCGGCGTCGAGGCACCAGCCCACATCCGCGTATGAGTGGCGCTGCGTTCGCGGCCCGGGGCGGGCTCACCATGCGGGTCAGTGGCCGTTGACGGCGAGTTCGTAGGACTCCGATCAGCTCGCCGGCAACGCATCATGCCGGAGGGGCCCTGGGCTTGTGGGCCGTGGCCGTCCGGTCACACCCAGGCCGTGAGGTCCCTTGGGCCGACTGTGCGGCAACACCGTCCAGCGTGTGCAATCACTTGACGAGAACTGACACCAGGACCGAGCGATCCTTGAATCAGCAGGGAACCCGAAGGCGAGATGATCGACCATGGACCCACCGGCGCGTTGCCCTGGTGACTCCTTCTCCGCCGCTGGGGCTCTGGCAGTGGCCGCTCCGGACGGTGCGCTGACCTGCTGGAGCACCGGTGCGGAGCAATTGCTCGGGCACTCCGCCGCCGAAGCCGTCGGCCGGCCCGCGGCAGAGCTACTCGCATCGGCCCTCCCCGCGGCTGCTCGTGAACGGTTCGATCGGCAGGAGGACTGGACCGGGCAGGTGGCACTCCGCCACCGGGACGGCACCACGGTGCAGTGCCGGTTGCGGGCGCGTCCGCTGCCCACGGGTGGTGGGCGGGCCTGTTGGTTGCTGGAGGGCATCCCGGTGCGGGAGGAGGCGGAGCGCGACGCAGACCCGCTCATCCGCTGGTCGTTCGACCAATCGCCGTTCTCCCTGGCGATCTACGACACCGAGGGCCGATTCCTGCGGGTCAACGAGCCCATGACCAGGCAGCTCGCCGCCTCGGAGCGGGAGCTTCGGGGGCTCCGGATCACAGAACACATGCCCGATTCGGCCTTCCAGGCTCCCGAGCGATCCGTCGATCGCGTGCTGGAGACCGGTGAGCCCGAGCACATCGAGAACTACGTCAAAGTCCCGGGAGAGCCGCAGGCACACGCCTGGATCATCCACTTCAGCCCGCTCAAGGACCCCCACGGGCTGGTACAGGGCGTGCAGCTGGCCGCCCTGGACTTCTCCGACCAGTACGCGGCCCGCGAGCGCCTGGCGCTGCTCAACGAGGCCAGCAGGACCATCGGCAGCAGCCTGGACGTGAGCCGCACCGCTCAGGAACTGGCCGACGTAGCCGTGCCCGCCCTCGCGGACTTCGTCTCCGTCGATCTCTTTGACGCCGTGCTGCGCGGCGACGAGCCCCCGCTGATCGCCGTCGACGGGCCTCTGCTGCTGCGGCGCGCAGCCATCCGCTCCGGTGTGAAGCCTGCCGTCGCAGTCGGCGAGCTGACGCGCTACCCGGAGTTCTCGCCGGTGGCCCGCTGCCTGGCCACCGGTCACGGCACCGTGCACCCGATCGGGGATCCCGAGATCACCCGCTGGCTGGCCCACGACCCCGACCGGGCCGCCTGGGTGAGCCGGCACCGCGCGCATTCGCTGATCGCGGTGCCGCTGCGCGCCCGCGGCACCAACCTCGGCGTCGTCCTCTTCACCCGTCTGGACCCCTCCGCCCCGCCGTACGAACACGACGACGTGAAGATCGCCGAGGAACTGGCGGCGCGAGCCGCGGTCTGCATCGACAACGCCCGCCGTTACACGCGCGAGCACACGACAGCGCTGGCCCTCCAGCACAGCGTTCTGCCGCAGGGGATTCTCGAGCAGGCAGCCGTCGACGTAACCGGCCGTTACCTGCCCGCGGACTCTAAGCTCGGCGTCGGCGGTGACTGGTTCGACGTGATCCCGCTTTCCGGCGCCCGTGTCGCCCTCGTCGTCGGCGATGTGGTCGGGCACGGCATCGCCGCCTCGGCCGCCATGGGGCGCCTCCGCACCGCCGTACGCACCCTCGCCGATGTCGATCTGACCCCGGACGAGCTTCTCGCCCACCTGGACGACCTTGTCGTCCGGCTCAGCTCCGGGCCCGACTCCGGAACGGAGGCGAGCGTCGGAGAACTCGGAGCCACCTGCCTCTACGCCGTCTACGACCCCATCTCCCGCAAGTGCTCGCTCGCCAGTGCGGGCCACCTCTGGCCCGCACTGGTACGCCCTGACGGCCGAGTGGACTTCCTCGAACTGCCCACCGGCCCGCCGCTCGGCGTGGGCGGGATGCCGTTCGAGTGCGTCCACCACGAACTACCCGAAGGCAGTCTCCTCGCGCTGTACACCGACGGCCTGATCGAGCCACGCCACGGTGATGTCGACGCCGGCCTGCATGCCCTGCGCGGTGCCCTCGCCGACGCCGTCGCTTCGTCGTTGGAGACCACCTGCGACAAGGTGCTCGAAGCGATGCTCGACGAGCGGCCCACCGACGACGCCGCGCTGCTCATCGCCCGAACACGTGCCCTGGACAGCGGGAACGTCGCCGTCTGGGACCTTCCCGGCGATCCGGCCGTCGTCGCAGGTGCCCGCTCTCAGGCGATCGCCCGACTCCACGCCTGGGAGCTGGACGAGCTTGCCTACGTCACCGAACTCGTGGTCAGCGAACTGGTGACCAACGCCATCCGCTACGGGGGCGCGCCGATCCAGCTCCGGCTGATCAAGGAACGGACGCTGATCTGCGAGGTCGCCGACGGCAGCAGCACCTCACCACACCTGCGCCGCGCCCGCATCTTCGACGAGGGCGGACGCGGCCTCATGCTGGTCGCCCAGCTCACCGAACGCTGGGGGACGCGGTACACCGGCACCGGCAAGACCATCTGGACGGAGCAGCCCCTTCCCGCACGGGTGCCCAGGACCGGTGGACGGCGGGCATGAATCACGCTTTCCCGGGCGGACACCTCGCCTCCTCGGGCTGCGCCACCCTCGCCCGGCGCACCGGCCCGCACGAACGTATCTACGCCGTACGGGGTAGGGCGCCTGCACTCGTCCCCCGCGCGCGTGGGGGGGAGCAATGCATGTGAAGGGCGCGTGGGGGTGAGACGCCTGAGCCGGACCCGGCCAGGGCGGCACGGCGCGCGACGCGGGCGAGGCGTGCGAGGGAGGAGCGGGGGATCAACAACAGCCGCGCGACAGGTACGCGCGGTACCGCGGGGCAGGGCGGTGGCTGTTGAGGATCACGGGTGACATCGCACGAGGGTGGGGGCCAAGTCGGCAGGGGGTCGGGCCGGTTCGGGTGCGGCTCAGAACTCGCCGGTGCCGCCCAGGCCCGTCAGCGCCCCGACCGGGTCGTGGTCGGGGGTGCCGCGGGGCCACCAGTCGTCGTCTCCGGGGTCCGATTCGTAGGCGTACCACAAGCCGTCGCGGCCGAAGCGGAGTTGCACCTGGCCGTGGGGGTGGGTGAGGCGGTTGCGTGCCGGGCGGAAGGCGGGCAGGTCGGCGGCGAGGAGGAGCGGGCGGGCACGGTCGAACCGTCCGGCGGGCGGGTCCCAGGGCTCTTCGAGGACGGCGAGGCCCTCGAGCCCGCCCTGCCGCCAGGCGGCGACCGCGCGGGCCAGTTCGGCCGGGGTGCGGCCGGCTGCGGAGGCGAGCGAGGAGTAGAGGGCGCGGGTACCGGCGGTGAGTCCGGAACCGGGGCGGGCCGCGGCGAGTCGTACCGCGTCCTGCCACAGCGTGAGTTCGCCGGCCTCGTCACGTCCGGTGCTCAGCAGGGCGTGGGCGCGCGCGGCGGCGTCGGTCGCCAGCTGGTCCAGCGCGAACGGATCGGGGCCGCCCGGCGCCGAGGGGTAGACGGGGGGCTGCTCGGGGTGCGCGGGCACGGGCAACGGGGGTGGGAGTGGCGGAAGTTGGCGGACCACGAGGGCTTCGGTGGCCCGCACGCCGGGGAGCGGCTCCGGTTCCCTTTCCTGGGCGGCGCGGGCCGCGCGGGCGGCGCTCAGC
The DNA here is from genome assembly GCF_040296605.1 of Streptomyces sp. NPDC002088. Classification (NCBI taxonomy): domain Bacteria; kingdom Bacillati; phylum Actinomycetota; class Actinomycetes; order Kitasatosporales; family Streptomycetaceae; genus Streptomyces; species Streptomyces sp. NPDC002088. The sequence goes on along the minus strand of NZ_JBEOXO010000005.1, from coordinate 269,643 downwards.
CGGGACAGGGCGTCGAGCAGCTCGCGTTCGCCGCGGCCGCGCAGCAGGAGCAGCACGAAGGGGTCGGCGTCCAGCAGGCGGGCGGTCTGGTAACAGAGGGCTGCCGCGTGTTTGCAGGGGTGGCCTCGGTCGGGGCAACTGCACTGCGGTTCCAGGTCACCGGGGCCTGGGAGCAGCCCGACCCCGCAGTCGGCGAGAGACTGGGGCATCTCCCCGTCGAGCAGCGCGGCAATGTGCCCCGGGCGATCGGCGGCGGCGTCCAGGAAGCGCTCCCAGTCGGCGTCGTCGAGGGTGCGCAGCCGCACCTGGACGCGGTACGGGCGGGGGCGGCTGCCCTGCACGTACGCGAGCACGAGCCCGGGTGTCACCGTGATGGCGTCCACATACCCCTGCTCCGCATAACCCCGTCCACGCGCAAGCCGCTTGACGTCCAACGCGCCCTCCTCCAGCGCGGCGACCCAGGCATTTCCCCACCAACTCTCGGCGAACCGGCTGTCGCCGTCAGAGGTGAGGGGTGCGAACGCGGGGAAGGTGCGGCGCAGATCGCCGTCGCGGCGGGGGGAGGCCATGGAGTGGGGGACGCGGGGAGTGACTGGGGCGTGGGAGGGGTGTGGGGGATTCGGAGAGTGACTGGGGGGTGCGAGGGATGTGGGGGACGTCCGGGGTGAGTGGGAGTCGGAGGGTGTGGGGGGCGTGGATGTCCCGTGGGGTGTGGGAGCCAGGTGAGGTGCGGGGGGCGTGGACGTCCCGTGGGGTGTGGGAGCCAGGTGAGGTGCGGGGGGCGTGGACGTCCCGTGGGGTGTGGGAGCCAGGTGAGGTGCGGGGGGCGTGGACGTCCCGTGGGGTGTGGGAGCCAGGTGAGGTGCGGGGGTGCTGCGCGTGGGAGACGCTGTGGGCAGGGTGGAGGGGCCGGTGTGGGAGGGGCCCGGGTCTGAGGGGCTGGCGTCCGAGGGACGGGTGGCCGACAAGCCGAGGTCCGGGGCCTCGGAGCCCGAGAGGCCGGATCCCGAGGAGCGATCGAGGTCCGGGGAGCCGGAGCCCAGGCCACGCATGGCCGACAGGCCGAGGTCCGGGGCCTCGGAGCCCGAGAGGCCGGATCCCGAGGAGCGATCGAGGTCCGCGGAGCCGGAGCCCAGGCCACGCATGGCCGACAGGCCGAGGTCCGGGGCCTCGGAGCCCGAGGTGTCCGGGGAGCCGGAGTCCAAGGAGCGGCCCACCTCGGAAGAGCCGGAGTCCGAGGCGCCGGTACCCGAGGGTGCCAGTGCGTCGGACGGCATCCGGAAGGCGTCGGCGAGCAGCTCCCGTAGTTCACGGGCCCTGGCGGCGGGGGTGCGACTCTGCGCATCGCCGCGGCGCCGGGAAAGAGCAGGTTCGGGCCGGGCGGGCCGGGGTGCGGCCTCGGCCCGTGTCTCTCCGGCGTCCGCGCGGGCCTGCCGTGCCTCGGCGCGAGCGGCCCACAACGCCTCACGGGCGACATCCGCAGGGCGCGCGCCTCGCGGATCGGGCTCCCTCTCACCAGCCGTGGCACGGGCGTTCGCCGAACCGTCGGAGGTCTGGGTCAGCTTGTCCACCGCGTCACCGTCACCGGGACTCCCCGGACGCGTGACCTCCGCCTCTCCAAGGCTGCCCATCGCCCCTTGCCCGTCCCCGGAGCCGACGGCCCTCACCCCCTCGGGCGGTATGGCTGTGCCCATCCCCGTGCCGCTGCCGCTGCCGATGTCGCTGTCCGCGAGCGCGCCCGCGCCGCGGCCGGCGGACACCGCTCGTCGCAGCGCCTCGCGGGCCGCGTCGGCCGGTCCGGCGCGGCGGCCGGTGGTCTCCCTGGCTGCCGGGCGTCGCTCCACGGGCTTCACGGCTCCCGGAAGATCCGCACGGCCCCCACTGTCCGGAAGCTCCGCGCGGTCCGCGCGACCCGACAGGTCTCGGCCGTCACCCCGCTCGGTCCCGGCCCCCGCCGGGTCGCCACCTCCGTCGGCTCCCCCGCCGCCACCCATGCGCTCGCGCGCGGCCCGCAGGGCCCGGCGCGCGGCATCGGCGGGTCGCGCCTCAGCGGACGGCCGCGGTGACTCGTCCGGCAACCGGCCGTCCTGCGACCGGCCGTCCCCCACCGGTGTCTCCTCCGTCCCCATCACGCCTCCCTCCGCAGCGACACCAGGTCGGTCAGCTCACGGTCCGTCAGTTCCGTGAGGGCCGACTCGCCGGAGCCGAGGATCGCGTCGGCGAGGGCGCGCTTGGACTCCAGCATCTGCGCGATGCGGTCCTCGACCGTGCCCTCGGTGATGAGGCGGTGGACCTGGACCGGCTGGGTCTGGCCGATGCGATAGGCACGGTCGGTGGCCTGTTCCTCGACGGCCGGGTTCCACCAGCGGTCGAAGTGGACGACATGGCCCGCACGGGTGAGGTTGAGGCCGGTGCCGGCCGCCTTCAGGGACAGGACGAGGACGGGCGTCGCGCCGCTCTGGAAGCGGTCCACCATGCGCTCGCGCTCCGGTACCGGCGTACCGCCGTGGAGGAGGTCCATGGGGATCGCGCGGGCGGCGAGGTGGGCGGCGATCAGGCGGGCCATGCCGACGTACTGCGTGAAGACGAGCGCCGAGCCGTCCTCGGCCAGCAGGGTGTCCAACAGCTCGTCGAGAAGGGCGAGTTTGCCGGAGCGGGCGGCAAGACGGTCGCCGGGAGCGGCCTCCTCCTTGAGGTAGAGCGCCGGGTGGTCGCAGATCTGCTTCAGCGCGCCCAGCAGCTTCAGTACCAGCCCCCGGCGGGCGATGCCGTCCGCGGTTTCGATGGCGAGCATCGACTCACGCACCACCGCCTCGTAGAGCGCGGCCTGTTCACGGGTGAGCGGGACCGGGTGGTCGGTCTCCGTCTTGGGCGGAAGTTCGGGGACGATGCCGGGATCGGACTTCTTGCGGCGGAGGAGGAAGGGCCGGACCAGACGGGCCAGCCTGGTCACCGCCTCCTCGTCCTCGCCGTTCTCCACCGCGCGCGCGTGCCGGGCGCGGAAGGACTTCAGGGGGCCCAGGAGCCCCGGTGTCGTCCAGTCCAGCAGGGCCCAGAGCTCGGAGAGGTTGTTCTCGACCGGTGTGCCGGTCAGGGCCACGCGCGCGGGGGACGGGATGGTGCGCAGCGCCTTCGCCGTCGCCGAGTAGGGGTTCTTGACGTGCTGTGCCTCGTCCGCGACGACCATGCCCCACCGCTGCTGGGCCAGCGTCGGTGCCGTCGAGCGCATCGTGCCGTACGTCGTCAGGACGAAGCCGCCGGCCAGGTCGTCGAGGGTGCGGTCCGGGCCGTGGTAGCGGCGGACGGGGACGCCGGGGGCGAACCGGGTGATCTCCCGCTGCCAGTTGCCGAGCAGTGAGGCCGGGCAGACCACCAGGGTGGGTTCGCTGCGGGCGCGCTTGAGGTGCAGGGCGATGAGGGTGATCGTCTTGCCGAGTCCCATGTCGTCGGCCAGGCAGCCGCCGAGGCCGAGGCCGGTCATGAGGTCGAGCCAGGCCAGTCCGTGGAGCTGGTAGTCGCGGAGGGTGGCGTGCAGGCCGGCGGGCGGCTCCGCGGGCCGTACTCCGGCGGTCAGCCGGTCGCGCAGGGCCGCGAAGGCGCCGACCGGGACGGCCTCGACCGTCTCGCCGTCGACCTCCGCGCTGCCGGTGAGCGCGACGGACAGTGCGTCGACGGGATCGAGCAGGCCCAGTTCGCGTCGGCGGGCCTTGCGGACGAGGGCCGGGTCGACCAGCACCCACTGGTCCCGCAGCCGTACGACCGGGCGGTGGGCCTCGGCGAGCGTGTCCATCTCGGCCTCGCTGAGCGGGTCGCCGCCCAGTGCCAGCTGCCAGCGGAACTGGAGCAGGTCCTCGCTCTCGAAGAAGCCGGTGCCGTCGGTCGCCGAGCCGGGCGCCGACCGTACGACCGCCGTCGCGGACAGGTCCTGTGCCAGGTCGCGCGGCCAGTGCACGGCGACCCCCGCCGCCGCGAGCCGGGTGGCCGCGACGCCGAGCAGGTCGCCCAGCTCCTCCTCGGACAGGGCCAGGACGTCGGGTGCGTCCTGCTCGGCGAGCCGGTCCAGCGGCGGCCAGACCCGGGCGGCGCGCCGGACGGCGAGGGCGGCGTCGACGCGCGCGCGTGGCCCGAAGGCCGCGTCCGCCTCGCCCGCCCACAGGGCCGCCGCGTCGGCCACGAGGGTGGGGTCGGCGAGGCTGTGCACCTGGACGATCGCCGCGCCCGCGCTGCGGGCGATGTCACCGCTGTCGAACAGGTCGGACGCCGACAGGTCCAGGCGCAGCGAGATGCGCACGCCCGCGTCCATGCCGGCGGCGACCTCGGCGGCCCAGTCCTGGGCGCCGGGCAGCCGCTGCGGCCGACGGTCGGCGAAGGGCTTCCCGTAGGCATACGGAGCGGCGGGGGTGCGGGGCAGGGTGTCCGCGACCGCGTCCAGGAAGGAGCGCATCAGCGCTTCCGGCTGCGGTAGCCGGAGCGGGCCGGGGCCGGGCAGCGGGACGGCGTGACCCTCGTACGGCAGGGCCGCGGCGACCGCCCGCAGGTGGGCGATGTCGTCGGGGTCCAGGGGGCCGGCCCGCCAGGCGTCGAGGCCGGTGGGGGTCAGGCCGGGCAGCAGCCGTCCGCGGGCGGCGAGCCGCAGCGCGTGCAGGGCGGCCGCGCCCCAGCAGGCGGTGGCGGGGTGGGCGGCGGGGTCGCGGCGGGCGCGCACGAGCAGGGGCAGCGCCTGGCCGATGGGTAGTGCCAGCGCGTGGGCCTGTCTGCGGCGGACCGAGGCGCCGTGGCGTCGTACGACGGTGAGTACCGTGGGTTCGGCTCCCTCGGCGGGCAGCGGTCCGTCCTGCGGGTCCCAGAAGGCGACGCGTCCGTCGCGCGGGAGGAGCGCGGGCAGGAAGACGGCGGCGAGTCGGAGGGGAACGGCCCCGGACTCCCCCGTACGCTCGGCCACCGCGGCCGTGTCACTCATACGCTTTGTTCACCTCCCGCCCGCGTGTCGGATCAGACGTCTTCGACTCTACGGGCGGGGTCTGACAATCGGCCCCGGCGACCGTCCGGGCCCCGCCGGATCAAGGAACCGTGCGAGCGACGACGTACACCATGGGGTACGTGGGGTTGCCCCAGTTCACGACCACGTCGTGCGTCGGCTGCGGGTTCTTCTGCTCGTGGACGAACCCCCAGTACGGGCCCTGACGGGCACCGGGACCCGTGAACGTCCAGCCGGTGACGTCCTGGTCGCGGTCGCCGATGGCGATGTCGTCCTTCTTCAGCTGCTCCTGGCCGATGCCCAGCTCTTTGAGGAAGGCGTTCAGGCCGGCGTTCGTGGTCTGGAACTGCACGTAGAGACGGCTGGTCTTCCAGTTGTTCGTCTCGTAGTACGCGACCTTGTTCGCCGGGTGCGGGACCGGCACCTGGTAGAGGCGGCGCTGCACCTTCGACGGCCAGCCCTCGGTCAGGCCGGTCGCCGAGTACTTCGCTTCCTTGTCCTTGCCGCTGTCGCGGCTCTGGTTGGCGGAGATCACCAGATAGCCGGCCGGGACACCGATGAGCAGCACGATGATCAGCAGGGTGAGCGCCCTGCGGCGGATCCGGTGTCGTCGGTCCTCGGCCTGCTGGGACGGCTCTTCCGGGGGTGCGGCCTGGCGGGGCAGCGAGGCGGTCATGCGGTGTCCTGGGTACGGCGGGACTCCGCGTACCGCTCGTAGCGCTCGTACCGCTCCACCCGGCGCCGCTTGGCGCGGCGGAAGCGACGGGCGACCAGGCGGGCGAGGTCGGCGGCGCCGACCATGCCGGCCTCGGGGCCGAGCTGGGCGCGGACGATGCGGGCCTCGGGGCGGTAGCCGCGGCCGGTGAGCTGGCGCTTGAAGGCGTCCCGTGCGGGGCCGATCAGCAGGTCGTCGGCCGCGGAGACCCCGCCGCCGATGACGAAGCAGGAGGGGTCGAGCGCGGCCGCCAGGTTCGCGATGCCGACGCCGAGCCACTGGCCGATGTCCTGGAGCAGCTCGATGCACATGGCGTCGCCCTCGCGGGCCAGCTCGGTGATCATCGGGCCGGTGATCTCGGCGATGTTGCCCTTGACGTGCTCGATGATCCCGTACGCCACCGGGGAGTCGGCGGCGGCCAGCTCCCTGGCCTCCCGGACCAGCGCGTTGCCGGAGCTGTACTGCTCCCAGCAGCCACGGTTGCCGCACGGGCAGCGGTGGCCGCCGGGCACGACCTGCATATGGCCGAACTCGCCCGCGACGCCGAACTTGCCGCGCTTGACCTGGCCGTCCTCCAGGATCGCGCCGCCGATGCCGGTGCCGAGCGTGATCATGACGAGGTGGTCCTCGCCGCGTCCTGCGCCGAAGCGCCACTCCGCCCAGGCGGCGGTGTTGGCGTCGTTGTCGACGAGCACGGGCACCGACAGACGGCCCGAGAGGCGGTCGCGCAGCGGTTCGTTCCGCCAGGAGAGATGGGGGGCGAACAGGACGCGGTTGCGCTCGGCGTCGACCCAGCCGGCCGCGCCGATACCGACGGCGTGCACGTCGTGCCGGTCGGACAGGTCCAGGACCAGTTCGACGATGGTGTCCTCGACGACCTTCGGGCTCTTGGACTTGTCCGGGGTCTCCGTGCGGAGTTTCTCCAGGATGTTGCCGTCGGCGTCGACGACGCCCGCCATCACCTTCGTACCGCCGATGTCGATGCCGACCGTGGGCACACGGGGTGCGGTGAGGTGCGAGCGGCGCTCGCGGGTGCCCACGGTACGCAGCACGGGGGCGCGGCGCGAGCCGATGGGGGCGCTGAGGTCGCGGTAGGTGCTCATCAGGCCCGATTCTGCCTCACCGCTCCACGGGGTGCTGTACGGGGAGCAGTGGGGGTGCGTTGTGGCTGATCGCCCCCGGACGGCGGAGCCGCACCTCGATACGGCCCCGCGCCCCTATCCGCGCTGCAGCTCATGACGTAGATCGTCCAGCTCGTTTCCGCCTGCCATCTGGCTTGTCAGCTCGTCCAGGGTGATCCCCTCGCGCGTGTGGTTGCCCACCATCGTGCCGCGCTTCAGGAGCACGAAACGGTCGCCTACCAAGTACGCGTGATGCGGGTTATGGGTGATCAAGACAACACCCAGGCCCTCGTCCCGTGCCGCCGCCACATACTTCAGGACCACGCCCGACTGCTTCACGCCCAGCGCCGCCGTCGGTTCGTCGAGGACCAGGACCTTCGCGCCGAAGTGCACGGCCCGGGCGATCGCCACGCACTGACGTTCACCGCCGGACAGCGTGCCGATGGGCTGGTCCACGTCGCGGAGGTCGATGCCCATGCGCAGCAGTTCGGCGTGGGTGGTCCTGCGCATGTGGTCGACGTCCATGCGCTTGAAGGGGCCGCTGCCCTTGCGGGGTTCGGAGCCGAGGAAGAAGTTGCGCCAGACCGGCATGAGTCCTACGACGGCCAGGTCCTGGTAGACGGTGGCGATGCCGCGGTCCAGGGCCTCGCGCGGGGAGGACAGGCGGGTGTCCTCACCCTCGATGCGCAGGACGCCTCCGTCATGGTGATGCAGCCCAGCAATGATCTTGATCAATGTTGATTTGCCCGCACCGTTGTCACCCAGGACGCAGGTGATCTCGCCCGCGTGCACCTCCAGGGAGACGCCTTCGAGGGCGCGGACGTTGCCGTAGTGCTTGCTGACGTCGGACAGCTCCACGAGCGCCGTACGTTCTGCCGTACGTTCCGTGGTCTCCGTGGGATGCGTCACTTGGTGGCCTCCGCGCGCTTGCGGACCCAGGCGTTGAGCAGGGTCGCGAGGAGCAGCATCGCTCCGAGGAAGAACTTGAACCAGTCGGGGTTCCACTCGGCGAAGACGATGCCCTTGCTGGTCATGCCGAAGATGAACGCGCCGACCGCCGAGCCGATCGCGCTGCCGTAGCCGCCGGTGATCAGGCAGCCGCCGATGACGGCCGCGATGATGTAGATCAGCTCGTTGCCGACGCCCTCGCCGGACTGGACGACGTCGTAGGAGAAGAGCAGGTGCTGGCCCGAGATCCAGGCGCCGAACGCCACGCCCATGTAGAGACCGATCTTGGTCTTGTCCACGGGGACGCCGACCGCGCGGGCCGCGTCCTTGTTGCCGCCGACCGCGAAGATCCAGTTACCTATGCGGGTGCGCAGCAGGATCCAGGAGGCGACGGCGACCAGGCCGAACCACCACAGGATGGTGATCTTGAAGTCGACGCCGCCGAGGGTGAGGGTCGAGGCGAAGACGTCGTGCGCCGTCGAGAAGCCCTCCATGTCGGCGATCGTCTTGGTCGAGACCGTACTGTCGATCAGCTTGGTGAAGCCGAGGTTCATGCCGGTCAGCATCAGGAAGGTGCCGAGCGTGATGATGAAGCTCGGCAGCTTGGTGCGGGTGAGCATGAAGCCGTTGAAGGCGCCGATCGCCAGGGTGACGAGCAGGGAGACCCCGACGCCGACCCAGACGTTCGCCGTCATCTGGTAGCTGAACATCGACGAGATCAGCGCGGACGACGTCACCAGGACGCCCGCCGAAAGGTCGAACTCGCCGCCGATCATCAGCAGCGCGACCGGGACCGCCATGATGCCGATCGTCGAGGACGCGTACAGGACCGTGCTGAGGCTGGAAGCGCGCAGGAAACTGTCCGCCGCGAACGCGAAGAAGACGAAGACGGCGATCGCTCCGACGACCGAGCCCAGTTCGGGGCGGCCCAGCAGCCTGCGGAGCGGAGAGGTGTGCAGGATCCTTTCATCGGTCGTCGCGCTCATCGGGTGCCCCGCTTCGTGTACTCCTCGAGCGTGGCAGCCTGGTCCTTGGTGATGATCTGCGGTCCGGTGAGCACGGGCTTGCCGCCACCGAGCATGTTGGCGTTGTACCTGTACAGCCACAGCAGGTCCACGGCCTGGTAGCCCTGGAGGTACGGCTGCTGGTCCACGGCGAAGCCGAGCGTGCCGTCCTTGAGCTCGGCGGCCACCTTGGCGTTGAGGTCGAAGGTGTCGATCTCAGCCTTGCTGCGCGCGTCCTGCCGGGCCTTCACGGCGGTGTCGGCGTACGGTGCGCCGAGGGTGACGACCGTGTCGATCGACTGGTCGGCCTGGAGCTTGGCGCTGATCGCGGACTGCACGTCCGGCATGTTGGTGCCGTTGACGTAGAGGTTCTCCACCTCTCCGTCGAAGGTCTTCTTCACTCCGGCGCAACGCTGCTCGTGGCCGACGTTGCCCTGTTCGTGCAGGATGCAGACGGCCTTCTTGCGGCCGCGCTTGTTCAGCTCGTCGCCGACGGCCTCGCCGGCGACCGTCTCGTCCTGGCCGATGTGCGCGAGAGCGCCGAAGGCCTTGGACTCGGCCGAGCCGGAGTTCACGGTGATCACCGGGATGCCGGCCTTCTCCGCCCGGGCGACGGCGGCCTTCATGGCGTCCGGCTTGGCGAGCGTGACGATGATGCCGTCGACCTTCTTGTCCACGGCCGCGTCCACGAGCTGGGCCTGCTGCTGGCCCTCGTCGTCGTGGGAGTACAGGAAGTTGATGTTGTCCTTGACGGCGGCCTGCTCGGCGCCGCTCTGGACGATGTCCCAGAAGGTGTCGCCGTCTCCCGAGTGGGTGATCATCGCGAAGGTCCAGCGGGGCGTGTTCACCGCCGCCTTGCCCTGTGCCGCGGCGGCCTTGCGGGCGTCCTCGGCGCGCTTTCCGCCGGTGCTGCTGCACCCGGCCAGGGAGACGCACAGTGCCCCCGCCAACGCGATCCCTGCCCAGGTCCGAAACCGTGCCACGAGGCGGTGCCCTTCTTGCTGTGTTCAGTGGTACGCAAGGGGCGGGCAGCCTCACCGACGGTGACACCACCTACCCCAAACGCCCCAGTATGGAGCATAGGGACCGCACGCCTGGTGACCGGGGACCGTGAGCCGGTCGCATTGTCCTGACAATGCGACGAACACAGCCGGGTAACAGACGCAGCACAGGGGCCGAAAACGGGCGGGAGCCAGGGGCCGAAAACAGGCGCGGTTCAGGGCCGTACGAGTAGCTGGAACTCGAACGAATAGCGGCTCGGCCGGTAGATGTGGTCGCCGAACTCGACCGCGCGGCCGGTGTCGTCGAAGGTCGTGCGCTGCATGGTGAGCAGCGGGGCGCCCTCTGGCTCGGTGAGCCGCTCGGCCTCGGCGGCAGTGGCGGCGCGGGCGCCGATGGACTGGCGGGCGCTGTGCAAGGTGATGCCGGCGGCGCGCATCAGGCGGTACAGGCCGGTGGCCTCCAGCTGCGTGGTGTCCAGGTCGAGCAGCCCGGGCGGCAGGTAGTTGCACAGGTACGCCATCGGCTCCCCGTGCGCGAGGCGCAGCCGCTCCACCCGGTGCACCTCGCTGCCCTCGGTCACGGCGAGCGCGGCGGCGACCCCGGCGGAGGCCGGGACGACGGTGTTGACGAGGACCTTGGTCGCCGGGCGCTGTCCGGCCGCCTCCAGGTCGTCGAAGAGGCTGCTGAGCTCCAGCGGGCGCTTGACCTGGCTGTGCACGACCTGCGTACCGACGCCTCGGCGGCGCACCAGCAGACCCTTGTCCACGAGCGACTGGATGGCCTGGCGGACCGTCGGCCGGGACAGGCCGAGCCGTGCGGCGAGCTCGATCTCGTTGCCGAGCAGGCTGCCGGGAGTGAGCGTGCCGTGCTCGATCGCGGCCTCCAGCTGCTGGGACAGCTGGAAGTACAACGGCACGGGAGAGCTCCGGTCCACACTGAGCTCGAGCTGCACGGTCGGGTCCACTTCTGGTTTCGGCACGGGGCGAGCGTAGCCCCGTGGCCGGTTGACGGGAAGTCGTGTAGTTCGATTGTCTGGACATACGCATTGACAGCGTGCCGGGTCTGCCCTCAGTTTGTTCACATGCGCATCGGCGTCATCGGTACGGGTCGCATCGGCACGATCCATGCGAACACACTCAGTCGCCATCGCGAGGTCGGATCACTGATCCTCACGGACGTGGACCCCGCGCGCGCCCAGGAGCTGGCGAACCGGCTGGGCGAGACGGCGGCGCCGGGGGTGGACGAGATCTTCACCTGGGGCGTGGACGCCGTGGTGATCACTACGGCGACGTCGGCCCATGCCGAACTGATCGGCCGGGCAGCACGCTCGGGACTACCGGTGTTCTGCGAGAAGCCCATCGCCCTCGACCTGCCCGGCACCCTGCAGGCCATCGCCGAGGTCGAGGCGGCAGGAACGGTCCTTCAGATGGGCTTCCAGCGCCGCTTCGACGCGGGCTACGCAGGCGCGCGCGAGGCGGTCCGCTCAGGCCGGCTCGGCCGGCTGCACACGGTCCGGGCCGTGACGTCCGATCAGGCCCCGCCCCCGGCTGCGTGGCTGCCGCTGTCCGGCGGGCTGTACCGGGACACGCTGATCCATGACTTCGACGTCCTGCGCTGGGTGACGGGCCACGAGGTGGTGGACGTCTACGCCGCCGGGTCCGACGCCGGTCCCGCGATGTTCCACGAGGCGGGCGACGTCGACACGGCCGTGGCCGTCCTCACCCTCGACGACGGCACGCTGGCGACGGCGACGGCGACGCGGCTGAACGGTGCGGGCTACGACGTCCGCATGGAGCTGGCCGGGGAACTGGACCAGATCGTGGTCGGCCTGGACGACCGCACGCCGATCGCGTCCACGGAGCCGACCGGGCCGCCGGCCGCGGACAAGCCGTGGACCGGTTTCCTGGAGCGCTTCGGACCCGCGTACGAGGCCGAGCTGTGCGCGTTCGTCGAGGTCGTGCGGGGCGAGCTGGCCAATCCGTGCGACGGCCGCGAGGCCTTGCAGGCCCTCAGGATCGCCGAGGCCTGCGACGTGTCCCGACGGGAGCGCAGAGCGGTGGGTCTGGCGGAGATCCCGGGCGGGGTGGCGTCGGCGTCACGGTGAGCCGGCCCGCCGATCACAGCCCGCCGATCACAGCCCGCCGATCACAGCCCGTCGATCACAGCTCGCCGATCCAGCTCGCAGATCACAGCCGGCCGGGGCCACCAGCGCATCGGGGCTACGAACGCACCAGGGCTACCAACGGACCGGCAGGCTGCGCACGCCGCGCATCAGCATCCCCGGCAGCCACTCGCCCGCCGGGCCGGCGAGGGCGAGGCCAGGGGCGCGCTCCAGCAGGGACCGTATCGCCGTACGCGCTTCGATGCGGGCCAGTGGGGCGCCCAGGCAGTAGTGCAGGCCGTGGCCGAAGGCGAGGTGACCGCGGGCGTCACGGTGGATGTCGAAGCGGTCCGGGGCGGGGAAACGGTCCGGGTCCCGGTCGGCGGCGGTGAGCCCGATCATCACCGGCTCACCCTTCTCGATGCGCGTGCCGCCGATCTCCAGAGGCTCGGCAGCGAACCGGAACGTCGCGTTCTCCACGGGTCCCTCATGGCGCAGGGTCTCCTCGACCACGCCGTCGACGAGGCTCATGTCGGCGCGCAGGGCGGCGAGTTGACCGGGGTGCGTGAGCAGCGCGTGGACGGCGTTGGTGATGAGGTTGACGGTGGTCTCGTGGCCGGCGACGAGCAGGATGAAGGCCATGCCGCGCAGCTCGGAGGGCGAGAGTCGGTCGCCGTCCTCGGCTGTCGTGCGGATGAGGTCGCTGAGAAGGTCCTCGCCCGGTCCGGCGCAGCGCTTGTCCTCGATCAGGTCGCCGAGGTAGGCGGCGAGCCGGACGAAGGCGTCGTGCTCGTTCTCCAGGCTGGTGGGCGCGACCGCCTCCGTGGACAGCTTCCGGAACTCCGTACGGTCCATCTCGGGGACGCCGAGCAGCTCGCAGATCACCGTGATCGGCAGCGGGAACGAGAAGGACTCCACAAGGTCGGCGGAGCCGTGTGGCAGCATCGCGTCGAGCAGTTCGTCCGTGATCTCCTGGATCCTCGGCCGCAGCCGCTCCACTCGGCGCATGGTGAACGCGCGTGACACCAGCCCGCGCAGCCGTGTGTGCTCGGGCGGGTCGGCGACCAGCAGGTACTTGCCGATCAGCTCCTCGTCGAGGAACGTCGTTCCGATCTTGCTCGCGTCCTTCGACAGCCGAGTGTCGGCGAGCGCCGCGCGTGCCTCCTCGTACCCCACCACGAGCCAGGTCTCATACGCGTCGGGCGCGGGCAGCCGCACCCGGTGCACCGGACCTCGCTCACGCAGCCGCGCGTATGCCGGGTGCGGATCGGCCCGGAACCGGTCGCCGAACTCCCCCAGATCGATCACGTGCGTCGCGTCCGTCATCGGCTCTCCCCCTCACTGATGCTCCCGGTGCACCGACAACGCGCGGGCGGGGCGGTCAGTGCCCGGCGCGGCCGGCCTCTTCTTCGAGAGCCCGTCGGCCAGGCCGTACCGCAGACCTTCGACGCGACCACCGCGGGCGGGCCGGAGGCTTCCGTCGTAGGTGCCTCGCCCCGCGGCCGATGCATGTGGGGGGTCCGCGGGGCGAGGGTCTGGGGCGTGAAGCACTTACTGGAGTTGCTCGGAGGTCCGGCTGAGTGGGGGACGGACCTCCGGCCGGTCGCGCCGTTCCTGCGCGGTCAACCGTGATCGGACAGTCGGCTCAGCAGCCGTAGTTGATCAGGTTGAACGTGACGTAGTGGTCCGCGGTGTAGTAGTCCTCGTCGGTCTTCTCCCCGGTCACGATGCGGCGCGCTCCGCGCGTCGACGACCCGGGGGTCTTCACCGTGTACTCGTGGTAGTAGCCGGTCGACTGCGAGGGCAGGACACCCTCCCGGTTCTGGAAGACCGCCCCGTCCTGCGAGTACGGGAACGGCCCACCCTCCTCGATCAGTTCGAGCGTGTCGTACGCCTGGGACGGCAGCTTGGTGTAGCAGACGCTGCCGACCGCGGCGTGCGCCGTCGTGGCGGAGACGGTGCCGCCGACGAGGAGGGCGGACAGGACGGCGGCCGAGGCTCCGATGCGGGTGATTCGTGGGGGGAATCTCATGCCCACATGATGACGCGCGTAGACCGTGGCATGTCAATGACAACCCCGCAGATTCTCCCGTCAAGTCCCATGAGTTTTCGGGAAGTTAACCTGCGGCTAGCCGTTGTCCGGGAGTTCGTACGAGCCGTACTCCGGCCGTCCCGCGAAGTCGTACGTCTGGATGGAGACACCGGCGGCGGTGACGCGGCCGCCCACGTGCCGGAAGGCGGTCGGCACGGCACCCTCCGTGAACAGGCGCAGGCCGGTGCCGAGCACCACCGGGAAGGTCAGCAGATGGAGGGTGTCGACGAGGTCGAGCGCCAGCAGGGAGCCCACGAGGGCGCCGCTGCCGTGCACCTGGAGCTCGCCGTCGGTGCGCTCCTTGAGGACGGTGACCTCCTTGGCCAGGTCGCCGCTGACGACGGTGGTGCCGGCCCAGTCGGGGGCGGTGAGGGTCGAGGAGGCGACGTACTTCGGCAGCGCGTTCAGCTTGCCGGCGACCGGGTCGGCGGGATCGGTCACCTTCGGCCAGAACGAGGCGAAGATGTCGTACGTCCGGCGGCCGAGGAGGAACGCGCCGACGCCGTCGAAGACCTCGTTGATGAACCGGCCGAAGTCGTCGTCGCCGTACGGAAAGCTCCAGCCGCCGTGCTGGAAGCCGCCGCGGGTGTCCTCCTGCGGGCCGCCGGGCGCCTGGTAGACGCCGTCGAGGGTGACGAAGATCGTGGAGACCAGCTTGCCCATGGCGAGTGCCTGCTTCCTTGTGTGGGGTCTGCCGTCATCAGTGCAGACCCCACTGGCACCCGCAACTCATCGCCTCAACCGGCGTGGGTCGAGAACAGTCCGCCCGTCGGGCCCTGCTTGTCGCCGCCCTGGGCCTTCTTCAGGGCGTTGGCGAGGCTCTCGATGGTGAGGGACTGCAGGATGACGCGGCCGTTGCCCTCGAGCGTGGCCAGGGACAGGCCCTCGCCGCCGAAGACGGCGTTCATGATGCCCTGGCGGTTGAGACCGCCGACGCGCTGGACGCCGTACCGGATGCCCTCCTCGAAGGCGACGACGCAGCCGGTGTCGACCTCGATGCGGCCGCCGAAGTCGGCCGGGTTCAGGTCGATGAAGTTGCCCGCGCCGGCGATGATCACCGTGCCGCGGCCGGTGAACTTCTCCAGGACGAAGCCCTCGCCGCCGCTCATGCCGGTACGGCCGCCCTGAAAGGCGATGCCGAAGTCGACGGAGGACTCGGCGGCCACGAAGGCGTCCTTCTCCGCGAACCACGCGCGCGTGCCGTCGAGCTCCAGGGCACGCATCTCTCCGGGCAGCACACCGGCAAAGCCGACGGTGCCCTCGCCGCCCTGGGCGGTGAAGTACTGGAACGCCAGCGACTCGCCCGCGAGCGCGCGCTGGCCGACCTGCATGGCCGTCCCCATGGCCTGCCGCAGCAGTCCGCCCATGCCGCCGGAGCCGCCCGCGCCGCCGCCCTGCGACTGCCCGCCGCTGTTCGACGGGCCGCTCAGGCGGGTCTCCATGGTCACGTTCGTCGTCTTGAACAGGAACTTCCCAGCCTCGCAGTACACGGTCTGGCCGGGGTACAGGTTGACGACCGCCATCTGCATGGCGTTGCCGACGATCTCTTGCTTAAGGGTCACGAGGAGAGAACGCGGGAAGTGGAGGGAAGAGTTCCGACGAGTTTCGACCACGTCAGCCGGCGGGGCCGCCCGCCGCGGGGGCGCGCCGGTGCTGTCCGGCCGGCGTGCCCCACGCGCGTGTGGGTGTCAGCCGCCCAGCTCCTGGTGGCGGGCCGCGAGGCGGTTCGCGCCCTCCTCCGTCAGGGAGCCGAACAGGCGCAGCCGGGAGATGCCGCCGTCCGGGAAGATGTCCACGCGCGCGTGCGTGCCGACGGCGGGGGCCGGCAGGACGAAGCGGTGGTTGGTGTCGGGCTGGAGGCGGGTGCGGGGGAGGATCTCGCGCCAGTCGCCGGCCCCGTCCTCATCGACGTCCTTCACCGACACCGACGCCCAGCCGGCGCTGTTGCCCTTCAGGTACGCGGTGTCGATCTCGATGGCGCGGATCTGGGACTGGGCCGCCAGCCGGTAGCGGATCCAGTCGTTGCCCTGGTCGCGGCGGCGGCGGGTCTCCCAGCCGTCGTCCATCTTGCGGGAACGGCCCGGCTGGATGGTGTTCGTCGCCGGGGAGTAGAAGAGGTTCGACGCGTCCTCGGCCCGGCCGCCGTTCTCCAGGGCGACCACGTCGAAGGTGCCGAGGACCGCCAGCCACTCGGGGTCGGGCACGACCTCGCCGTACACCCGCAGGCGCGCGATGCCGCCGTCGGGGTGCTGGTTGACGCGCAGGTGGGTGAAGCGCTGTTCGACCGAGACGGCGAAGCCGTTGGCGGCGTGGCCGCCGACCGGTGTGCGCGGGACCAGCGTCGTCCACTTCACGTCGTCGGAGAGGAGCTCCTCCGGGGACGGGGAGCCCGCCACCGAGGTGCCCTCGACCGACACCGCCTGGGGGTAGTTGCCGCGGAAGTGGGCCGTGTCGACGACGATGCCCCGTACGACGCCCGGGGCGCCGAGGCGGACCAGCGCCCAGTCGTGGTCCTCCGCCGTCGGCCACGGGTGCTCGGCCGAGGCGCCGCGCCGGCGGCGCGTCTCCCAGCCGTCCATGATCTTACCCTTGTGCCCGAAGTGCTCGGGGTCGAACTCGGCCGGCCCGGGCAGCAACAGGTTCTCGCGCTGGGCGAAGAACTCGTCGTTGGCGGCGATGACACCGGCGCCGAGCTGCCGGTCGGCGAGGTTGGCGTGGTGGGTGAAGGGGAAGTCGGCGGTGCGGTAGTCCGCATAGGGATCGCCGCCTCCGTAGGGGTTCGCGTCGCCGGTGAAAGTCGGAGTCGCCGTCACGGTGATCAGGGGTTCCTTTCGAGAGTCGGCCGCTGCGGGTGCGGGGGGGTGGATCAGGGGGTGCGGGTGAGGAGGCGGCCCTTCGGCTCGGTGAACTCGCCGTCCGCGACGATGCGTTCGCCGCGCAGCCAGGTGGACCTCACGACGCCGTACAGGGTCCGGCCCGCGTACGCGGTGACGCGGTTGCGGTGCTGGAGGGCCGCCGGATCCACGGTGAAGGCCTCGTCGGGCGCGAGCACGGCGAAGTCGGCGTCGCGGCCCGCCGCGATGGCGCCCTTGCGATCGTCCAGCCCCACCAGCTGTGCCGTACGCGTGGACATCCAGCGGACGACGTCCTCGAGGCCGTGGCCGCGCTCGCGGGCCGCGGTCCAGACCGCCGCCAGGCTCAGCTGGAGGCCGGAGATGCCGCCCCAGGCGGTGGCGAAGTCGTCGGTCTTCAGGTCGGCCGTCGACGGCGAGTGGTCGGTGACCACGCAGTCGATCGTGCCGTCCGCGAGCGCCTGCCACAGCAGGTCCTGGTTGGCGGCCTCGCGGATGGGCGGGCAGCACTTGAACTCGCTGGCACCGTCGGGGACTTCCTCCGCGGTCAGGGTCAGGTAGTGCGGGCAGGTCTCGACGGTGATGCGTACGCCCTCGGCCTTGGCGGCGGCGATCAGCGGGAGTGCGTCGCTCGACGACAGGTGCAGGACGTGCACGCGCGCGTGGAGGCGCTTCGCCTGGGCGATGAGGCCTGCGACGGCGGTGTCCTCGGCGTCGCGCGGGCGGGAGGCGAGGAAGTCGGCGTACCTGGGGCCGGCGTGCTGTGGGGCGGCGTCGAGGTGGTGCGGGTCCTCGGCGTGCACGATCAGCAGGCCGCCGAACCCGGCGATCTCCGCGAGCGACTGCGCGAGCCGGTCCTGGTCGAGGTGCGGGAACTCCTCCACGCCCGACGGCGACAGGAACGCCTTGAAGCCGAAGACGCCGGCGTCGTGCAGCGGGCCCAGGTCCTTGATGTTGTCGGGCAGGGCGCCGCCCCAGAAGCCGACGTCGATGTGCGCCTTGTCGGCAGCGACCTGCTGCTTCGTACGGAGGTTGTCGACGGTCGTCGTCGGCGGGAGGGAGTTGAGCGGCATGTCGACGAGGGTGGTGATGCCGCCGGCCGCCGCCGCGCGCGTGGCGGTCCAGAAGCCCTCCCACTCGGTGCGACCGGGGTCGTTGACGTGCACGTGGGTGTCGACCAGGCCGGGCAGCAGGACGTCGTCGCCGAAGTCCTCCAGGCGGGCCGAGGACGGCACCTCGGCGTCGTACGGCAGTACGGCCGTGATCTTCCCGGCGGAGACCGCGACCGAGGCGGCGCGCGTCCCTTCCGGAGTGATGACGCGCGTCGAGCGCAGCACCAGTTCAGCGTCGGACACCCGGACCCCTCTCTCTGCCGCCGTTTACTTCCGAGACACGGGGATTTACTTCCATGTCACGGAATTCAACGTTCTGTTGAAGGAGTCTTCACTCCCACCCTCGCGCCGTCAAGAGCACACTTCTCCACAGTGCATCGGACGCGACCACTCTGGACATTTCCGCAAAGTGGAATTAGAATTCCATTAGGCAGAACGTAGCTACCGCACAAGCGGGGAGTCAACCGACCGCCGGGTAGGCTGCTGCTTCCCCTGCCACGCGAAAGGAACGCGCCGTGCCGACGTCCAGCGCCAGCACCACCGACTCCGCCAAGTCCGCCAGTGGTGGGGTCCAGTCACTGGAGCGCGCCTTCGACCTGCTGGAGCGGATGGCGGACGCGGGCGGCGAGGTCGGGCTGAGCGAGCTCTCCGCGACCAGCGGGCTGCCGCTGCCGACCATCCACCGCCTCATGCGCACCCTGGTGGCCTGCGGTTACGTACGCCAGCAGGCCAACCGCCGGTACGCGCTCGGCCCGCGCCTGATCCGCCTCGGCGAGTCCGCCTCCCGGCTGCTCGGCACCTGGGCGCGCCCCTACCTCGCCCGCCTGGTCGAGGAGACCGGCGAGACGGCGAACATGGCGCTGCTCGACGGGGACGAGATCGTATACGTGGCACAGGTGCCGTCGAAGCACTCGATGCGCATGTTCACCGAGGTCGGCCGACGCGTCCTGCCGCACTCCACGGGCGTGGGCAAGGCGCTGCTCGCCGGCTTCCCGGACAACGAGGTACGCGCCCTGCTCGCCCGGACCGGCATGCCCGCGGCGACGGAGAAGACGATCGTCACGCCCGAGGGCTTCCTCGCGGCGCTGGAGGACGTGCGGCGCGCCGGGTACGCGGTCGACGACAACGAACAGGAGATCGGCGTGCGCTGCCTCGCGGTCTCCGTGCCGGACTCCCCCACCGCCGCCGCGATCTCGATCTCCGGCCCGGCGGGCCGGGTCACGGAGGCGGCGACGGAGAAGATCGTGCCGGTGCTCCAGCAGGTCGCCGGTGAACTGTCGGAAGCCCTGGCCAGCTCGGGCGGCGGCAACGGCGCGTAACCCCTGCCGGAAATGCGCCGGACGTCAGCGGCGCGGGGGCTCACCGAAGAGCTCCACCGCCGCGCGGACGTCCGACAACCCCTGCGCCAGGGCGCTGACCGAGCCGATGGCGCCCGCGATCAGCAGCAGCGAGCGGCGCAGGTGCGGTATCTCGGGGGCGCCCCCGAGAGCCATGGCGTTCAGTGCGGCGAGCTCCTCCTCGGCGATGCCCCGGTCGGGGAACTCGGCAGGGTGAGCGGCGAGTTCGCGGCGCAGCCGGGACACGGCGGAGCGCAGCTCCGTCACCCGCGGATCCTTCTCGCTCCCGGTCACAGGCCTCTGCTCCACACTCCGCAACGCAGTCCTCCCCCTCGCACGTCGTTGTGCGCGTTCCGTTCTGCTGCATGCCCCGCACCGGGCGCTGGTCGTGCGCCCGGCCGGTCGGTGCGGGCGCCCAGTTAACGCCACGCGGGCCCGCGTACGCCAGTCCGGTGCGTCGTCAACTTCCTTGCACCACAGGGCCGTCGTACGGCTGCCGCAGGGCTGAGCGCTCCGCTGGAAGCGCGATGACGAACCCGCGGGCCGGTGGAGGCTGGTCGCGCCCACGCGGCGGAGCCGCATACCGACACAGCCCCGCGCCCCTTACGGGGCGCGATACCGCACCGGACTTCGCCAAGGCTGCTCAGAGCGCGCCGCGCCACACCTTCACGTCGAGGGTGACGTAGCGGCTCGGGTCGGAGTCGGGTGAGAGCCCCTGGTAGGTGACGAGGCCGACGTCCCCGGCGTCGGTGAGGACGCAGATCTGCTGCCCCTTGGAGAGGCTGTTGGTGCTCACGCTGGAGGCGTAGCGGGTCTCCGTGCGGCAGGTCTCCAGCGTGCCCGCCTCCGAACGGGAGAGCAGGATGAGCCGGCCGTCCGTCTGGATCGAGTCCGACTGCCAGCTGTAGCCGACATCGCTCTCCGAGTCGTCCCCGACCGGCCTGAGCGCGTCGTCGGTGAACGTCAGGTGGTAGCTGTCGACGACGTTGACGCCCTTCTTGTCGAGGTCCGGTGCCGCCCCCGCGTCGACGGTGCTGCTCGGCGATCCGGTCGACTCGGGAGTCTCATCGTCAGTCCCCTGTCCGTCGTCGCCACTGGGCGTCGCGCTCGGGGTCGTGTCCTGTCCCGCCGGGCTCGCGGTGTCCCCGGCGCCCTGAGCCGACTGCGTGCCCTTGTCCCCTCCGTCGTCCTTGGTCAGGACGTACGCCGTCCCGGCCCCCGCCGCCGCGAAGACGAGGATCCCGGCCACCACGGTCGCGACGAGGCGGCCCCTCCGGCGCGCCGGAGCGGCCGCGGGAACGGGCGAGGTCACGGCCACCGACGGCTGGGTCGGCATCTGGGGCACGGGGGCGGGCGGCGCGGTGGGGGGCCACGGCGCGGCGGCCGGGCCGAAGCCCGGCGGGGGCGTGGTCGGGGTGGAGGCCTGTGTCGGCACGTAGCCGGCCGGCGGCGCGGACGGTACGGCGGGAGCCGTGGACGGCGCCGGCGGCACGGCCGGCGCCGTGGGCGGTGCGAGCGGCGGGGCCGGGGCGGCCACTCGGGAGGTGATGTCCGCGGCGACCGCGCTGGGCAGCCACTCCTCCGGGCGGCGCAGGGCCGTCTCCGCGTTGGCCGCCTGGCACAGCGTGATGACATCCATGACGGAGGGCCGGGCCGCGGGGTCCTTGGCGAGGCAACGGGTCACCAGCTCCCGCACCTCCTCGGGCAGCGCGGTCAGCTCGGGGTCCTCGTGGACGATCCGGTACAGCACGCCGTGACCGGTGCCCTCGCCGAACGCGGGCGTGCCGAGGGCCGCGTAGGCGGCGACCTGGCCGAGCGCGAACACGTCGGTCGCCGCGGTGACCTCCCGTCCCGCCGCCTGCTCGGGCGCCATGAAGGACGGGGTGCCGACGGTGACGCCGCTGCTCGTCAGCGAGGTCGCGTCCGCCGCCCGCGCGATGCCGAAGTCGATCACTCGGGGACCGTCGGAGGCCAGCAGCACGTTCGACGGCTTGAGGTCGCGGTGCACGATGCCGGCGCCGTGGATGACGTGCAGCGCCTCCGCGATCCCGGCGACGAGGAGCAGCACCGTGGGCACCGGCAGGGGCCCGTGCGCGCCGACCGCGTCGGCGAGCGAGGGACCGGGAACGTAGGCCGTGGCGAGCCAGGGTCGCGCCCCGTCCGTGTCGGCGTCGATCACGGGCGCGGTGTAGAGGCCCTGGACCCGCTGTGCGGCGTCGACCTCGTGCTTGAAGCGGCGCCGGAACTCGGGGTCCTCACTGAACTCCGGCCGGATCACCTTGACCGCGACGGCCCTGCCGCCGGGCGTGTACGACAGATAGACCTTGCCCATGCCGCCCGCACCGAGCCGCGCGGAGATCCGGTATCCGGCGACCGCATCGGGGTCCCCCGTCTCCAGCGGCTTGAAGACTCCCTCGTTCGCCGCCGCGTTCCCTGCCGAGTCCAACTCGCGCTCCCCAGTGCCCACTTCGCCCCCGGTCTTCGTATGGCGTCATCCAACCCCATGCGCCGCTCCGGCCACCACCCGCACGATGCGGTATGCAGGGTCCATGACGACACCTGAGACGACTCGGGAGACGCCCACGGTTGCGACTCGGGAGATGCCCGCGGTTGCGGGACTGCTGCTCGCCGCGGGCGGCGGACGGCGGCTCGGCGGCCGGCCCAAGGCACTGCTCACGCATCGGGGGCGGCCGCTGGTGGAGCATGCGGTGGCGGTGCTGCGTGCGGCCGGGTGCGACCGCGTCCACGTGGTCCTGGGGGCACAGGCGGCCGCCGTACGGAAGCGGTCGGAGCTCGGCGACTGCGTACTGGTGGACAACCCGGACTGGGAGCAGGGCATGGGCACCTCACTGCGGGCCGGACTCGACTCGCTCACCGGGACGGGCGTACGGGCGGCGCTGGTCTCGCTGGTCGACCAGCCCGGCATCGGCGCGGAGGCGGTGGGGCGGGTCCTGGCCGAGTTCCGGGACGGGACGTCCCTGGTCTCGGCCGCCTACGAGGGCGTGCGCGGCCATCCCGTCCTGTTCGGCGCCGACCACTGGGCGGGCATCGCCGCGACTGCGACCGGGGACCGGGGGGCACGCGTCTATCTGCGGGACCACGCGGAGGCGATCACGCTCGTCGAGTGCGGGGACGTGGCCCGGCCGTACGACATCGACACGGAAGCCGACCTGGTCCACCTCGAGTGAGCGGGGTGGCACCGAGCGCCACCTTGCCTCGACTCGGAGAATCTCGACATCAACAAAACATTGAACTTCCACCATGAGGAAACTATTATCCACTGTTCAGAAGCGCCTGCCCGCTCTTCGGGCGCTCCTTGCCCTACCCGGGTCGCCTGGCACCCGGTGCCACGCTCGCTGAAGGAAGTGACAGCTCATGTCCGCACCAGCGCCGTCCCCGCTGGCCATCGTCGACGCCGAGCCCCTGCCCCGGCAGGATGAGGTTCTCACCGACGCTGCGCTCGCCTTCGTGGCCGAGCTGCACCGGCGTTTCACGCCGCGCCGCGACGAGCTCCTCGCCCGTCGAGCGGAGCGCCGCGCCGAGATCGCCCGCACCTCCACGCTCGACTTCCTCCCGGAGACCGCCGCCGTCCGCGCGGACGACTCCTGGAAGGTGGCCCCGGCCCCCGCGGCCCTGAACGACCGCCGGGTGGAGATCACCGGCCCCACCGACCGCAAGATGACCATCAACGCCCTCAACTCGGGCGCCAAGGTCTGGCTCGCCGACTTCGAGGACGCCTCCGCGCCCACCTGGGAGAACGTCGTCCTCGGCCAGCTCAACCTGAGCGACGCCTACACCCGGAACATCGACTTCACGGACGAGCGCAGCGGAAAGTCGTACGCCCTGAAGGCCGATGCCGAACTCGCCACCGTCGTCATGCGCCCGCGCGGCTGGCACCTGAACGAGCGTCACCTCGTCGACGCCGACGGCCGCCCGGTCCCCGGCGCCCTCGTCGACTTCGGCCTGTACTTCTTCCACAACGCGCAGCGCCTGCTCGACCTCGGCAAGGGCCCGTACTTCTACCTCCCGAAGACGGAGTCGCACCTGGAGGCCCGCCTCTGGAACGACGTCTTCGTCTTCGCGCAGGACTACGTCGGCATCCCCCAGGGCACCGTCCGCGCCACCGTCCTCATCGAGACGATCACGGCGGCGTACGAGATGGAGGAGATCCTCTACGAACTCCGCGAGCACGCCTCCGGGCTGAACGCCGGCCGGTGGGACTACCTGTTCTCCATCGTCAAGAACTTCCGTGACGGCGGGGCGAAGTTCGTGCTCCCGGACCGCAACGCCGTGACGATGACAGCCCCGTTCATGCGGGCGTACACCGAACTCCTCGTCCGCACCTGCCACAAGCGCGGCGCGCACGCGATCGGCGGCATGGCGGCGTTCATTCCGTCGCGGCGCGACGAGGAGGTCAACAAGGTCGCCTTCGAG
The DNA here is from genome assembly GCF_040296605.1 of Streptomyces sp. NPDC002088. NCBI lineage: Bacteria > Bacillati > Actinomycetota > Actinomycetes > Kitasatosporales > Streptomycetaceae > Streptomyces > Streptomyces sp. NPDC002088. The sequence continues at coordinate 245,947 of NZ_JBEOXO010000005.1, read as the reverse complement.
AAGGTCAAGGCGGACAAGGACCGCGAGGCGAACGACGGTTTCGACGGGTCGTGGGTGGCCCACCCGGACCTGGTGCCGATCGCCATGGCGTCCTTCGACGCTGTGCTCGGCGACCGGCCGAACCAGAAGGACCGGCTGCGCGAGGACGTCGACGTCAAGGCGGCCGACCTGATCGCCGTCGATTCACTGCACGCCAAGCCGACGTACAGCGGGCTGGTCAACGCCGTCCAGGTCGGCATCCGCTACATCGAGGCCTGGCTGCGCGGCCTCGGCGCGGTCGCGATCTTCAACTTGATGGAGGACGCGGCCACCGCCGAGATCTCCCGCTCGCAGATCTGGCAGTGGATCAACGCGGGCGTCGAGTTCGAGAACGGCGAGAAGGCCACGCCGGAGCTGGCCCGCAAGGTGGCGGCAAAGGAGCTGTCGAACATCCGCGCGGAGATCGGCGAGGAGGCGTTCGCGGCCGGCCACTGGCAGCAGGCCCACGACCTGCTGCTGACGGTCTCCCTCGACGAGGACTACGCGGACTTCCTGACGCTGCCCGCCTACGAGCAGCTCAAGGGCTGAACCCTCAGGACCCCAAGCACCCTCACCTGTCCGAGTGGCCCAGGGACTTCCCCGGGGCCACTCGGTCGCGGACGGCCTTCTTGACCTCCGTGGGCTCCGGGAAGCCCTGCTCGCGCCGGTCCCACACCACCTCGTCGTTCACGCGGACGACGAAGACCCCGCCCTTGCCCGGCTTCAGCGCCAGCTCGGTCAGCTCGGCCTCGAAGGTCGTCAGCAGCTCCTGCGCCAGCCAGGCGGCTCGCGGCAGCCAGCGGCACTGGGTGCAGTACTCGATCTCCACGCGCTGGACGTCCGTCATCCCAGGTGCACCGACCAATCCTGTTCAGCGGCCGGCTTGCCGTGCAGGTCCGGGACCCGCTTGAGCCAGTTCGGCCGGCCTTCCTGTGTCTTCGCAGCCCGCCGGGCCTCCTCGGCGGCGAGCTCCTCCCGGCTGGGGAAGTCGGTGGGAAGCCAGGCCTCGGAGGCCCGCACGCGCGCGTGGAGGTGATCCACGTAGGCCGCGCGGGCGTCGCCGGGCGTGGCGAAGTCCGGCTCGCCGGCCAGCCAGGCGTCGGGGACCTCGGCGACGACCTCGCGCAGCAGTTCCTCGGTCACCCGGGGGGCCAGTTCGGCGTCGGCGGCCCGCACGTCGGGCCCGTAGTGGCCCAGGGCGTGGTGCCGGAAGTCGTACGCCTTCCCGGGTGCCGCGGCGTCCCAGCGGTGGTGGAACACGAGCGCGGCACCGTGGTCGATCAGCCACAGGCGCGGGGGCGCGGTCCCGAACGTGGGCCAGACCATCAGGTTGGAGCTGTGGATGGTGCGGTCGACGTTCACGGTCAGGGCGTCGAGCCAGACGATTCTGCCCGCCTCCAGCGGGTCGACGGGGAACGTCCTGGCCACCTCGGGCGTGAAGTCCTTCGCGCCCGGCAGGTAGTCCATGCCGAGGTTGACTCCCGCGCTGGCGTTCAGCAGGTCCCGGACCTCCTGGTGCGGTTCGTGCGCGGCGATCTCCGGGTCGAAGCGCACCAGGACCAGTTCGGGGAACCGCAGCCCGAGCGCGCGGGCCAGCTCACCGACGATCACCTCGGCGACCAGCGCCTTGCGGCCCTGCGCGGAGCCGGTGAACTTCACGACGTAGGTGCCCAGGTCGTCGGCCTCGACGACTCCCGGCACGGAGCCACCGGACCGCAGAGGGGTCACGTATCGAACAGCAGTCACATCGCGCAGCACACCGGCCAGGGTAAGCCAGCCGCTCACCCGGCCCCGGCCAGCGGGTTGGGCAGCGGCCGGTAGCGCGCGTCCGCGCCGTCCGCGCCCGTCCAGCGCAGCAGCAGGTTCGTCTTGCCGGGGAGGGTGGGCGAGACGAGCAGGGCCTCGATCTCGGGGAGGTCGTGGCGGGCGAGTTCCCGGCGGGCGGCGGGCCAGGGGTCGAGGCCGGGGTGGCGTTCGGCCAGGGCCCCGGCGAACTCGGTGAGGTGGTTGACGACCAGGCAGTACACCAGCCGCTCCCAGCCGGCCGCCCGGGACACGTCCGGCAGCAGCTTGACGCCCTCGGCGTCCCGGAACAGCGCCTGCACCGGCGTGCCGTCGGCGTCGACGGCGACCAGCGTGTTCTGCAGGTGTGCCTCCAGTACGACGCCGTGGTCGGCGAAGGCGGCGACGGCCGGGGGTACGACGGCGCCCAGGTACGCCTCCCACCAGGCCGCCGGGTCCGCCGCAGCGGCCGGCGGGCTGCCCGCGAAGCCCTCCACGAGGCCCGCGGCGAGCAGTGGCGTCGCGCCGGGGCGGACGTGGTCGCGCAGTCCGTCGCGGACCAGGACGGCCAGTTCCTCGAAGGCGAAGCCGGCGGTGCGGTAGCCGCGGTCGCTGAGCCAGGCCGCGGATCCGTCGGCCGACGCGAACGCGCGTGCGACCGCGGCGTCGGTGCGGCGCAGTTTCAGCAGGTCGTGGCGCCACAGCCGGCGGATGTCGTTGGTGATGCGGACGTCCAGGCTGAACTTCAGGAAGAGATCGCGCTCGGGGGCGTACAGCGTGCGTATCGCGGCCGTGGGCCAGGCCTCGGACGCGGTCGTGCCCAGCCGGATCAGACGGCCGTCGGCGAAGGCGGGGGCGAGCTCACGGCCGACGAGGTCAAGCTGCCAGGGGTGAGCGGGCAGCAGCCGGTAGCCGGTCGGGGCCTCGCCGAGGGAGTCGAGCGCCGAGGTGTCGCCGTCCTCGACGACCGTGTCCTCGCGCACGCCGAGCAGCACCAGCGGGAAGCGGGCGTGCGCCTCGGGGGCGTACGGCAGCCAGCCGGCGACCGGGCCGCCGCCGCGCGCCTTCGGGGCCGGGTGGTGGGGGTGGCCGGTGATCAGGGACTGCTCGGAGCGCAGGTAGAGGCCGTCGGGCGGGGTGGCGCGGGCGCGGGCGGTGAGCAGTGCGGCGACCGCGTCCCGGCTGTCGATCATCTCTGTGGGCAGTTCGTGGTTGGACAGGCCGGTGTGCCCGCGCAGCTCCTCGGCGACGAGTTTGACGAGCTCGGTGTGGCCGAGGCGGTGCCAGGCGCCCGCCGCGTGGACCTCGGGTTCGACGGGCCGCCGCGTCCCGCGCACGCGCAGCAGGCGCCCGCTGGGGAGCCGGTGGACCGGTCGCCGGCCGGGGGCGTCCAGCGGGCGGGCGACCTCGCGCAGCAGACAATTGAGCAGGGGCGCTGCCGCGTACGCGTCGGCCAGGTCGGCGATGTCGTCGAGCACCGCGGCGGCACCGTCGGGCGGTACGGCGTCGTCGTCGCCGGGCGAGGGCAGGAAGTCCACGCGATCCACTCGTTCCCTAACGGTCCAGTCGGGCGGAGACGATCAGTATCGCTGTCGTCACCGCCCGCCGTGACGCCCTACTCGTACCCGAGGAGCCCGTCCGTGTACCGACACCCCAGCGCCGAGGCCGAGGTCGCCGCCGAACTGGCCGCCGTGCGCTCCGACCTCGTGTCACGGTTCGCTGCCGAGCTGCCCGGTGCCCGGGCGGCGGTCCTGACCCGGCTGTGGCGCGCGCTGGCCCATGAGCCGCTGCCGTGGATCACGCACCGCGAACCCGGCGGCGACGGGCTCACCCTGCGCCTCTCCGACGGCCGCCGGCTGCACGGCCCGGCCCCGGACCCGTACGCCACTGCCGCGTACGTCACCGCCGTACGACTGGAGGAAGTGGCGTACGACCGTCCGGAGCTGCTGCTCACGGCGCTCGCCGTGCCGCACGGCGCGGCCTTCGCGGCCGAACTCGGCCACAGTGTGGCGTCGTTGGCGCTGTCCCGGGCCGGGCAGCCGGACCACACGGACGAGTGGCCCGCGAGCGAATGGGAGTGGGAGCAGCGGGTGGTCGACGGGCATCCGTTTCACCCCAACTGCCGTTCCCGGCCCGGCTTCTCGGTCGCCGAGCAGCTCGCGTACGGGCCCGAGCACCGGCCGCTGGTGGAGCTGGGGCTGGTGTCGGTGGCGGCCGACGAGTGCCTGGTGACGGGCGCGTGGCCGGGGTGGCTGCGGGACGGGGAGCGGGTGGTGCTGCCGGTGCATCCCTGGCAGCAGGCGCACGTGCTCAAGCGGGCGGGCGACGCCGGGCTCGCCGCGCATCCGCTGATGTCCCTGCGCACCCTCGCCCTGCCCGGCGGGCCGCACGTGAAGACGGCGCTCAGTGCCCGGCTGACGTCCTCGGTGCGGGACATCTCCGTCTCGTCGGTCTCGATGTCCGCGACCCTCTCGACGTTCGCGGAGGCACTGGCGGCGCGCACGGACGGCCTGCTGCACGTCACCCGCACGCTGGGCGCGGCCACGGCCCATTCGCCCGACCTGGCGGCCGTGCTGCGGGAGTCGCCGCAGGTGTTCGGGGCGCCGGGCGAGCACGTGGTGCCGGTGGCCGCCCTCGCCACCACGAAGCTGCCGCAGTCCCCCGGCTGGTCGGCCGAGTTCACGCGGCTCGCGCTCACGGTCGGGCTGCGCCTGCTGGAGCTGGGTGTCGCCCTGGAGGCGCACGGCCAGAACCTCCTCGTGGTGCTGTCGGAGACGGGCACCCCGCTACGGCTGGTCTACCGCGACCTCGCCGACATCCGCGTCAGCCCGCAGCGGCTGGCCCGGCACGGCATCCCGCTCCCCGAGCTGACCGGACGGATCGTCACGGACGATGTGACGACCCTGCGGCGCAAGCTGTTCGGTTCGCTGGTGGCGGGCGCGCTGGCCGGGACGGCCGGGTCGGCGGCCGCGCTGCGCGAGGCGCTCGATACAGCCGTACCGGATCTGGCCCGCACCCCGGACCTGGTGGCGCTGCTCGAAGAGCCGCTGCCGGCGAAGGCGTTGACGCTGATGCGGCTGTCGCCGGGGGTGGCCGGGGACCAGTGGGCGGAGCTGCCCAGTCCGTTCGGGACGGCCCCGTTCTGATGCGAGGCGAACGCCGTTTTTGAAGCCAGGTCAACCCCGCTTTGTGGCGAGGCCTGTCTGATCAATAGGATCCGCCGATGATCAGAACACAACGGCTGGCGGCGGGGATCTGCGCCCTGCTCGCCGCGCTCACGGCCGGGATCGCGTTCCCGGCCGGGGCGGTCGCCGACGAGACCACCGCCGACGCACCGAAGGTCGACCTCGTCCTCGACGTGAGCGGGTCGATGCGCGCGAACGACATGGACGGCAAGTCGCGGATGGCCGCGGCGAAGCAGGCGTTCAACGAGGTGCTGGACGCGACGCCCGAGGAGGTCCAGCTCGGCATCCGCACGCTGGGCGCCAACTACCCCGGCGACGACCGCAAGACGGGCTGCAAGGACACCGCGCAGCTCTACCCGGTCGGCCCGCTGGACCGGACCGAGGCGAAGACGGCGGTGGCGACGCTCACGCCCACCGGCTGGACGCCGATCGGTCCCGCCCTGCTGAAGGCGGCCGACGACCTCGACGGCGGCACCGGCTCCAAGCGCATCGTGCTGATCAGCGACGGCGAGGACACCTGCGCCCCGCTCGACCCGTGCGAGGTGGCCCGCGAGATCGCGGCCAAGGGCATCGGCCTCACCATCGACACGCTCGGTCTGGTGCCGAACACTAAGATGCGCCAGCAGCTGAGCTGCATCGCCGAGGCGACCGGCGGCACCTACACCTCGGTGGAGCACACCGACGAACTGACCGACAAGGTCAACCAGCTGGTGGACCGGGCCGCCGATCCCGTGGTGACGCCGGTCGCCACGGAGGGCGCGGCCGCGTGCTCCCAGGCGCCGACCCTGAAGTCCGGTCTGTACACCGACCGCGAGGAGTTCGGCCAGGAGCGCTGGTATCGCGTGGACGTGAACCCCGGCCAGGAGCTGCGCGCCTCGGTGAGCGTGGCGGCCGACCGGGCCGTGAACCCCGACTACGGGGTGCTGCTGCGGGCGGTCACCGTGCACGCCCGTGAGATCGTGCGCGGCGAGGCGGCCGGCAACGGCCGTACGGACGTCATCTCGACCGGGCTGCGCTACCCGAAGGCCGAGAGCGACGAGGAGGACGCGCCCGCCGAGACGGTCTGCCTCCAGGTGACCAACTCCTTCTCCGCGGCCTCCGGCGTGAAGACCACGCCCGGCATGCCGCTGGAGCTGACCGTCGACGTCGTGGACGGACCGTCCCAGGCGAGCGACGTGGCCTCCTTCGGCCTCGGCCGCGGCTGGTGGCTGCTCGGTGCGCTGATCCTGGCCGGCTTCCTCGCCGGTGTGCTGTGGGGCTGGCTGTCACGCTGGCGCGTCGCGGTCTGGAGGACCAACTGATGCGAATCACCCGTGTGTTGAGCCTGGCCCTGCTGACACTGGGGCTGGCCGCGGGCCCCGCGGCGGCCGACTCCTCTCCCTCCGCGAGTCCGTCCGACGACGGAAAGGCGCCCACCCAGGCGGGCACGTCGTTCCGTACGGCGACCGAGATCGAACAGGGGCAGACGGCCACGGCGAGCGGCTCCGCCGGTGACTACCTGTACTGGTCGTTCCCGGCGGACGCCGGACAGCGGCCGACCGTGAAGGCGACGGTGAAGCTGCCGGAGTCGCACGCCGGCCAGTCCTGGCAGATCGACGTGTACGACGGTCTGCGCCGCCGCCAGGCCTGCCAGTACGGGGCGCAGACGCGCACCGCGGCCCAGGACGCGACCTCCGTCGAGCTGGCCTGCACCCTGCGCACGGTGCGCGCCTGGTCGCAGGCGTGGGACAACGACCCGCTGCCGGGCACCTACTACGTCCGGCTCACGGTGGTGGGCCTGAAGACCGCCGACCTGGGCCTGCCGGTGAACGCCGAGGTGCGGGTGGACTCCAAGGACATCGGCGGCTCGGCCGCGGTGGACGGCTCGCTGGCCCAGCCGCTGGTGCCGGGGATCGCGGTCAAGTCCGAGGCCGAGTCCGACGATTCGACGACGTCGGCGGTGCTGTCCAGCATCGAGCCCGACGACGGCTGGTCCTCCGGCTGGTGGTCCGACCGCTGGGTGTGGACCGCGCTGGGCGGCATGCTGGCCGCGCTCGCGGGCATCGGCGGATACGCGCTGACGCGCGGCTCGGGACGGCCGTCACGGGTGCCCCCGACCGTCTGACACGAGACCGGAAGGCCCGCCGCGGGAGCGCGGCGGGCCTTCTGCCGTCTTACGCCTCCCGCAGGACCTTGGCGAGGGTGCCGTCGCCGGACACGTCGATACGTCCGTCGCGTACCGCGTCCGGCACGGTCAACTCCCCCCGCGCGATGGCCGTGCACGTGTCGGTGTCCAGGACCAGCCGGGCGTCGGGCTCGCCGGGCGCGGGCCCGTCGCCGTAGACCGGCCCGTCCTCGGCGCCTACGTACAGGTGGAAGTCGCCTTCCTCCAGCCGGACTTCGACGAGACCCTCCCCGTGCAGGCCCCTCAGCAACGGCAGCGCGAACCAGTGCGCGCGTACGGCGTCCGTGGGCCGCCGCTCCCCCAGCTCGACCTGCCCCCACTCGCCCAGGGCCTGGAGCACCGGCAGCAACTCCCGGCCGCGTACGGTGAGTTCGTACACGTAGACCGCGCCGGGCGGCGGCAGTCGGCGCCGGGTGGTCAGGCCGTCGCGTTCCATGTCCTTCAGCCGCGAGGCGAGTACGTCCGTGCTCACGCCCGGCAGGTCGGCGTGCAGGTCCGTGTAGCGGCGTGGGCCGGCGAGCAGCTCCCGGACGATCAGCAGGGTCCAGCGGTCGCCGACGGTGTCGAGCGCGCGGGCGGCGGAACAGTACTGGTCGTAGCTTCGGCGAGGTGACATGCGACGCAGTCTAGACATGTTGTTGGACTTTCCAAGCAGTCACTTGGTAAAACCAAGTACGCAACATCACGAACCGGAGGGCGCAGCGCATGGAGTTCCGGCAGTCGAACAAGCTCAGCGAGGTCTGCTACGAGATCCGCGGCCCGGTGATCGAGCACGCCAACGCGCTGGAGGAGGCGGGCCACAGCGTGCTGCGCCTGAACACCGGCAACCCGGCGCTCTTCGGCTTCGAGGCGCCGGAGGAGATCGTCCAGGACATGATCCGGATGCTCCCGCAGGCGCACGGCTACACGGACTCCAAGGGCATCCTCTCCGCCCGCCGCGCGGTCGCCCAGCGCTACCAGAACCTGGGCCTGGCGGTCGACGTCGACGACGTCTTCCTCGGCAACGGCGTCTCCGAGCTGATCTCGATGGCCGTACAGGCGCTGCTCGAGGACGGCGACGAAGTCCTCGTCCCCGCCCCGGACTTCCCGCTCTGGACGGCCGTGACCACCCTCGCGGGCGGCAAGGCGGTCCACTACCTGTGCGACGAACAGGCCGACTGGTACCCGGACCTGGACGACATGGCGTCGAAGATCACGGACCGCACGAAGGCCCTCGTGATCATCAACCCCAACAACCCCACCGGCTCCGTCTACCCGAAGGAGATCGTCGAGGGCATCCTCGACCTCGCCCGCCGGCACGGTCTGATGGTCTTCGCCGACGAGATCTACGACCAGATCCTGTACGACGACGCCGTGCACCACTCGGCCGCCGCGCTCGCCCCCGACCTGGTCGTCCTGACCTTCTGCGGCCTGTCGAAGACGTACCGCGTGGCGGGCTTCCGCTCGGGCTGGCTGGTCGTGACGGGCCCGAAGCAGCACGCGAAGGACTACCTGGAGGGCCTGACCATGCTGGCCTCCATGCGCCTGTGCTCCAACGCCCCCGCCCAGTACGCCATTCAGGCCGCGCTCGGCGGCCGTCAGTCCATCCGCGAGCTGACCGCGCCGGGCGGCCGGCTGCACGAACAGCGCAACGTGGCCTGGGAGAAACTCAACGAGATCCCCGGTGTGTCGTGCGTGAAGCCGAAGGGGTCGCTGTACGCGTTCCCGCGCCTCGACCCCAAGGTGTACAAGATCCACGACGACGAGAAGTTCGTCCTGGACCTGCTGCTGCGGGAGAAGATCCAGGTGGTCCAGGGCACGGGCTTCAACTGGCCCACCCCCGACCACTTCCGCATCCTCACACTCCCCCACGCGGACGACCTGGAAGCGGCCATCGGACGGATCGGGCGATTCCTCAGCGGGTACCGGCAGTAGCGGCCTCCTAACCTGGGGGCATGGGTGATCTCTTTCTCGTCCGGCACGGTGAGACCGAGTGGTCGCGGTCCGGACGGCACACCGGCCGGACGGACGTCCCGCTGACCGAGCGCGGCCGGGAGGAGGCGCGCCAACTGGTGCCGCTGATCCGCTCGCATCGCGTCGGCGCCGCGTTCGTCAGCCCCCTGCAGCGGGCGCGGGAGACCGCGCAGCTCATCGGGCTCGACGAGGCGCGGCTCGACGTGGACCTCCAGGAGTGGGACTACGGCGGGTACGAGGGCGTCACGACCGTCGAGATCCAGCGCACCCGGCCGGGCTGGTTCCTGTTCACGGACGGTGTCGCGCCCGGGCCGCCCGAACGCCCCGGGGAGACTCCGGAGCAGGTCGGGGAACGGGCCGACCGCGTGCTGGCCAAGGTGGACGCCGCGCTCGCCAACACCGAGGGCGTCGTCGTCCTGGTGTCGCACGGCCACTTCCTGCGGGTCCTCACCGCCCGCCGGCTGGGGCTTCCGCCGGCGGACGGGGCGTTGTTCCAGCTGGGGACGGGGGCACTGTCCAGGCTGGGCACGGAGCACGGGCGGCCGGTGATCGCGGGCTGGAATGTCAGACCCCGGCCGTAGCCTTCAGGTGGGTCGTCGTCCGGCGACCCACGCGCCAGGACCACCCATGTGCCAGGGCCCATGCACCAGGTCCATGCACCAGGGTCCACGTGCCAGGGAGGGGGCATGCCGTGACACGACCGCCGACCGCCGCGCAGCGGCGTGTGATCGATGCCGCCGACCCCGTGACCGGACGGCTGCGGGGGACGGAGACACAGCTCACGGCCCTGGTGAAGCGGGGCCTCGCCTTCCGGCATCCCCGGCCGCCGCACGACCACTTCCTGACACCGGCCGGGCACCGGATACGCGAGGCGGCAGCCCAGCCGCCCCCCGAGCCGGCAGCCGGGGCGTCGGCGACCGCCGGGGTGTTCGCCGCGCGCGTCGGAGGCGAGGACGAGCCGGACGCGGACCCCGGCCCGGCCCGAGCCCGTGAGGTGCACAGCGCCTGGCAGGGCCTGCTGGAGCTGCGCCGTATGACCAACCCGGGCGGCGCCACCGGCCTGCCGTGCGGCTGGGAGCGCGCACACCTGGTGCGGGCCGCCGCGCTCGCCCTGGAAGCGGCCGGGCACCGGCCCGCGGGCCGTGACACGGACGGCTACCGGGTGCGCGCGACCCCTCAGCCGGAGGCCGTCGCCGTGCACGAGCCGGACGGCGAGGCGCTGCGGGCCTGCGCGCTCACCCTGGAGAAGGCGGGCTGGCAGGTCGGCGAGCACACCGAGTCCCGTACCAGAGCGCGCTATCTGCTGGCTTCCCCACGCCGGGTGTGATGGCCGTGCCAAGATCGGTGCCCAGGGCATCGATTTCCCGTCGACGAGAAGGGGAAGCAGTGAGCGAGCCGTTTTCCGTCCGGATAACCGTCCGCGGCTACGAGACCGACGTACAGGGTCATGTCAACCAGAGCGTGTACATCAACTACGCGGAACACGCTCGCTGGTCGTTGTTGCAGGCGGCCGGCATCAGCCAGGCCGGTCTGATCGGCAAGGGCGTGGGCCCGGTCGCCCTGGAGACGACCGTCCGCTACAAACGCGAACTCCTTGCCGGGGACGAGGTCGACGTGACGTGCGTCTTCGAGTGGGGCGGCGGCAAGACGTTCCGGATCCAGCAGACCATCCGCAAGACGGACGGCACGGTGGCCGCCGAACTCACGGCGGTCGGCGGTCTGCTGGACCTCAAGGAACGGCGGATGGTGGCGAATCCGCAGGACTACTTCAAGGAACTGGCGTCGGTCCCCGGCCTGTTCGGCCTGTAGGTCAGACCAGCTCCGGCTCGTGCGCGGTGTCGTAGGCGGCACGCGCCTGAGCGATGTAGACCCTGTTCCGCTCGGCCCAATCGGTCAGGCGCTGCAGGGTTTCGTGCAACTCCCGGGCCACCGGGGTGAGTTGGTACTCGACCTTCGGTGGCACCGTCGGGTGCACGGTGCGGGTGACGAGTCCGTCGCGCTCCAGATTGCGCAGGGTGAGCGTGAGCATGCGGCGGCTGATGCCCTCGATGCTGCGTTCCAACTCGGTGAAGCGAATGGGGCCGTGCGCGGCGGCGACGAGGATCTGCACGCTCCATTTCCCCGAGACCCTGTCAAGAACTTCGCGGACGGGACAGGCGTGCGCGTTCACGACCTGCGAGGTAACACCGGTGTTCCTCTGGGACATCCGACTGCCTCCTTACGTCTGCCTCCATGGTCACCCACCATGAACTCCGTTACAAGTCGTGCGCCAAGGGCACGCGCGGTTCCTACGGAGAATGCGGAGGCCAACAGGCCATGTCCATGTCCACGTCCAGCCGGGCCGAGTCACCGACACGGCCGTCGCTCCCCCGAACCTACTCCCGCTGGGCGTCCCTCGTCGTCCTGTGCGCGGGCACTTTGATGACGATCCTCGACGGCAACGTCGTCACCGTGGCGATGCCCGCGATCCAGAGCGACCTCGGCTTCAGCGGGCCGGGGCTCGCCTGGGTCGTCAACGCCTACCTGATCCCCTTCGGCGGGCTCCTGTTGCTGGTGGGCCGCCTCGGCGACCTGGTCGGCCGCAAGCGGATGTTCGTGGCCGGGCTCGCCGTGTTCACCGCGGCCTCCGTGCTGTGCGGGGTAGCCACCAGCCAGGGCGTGCTGATCGCGGCGCGTGCCGTGCAGGGCGTCGGCGGGGCGATGACCGCGGCCGTGGTGCTGGGCATGCTGGTCGCGCTGTTTCCCGAGCCGCGTGAACAGGCCCGTGCCATCGCGGTGTTCAGCGCGGTCGGTGCGGCGGGCGGGGCACTCGGCACGTTCCTGGGCGGGGCGCTGACACAGGCACTGAACTGGCACTGGATCTTCCTGATCAACCTGCCGATCGGGGTGGTCGCGCTGCTCGCGGCGGTTCGCGTCCTCGCACCGGAGGCGGGTGCCGGCCTCGGCAGGGGCGCCGACTATCCGGGGGCGGCACTGGTCACCGGCGCGCTGATGCTCACGGTGTACGTCATCGTCGGCGCCGGTGACCGCGGGCCCACGGCCACCCTGCTCCTGGCGGTGCTCGCTCTGGCCCTCTTCGTGGCGTTCACAGTCCGCCAGGCACGGACCGCACGTCCGCTGCTGCGGCTGCGGCTGTTCGGCTCGCGGCTGCTGAGCGGGGCGAACGTCGTCCAGGTCCTGATGATCGCCACGATGTACGGCTTCCAGTTCATCGGCGCGCTCTACCTCCAACGCGTCCTCGGCTACGACGAGTTGACCACCGGCACGGCCTTCCTGCCGGCGCCCATCGCGATCGGGGTGCTGATGCTGGGCCTGTCCGCGCGGACCATCGGCCGGTTCGGTGCGTACCGGGTACTGCTCGCCGGACTGGTGCTCGTCATCGCCGGGATGGCACTGCTGGGCCGCGCCCCCGTCGACGGCTCGTACGTCACCGACGTACTCCCGTCCCTGCTCCTGCTCGCCGCCGGATTCGCGGCCGCGATGCCCGCGCTGACCGGGCTCGCCATGTCGGGAGTCCGCGAGGAGGACGCCGGGCTGGCCTCGGGCCTCTTCAACACCACTCAGGTGGTGGGGGGTTCGCTCGGTCTGGCGGTGCTGTCGACGCTCGCGGCGAGCCGCACCGACGGACTGCTCGACCGGGGCGCGGAGCTGATCCCGGCCACGGCAGAGGGCTACCGGCTGGCGTTCCGGGTGGCCGCGGTGATCGCGACGGGCGCGCTGACGCTGGCGGCGGTGGCACTCCGGCAGCGCACCGAGCGGGCGCAGGGCTGACGTCCCGCGGCGACGGCCACACTCCGCAAGCGCGGGCATCGAAGAGGTGCCCCCTACGGGTGAGGTGCCACCACAGGGCCTGGAAGGTGAGGCCATCGCGACCATGCCGAGGCTGTAGACCGCGGCCTCGACACGGTCGGACTCGTTCACCCTGGTCCCTCTCGGCTCACAGTAACTTGCCAAGGCCACCCCACGGCATTGCCAGGTTGGCACGCGAGTCTCGACTGCCGTCCACAGCGCCCTCTTTGGAGATGACGTGCCGATCTTTCGCAGAAAAGCCGACCGTCGCACCCTGATCGCCGCATTCGGTGCCGCGCTGGCGGCCGTGGGGTGGCCCTCGGCCGAGGCGGACACCGCGGCGACGGGGCTGGATGATCCGGTGAAGAAGGACATCGCCATGCGGCTGGTGTCCAGCGCGGAGAACTCGTCCCTGGACTGGAAGGCGCAGTACGCGTACATCGAGGACATCGGCGACGGCCGCGGCTACACCGCCGGCATCATCGGTTTCTGCTCCGGTACGAGCGACATGCTGGCCCTGGTCGAGCTGTACACCGAGCGGCACCCGGGCAACGCCCTGGCCGGCTATCTGCCCGCGCTGCGCGCGGTGAACGGCAGCGACTCGCACGAGGGCCTCGACCCGGGCTTCCCCGACGCCTGGCGCAAGGCCGCGAAGACGTCGGGCTTCCGCGAGGCCCAGTGCGACGAGCGGGACCGCGGCTACTTCGACCCGGCCGTGGCGCGCGCCAAGAAGGACGGCGTGGGCACGCTCGGGCAGTTCGTCTACTACGACGCCATGGTCATGCACGGCCCCGGCACGGACGCCGTCAGCTTCGGCGGCATCCGCGAGCGGGCCCGGGGACACGCGGACACCCCGGCGGAGGGCGGCGACGAGACGACGTACCTGAACGCCTTCCTCGACGCCCGCGTGTGGGCGATGAAGCAGGAGGCGGCCCACAGCGACGTCAGCCGGGTCGAGACGGCCCAGCGGGTGTTCCTCGACGCCGGCAACCTCGGTCTCGACACACCGCTCAAGTGGAAGGTGTACGGGGACAGTTACGAGATCGACTGACACACGGATGAGGGGTACGGCCGCTGCCGTACCCCTCATCCGTCAGTGTCAGTGCGCGGCTGCCGTGCGCGCGCCCACGATCCCCTCGCCCGGTTCCATCGGCGCCGTGACGTCGTCGTCGGCCTCGCGAGCCCCGCCGAGGTGGTTGAAGACAAGGTTCAGGACCACCGCCGCCACACAGCCCGTCGAGATGCCCGAGTCCAGGACGATCTTCGCAGTCTCCGGGAAGGCGTGGTAGAACTCGGGCGCCGTGATGGGGATGATGCCGACGGCCAGCGAGACGGCCACGATCAGGACGTTGTTGTCCTTCTCCAGGCCCGCCTTGACCAGGGTCTGGATGCCGCTGGCGGCGACCGAGCCGAACAGGACCACGCCCGCGCCGCCGAGCACCGGGCGCGGTACGACGGCGATGAGCGAGGCGGCCATCGGGCACAGGCCCATCAGGACCAGGAAACCGCCGCCGACGGCGACGACGTAGCGGCTGCGGATCCTCGTCATCGCGACGAGGCCGATGTTCTGCGCGAAGGCGCTGCACATGAAGCCGTTGAACAGGGGGCTGATCGCCGTGCCGAGGGTGTCGGCGCGCAGGCCGGCCGCGATGGTCCGCTCGTCCGCCGGGCGTTCGACGATCTCGCCCAGCGCCAGCATGTCCGCGGTCGACTCGGTCATCGAGACCACCATCACCACGATCATCGACAGGATCGCGGCGACCTGGAACTGCGGTGCGCCGAAGTGGAACGGGGTCGGGAATCCGATCACGTCCGCGTCCGCGACCGGGGCGAAGTCCGTGACACCGAAGGGGATCGCGACGAGCGTGCCGATGACCAGGCCGAGCAGGACGGCGATCTGCTTGACGAAGCCGCGGGTGAAGCGGCGAAGCAGCAGCACGATCACGAGAGTCGCGGCCGCGAGACCGAGGTAGGTCGTCGAACCGTAGTCGTCCGCGGCGGGGTTCGGGCCCTGTGCCCAGCCGAAGGCGACGGGCAGCAGCGAGATTCCGATGAGCGTGATGACCGTGCCGGTGACGACCGGCGGGAAGAAACGGACCGCCTTGCTGAAGAAGGGGGCCGCGACGAAGCCGAGGACGCCGGCGACGATCACCGCGCCGAAGATGATCGGCAGGGCGTCGGACTTGTCCTTGGTGGAGGCGACGATCGCCGTCATGGGGGCCACCCCGGCGAAGGTGACACCGTTGACGAACGGCAGGCGGGCGCCGATCTTCCAGAACCCGAGCGTCTGGAGGAAGGTGGCGAGCCCCGCGGTGAACAGGCAGGCTCCGGTGAGGAAGGTCAGTTCGGTGCCGGTCAGGCCTATGGCCGCGCCGACGATCAGGGGCGGGGCGACGACTCCCGCGTACATGGCGGCCACGTGTTGCAGACCTGTGGTCGCCATCTTGAGGGCGGGGAGTTTCTCGTCGACGGGGTGAGCGGACACAGCGGTTCCTCCGGTGGGTGACACGTCGGCTCTGACGCGGAGTTCGAGGAGGTGGTGCGTGTGGTCATGGGGGTACCTCCCGCTCATGGGGGTCCCCCCGCTCGAGCGGAGCCGAGAGTGGGGGAGAAGCCGAGAGTGGGGGAGGGACCGGGGGTGACGGTGACGGTGACCGTGCCGGGGCGCGCGCGTCCACGCGCGCCCCGGTGACGGCCGCCGCGGTCCCAGTTCGGGTCCACGGCTGCCGGCCAGGAGCCGTCCCTCCCGGCCGGAGTTCTCCGACTGCTCAGCCCTGGGCGGCGATCCGCGCCAGGCGCTGTGCTTCCGTCCGCGTGGAGCGGGCGATCGCGTCCTCGTCGGCGGTGAGGAGCCGCCCGTTCTCCACGATCTGGCGGCCGTTCACGAACGAGGCGGTCACCGGGGCCGCGGCGCCGAAGACCAGCGCGGTCACCGGGTCGGCGATGGAGGCGTGGGCGAGGGTGTCGAGCTTCCACAGCACCAGGTCGGCCAGCTTGCCCGGCTCCAGGGAGCCGGTCTCGGCCGCGCGGCCCAGGACCTGGGCGCCGCCGTAGGTGCCGAGGCGCAGTGCCTGGCGGGCGTTCAGAGCGGCCTCCCGGTGGGCGCCGAGACGGTTGATGAGCAGCGCGTTGCGCAGTTCGGTGTGGAGTTCGCCGGACTCGTTCGACGCGGTGCCGTCGACGCCGAGGCCGACCGGGACGCCGGCCGCGAGCATGTCGGGGACGCGGGCGATACCGGCCGCCAGTCGGGCGTTGGACGACGGGCAGTGGGCGACACCCGTCTTCGTACGGGCGAAGGCGGCGATGTCGGAGTCGTTCATGTGGACGCAGTGCGCCATCCACACGTCCTCACCGAGCCAGCCGGTGGACTCGAAGTAGTCGGTCGGGCCCATGCCGAACAGCTCGTGGCAGAACTTCTCCTCCTCGACCGTCTCCGAACCGTGGGTGTGCAGCCGCACGCCCTTGCTACGGGCCAACTCCGCGCCCTGACGCATGAGTTCGGTGGAGACGGAGAACGGGGAGCAGGGGGCCACGGCCACCTGGGTCATGGCGTCGAAGGAGGCGTCGTGGTGCGCGTCGACGGTTCGCTCGGTGGCGGCCAGCGCGCCTTCGAGGGTCTCGACGGCGAAGTCCGGCGGCAGCCCGCCGTCCTTCTCGCTGCGGTCCATGGAGCCACGGGCGAGGGTGAAGCGGACGCCCATGTCGCGGGCGGCGCCGATGATGGCGCCGGACAGGTCGCCGGAGCCCTTCGGGAAGACGTAGTGGTGGTCCAACGCGGTGGTGACACCACCGCGGGCCATCGTCGCGAGCGAGCCCTGCGCCGCCGCGTACACCATCTCCTCGTCGATGCGCGCCCAGGTCGGGTACAGCGCGACGAGCCAGTTGAAGAGGTTGTGGTCCGTGGCCAGGCCCCGGGTGATCCACTGGTAGAAGTGGTGGTGGGTGTTGATCAGGCCGGGAGTGACCAGGTGCCCGGTGGCGTCGATGCGGCGTACGACGTTCTCCAGGCCCTCGGGGGCCCTGCCCGCGCCCACCGCCTCGATGCGGTTGCCGGCGACGACCACGTACCCGGAGGCGTACTCGGTGTCGGCGGCGTCGACGGTCGCGATCGCACAGTTCTCGATGACGATGCGCTGGGCTGCTGCCATGGTTCGTCCTTTTCGCTCTGTGGAGAGGGCACGGCAGGACCCTGGGAGTTTTGAGTGCCGTGGCCGGGGAGGCGGGCTCCCCGGCCACGGGTGCCGAAAGAGGGACGCGTCAGAGGTTGGTGAGGTCCACCGGGATGTGCGGCTCGCAGCCGTCCCGCAGGATGGTCGCCTCGATCAGGCCGTACGGGCGGTCGGCCGCGAAGTAGACGGCTCCGTCGGCGGTATCGTTCTTCAGGCCGAACGGCTCCAGGTCCACCAGGAAGTGGTGCTTGTTCGGGAGCGAGAAGCGGACCTCGTCGATCTCGCTGCGGCTGTCGATGATCCGCGAACCCATCTGGTACAGGGTCTGCTGGAGCGACAGCGAGTACGTCTCGGCGAAGGCCTGCAGCATGTGCTTCTTCACCTGCTCGTAGGACTTCTCCCAGTTGGGCATGCGGTCCGCGTCGTCGGTCCAGTTGAACCGCCAGCGGGCGGAGACCTGGGTGGCGAGGATGCGGTCGTACGCCTCCGGCAGCGTCGTGTACTTGTCCTTGACGTAGCCCCAGAACTCGGAGTTGGTCGAGTTCATGACGACGAGGTCCTTGAGGCCGGAGATGACCTCCCACGACGAGCCGTCGTACGTGATCTGGGTCAGGCGCGTCTCCTGGCCCTTCCGTACGAAGGAGTGCTTGACCTTGTCCGCGCCGATGACCTGAGAGTTGGCGTCGGAGGTCTCGATCCGCTCCCAGGCGTACTCCTCGATGCGGATACGGGCGGTCTTGATCGGCTCCTGGCTGGTCACGAAGTGCCGGGCCAGATGGATGCCGAACTGCTCGGCGGACTCGATGCCGTGTTCCTTGGCGAACGCGTACACCGTGTTCTTGGTGGTGTCGGTCGGCAGGACGTTGGCGTTCGAGCCGGAGTAGTGGACCTCGTCCATGTCGCCGGAGAGCGCGACGGAGACGTTCAGGTCCTTGATGTGGTGGGTGGCGCCGTCCCGCGTGATCTTTACGACTCGGTTCTCGGCCTTGCCGTACTGGTTCTGTCCCAGGATCACAGGGCGGGCAGGGCGGGAATGATCGGTCATTAGCTAGCTCCCTCGGTAAACGGAGTAGCCGAACGGGTTGAGCAGCAGCGGTACGTGGTAGTGCTCGCCGGGCTTCACGGCGAAGGTGATCGCCACCTCGGGGAAGAACGCACCGCTGTCCCGACTCGCGGGGGCGTCCTGCTGCGCATCGGCTTGCTTCTTCGCGGATTTCTCGAGGTACGGCTCCACTGCGAAGTCGAGCCGTACGTGGGTCGTCCCTTCCGGCAGAGCCGGCAGGTCCTTGCACCGCCCGTCCGCGTCGGTCGCGGAGCCGCCGAGCGCCCGCCAGTCCGCATCGCGCCCGGCGCGGGCGGCGAGCTGGACGGCGACGCCCTCGGCGGGGCGGCCGATGCTGGTGTCCAGGATGTGGGTGGACACCGAGGCCGTGGTGCTGGTGCTCATGCTGCGTCAGTCCTCTTCGACGAGTCGGGCCAGTCGGATGCGGTTGATCTTGCCCAGCTCGGTGCGGACGATCTCCCGCTCCTGCTCGGGCGAGTTGCCGATCCGTTCCTTGACCGCGTCGCGCATCTGCTCGCCGGTGCGGCCGGTGGCGCAGATGAGGAAGACGTGCCCGAACTTGTCCTGGTAGGCCAGGTTGAGCTCGAGCATCTCCGCCCGGAGCTCCTCGGAGGCGCCGGCCATGCCGCGCTGTTCGCGGGCGGAGGTCGGGTCGCCGGGCTTGGGGCGGCCGATCGGCGGGTGCCCGGCCATCGCCTCCGCCAGGTCCGCGGCGGTCAGCTCGGCCATGGCGGCATCGCCGGCGGCGTACAGCTCGTCGGCGGTGGCGTAGGGGCGGGCCGCGAGCAGCCGGTTCGCCCATGCCGTCGAGGCGCACGCCTCGTGGAGGGCGGCGAAGGCCGCGGACTCCTCGAGGTCGTTGAAACGGGCAAGGCCCGGGGGCGTGGAAGTGGAAGTCACGGGAGCCTCCGTGGCCGCGAACGGCCTTCGTGCTGAACGGGCTGCGGCTAGCTAACGCCCCTCCGCAACATCCCGTCAACACTTTGTTGAAAATTCTGGGTGACGAAACCCGGGAGACTCCGTCAGCTCTGTTTCTCGCGATTGAGGTAGTTGTAGACGGTGAAGCGGCTCACCCCGAGTGCGCTCGCCACGGTCTCCACGCCGTGCCGTACGGAGAAGGCGCCGCGCGCCTCGAGTATCCGCACGACCTCCTGTTTGGCCTTGCGGTCCAGGTCGGCGAGCGGCTTGCCCTTCTTGCGCTCCATGGCGGCCAGGATGTGATCGAGGGAGTCGGCGAGCTGCGGCAGGCGTACGGCGACGGCGTCGACACCCTCCCAGGACAGTACGACGTCGTCGGGGCCGGCCTCGTCGGGCGGGAGCATCTCGCCCCCCATGGCGTCGACCAGCGGCTTCACGGCCGTGATGAAGGGCTCGTCTCCGGTGCCGGTCACTTGTCGCCCTCCCCGACCACGTTGACCTGGAACGAGATCCGGGTCGCACCGGCCGCCAGGGTTCTGCGCAGCAGGACGTCCACGGCCGCGAGCACCGCGTCGGCGCCACCCTCCGCCGTGTTGCCGAACGGGCCGACGTCCACGGCGTCCAGCGCGGCACCCTCGATGACCTCGCGGGCCACCAGCGCATGCGCGGGCGCCTCCTCGAGGTCGAAGGGCTCGGTCGTGAACTCCAGTCTCAATCGCACTGTGCCCCCATGGCATCGGCTCTGACCTGCGCGTTCTCCCAGTCCTCCGACCGAGAGGGCACATCCGGGGCACATTCCCCCGTCAGAGCACCGAACGCCCGGTCCTCCGCCGCCCCGGTCCGTTCCTCCGACTCAGGGAAGAGAGGCTGTAGGCGTTCAGGGTCATCGCAGCGTCGGTGTGCCCCAGTCGCTCCGACACGACCTTAACGGACTCCCCCGCAGCGATCAGCAGGGATGCGCAGGCATGCCGTAGGGCGTGGGGCCCGGTGTCCTTGAGAAGCCGGCCTTGGCGACGGCTGGACCAGTGACCTCCGACTGCCCGTCGATCTCGTTGCCCGCTTGAACGCGGCTGGAAGAGACTGCTGTCCTGCGGATTTCGGTGGAGAACGACGGGGGAGACAAGCGATGAGCACGATGAAAATCGGCGCCCTCCAGGGGGCGGACGGACCGCCGCCGCCCCCGCCGAGGGCCGGCCGGAACCGGCTGGTGGGTGCGGCGCTGATCGTTTCGTCCCTGGCCGCCGCACTGACCTGCTATTTCGTCTTCACCACCTGGTTGCCCACGGATCGCACCCGGTACCGGGAGTACAAGGCAGCCGACGCGTGCCCCGCCCGCACGGTGATACCGAGGTCGGAGGACTGCCTGCGGAAGGTCACCTTCACCGTCGATGGCACCGTGAAAACCCACAAAAAGAACATGCGGGCGACCCTGCTCGGCCCGGAGCCCTTCCCGAGGACGGTCGTGCCGTTCGGCGACTCGGGGCCGGTGCTGAGCGGGCTTCAGCGGGGGGACCGGGTCACCGGTACCGTCTGGCGCGGCGTCGTCGTGGTGGTCGCCGAGGGGGACCTCCGGCAGAATTCTGCCGACGCGCCTCGCGACGAACCCCAGATGACAGCCGCCGTCGGCACGTTCGCGGGGCTGCTGGCGGCGCTGGCGCTGATGTTCGGTGCGAGGCGTCTGACCAGGCCGCGCGACCCCGGACTCTTCACCTGGCGCCCGTACGGCAAGTGGCTGCTCATCGTCACGGGGGCCACCTGCGCTGTCGTAGGTCTGTGCACCGTGTGGACGGGCCTCCCGTGGTTGCTCGTACCCACGGTCTGCGGGGCGGTCGTCGCAGGTACGGCGTGGTTCCTCCACCGAGACCTGCGGCTCGGACGGGTCGGCCGGTAGAACGGGCTCGCGTCGGCCGAACGGCCCGGCGTGCTACGGGAGTTACAGCCGGAGATGTCCGCGGCCCGGGCCGGGTGGATGGCCGGGAACGCCGGCGGGGCGGCGTACGCCGACGCGGTGTCGGCGGTACGCCGCCCGAGGGTCTGCGGTCAGCGGGTGATGGCCGCGTTTCAGCAGCCGTCGCGGGGCAGCCATCCCGCGGTCCGCTCGGCGACCTCGTAGACCACAGGCGCGGCGGACATGTGTGACCGCGGAGCGCCGCGGTCACGCGGCGCTCTCGGTGCCGTGCCGGATCACGTCGAGCAGTCGGCCGACGAAGCCGTCGCACGTGCGGCAATGGTCGCACCCCCGCCCTTCCAGCGATTACAGGGAGTTACCACTCTCAAACCAATTATCTATAAATGCACACAAACGGAGGAATGTACTAGAGGGCTCATGGCGGCCCGCGCGGCCGACTGTCACCGTGAGTGTGCGGCCCGGATTCAGCCGGGCCGTGCGGCGGGCCACGGGAGCGTCGGCCCGTAACCAAGGGGAGGGGATCGACCATGACATCGGCGGCCACGAATCACGACGCGGTGCAGAAGTACGAGGACCAGATCACCGAGGTACGCAGCCGACTCGCCGAAGGCCCGGAAATCAGGGCCCTCACGGCGGCGGAGTGTGACACGGATCTGTTCGCCCTGTGGATGCTGCGCTACAGCGCACACGGCGTACACATGACCCACGACGTCGAGCGGTGGATCGCCACGGCCGGTGAGCGGTGCGGGGAACTCGGCATGGAGGCGCTGGCGACGGCGCTGTCCGGCCACGCCCGGGCCGAGGCGGGTCATGACCGGATGATGGTGGCCGACGCCCGTGCCCTGAGCTCCTGGCTGGACGCGGACCGCGGAGTGCGCATCGATGTGGACGCTCTGCTGGCGGCTCCGCCGTTGGCGAGCAGCCGCGACTACATCGAGCTGCACGAGCGGGTCACCAAGGGGGATCAGCCCTGGTGCCAACTGGCGATCGAGCTGGAGATCGAGCAGTTGTCCACGACCTTCGGGCCGGAGATCCTCAAGAACAGCGAGCGGTTGCTCCCGGTCGGGACCTACACCTTCCTGGCCGAGCACGTCGAACTCGACGTCGGCCACACGGCGTTCAACCGCCGTCAACTGGGCGGAGTCCTCAAGGAGCGGCCGGAGGCGTTGCCGTCCATGGTGGAGACGGCCACGCGGGCGCTGGAGTGCTACGCCGCCTTCATCACCGAGTGCTGGCGGCTGGCCGGGGACGACCTGCGCCGTGCCGGTGGGTCTCAGTGAGCGTACGGCCGGATCACCGCGAGGCGGGGGCTCCGTCAGCCGCTGTGTGGCAGACCTGGCCGAGGCGCCTGGACGTGACCTGGGACGGTCGGCGGCTCACTATCGAGCGTCTGGGTTCCGCCGTCCCCCGGGAACGCGAGCGCCTGCGGGCATTACGCGGCTTCCGGGCCCAGGTGCTCCATGCGGACGGGCGCCGCCCGGAATTTCGTACCGCCGGGGGATGCTATGCCGACGCCCAGGAGATCGACGAGGAGTCCTTCCACATCTCCGTGAGTGACCCTGCCGACAACGCGGTTGTCGCGTACGGACGTTTGAGTCCGGCGGAGCTTACGCACCACTTCCAGACGCGGGACTATCTGGGCGACGCACGGTTCCACGAGATGACGGTCTCCTTGAACACGGACGTGGCGGGAGTCTGGGAGGCCGGACGGCTGGTGGTCGCACCACAGTCCCGCGGTCAGGGTCCGATGGCGGCGGTGGGCGCGGCGCTCATGGCCATGGCCCGCACACTGGACGCCCATGCCCTGGTCGCGGTCTCCGGTATGCAGGACAGGCAGCACATATTGTGGGGCCGTTTCGGCCTGCGTGAATGTCCCGGGACGCATGGGTATTCGGCGCACTACCAGGACGATCTGTGTGTCGTGGCATGGCGGACGGCAGCAGTTGTCGGCCGGTACGAAACAGGCCTCCGCGCCCTGCAGGACACCTTGGTCTCCGCAGCTACCGACAGAGGTGTGCGGATGCGGTGATGTGTCCGGGGGACATCGGACACCGCATCCCGCGACTGTGCACCTTGCCGTCACTCATCACTTTCAGGAGGCATCATCCTCGCGCCGTCCGCCACCGATGCCCTGATGGGCCTGTCAGGTTCGTTCCTCATCTCCCGCGCCGTACAGGTCGTCGCCGAGCTGGGTGTCGCCGACCTGGTGACTGGAAAAGCGCGCACCCTCGATGAACTCGCCGAAGCCACGCGGACGCGCCCCGACGCTCTGGGCCGTCTTCTTCGGCCGCTCGTCGGGTGCGGCCTGTTCACGTGCGATGCCGACGGCGCCTACGCGTCGACAGCGCTCAGCCGGCTCCTGGAATCCGGCCACGAGGACTCCTTGCGCCCCTGGTTCCAGCTCGGGTACCGCCTGACCTACCGCATGCTCGACGACCCGATCTCCACCCTGCGTACCGGGACGCCCTCCTTCCAACAGCGGTTCGGTGCCTCCTTCTTCGAGCATCTGGCCCGGCACCCCGACGATCTGGCCGTCTTCAACGCGGCCATGGCGTGCCTCACCCGGCGCACGGCACGTGCCGTCGCCGATGCCTACGACTTCGGCACCGTCGGCCGGATCGGTGACATCGGCGGCGGGCTGGGGACCCTGCTGGCTGAGATCTGCGCACGGAATCCGCACGTCGGCGGGTTCGTACTCGACCAGTCCCACCAGGTGGAGGCGGCGCGGGCGGCCTTGGACGCGCGCGGTCTGCGGGACCGGTGCACCGCTTCGGCCGGCGACTTCTTCACGGCGGTGCCGCCGGCCGACATGTATCTGCTCAGTTGGATCCTGCACGACTGGGACGACGACGAGGCGCTCAGGATTCTGCACAATTGCCGCCGCGCCAACGGCGATCCGTCCGCGCGCCTGTTGATCGTTGAGGCCGTGCTGCCCGAGCAGCCCGGACTGGACGCCGCCACGGTGCTCGACCTGGTCATGCTCTTCGGTCTCGGAGGCAGGGAACGTACCGCGAGCCAGTACGCGGCACTGCTGGCCAAGAGCGGTTACCGGCACACCAGGACCATCGAGATCGGTGTGGCCGGCATGGCCGTCATCGAAGCCCGGCCCGACAACTGAACCGCTGCACGTAGCGGTCGCCCGCCACCTGGCCGTCGATGGGCTCCAGCAGTGCCGGCTCTTCGGCGGTCAGCGTGATCCGGGAGGCCGCGGCGTTCTCGAGGAGGCGGCTGCGCCTGCGGGTCCCGGGGACCGGTACGACGGTCAGGCCGTGCGCCTGGGCCCGATTCCGCACCCAGGCCAGGGCGATCTGCGCCATGGTGGATGGTCGGCTGCGATCTTGTGCAGGGGTGCCAGGAGGAAGCTCGATTTCACGCCCTGATCGGTCATTCAGGGCGCGCCGTCGAACGTGTCTTGCGAGGCCGGAAGCGCTCGGCCCAGGCGTGCGAGCGGGGACAAAGCCATCACCACTGGCGACAGCATCATGCCTGCGGCCGTAACCAGGAGGCTGGTGCGCAACCCCCACTCCTGCGCGAGAAATCCGCCGAGCAGAGAACCGAGCGGGGTCAACCCCATGCCGACAAACGTGATCGTCGCGGCCACGCGGCCCTGCATCCCGTCCGGAGTGACGGCCTGCCGGACGGCCATGACCGTGACACTCACCAACTGGCCGCTGGTCCCGAACACGAAGCTGACCGCAAGGAGCGCGGCAACCGTCACCGCAGAGGAGCCGTGCAGCGCGGGCACGCACAGGAACACGCCGTCGCCGAGTGCCGCCGCATACACGAGCACAGCGCCATAACCGAACCGGCTCGGCAGACGGGCGGCCAGCAGCGAGCCCAGAAGCGCACCCGGTCCCGCCGCCGCGAGCGCCAGCCCAACGACGGTGCCCGACATATGCAGTTGCCGCGGCAGGAAGAGCAGATAGACCGTCATCACGGCCGCGAAGGAGAACTGGAAGGCGGCCGAGGCCAGGCACACGGTGCGAAGCGCGGTATCGCCGGCGGCGAAACGCAGGCCCTCATGGATCCGCCGCCATACCCGAGGGGGACGTTCCGAGCGCTCCGGGATCGATTCGATCCGCTGGATCCGCCGGATCGACAGGAACGACAGCGCGAAGAACAAGGCGCTGGAGGCCGCAGCGATCGGCGCCGACAGCAGGGACACCAACGCACCTCCGAGGGCAGGACCGCCGATCTGTGCCGCGGACCGGCTGCTCTCAAGCGCGCTGTTGCCCCACACCAACTGATCACGTTTCACCAGCCGTACGAGAGACGCCTGGTATGCCACGTCGAAGAACACGGACAGGGCCCCGACGACGAAGGCGAGCGCAAGCAGCGCGGGCAGGCCGAGCCAGCCGAAGAGGCCGGCCACGGCCGCGGCGCCCAGGGTCAGGGTCCGGCCGACGTCCGTGAGCACCATCGTCGTGCGGGTCCGCCACCTGTCCACCCACGCGCCGACGAAGAGCGAGAGCAACAGGATCGGCGCCTGCCCCACCGCGCGCAGGACACCCAGCTGGCCGGCACTGGCGTTGAGGGTCAGGACGGCGAAGAGCGGCAGGACCACCAGACTTGCATGTTCGCCGAGTTGGGAGGCCGTCTGACCCATCCAGAGTCTGCGGAAATCGGCGTCCCGCCACAGGCTTGACGGAACAGGTCGACCGGAATCGGATACAGCGGAGGAAGCGGACGGCACAGGGATCCCTTGGATTGCCGACAACGAGGCCCGCCACCGAGCACGCGAAAGGTGCACCGACGGTTCAGGCAGGAGAAGGCTCGCCGTGCCGCAACATCAAGGGCAGCACGCGATGACAGGCCGGTCACGGCCAACAACGTCAACGCGCGCTCGAACGACCGACCATGTCTTGGCTCCTCGTGGGTCACTCGCTGCACCCGAACACTAGCCCTCGGCCACCCGGTGCGAAAGGCGATCGAGGACCGCGGCGGCGGAACGAGGCACCTCGGGACACACCCGTTCCAACAACTGATCACCGCGGACATCCCAGGCCACTTCAACGCGACACGAAGACCCCACCCGACACCGCCAATCCGGCACGACCTGCGCGGGACACGTCTTCTGCCAAAACAACACGGGTGTCGAGGCCGTCGTCGCGAAGCCGACGTCGTCGACGTACCGGCTTTGGCGGTCGCCGACGTGGCGGAAGGTGAGGCATGCCGAGACGGTCGACGCCGAGGTGGTGGGCTACACCGGTCCGCCGTTGCGGCCTCGGGCGCTCGCCGTACGGTCGCCGCAGGGGCGTACGGCGCTGTCGCAGAGCCTGAGTGCGCCGCCGGCCGCACAGGGCGCCGAGCATGTGGCGCTGTCCGGACCGGGCCGCCGAAGCCGAAGCCGAAGCCGAAGCCGTACGGATGCTATGCCCTCAGCCCCAACTCACCCACCCAACACAGGGCACATCCGTGCCGCAGGACTCCCCTCTCATTCGCACGCACTCAACCTGACGCGCGGCACCGACATCCGCCGACCCCTCTTGACAAGCTACGACAACCGACGGCAATCTTCCATTACGCAGAAACTTACTTCCACAATACGGAATTACGATCACGGAGGGGAGCGCAGGCCCCTATGGCAGGCTTCGAACCGGGCACAGCTGCAGAGCAGCGCTTCAACGTCAACCTGTCGATCCTTTTCACGGAGCTCCCGCTCCTGGAGCGCCCCGCGGCCGCCGCCGCGGCCGGCTTCACCGCGGTCGAGCTGTGGTGGCCCTGGGTCGACTCCCCCACCCCCGAGCAGTCCGAGCTCGACGCCCTGAAGAAGGCGATCGAGGACGCGGGCGTGCAGCTCACGGGCCTGAACTTCTACGCCGGACAGCTCCCCGGGCCGGACCGCGGCGCCCTGTCGATCCCCGGCGAGGAGTCGGAGAGGTTCCGCGCCAACATCGACGTGGCCGCGGACTTCGCCCAGTCCCTCGGCTGCGGGGCGCTCAACGCCCTGTACGGCAACCGTGTCGAGGGCGTGGACCCGGAAGAGCAGGACGCGCTGGCGCTGGAGAACCTGGTACTCGCGGCCCGGGCAGCCGACCGGATCGGGGCGATCCTGCTGATCGAGACCCTCAACAAGCCGGAGTCACCGCTCTACCCGCTGGTGACCGCCCCGGCCGGTGCCGGCGTCGTCGACAAGGTCAACCAGGCCACGGGCCTCGACAACGCCCGCTTCCTCATGGACCTCTACCACCTGTCCATGAACGACGAGGACCTGCCGCAGGTGATCGAGCGGTACGCGTCGAGGACCGGCCATGTGCAGATCGCCGACAACCCGGGCCGCGGCGCCCCTGGCACGGGTTCGCTCCCGCTGGAAGACCTCCTCGGCCGGCTGAGGAAGGCCGGCTACGAGGGCTGGGTCGGCCTGGAGTACAAGCCGGGCGACCGCCCGAGCGCCGAGGCATTCGGCTGGCTGCCGGCCGAGGCCCGAGCGGCCCGCTGAACGCCAACACGCAGACACAGCAGAGCAGTCAGAGAGGCACCCCCAGCATGAGCAGTCTTCCCAAGGTCGCCTGGATAGGTCTCGGCATCATGGGCTCCCCCATGTCCGAGAACCTGATCAAGGCGGGTTACGACGTCACCGGCTTCACTCTGGAGCAGGACAAGCTGGACCGCCTGGCCGCCGCCGGTGGCACCGCGGCCGGGTCCATCGCCGCGGCCGTGCGGGACGCCGACGTGATCGTCACGATGGTGCCGGCGTCGCCGCAGGTCGAGGCCATTTCCTACGGCCCCGACGGCATCCTCGAGAACGCCAGGTCCGGCGCGCTGCTGATCGACATGTCGTCCATCACGCCGCAGACCTCCGTCGACCTGGCGAAGGCGGCCAAGGACAAGGGCGTCCGCGTGCTGGACGCCCCGGTGTCCGGCGGCGAGGCCGGCGCCATCGAGGCCGTACTGTCGATCATGGTCGGCGGTGAGCAGGCCGACTTCGACATCGCGAAGCCGATCTTCGAGGCGCTCGGCAAGACGATCGTGCTGTGCGGTCCGCACGGCTCGGGTCAGACCGTGAAGGCCGCCAACCAGCTGATCGTCGCCGTGAACATCCAGGCGTGCTCCGAGGCCGTGGTCTTCCTGGAGAAGTCGGGCGTGGACCTGAAGGCGGCGCTGGACGTCCTCAACGGCGGCCTGGCCGGCTCCACCGTGCTGACCCGCAAGAAGGACAACTTCCTCGGCCGCGACTTCAAGCCGGGCTTCCGCATCGACCTGCACCACAAGGACATGGGCATCGTCACGGACGCGGCCCGCAACGTCGGCGCCGCCCTGCCCGTCGGTGCCGTGGTCGCCCAGCTGGTCGCCAGCCTGCGTGCGCAGGGCGACGGCGGCCTGGACCACTCGGCCCTGCTGCGGGCCGTGGAGCGCCTCTCGGGCGCCCAGCTCTGATCCAGAGCCCGTAGAAGCTTCCGGGCGGTGCCGCCGCTGACATCTGTCCTGTCGCGCCCAGGCGCCGGCACCGTCCGGAAACCACCGCTACCGCCTCGGCGTCAACCACACCCAGCTCACCGTCAACGCCCCGAAGGCGACGGTCGCCGCCAACGCGCAGGGCCGCGCCGCGAAGGACTACGAGCCGAACTCGTACGACGGCCCGGTCGAGCCCGGTCGCCCGCTGTCGGCCCCGCCGGCGGTGACCGGCCACACGGGTACGCACGAGACCCCCCTCCACACCAAGGACGACGACTTCTTCCAGGCGGGCGAGCTGTACCGCCTGATGTCGGAGGAGGAGAGGTCCCGGCTGGTCGCGAACATCGCCGGCGGTCTGTCCCAGGTCTCCCGCGACGACGTGATGGAGAAGAACCTGGCCCACTTCCACGCCGCCGACCAGGACTACGGCAAGCGTGTGGCGGAGGCGGTCCGCGCCCTGCGCGAGAACTGAACCACGAAGACGGCGTCCGGAGCCTGACGGGAGGTCATGCACCCGGACGCGTAGCCCGCCGCCGCCGAGCGACCCGGATGAGGGGTGGTCGCCGGCCGGGCGGGCCGGGCGAGGACCGCGGCGGCGTGCGAGCCAGTGCGGTGGTGAAGGTCCCGAGGCCTCCTTCTCGACCTGAGGGAAGAAGCCCCCGGTGCCGTCGCCGCCGCCGCGGTCCCAGCCATCTGCCTCACACCGGGGCGCCTGTACTCCGTCCGGCGGCGCGAACGTCCTGTCGCGCCCAGCCTCGCGCCGTCGGACGGTCACCATCCTTACGAACCTCACCGGCCGGGGAGCGCCGGATGCGGACGGTCCCGCATCCGGTGCTCCCCGGCCTTTCCGGGGTGCGGATCCGTCCCGCCCGCAGGAGCCTGAAGGCATGACACATCCACCGACGGAGTTTCCGCACATCGTGGTGCACGCCCCGGCCCTGGACGGCTCCCGCCGGGTGACCGAGGGTGACGTGATGCTCGGGATCGCCTCTCACCTGGACGACGTGATCGAGATCCTGCGCATGGCCGACCTGGACCGGATCGAGGTCGAGGAGAGCGACCTCATCGAGTGGCAGGGCGGGGGACCGGACGATTGGCCGGGGCTGTCGGAGCACGAGGTGTAGTGACGCCGCGTACGACACCGGGCGTACCCGGTCTACGCAATCCTCAAATCATGCTCTGAACACGGCCGTCGAGGCTTCAACCGCCCCCGCGAGCGGGCACATTCTTGACGCGGGGCCCGCCGGCACGGGGGCGGCGGGCCCCCGCACGGGGGTGTGTCATGAGCAGCGCCGAAACGATCCGGCTGGAACCGCACGAGATCGCACTGCTGCGGGGCGGTCCCCGCGCCGCCGTGACGGTCGCCGTAGTCGCGCTGCACCTGCGGGGTGCCGTCGAGGCCGGCCGGCCCGGCACGATGCGGGTGTCGGAGGCGGGTGACGCGGACGCGGGGCAGCCCCCGCCTTCCCTCCCGCCGCCTGAGGGCCTGGACAAGGCGGTCCTCGAGTCCCTCCACGAGCCCGCCGGGTTGCGGAAGTTGGCCAAGCGGTCGGACGTCCGCCTGGCGGTGGCCCTGATGCGCGTCGGCCTCGCGGAAGCCGGGCTGCTGCGGTATCCGCTGCTCGGCCCGACCCGCGCCGCCCGCCGCCATGTGCGGGACCTGCGGGAGCGGCACCCGCTTCCGGCGAGCAGGCGCGGCATGACCGAGCACGACAAGCTGCTCGCCGTCGCACTGCACGGCGAAGCCGCCCTGCGGGCGCTCGTGCCGCGCTTCGCCCTCCGGGCGGGGCTGACCGGCCGGGCGGAGGTGGCGGACAAAGGACTCCTGCGGCACTCCCCGCGCGGCGGCACAGGAGGCGCCGCCTACTCCTGCGGCGGCGGAGACGGCGGCTCGGACTGAGCACACCGAGGGGCGGCCCGTCCGCTGGACGGGCCGCCCCTCACCGACGTACGTGTCAGACCTTGAGCGTCCTGATCGAGGTCGGCGCGTGGCCGGGCTCGGTGGCGAGCTCCTCGAACTCGACGACGTTGCTGATGTCGTTGGTGGTCGACATGGAGATGTTGGTGACCCGCTCCAGGATCGCCTCGACGACGACGGGCACCTGGTGCTCGGCGGCGAGCTTCTTGGCCTGCTCGAAGGCGGCGCCCAGCTCGCCCGGGTCGGTGACCCGGATCGCCTTGCAGCCCAGCCCCTCGGCGACCTTCACATGGTCGACGCCGTAGACGCCCAGCTCAGGCGAGTTGATGTTCTCGAACTCCAGCTTGACCTGGAAGTCGATGTCGAACGCCCGCTGCGCCTGGCGGATCAGACCCAGGTAGGCGTTGTTCACCAGGACATGGACGTACGGGATCTTGTGCTGCGCGCCGACGGCCAGCTCCTCGATCATGAACTGGAAGTCGTAGTCGCCGGACAGCGCGACGACGGACGCCTCCGGGTCGGCCTTCGCCACGCCCAGCGCGGCCGGGACGGTCCAGCCGAGCGGGCCCGCCTGGCCGCAGTTGATCCAGTGGCGCGGCCGGTAGACGTGCAGCAGCTGGGCGCCGGCGATCTGCGAGAGGCCGATGGTGGAGACATACCGGGTCTCCGGGCCGAAGGCCTTGTTCATCTCCTCGTAGACGCGCTGCGGCTTGATCGGGATGTCGTCGAAGTGCGTACGGCGCTGGAGCCGCGCCTTCTTCTCCTGCGCGGCGGCGGCCCAGCCGGAGCGGTCGGGCAGCCTGCCGGCCACCTTCAACTCCTTTGCCACCTCGACGAAGAGCTCCAGCGCTGCCTTCGCGTCGGAGGTGATGCCGTAGTCCGGGGCGAAGATCCTGCCGATCTGAGTGGGCTCGATGTCGACATGGACGAACTTCCGGCCGGCCGTGTAGACGTCGAGTTTGCCGGTGTGGCGGTTGGCCCAGCGGTTGCCGATGCCGAGGACGAAGTCGGACTCCAGGAAGGTCGCGTTGCCGTAGCGGTGCGAGGTCTGGAGGCCGACCATGCCGGCGTTCAGCTCGTGGTCGTCGGGCAGGACGCCCCAGCCCATCAGGGTCGGCACGACCGGGATGCCGGTCAACTCGGCGAACTCGACGAGGAGTTCGGCGGCGTCGGCGTTGATGACGCCGCCGCCGGCGACGATCAGCGGCCGCTCGGACTCGTTGAGCAGCCCGATCGCCTTCTCGATCTGGGCGCGGGTCGCGCCCGGCTTGTAGACGGGGAGCGGCTCGTACGTCTCCGGGTCGAACTCGATCTCGGTGAGCTGGACGTCGATCGGCAGGTCGACGAGGACCGGGCCGGGACGGCCGGAGCGCATCAGGTGGAAGGCCTGCTGGAAGACGCCGGGGACCTGGGCCGCCTCCAGCACGGTGACCGCCATCTTGGTCACCGGCTTGGCGATGGAGGCGATGTCGACGGCCTGGAAGTCCTCCTTGTGGATCACGGAGGTCGGGGCCTGGCCGGTGACGCAGAGGATCGGGATCGAGTCGCCGAGGGCGGAGTAGAGCCCGGTGATCATGTCCGTGCCCGCCGGGCCCGACGTACCGATGCAGACGCCGATGTTGCCCGGACGGGCGCGGGTGTAGCCCTCGGCCATGTGCGAGGCGCCCTCGACGTGGCGGGCGAGGGTGTGGTGGACGCCCCCGGAGGCCTTGAGTGCCGCGTAGAAGGGGTTGATCGCCGCGCCCGGGACACCGAACGCGTCGGTGACGCCCTCGCGCTTGAGGATCTCGACTGCCGCGCGGGCAGCGGTCATACGAGCCATGGAGTACTCCTGCTTCGGCCGTCGGATTCGCTCTCCCGTCGCGCCCCGCGTGAGAACTAAGTCCCTACAGACTTCCGTATTGTGGAAATTACTTTCTACTATCTGGAAGTAATGTAGGTGGGGTCGGCGAAGGCAGTCAAGAGACGGACAAGCAGGGCTTTCGTGGAGGACGATGGGGGCACTGTCCCCCACGTGACGTCGTCCTGGAGCGGACCATGTCCGAGAGCGTGCCGGTGCACTGCCCGGCCTGCCGGCGCGAGCACCTCTACGCGGCGCCGTCCTATCCGTGCGCGTGCGGCGCGCCCGTCGCCCCGCCGCTCGACCCGCGCGGGGCACCGACGGCCGTCGCCCACCGTGTCTGGGAGGAGCAGTGGGTCACCGTGCGCTGCGCGTCCTGCGGCCGCCGGGGCCAGTGGCCGACACCTGAGCTGGGCTGCCCGTGCGGCACGGTGCTGCGTGTTCCGGTCGCGAAAAGGCCCACGCCCCCGGTGGAGCGCCCCGCCTTCCACTCCGTCACCATCCGCACCGCTGTGGACGCGGTCACGGCCGCCGCCCTGTACCTGCACCGGCTCGGCCACCGGGACATCCGCCGGGCCGACCAGCGCCCCCCGTCCGGCATCGGCCTGGCCGCCCGCGGCATCCTCGCCCAGGTGGACCCGACGGTACGCCCGGCCTCCGTCCGGGACGTGGAGTGCCTGTGGCTGACGGCGATGACGGACTCCTCGACCTGCGTCTACTTCTCCCTCGCCGGCTACACCGAGGACGCCCGCACCCGCGCGGACACCCTGGGCGTCCCCCTCTTCGTCCTCGACCGCACGGGCATCCCGCGCCCGGTGAACAGCCCGGCGGACCAGCTGGACGAGTCGGGGGCGGGGTGACCGCTCGGCCGCGGCGTCGCGTACGGCGGCGGTGCGACCGTCAGGCCTCGGGGTGAGCCCGTACGGCCCATTTCTCCCGCAACTCGATCTTGCGCACCTTCCCGGACACCGTCATCGGGAAGGCCTCCAGGATCTGCAGCCTGCTCGGGACCTTGTAGTGGGCCAACTGTCCCTCGCAGAAGGCCCGCAGCTCCTCCAGTGTGAGCGGGTCGGCCGGGTCGCCGGGGATGACACAGGCGAGGACCTCTTCGCCGTACCGCTCGTGCGGCACCCCGACGACCTGGACGTCCCGGATCTTCGGATGGGCGTAGAGGAACTCCTCGATCTCGCGCGGGTAGATGTTCTCGCCGCCCCGGATGATCATGTCCTTGATGCGGCCGACGATCTCGACGTACCCGTCCTCACGCATCACGGCCAGGTCGCCGGTGTGCATCCAGCGCCCCGCGTCGACGGCCTCGGCGGTCTTCTCCGGCTCGTTCCAGTAGCCGAGCATCACGCTGTACCCACGGGTGCACAACTCGCCCGCCGTGCCGCGCGGTCGGGTCACCCCGTCGGCGGGGTCGACGACCTTGACCTCGATGTGCGGCAGGACGCGGCCGACGGTGCCGATGCGGTGCTCGAGGTCGTCGTCCATCCGCGTCTGGAGCGAGACCGGGGAGGTCTCGGTCATGCCGTAGCAGATGGAGACCTCCTCCATGTGCATCTCGGCGACCACCCGCTTCATCACCTCGACCGGGCAGGGCGAGCCCGCCATGATGCCCGTCCGCAACGACGACAGGTCGTACGTCGCGAAGTCCGGGAGGTTCAGCTCCGCGATGAACATCGTCGGAACGCCGTACAGCGAGGTGCAGCGCTCCTGCTGGACGGCCTCCAGCGTGGCCTTCGGTTCGAAGGACGGCGCCGGGATCACGATGCACGCACCATGGGACGTGGCCCCCAGGTTCCCCATCACCATGCCGAAGCAGTGATAGAAGGGCACGGGCAGGCAGACCCGGTCCTGTTCCGTGTAGCCGACCGTACGGCCCACCCAGTAGCCGTTGTTGAGGATGTTGTGGTGGGAGAGCGTGGCACCCTTCGGGAAGCCGGTCGTACCCGAGGTGTACTGGATGTTGACCGGATCGTCGCAGCTCAACCCCGCCTGCGCTTCTGCGGGTTGCCCGTACGGCACCTGCGCCGCGCCCGCCGTGAACGCATCCCAGGACGGGTCGCCGATGTAGACGACCTCGCGCAACTCCGGGCACCTGCCCCGGACTTGGTCGACCAGTACCCGGTAGTCGGTCGTCCTGTGCGCGCGGGAGGCGACCAGCACCGCGATACCGGCCTGCTTCAGCACGTACTCCACCTCGTGCACGCGGTAGGCCGGGTTGATGTTCACCATGATCACGCCGATGCGGGCGGTGGCGTACTGGACGAGTACCCACTCGGGACAGTTGACCGCCCAGATCCCGACTCGGTCGCCCTTGGTCACTCCCATGGCGAGCAGACCGCGCGCCACCTCGTCGACCGCCGCACCGAACTCGGCGTAGGTCCACCGCCGCCCGGACGGCACGTCGACCAGCGCCTCACGGTCGGGATACGCGGCGATCGCCCGGTCGAGGTTGGCGCCGATGGTGTCGCCGAGCAGCGGGACCTCGCTGGTCCCGTGCGTGTAGGAGAGTGCGGTCACCGGAAGTCCTCCTCGCGGTACTCGTCCGCCGACCCAGCCGCCGTCGCCTCGCGCAGCTCGATCCGGCGGATCTTGCCGGAGACCGTCTTGGGCAGGTCGGCGAACTCCAGGCGGCGGATGCGCTTGTAGGGCGCGAGAACCTCGCGCGAGTGCTCGAACAGCACCTTCGCCGTGTCGGGGCCCGGCTCCCAGCCCTCGGCGAGCACGACGTACGCCTTGGGTACCGCCAGGCGCAGCTCGTCCGGGGCGGGCACGACGGCCGCCTCGGCCACCGCCTCGTGCTCCAGCAGGGCGCTCTCCAGCTCGAAGGGGCTGATCTTGTAGTCGGAGGCCTTGAAGACGTCGTCCGCGCGCCCCACGTAGGTGATGTATCCGTCCGCGTCCCGCGCGCCGATGTCACCGGTGCGGTAGTAGCCGCCCGCCATCGCCTCCGCCGTGCGGTCCGCGTCACCGTGGTATCCGGTCATCAGGCCCACCGGCCGCGCGGACAGGTCGAGCGCGATCTCGCCCTCCGTCACGCCGGGCGCGCCGGACACCGGGTCGAGGAGTTCGACGCGATAGCCGGGGCTCGGGCGGCCCATGGAGCCGGTCTTCAGCGGCTGACCGGGGCTGTTGGCGACCTGCACGGCGGTCTCGGTCTGGCCGAAGCCGTCCCGGATGGTGACGCCCCAGGCCCGGCGGATCTGCTCGATGACCTCGGGGTTGAGCGGCTCGCCGGCGGCGACGACCTCGCGCGGCGGGGTGCGCAGCTGAGTCAGGTCGGCCTGGATGAGCATGCGCCAGACGGTGGGCGGGGCGCAGAAGGTCGTCACGCCCGCTCGGTCCATCTCCGCCATCAGCCGGGCCGCGTCGAAGCGGGTGTAGTTGTGGATGAAGACGGTCGCCTCGGCGTTCCACGGGGCGAACAGGTTCGACCATGCGTGCTTGGCCCAGCCGGGCGAGGAGATGTTCAAGTGCACGTCACCGGGCTTGAGGCCGATCCAGTACATGGTGGCCAGGTGCCCGATGGGGTACGAGGTGTGGGTGTGCTCGACCAGCTTCGGGTGGGCCGTGGTCCCCGAGGTGAAGTAGAGCATCAGCGGGTCGTCGGCCAGGGTCGGGCCGTCGGGCGTGAAGGCGGCGTCGGCCTGGTACAGGTCCTCGTACGGCAGCCAGCCCTCGGGTGCGCCGCCGACGGCGATGCGCGTGTACGCGCCGGGCACCTCATCGAACTTGCCGGTGTCCTCGGCGCGCACGACCACGTGCCGGACCCGGCCGCGCTCGACGCGGTCGCGCAGGTCGGCGGGGCCGAGCAGCGGGGTGGCCGGGATGACGACGGCGCGCAGCTTCATCGCGGCCAGGGCCGTCACCCACAGCTCGGCCTGGTTGCCGAGCATGACCAGGACGCGGTCCTCGGCGCGCACCCCGCGCCCGCGCAGCCAGTTCGCGGCCTGGTCGGAGCGTGCGGACAACTCGGCGAAGGACAGCCGGGTCTGGGAGCCGTCCTCCTCGACGATGTGCAGCGCGGTGCGGTCGTTGCCGTCCGCGATCACGTCGAACCAGTCGAGCGCCCAGTTGAAGTGCTGCGGGCGCGGCCAGGCGAAGCCCTCGTAGGCGGTGGTGTAGTCCTCGCGGTGTTCCAGCAGGAAGTCCCGCGCCCTGCGGAAGAGCTCCGTCGCCGTCGTCATTTGTCCTCCTCTTTTGGTCGTTCGCCTCCGGGACGCTCCAGCCGGTGTCGAGAACGCACTCGAACTCTCGACACCGGCGTGCCCCTGCGGCTCACTCCCGCTCCGTGCCGGACCATTGCCGGGCGGCCCTCTGACATCGTGTAATCCGTGATGCAGGTCTCACTACCCCCGAACGGGGGTGTGCCCGCACGAAAGCCGCACGAAGGCCGCGATGAAGGGGCGAGGACGTGGCAGCAGACGCGACCGGACTGACGGAGATACGCGGCGCCCTGGCCCGGCTGCGGCGTACGACCGGGCTGCCGGTGGCCTTCGGCGGTCTGGTCGACGCCGGGCGGCAGCAGATGCGCATCAGCGAGCTGAGCGGCAACGCGACGCCGGCGCTGAGCGCGCTCGCGGTGACCGCGGGCAGCGGCCTGGGCGGCAAGGCCGTGGCCCTCGCCCGCGCGTGCGCGGTGACGGACTATTCCTCCTCGCGGCAGATCAGCCACGAGTACGACTCCGCCGTCGCCGTGGAGGGCCTGCGCTCGGTGCTGGCGGTGCCGGTCGTCGTACGGCGCCGGGTGCGCGGCGTGCTGTACGGGGCCCTGCGTACGGCCCAGCCGCTGGGCGACCGCGCGCTGACCGCGGCCGTCGAGGCGGCGCGGGACGTGGAGCAGGCGCTGGTGGTGCGGGACGAGGCGCGGGACCTGCTGACGGCGGCCCGGCCGGCCGCGGCCGCCGACCTGCGTGCCGCGGCCGCCTGGGAGCAGGTGCGGGAGGCGCATGCGGCGCTGCGCGCGCTGGCGCCGAGGATCACGGACCCGGCGCTGCGGGCCGAGCTGCTGGCCGCGTGCGGGCTGCTGACGCCGGCGGCTCCGGTGGACGCGGCGCGTCTCGCGCCCCGTGAACTGGACGTGCTGGCGTGTGTGGCTGCCGGGGCGACCAACGCGGTGGCCGCGGAGCGGCTGGGAGTGCGGCCGGAGACGGTGAAGGGTTACCTCAGGTCGGCGATGCGCAAGCTCGGCGCCCGTACGCGCGGAGAGGCCGTCGCGGTGGCGCGCCGGACAGGGGCGCTGCCGTAACCGAGGAATCCACTGCTCCAGGCCAGAAGACTTGAAATAGGCCCATTTCGGACAAAGTGGCGCCTCTTCATTCATTCGTCCGGGCCGTGAATTTACATATGCATCGCCCATTGTTATATCCCTCACCACTCCGTCCGTCCGAATTTCAAAGAGACGTTGCCTAGAATTTGGTACGGACACGACACACGGAAGGGAGCGGTAACCGTGCGACGGGACTTCCAGGAGCCTGCCCGATGCCGCCCCGACCTGGTCATCGGCCGGGAGGAGCTGTTCACGGCGGCCCGGGAGCAGCTCGGCCGAGGCGGCAGTGTGCTGCTGCACGGCCCCGCCGGAATAGGAAAGTCGACCGTGCTGCGGGCATTGACCGCGGAATACGGGCAGGTGGCCCGTACCGTGTTGCGGTGCTCCGCGACGGAGTCCGAATCCCACCTCCCGTTCCTCGCCCTGGCCGACCTCCTCGGTCTGGCCCTCGGCGAGGTGTCCGACAAGCTGCCCGCCGCCCAGCGCACCGCGCTGGAGTCGGCGATCACCGGCCGCGGCGAGTCCACCCTCCAGCGTGACGGCCTCGCACTGCGCCTCGCCGTGCTCTCGGCGCTGCGCGCCCTCGCCACCGAGGGCCCCGTCCTGATCGTCGCCGACGATCTGCAGTGGCTCGATTCGGCCAGCGCCGAGCTCCTCGGCTTCGCCGCCCGCCGCCTGGGCGACACCCCGGTGCAGATGCTGTGCGCGGTGCGCACCGAAGGCCAGGAGTACGACCGCCATCTACGCGCGTCCCCGCCGGACACCCTCGCCGTGCGGCTCAACCCCCTCTCCCGCGCCCAGGTCTCCGCCCTGCTCGACCACCGCGGCTACACCGATCTGCCGCGCTCCACGGTCCGCGACATCCACCGCACCAGTGGCGGCAACCCGCTGTTCGCGCTCGAACTGGGGCGCGCCCTCGGCGAGAATCCCACCCCGCCCAGACCGGGCGAGCCGCTGCCGGTGCCCACCTCGCTGCGGGCGCTGGTCCTCAACCGCCTCGACATGCTGTCGGACGACGTCCGCCGCACGCTGCTCGTCGCCAGTGCCGGCGCGCGCCCCACGCTGTCGCTGCTGCTCGCGGCCGGCCGCGAGAACGCCGAGGCGGAGACGACCCAGGCCGCCCGGCTCGGGCTGCTGGCGACGGAGCCGGACGGTCCGGCCGTACGGTTCGCGCACCCGCTGATCTCCGCCGCGCTGTACGCGGAGGCCCCCGCGCAGCAGCGGCGGGCCGCGCACGCGGCACTGTCCACGGCGGCGTCCGACCCGATCGAGCGAGCCCGGCACCTGGCCCTGGCGACCACCGGTACCGACCCGGACGTCGCCGCCCGGCTCGCCGGCGCCGCCGCGCTGGCCCGGGACCGCGGCGCCCCGTCGGTCGCCGCGTCACTCGGGCTGCTCGCGGCCCGGCACACCCCGGCGGGCAGCACGCCCGGCCCGGACGACCGGCGGTTGCAGGCCGCGGAGGACGCGATCACCGCCGGCGAGGTGGAGCTCGCCCGGGACATCGCGCGCGAGGTGCTGACCCGGGCCACGGTGCCCGCCGAACGGGTGCGGGCCTGGATGGTGGTCATCGAGTCGGCCGGGCAGGCCCTCGGCGAGGTCGACGCCGTCTTCCCGCAGGCGCTGGCCGACGCGGGCGACGACCCGCGGCTGCTCGCCCTGGTCCACTACCAGCTGGCCTGGCGCGGACTGGTCGTCGAGGGCGACTTCCCCGAGGCCCGGCAGGAGGCCGCGCACGCGGCGGAGCTGGCCGCGCGCGGCGGCGACCGGCGCACCGAGCTCATGGCGCTGTCCTTCCAGGCCTCGACCGAGACCCTGATGGGCCACTCGGACGCCCCCGCGACCATCAAGCGCGCGCTCAGGGAACCCCAGGACCCGTACGTGGCGTGCCACCACAACGGCCCCGGCGCGGCCCGGTTCCGCTGGCTGCTGATGAGCGACCAGCTGCCCGAGGCCCGTACGACCATCACCGCGCTGCTGCGCGAGGCGCAGCGGCGCGGCATGGTCGAGAGCGAGGTGCACTTCCAGCGCTTCCTGGCCGAGACGGAGCTGCGCTCCGGACACTGCGGCCGGGCCCTGGACCTGGCCCGCGAGAGCCTGCGGCTGGCCCGGGACTCCGGGATCGGGCTGGGCGCCTCGGCCATGCTCACCTCCCTCGCGGAGGCGTCCGGCGGAGACGTGGAGCGGGCGCTGGAGCTGGCGCGGGAGGCGGCAAAGCGCGCCGAGGAGGACGGCGACCAGATGTACCTTTCCCGGGCCCTGGCCGCCTTCGGGTACGCCCAGTTGGTGGCCGGGGACGCGGCGGGCACGGTCCGTTCGCTGCGCCGGGTGCGGGAACTGGAGCTCGGGCTCGGCATCATCGACCCGGCGCGCGGCCGCTGGCAGAGCGACCTCGCCGAGGCCCTCGTACGGATCGGGGAGCCGGGCGAGGCGCAGGACGTGATCGACGTGTCGCGCGAGCACGCGCTGCGGCTGGGCCGGGAGAGCGTGCTGGCCGTACTGGACCGCTCGGAGGCGCTGGTGCGGGCGGCCCGCGGCGACCAGGAGGCCGCGCTCTCCCAGCTGACGTCCGTTCAGGACCGGCTCGCCAAGCTGGGATACGGCCTGGAGGAGGCGCGGGCCGCGTTCGCACTGGCCCGGCTGCGCACCCAGCGGCCCGGGCCGACGTCGTACGACGAGGCGGCGCGGCTGTTCCGGCGTTGCCGTGCGGTGCCCTGGCTGCGGCAGGTGGACGCGGCGGCCGCGGAGGAGCCGGTGGAACCGGTCGTCGCCGCCCCGCGGGATCCCGCGCTCGACGCGTTGGAGGGCCTCGCCGCGATGGAGCGTCAGGTCGCCGCGCTCGTCATGGAGGGCGCGACCAACCGGGAGATCGCCGCGCGGCTGTACATCAGCGTCAAGACGGTCGAGGCGACGCTGACCCGGGTCTACCGCAAGCTGGGGATCCGCTCACGGGTGGACATCGTCCGGCTGGCGGCGAGGCACCACGCGAAGTGAGCGTCGCACGGGTTTACTGCACTGGCGGGTTTGCCGAGGGGCCACCGAGGGTTTTCCCTGCCCAACTCCCTTAGGGGGTTCCCTCATTGGGAGGCAGGTGTTCCGGGTCCTAGCTTTTGGGGTGTGCCGCTCGCCCGGGCACACGGGGGTCGGTCCCGCGGCCCCCGTGCACCACCCCCCACACCCGCGCGCCCCCCACCGGCAACCCCCCACTGAGGAGACTCATGTTCGGGCTCAACCGCGCAAAGAGAACCGCCGCCGTCGTCGCGGCGACCGCTGCCGCCGCCACCGCCTTGCTCAGCGCCCCCACCGCTGTAGCCGCCCCCCAGCCCATCGTCGGCGGCACGACGACCACGACGACGACGTACCCGTTCATGATGCAGATCACGGACGCCTCTCAGAACCAGTTCTGCGGCGGCACCCTGGTGTCGGCGACCAAGGTGGTCACGGCCGCGCACTGTATGGTCGGCGAGACCACAAGCAGCATCAGAGTCGTCGGCGGGCGCACCTACCTGAACGGCACGAACGGCACGGTCAGCAGGGTCAGCAAGATCTGGATCAACCCGGACTACACGGACGCCACCAACGGCGACGACGTGGCCGTCCTGACGCTTTCGACGTCGATGCCGTACACGACGGCGTCGTACGTCTCCTCCTCCCAGACCAGCCTGTACGCGGCCGGCACCACCGCCCGCATCCTCGGCTGGGGCACCACCTCGGAGAACGGCAGCTCCTCCAACCAGCTGCGGACCGCGACCGTCCCGATCGTGTCCGACACCAGCTGCAAGAGCTCCTACGGTTCGGACTTCGTCCAGACCGACATGGTTTGCGCCGGATACACCTCCGGCGGCGTTGACACCTGCCAGGGCGACAGCGGCGGTCCCCTGCTCATCGGGGGCGTCCTGGCAGGGATCACTTCTTGGGGCGAGGGCTGTGCCGAGGCGGGTTACCCGGGTGTCTACACCCGGCTGACCACCTTCTCGAGCCTGGTGACCGCGCAGGTCAACTCGTAGCCCGGAAGGACTCCTGAGCACCCCTCAGGTGATTGCCAGGGGGCGTTGCGGGCTACCACGAGCAGCCCGCAGCGCCCCCTTTCCATGCCCGGAGCGTGGGTCGCCTGCCTGGATGGCCTTGACGGCCTTGAACGGCCTCGATCGGCTGCCGGACGGGGGGTGAGGGACATGGTGTCCACCGACCGGTATCTGGCCTTCGCGGCGATGTCGCTGATGGTGATCGTGATTCCCGGGCCGAGCGTCCTGTTCGTCATCGGCCGGGCGCTGGCCCACGGCCGTCGCACCGCCGTGGCCACGGCGGTCGGGGGCCGGGCGGACTGAACGCCCACCCCACCGCTGAGGCCTCACCGTCGTACGACGGTCCCGAACCGGATGTCGTACGCGGCACCCGGGTGCATGACCCCGAGCATCCGCTCCCCCTCTGCTGCGACCTCGTCCCGTTGGGTGTTGGTGAGCGTGCCGAAGGGCTCGATGACCAGGCAATCGCCCTCCAGCCTCCACAGACCGGCCAGGAAGCCGTCCACAAGGAGGGTGCAGTAGGCCTGGTTGCCCTGCCAGCTGCGGCCCCGGTACTCCTTCGGCACCACGCGGGTGCGGTCGGCGTGGGACAGGAGCAGATTGTCGAACTCGGGCAGGAAACGGGGCGGGGCCGAGGTTTCCGGGTCGGGGCGGGGCGCGTCGGGCAGGTCGAAGAGCTCGACGCCGCTCTCGTCCCAAAAGGTGACGAGTCGCGGGCGGAGCCGCTCGAAGGCGTCACGCAGACGGGTCAGGCCGGCCCAGGTCTGCATGTCCTTGACGGAGGCCGGCCCGAAGGCGGCGAGGTAGCGCAGGACGGTCGCGTCCGGTGCCGGGGCAGGCTCGGCGGAGCGGCCCAGCCAGCGCTCGGCGGTGGTGAGCGCGACCTGACCGCTCTGCCCCCACAGCCCGCGCGGGGTGACCTGGACGAGCGGCAGCCGGCAGCGCGCGGCGACGCCGAGCGCCTGCGGGTCGGCGTCCGGCCACTCCACGAGCAGCGCCTCGCGCAACTGCTTCATGGTGTGCGGTCCGGCCTCGACGAGCTCGCGGGCGAGGGCGGCCAGCCGGTCGAGGTCGACGCCGGCGAGCCCCTTGCGGAAGTTCGTCAGCTCGCGGTCGCGGGCGGGCTGGACGAGCGGCCGCAGGGTGAGGCAGTCGTCGGCGGTGTGCGTGTGGATGGTCGAGCGCATGGTGACGATACGGACGACCTCGCGGTCGGCCATCAGCCCCGACAGCTGCTCAGGGGCGAAGCCGTCGAGGCGGGCGGCGAGCGCGTAGTACGGCGGCTTCACGTTCTGCGCCTGGAGGCCGAGCAGATGCGCGACGGCCGCCCCGGCGGTCAGCGGCGAGCGGCGCAGGAGCAGCTGCCGGTCGAGGGTCGCGCGGTTGAGGGCTCGGGTGCCGAGCAGGGGGGCCGTCGTCGTCTTCGTCATGCTCGGCACGCTAGTGCCGCTTGCGGACACCTTCTGTCCGCAACTCTCACCGGATCCTGGACCCGCACGACACCCGCACGCCGTTTGCCCCGTATATCCTGCTACGTGATCAAGCAAATCCGGTGGATCACGTGGATCACGTGGATCACGTGGACGACGCGGGTCCCGTGGACGACGCGGGTCCCGTGGACGACGCGGGTCCCGTGGACGACGCGGGTCCCGTGGACGACACGGATCCCGTAGATCACGCAGCCATAGGCGCGACCGAGAGGCAGCCGCGATGCCCGAGCGACGTCCCGCCTCGAACG
The DNA here is from genome assembly GCF_040296605.1 of Streptomyces sp. NPDC002088. Lineage (NCBI taxonomy): Bacteria > Bacillati > Actinomycetota > Actinomycetes > Kitasatosporales > Streptomycetaceae > Streptomyces > Streptomyces sp. NPDC002088. The sequence goes on along the minus strand of NZ_JBEOXO010000005.1, from coordinate 202,806 downwards.
GCGCCAGGAAGTCCGTCTGGCGCCGCTCCCTGCCGCCGCCGCAACCGCCGGCGCCGAACCCCGCCCCGCCCGCCGACGCCCCGGGCCCCGGGCCCGCCGACGCGGCCAGCGTCGTCCAGGCGGCCCTGTACCGCGACGGCGTCCGGGTCTCCTCCTCCGCCTCGCTCGCCGAGACCTTCCGGGAGCTGCGCGAGCAGCCGTCCGGCATGGCGTGGATCGGCCTGGCCCGCCCGACCGAGGCCGAACTCCTCTCTCTCGCCTCGGAGTTCGACCTGCACCCGCTCTCGGTCGAGGACGCGATGGAGGCTCACCAGCGCCCGAAGCTGGAGCGCTACGGCGACACGCTGTTCGTCGTCCTGCGCGCCGCCCGCTATCTCGACGCCCCCGAGGAGGTCGACTTCGGCGAGCTGCACGTCTTCGTCGGCCCCGACTTCGTCATCACGGTCCGCCACGGCGCGGCTCCCGACCTCTCCGCCGTCCGCCGCCGTATGGAGGAGACGCCGGAACTGCTGAAGCTGGGCCCCGAGGCGGTCCTGTACGCCATCCTCGACGCCGTGGTCGACGGCTACGCCCCGGTCGTCGCAGGCGTCCAGAACGACGTCGACGAGATCGAGACCGAGGTCTTCCGCGGCGACCCCGAGGTCTCTCGCCGCATCTACGAACTCTCTCGCGAGATGGTCGAGTTCCAGCGCGCCACCCGCCCGCTCGTCGGCATGCTGCACGGCCTGATGGCCGGCTTCGCCAAGTACGGCACGGATGAGGAACTCCAGCGCTACCTCCGTGACGTGGCCGACCACGTCACCCACACCAGCGAACGCGTCGACAGCTTCCGCCAGGCCCTCCAAGAGATCCTCACGGTGAACGCGACCCTGGTCACCCAGCAACAGAACGCCGAGATGCGGGCGTTGGCGGAGGCGGGGTTCGAACAGAACGAGGAGATCAAGAAGATCTCTTCTTGGGCGGCTATTTTGTTCGCTCCGACGCTGGTCGGGACGATCTACGGGATGAACTTCGACAGCATGCCGGAGTTGCACTGGGTACTCGGTTACCCCTTCGCGATCATCCTGATGGCAGTTGTATGTACCAGTTTGTACGTCATCTTCAAGCGGAAAGACTGGCTCTGAGTAATCGCCGTGAGAGGCGCCGCCACGAGGAGCTGCAGCCTGAGGAACGCCCCGCGTCCGACCGCTGACGTCAGATCCGGGCGGGCAGGAGCGGCAAGTCCAGACGGCCCGCGAGATCACCGACGGTGGGGCCGAAGGTCTCTCGAACCACCACTCCCTGCGGGGTGATGTCGAAGACGGCGAGGTCGGTGTAGACCCGGTCGACGCAGCCCGGTCCGGTCAGCGGGTAGGTGCACCGGGGTACGAGCTTGGGCGCGCCGGTCCTGGTGAACAGCGTCATCATGACGAAGACCTTCTTGGCCCCGATCGCCAGGTCCATGGCTCCGCCGACGGCGGGGATCGCGTCCGGTGCGCCGGTGTGCCAGTTGGCGAGGTCACCGGACGCGGAGACCTGAAACGCACCCAGGACGCAGATGTCCAGGTGGCCGCCGCGCATCATGGCGAAGGAGTCGGCGTGGTGGAAGTACGCCGCTCCGGGCAGCTCGGTCACGGGGATCTTGCCGGCGTTGGTGAGATCGGGGTCGATCGCGTCGCCCTGGGCTGCGGGACCCATGTTGAGCATGCCGTTCTCGGTGTGGAGCACCACACCGGAGTCGGCCGGCAGGTGGTCGGCGACGAGTGTCGGCTGACCGATGCCGAGGTTCACGAAGGCCCCGTGGGGGATGTCCCGGGCGATGCGAGCGGCGATGTCGTGCTTGCCCAGGGGGCGTTGCTGGGCGTCCGCGGCGGGTCGGTCGGGGTTCATGCGCTTACCTCCTGCACCACGCGGTCGACATAGATACTCGGCGTCACCACGGATTCCGGGTCGATCACTCCGGTGTCGACGACTTCGCGGACCTGCGCGATCACGGTGGTCGCGGCGGTGGCCATGACGGGTCCGAAGTTGCGGGCGGTCTTGCGGTAGACGAGGTTGCCCATACGGTCGGCACGGTGGGCGCCGATCAGCGCGACATCGCCCTTGATCGGATACTCCAGCACGTAGGTGCGGCCGTCGATGACGCGGGTCTCCTTGCCCTCGGCCAGCAGGGTCCCGGCTCCGGTGGGACAGAAGAACGCTCCGATCCCTGCTCCGGCCGCCCGCATCCGCTCGGCGAGAGTGCCCTGCGGTACGACGTCCAGCTCGATCTTGCCGGCCCGGTACAGCTCGTCGAAGACGTAGGAGTCGCTCTGCCGGGGGAAGGAGCAGACCACCCTGCGGACGCGCCCCTTCGCCAGCAGCGCGGCGAGGCCGGTGTCGCCGTTGCCGGCGTTGTTGGACACGACGGTCAGGTCCGTGGCGCCCTGGCGGATGAGCGCGTCGATCAGGTCGACGGGCATGCCGGCCATGCCGAAGCCGCCGACCAGCACGGTGGATCCGTCCTGGATGCCGGAAACGGCCTCGTCGGCGTGAGCACAGAGGTGGACGGTCATCGGCTCGTCTCCGTCACGTTCTCCAGGACCACGGCGAGCGCCTGGCCGACGCCGATGCAGATCGCGGCGACGCCCCACCGTTCTCCGGACTCCTTCAGCCGGTGGGCCAGGGTGCCCAGCAACCGGCCGCCGGAGGCGCCCAGCGGGTGGCCCAGCGCGATGGCGCCGCCCTTGGTGTTGACGATCGACGGGTCGATCTTCCACGCGTCCACACAGGCCAACGACTGCACGGCGAACGCCTCGTTGAGTTCGACCGCGGACACATCGGACCAGGTGATGCCCGCGCTCTTCAGGGCCCGATTCGCCGCCTCCACCGGGGCGAAACCGAACATCTGCGGGTCAAGCGCGAACACCCCGCGGCCGGCGACACGGGCCAGCGGGTCCGCGCCGATACGGGCCGCGGCGGTCTGCGAGCCGAGGAGCACGGCCGAGGCGCCGTCGCTCAGCGGTGAGGCGTTACCGGCTGTGATCACACCGTCGGGGCGGAAGGACGGCTTGAGCGCGGCGAGCGTGTCGGCCGTGGAGCCCGGCCGGATGCCCTCGTCCCGGGTCAGCGTGCCGCCCTTGCCGTCCACCGCGACCGGCACCACCAGGTCGTCGTAGAAGCCGGCCGTCCACGCCGCGTCGGCCAGCCGGTGGGAGCGGACGGAGAACTCGTCCTGCCGCTCCCGCGGGACGGCGAACCGGTCGGCCAACTGCTCGTTGGCCTCGCCCAGGGAGACCGTCCACTCCTTCGGCATCCGTTCGTTGACGAGCCGCCACCCCAGCGTGGTGGAGACTGCGGTCACGTCCTTGGCGGGATAGGCCCGATCCGGCTTCGGCAGCACCCACGGGGCCCGGCTCATCGACTCCACACCGCCGGCCAACACGATGTCCGCGTCACCGGTCTCGATGGTGCGAGAGGCCATGATCGCGGCGTCGAGAGAGGAGCCACACAGCCGGTTCACGGTCACGGCGGGAACAGAAGTGGGCAATCCGGCCAGGAGAACGGCCATCCGGCCGACGTTGCGGTTGTCCTCGCCGGCACCGTTGGCGTTCCCCCAGACCACATCGCCGATCTCGCCCGGATCAAGCGCCGGAACCTTGGCCAGGACGCCGCGCACGGCGAGCGCCGCGAGGTCGTCCGGCCGTATCCCGGCGAGGGAGCCGGAAAACCGCCCGAAGGGTGTCCTTACTGCTGCGTACACGTAACTGTCGGTCACGCCTTCACGGTAGGAGCGAGGACTTCATCACGTCCAAGACTTAGTTCTTCTTCATTGATAAGGCCGCTTTATAGAATCAACCCATGGAGCTCCGCCAGATCCGCTACTTCCTCACGCTCGCCGAGGAATGCCACTTCGGGCGCGCGGCAGCCCGTCTGCACGTCGCGCAGCCCGCTCTGTCCCAGCAGATCAAGCAGCTGGAGCGCGAGCTGGGCACTCCCCTGTTTCACCGGTCCACCCGGCACGTCGAACTCACCGAGGCAGGACGGCATCTGACCGGTTACGCACGCACGCTGCTCGCCGAGGCCGAACGCGCGCGGGTTCACATGACAGAGCTCGCCACCGGCCACGCGGGCCGCGTCTCCGTCGGCTTCATCGGCACCGCCACCTACGATGTGCTTCCACGCGTCGCACGAACCGTACGGGCCCGGCTGCCCCACATCACCCTGGACCTGCGCGGCGAGCTGCTCACTCCGCAGCTCGCGGACGGCCTGCTCGACGGCACCTACGACCTGGCGGTTTTTCGTTCCGGCGCTGCCACCGAAGAGCTGAACAGCACGCCGCTGCGCACTGAGCCCCTGGTGGCCGTGCTGCCGGCTCACCATCCGCTGGCCACCAGCCCGCAGATCTCCCTGGGTTCACTGGCCGGCGAACCCTTCGTCATCCATCCCGCACAGGCCCGATCCGCCATGCACGACCGCGTCCTGTCCGCCTGCCGCCGGGCCGGCTTCCAGCCCCCGTCCCTCGTCGAAGTCGGCGAGACCGCCACCCTCGTCGTCCTCGTGGCCGCCGGCCACGGCGTCGCACTTGTGCCGGCGTCGGTGCAGAGCCTGCGGCTCGACGGCGTCACCTACGTGCCGCTCGCCGAGACAGAGACCATCGATCTCGTCCTGGGCCGCCGGACCCACCGCAACTCATCCTCGGTGCAGCGGGTGGCATCGATCATCGAGGAGTGCGCACACGCTTGACCGTCGAAGGTGGGGACAGTCCGACTGAGTGCGGTTTCTCCCGGCGGACCACTCCGGCAGGGGATGAAGGTTGCCGCTGTTTCTGATGAGGGAAACGCTACGTTGCATTCATAATTCCAGGAACAGACTCGTTGCGAAAAATATCCACCACTACAGGTGGTAGCCGAGAAATCGTTGCAATGGTCTCGAATCTAATGCAACAACCTCCCATCTTTTCGTTGCGTTGAATTGGAAGTGAACGCTATGCTGGAGGCGTCACTGAGCACAAAGGAGATTGCGATGCCGGGAGGCAGGCTCACTCAGCCCGAACGTCAGCAGATCGCGCTGGGGCTGGCCGACGGCCTCGCCTACGCGGAGATCGCCAGACGTCTTGAGCGCCCGACCTCGACGATCACGCGCGAGGTGATGCGCAACGGCGGCCCCACCACCTACCGCGCCGACCTGGCCCACCGTGCCACCGAACGCCGCGCCCACCGACGCAGGCAGGCCGCGCCCCGGGGGACGGAGGCGCCCGCGCAGGCCCACGGGCGCGACGCCGAGGCGGTGCGCGAGTACGAGGAGCTGTTCACCACCGTCATGATGCAGTCGGGCATGCCCACGATGATGTCCCGAGTGATGGCCTGCCTCTGCCTCACCGACGCGGGCAGCCTCACCGCGTCCGAACTCGTCCAGCGCCTCCAGGTCAGCCCGGCGTCCGTCTCCAAGGCGATCGCGTTTCTCGAGAGTCAGGGCATGATCCGCCGGGAACGCGACGAACGCCGCCGCGAGCGCTACGTCGTCGACGATGACGTCTGGTACCAGTCGATGATGGCCAGCGCCCGGTCCACCGCCCACATCGTCGAGATCGCACGACAGGGTGTCGGCGTCCTCGGCCCCCGCACCCCGGCCGGCACCCGCCTGGAGAACGTCGCCCGCTTCCTCGACTTCGTCTCCGAGAGCATCGCCCGCGCCGCGGAGCAGGCCCGCGAGATCCTCTACACGAAACCCGAAACGACCCCGGACAACACCGCCGAGCCAAGGCCGGATCGCGGCTAGACAGCCTCGGCGACCACCGCCGGGACGTCGGCCCCCTTCGAGAACACCCCAACCCCTGGTACGCCTTCAACCACACCGGCCTGTGCAGCGCGAGTTCAGCTGACGGTGTCGACGGCGCGGGCCCTGCAGGTGCGGAGAACGCCGACGGGGCGGCGTACGCCGACGCGGTGTCGGAGTACGCCGCCCTGGAGTGGGGCGAGGTGCTGGCCGCGGTCCGTAGGCTGCGGCCCGCTACTTCGGGTCGCGGTTGAACACCGACTTGGACCAGACGTAGCCGAGCGCGGCCAGCCCCAGGCACCAGACCACGGCCAGCCACCCGTTGTGGCCGATCTCGCTGCCGAGCAGCAGCCCGCGCAGGGTTTCGATGGCCGGGGTGAACGGCTGATACTCGGCGATGGGCTGGAACCACCCCGGCATCGCTTCGACCGGGACGAAGGTGCTGGAGATGAGCGGCAGGAAGATCAGCGGCAGCGCGTTGTTGCTGGCGGCCTCGGCGTTCGGGCTGATCAGGCCCATGCCGACCGCGATCCAGGTGAGCGCCGTGGCGAAGAGCACGAGCAGTCCGAACGCCGCGAGCCACTCCAGGACGGTGGCATCGGTGGAGCGGAAGCCGATGGCCACGGCGACGGCGCCGACGAGGACCACGCTGATGATTGACTGCAGGACGCTGCCGACGACGTGCCCGATGAGCACGGAGCCGCGGTGGATCGCCATCGTGCGGAAGCGGGCGATGATGCCCTCGGTCATGTCGTTGGAGACGGAGACCGCGGTGCCGATCGTGGTGCTGCCGATGGTCATCAGCAGCAGGCCCGGGACGAGATACGCGATGTACTCGGAGCGGTCGGCACCGCCGCCGATGCCCGCGCTCATCACGTCCCCGAAGATGTAGACGAAGAGCAGGAGCAGCATGACCGGGGTGAGCAGCAGGTTCAGGGTCAGCGACGGGTAGCGCCGTGCGTGCAGGAGGTTGCGGCGCAGCATCGTGGAGGAGTCGCGTACGGCGAGGGTCAGGGAGCTCATCGGACAGCCTCCTTGGGCTGGTTCGGCTGGTTGGCGCCGCCGGTCAGGGCGAAGAACACGTCGTCGAGGTCGGGGGTGTGCACGGTCAGCTCGTCCGCCTCGATGCCGACCGAGTCCAGCCAGTCGAGGATCGAGCGCAGCTCGCGCTGGCTGCCGCCGCTGGGGATCTGCAACGCCAGCGCCTCGTCGTCCCGGGTGGCCTCGCGCAGGGCGGAGGCGGCGCTCTGGTACGCCGCCGGATCAGAGAACCGGAGCCGGATGTGCCCGCCGGGGATCAGCCGCTTCAGCTCGTCGGCGCTCCCCTCGGCGACGATCTTGCCGTCGTTCAGCAGCGCGATGCGGTCGGCGAGCTGATCGGCCTCCTCCAGGTACTGGGTGGTGAGGAAGACGGTGACGCCGCCCGTGACCAGCTCGCGGATGATCTGCCACATGGTGTGCCGGGCGCGTGGGTCGAGGCCGGTGGTCGGCTCGTCGAGGAAGATGATCCGCGGGTCGCCGACCAGGGTCATGGCGATGTCGAGGCGGCGCTTCATGCCACCGGAGTAGCTCTGGGCCGGCTTCTTCGCGGCCTCCACCAGATCGAAGCGCTCCAGCAACTCGGCGGCGACCCGCCGTCCCTCACGCTTGGACAGGTGGTGCAGGTCTGCCATGAGGAGCATGTTCTCCTCGCCGGTGATCAGCCCGTCCACGGCGGAGAACTGCCCGGTGACGCCGATCGCGGCACGCACCCCCTCCGGTGACGTGGCGACGTCGTGCCCGGCGACCTGGGCCTGCCCGCCATCGGCGGCGATGAGCGTGGACAGGATCTTCACGGCGGTGGTCTTGCCGGCACCGTTCGGGCCGAGCAGCGCGAACACGGTGCCGGCCGGGATGCGCAGGTCGATGCCGTCGAGGACGGTCTTGTCGCCGTACGACTTGCGCAGACCGACGGCGAAGACGGCGGCCGGCGACGGGTGACCGTCGCCTTGCCTGGGCGTGGGCATGACAGAAGATGGCATGGGGCCCTCCCCTTCGAAGGCGTGGCGTGGTGAGCGGTGAAGTGGTCTTGACTGTCAGGAGGTTGGGCGGGTCAGACCCGGGCGCGGCGGACGTCGATGTTGCCGTAGCGGGTCCGGGCGCGGACCTCGACCGTTTCCTCGGTCTTCTCCGGGCTCTCGGACGCGGCGAGCGTGTTGCGCACCTGCCCGTTGCTCGAGCTGGCGTCGAGCCAGGCGGCCGTGCCCTCGCGGATGCCGATCTCGATGGCGCCGTAGTTGGTCTCCAGCTGGACGGTGCCGCGGGCCACGTCACCCACGCGCAGGGTGCCGTGGGCCGTGGTCGCGGTGACCGAGCTCTCGGCGCGCTGGATGTCGATGTCGCCGTTGGCGCCGCTCACCCGCAGCTCGCCGATCGCGGCGCCGACGGTCGTGGAGCCGTGCGAGTTCTTCAGGACGGCCGGGCCGTCCACGACACCGACGCGCAGGCTGCCGGAGCTGGTGGTGATCTCGGCCAGGCCCTCGACCTCGTCCACGGTGATCGAGCCGTGCGACGCGGTCAGCTGCAGCGGGCCCGTCACATCCAGGCGGACGTCACCCGACGACGTCTTCACGCGGACCTCGCCGAGCCGGCCCTCGCCGAGCACCTGGGTCCAGGCGCCGGTCACCTCCACCCGCGAGCCCGTGGGCAGTTCGACCGTCACGTCGACGGCGCCGGAGGGCCCGATGAGATAGCGCCCCTTGGGCGTCCTGATGGTCAACAGGCCGCTCGCGTACGTGACCTCGGTCTGCTCGGCGACCCGCACGTCCTTGTCCTTCTTCGGGTCGCGGGGCCGCACCTCGACGAGGGTGTCGAGGCGGTCGCTCGCGGAGAACTGGATGGAGCCGGCTGCCACGTTGGCGGTAACCGAGATCGGCTGGGGAGTGTCGAAAGAAGGCATGGCTGTGTCGTCCTCATCAGTCGTCGGGGCGTCCCCGCAGGTGGGACGTGGTGTAGGTGAAGCGGGACGGGCACGGGTGCGGCTAGCGCACCCAGCCCGTGAAGCTCTGTCCGATGGTGCGGGTCTTCTGTGCTGTACGTGCTGCACGCGGCGCGGCACCGCCCTCGACCGCGGCCGACACGGCCCGCACCAGCCACGCGTTGACCGACAGGCCCTCGCGGCTCGCGGCCTCCTCGGCGCGCGCCTTGAGGTGGGCCGGCAGGCGCAGATTGACGCGGGCGGTGCCGCCCTCGTCACCGTCGGCCGGGGCCGGGGCCGGCGCCTTGAGCGGCTCGGCGGGCCCGCTCCGGTCCTCGTACGCCTCATCGCCCACTGGCCGCGTCACCACGAAGTCGGGGTCGAGCCCGCGCAGCCGTACGTCGACCGAGCCCGGGGCAAGTTCACGGGTGATCTCGTCCATCGCGGCGGAGAGCACATTGAGCATCGTCAGCCGGGTCGCCGACTCCAGGGGAGCGGTGAGCCGCTCGGCCAGCTCGCGGGCTTCTTCGCCGCCGGCTTCGGCGGCCACCGCGAGTTCGCGGCGGAGGTTGTCGACATACGGCGTGAGATCCATGACGTCATGATGGCACCACTATGGCGCCATACGCAAGCCCGCGAGGGGAGCAGTTGCGGGATGGGGCCAACCTGACGCATCTGACCTGCGGAAACGTGCCGACATCGAGTTGCGTCAACGCGGCGCCAAGTGGGGCCTCGACCCCTCTGGCACACCTAGTGGCACCACGACACCCCCGGCTGGGGACTTTCCGGCCGACCAGACCCAGGGCGCGCCCGGCGGGTCGCGCGACCGCCAACGGCGCACACCGAAGTTACGCCGAGTCGCCGACCTGCACATTTGAGAGCCCTTCCATGCCGTGGCACCACTGATGCCGTAGGCGGCACCACAAATGACTCCCATTAGCGCCACTCGTGTGCCATTATGGCGCCATTGGCAGCACGCCCCTCGGCCTCGCAGTCGAGGGGTGCGCGTTTCGCGGAGTGAGCCATCAAAGGGGTCGGATCATGGAGACAGCACAGAGCCAGCAGCAGGCGGCGCCCGGCGCCTTCACCGCCTTCGCCCGCTTCGTGCTCTGCGGCGGCGGGGTGGGGCTCGCCTCCAGCTTCGCCGTGGCAGCGCTCGCCTCCTGGATTCCCTGGGTCTTCGCCAACGCTCTGATCACCGTGGTCTCCACGCTCCTCGCCACCGAGCTGCACGCCCGCTTCACCTTCGGCGCGGGCGGGCGCGCGACTTGGCGCCAACATGCGCAGTCGGCCGGGTCCGCGGCGGCCGCGTACGCGGTGACCTGCTTGGCGATGCTTGTCCTGCAGCAGTTGGTGGCGGCGCCCGGTGCGGCGCTCGAGCAGGTCGTCTACCTGTCCGCCTCCGCACTCGCCGGTGTCGCGCGGTTCGCGATGTTGCGCCTCGTCGTCTTCGCGCGGAACCGTTCGCAGGCCGCGGCCACCGTCCGCACCGCCCGTCCCGTGCACGCGACCGTGGCCCACGCCTCGGCCTCGGCTGACCCTGCGGCGCTCGGCTACGCCGCCTGACCGTTCCGCCGGGCGGCGTGCCACGCGGGCCGGCCGGCGGAAAATGCCCGATGAGCCACGGGTTTGTCACTCCCGGAGGTGGCCGGCCGCCGAGGGCGGGCAGTCGCTGAACCTCAACGGCGCCTGCACCGCGGGAACCATCGCCCAGACCTTCGACCCCAAGGCCGGCGGCGACTACCTGGTGCAGTTCAAGTTGGCCGGCACACAGGGATGAGCGGGTGGGTGCCGTGTTCGTCACGGTCACCCCGAAGCCGTCGCCGTCGGTCAGCTGTCGAGGTCGTCGGCGAAGTGCCGGAACCCGTGCCGGTCCCGGTGCATGGTCCACAGGGTGTCCGCGAGCACGGCCGGATCCTTGCGGTGGTGTCCGGGAATGATCGCCCCGGGGATGATCAGCTGCCCGACGTGGATGCCCTCGGCGGCGAGCCTGTCGTGCAGGAGGTGGCCGTACGCGCTCTCGGCGGCGAAGGCGATCGACGTGCCGGCCCGGTCCGGGTGCGGGACGACGGCGGTGCCCCCGTTGACGAAGAGGATCGTTCCGCGGCCGAGGGCGCGCATACCGGGGAGCACCTGCTGTACGGCGACGACCGGGCCGTAGACGGAGAACTCGACCGGGCCGAGCAGATCCCTGTGCGTGGTCTCCAGGACCGGCCGCATGAAGTCCCGGTGCGGGACCGGGCTGTACTGCAGGACTTCGATGGGGCCGAGGGTCGCGTTCGCGGCGTCGAGGGCCGCGGCGAGGGCTTCCGGGTCCCGTACGTCGGCGGCGAAGCCGCGCGCCGTGACGGCCTGGCCGGACAGCCCGGCGACCAAGGCGTCGAGGCGGGTCCGGTCACGGGCGACGAAGGCGATGTCGTGGCCCTCGCGGCCGAAGCGGCGGCCGACGGCGGCTCCCAGGCCGGGGCCCGCCCCGATGATGGCGATGGTGGTCATGGCACGGTTCCTGTCGGTCAGGCGGTCAGGCGGTCAGGCGGTCAGGCGGTCAGGGTCGAGGCGTCGATCACGAAGCGGTCGCGCACGTCCGAGGCGTGGACGCGCTCGTACACCTCATCGATCTTGTCGGCCGGAATGACCTCGCCGTCCGCGCCCACGCCGTAGGCGGCGCAGAAGTCGAGCATCTTCTGGGGGCCGACGGCACCGGCGTCGACCACCGTCCCGGTCGTTCCCGGGTTGACGCCGGCCGGGACCGCTCATCGCCTGCCCGCTGGTCAGCGGGCAGCTTCTCCCTGGGCCACCTCGACCTCGTGGTGGAAGTCGAGTACGCCGGTCGACGCGGCGGCGCCGGAGAGGACCGCGCAGGCGGCCAGGAGGACGGCGATGCGGCGCGTGGCGCGGGACGGGCGGCCTGGCGGTGCGAGGAGGGCGGTGACCCGCTGGGGGACGGGGCCGGTCGTCACCGCGGGTGCGAAGTCGGGGCGGGGCGAGTGGGCGGCGTGGCCCGCCAGGGCGGCGCGCGCGATGGCGTGGGCGGTCAGGCGCCGGTCGCCGACGGCGGTCGCGGCGGCCTCGTCGGCGGCACGCTCCGCGGCCAGCCGGATCGCCGCGCGGGCCGGGCGCAGCGCGGGGTGGCAGTGCGCGGCGAGCTCGGCGGCGGCCAGGAAGTAGTGGTGGCCGCCGGCGTTGTGGGCGCGCTCATGGGCGAAGAGGGCCTCGCGCTCCCTTGGGCCCAGACTGCGCAGCATCCCCGTGGTGACGACGATGCGGTGCGGGCGGCCGGGCAGGGCGTAGGCGTCCGGATGGGGGGAGTCGACGACACAGAGGTCGCCTGCGGCGGGGCGCCGGCCGGCCTGCCGGCGGGCGAGGCGGAACGCCCTCAGCTGCCGGACCGCCGAGCGCCCCAGCGTCACCGCGCCGACGGTCAGCGCGCCGGTGGCGAGCGCGGCGGCGGGGGCGACGACGAGGTCGGAGGGGGCACGCAGGGGGTGGACGAGTTCGCCGAGCGCGGCGAAGGCAGGCACCCGCAGCAGTCCGGTCAGGACCAGGGCACCGAGCGAGGCCACACAGGCGCCCGCGAGCACCAGGGCGCAGACGGTGAGCGTCCAGAGCGCGACAACGGGGCGCGCGCCCTCCAGTGCGCGCCGGGCCAGGGGCGGCACCGCGAAGGGCAGCAGCAGGGGGGTGATCAGCAGGACGACGGTCATGGGGCGGCGGCCTCCCGGTGCGGGGGGTGGGTGGTCGCGGTCGAGGTGCCAGGGGCTGCGGGGGCGGGGCGGTCGTGGGGCGGCATCGTGCGGCGGCCTCCCGTGGTGGGGGCCGGGCGGGCGTCGGGCGGCAGGGTCATGTCTCGTCCGCCTCCAGGAGCTGGCGCAGGACTCGTTCGTCGTCCGGGCCGAGCTGGGCGACGAAGCGCGCGAGGACCGTCTCGCGGTCGCTGTCACGGTCGAGTTCCGTGTGCATGCGGCGGGCGGTGAGGCCCTGGGGGTCCTGGGCCGGGTGATAGGCGAAGCCGCGGCCATGTCGCTCCCGCTGCACGACACCCTTCTCGTGCAGCCTGGTCAGGATCGTCGTCACGGTCGTACGAGCCAGGCCGGAGTCGAGTTCGAGCTGTACCTGCGCCGCGGTGAGCGGCAGGTCCGCGGTCCACAGCACGGCCATGACGGCGGCCTCCAGCTCACCCGCCGGCCGGCGTTCGTCCTTCGCGTCGGTCATGGGAACGATCCTCACCCAGCGTTCGTCTACAGTGTCGTAGACCGTCTACAGGATTGTAGTCAATCGAGCAGTTGTTCAAGCAGTGCTGTTCGAGCAGTGCTGTTCAAGCGGTTGTTCTTGCGTTGTTCAAGCTGTCACTGAGCTGTCACTCATCGGAAGGTCTCGCGACGATGACCACCACCCTCCACCTATCGTCCCAGCTCGCCGTCAATGTGCTCGACGCCCGTTCGCTGCTGGCCGCCTTCGGGGTGCTCGGCGTCGGCGCGGTGCTGTTCGCCGAGACGGGACTGCTGATCGGCTTCTTCCTGCCCGGCGACTCGCTGCTGTTCACGGCGGGCCTGCTGTGCACCGGAAGCGCCGACCGCGGTGTGAAGCTGTCGTTGGGGCCGCTGCTGGTGGTCGCGGCGTTGGGTGCCCTGGCCGGATCGCAGGTCGGATATCTGCTCGGCCGGAAGGCGGGCGGGGCGCTGCTGGCCCGCACCCGCTCGGCCCGGCTGCGCGAAGGGGCGCACCGGGCGGAGGAGCTGCTGGAGCGGTACGGGTATGCGACGGCGATCGTGCTGGCCAGATTCGTGCCGGTGGTGCGGACCGTGCTCAACCCCGTGGCGGGCGCACTGCACGTGCCCGTGCGGGTGTTCACCGTGTGGCAGGTGGTCGGCGGGCTCGTCTGGGCGCTGGGCCTGACGCTGGCGGGGTACGCGCTCGGGTCCTCCGTCCCGAACGTCGACCGCTATCTGCTGCCCCTGGTCGCACTGATCGTCGTGGTGTCGCTGCTCCCGCTCGCCGCCGAGCTGTACCGCGCCAGGCGCGCCGCGAAGACGAGTGCGAAGAGGACGGAGGCCTGATGATCCCGGCCCTGCCCCGCCTGCACCGTCCGCCGGAGCCGACATCATGAGGCGTGGTGACGTCAGCGAGCTGTCGGGCAGCGTGGGGCTCGGCGCCTGGACCGGGTTCGGCGTGCTGACCATGGTCGTGGTCGGCGGCGACGGCGCCTCGCTGTTTCTGGACGACCGGCTGCACTCCTGGTCCATCAGCCACCGCCCGGAGGTGGCCGTGGCCGTCGCCCGCGCGCTGACCGCCACCGGGACCGGCGTCATCCCGTACGTACTCGCCGCGCTGGCCGGAGCCCTCGTCGGACGCACCGCGCGGCACCGGCTGCTCGGCGCCGCGCTCGGCGTCGCCTGCCTGGCCTCGGGTCAGCTCCTGCGGTACGGCGTAATGGCCCTGGTGCACCGGCCCCGCCCGCCGCAGCACGACTGGCAGACGCACGCCTCGGGCTGGTCGTTCCCCTCCGGCCACTCCACCACGGCGACACTGACCGCCGGACTGCTGATCGTCGCGCTGTCCGCGGCCGCCCCTCGCGCCGGCACCCCGCTCCGAGTCGTCGTCGGCTGCTGGGGCGCACTGGTCGGCCTGACCCGCGTCTATCTCGGCGTGCACTGGTTCACCGACGTCCTCGCCGGCTGGCTCTTCGCCCTGGGCTGGCTCGGGGTGTGGCTGTGCGCGGCGGCACGGTGGCTCCCGGGGAGGTTCATCAGGGGCACGGCCTTCGGCTCGGGCCCCGACATGGTCTCCGGTTCTGCTTCCGGTGCCGGCGCCGCCTCCCGCGCCGATACCGAATCCGGCCCCCACAACCCCCGCACGGGCCCCGCTGCCGACTCCCGCACGCATCCCGGGCCGGGCTCCCGCTCCGGCTCTCGCCCCGCTCCCCGTGTACTGAGCCGGTTCGTCCTGTCGGGCCGCGGCCCGACAGGCTCTCGGCGGCCGCCGGGCCGACAGCGCTGGTGGGGTCGCTGCTGCTGACGTACGTCAACGCCAGTGGCGTGCTGGGGCCGCTCCCGGCCCGGCCGCGCCCGCTGCTGCTCGCGGCGGCCGGGGCCGGTGGCCGCGCTGGTGTGGGCGCTGTTCTTCGCGCTGGGGCGCGTCACTGCGCGAGTTGCTCGTACAGCCCCTCCACGTCCCCGGACAGCGCCGACTTGACCCAGCGGGTGAGGTCGTCGGCCAGTACCTCGTGCGCGTCCGTCTCGATGCCGTCGAGAGCGGCCACGGCGATGTCGCGGGGGCTGGACTTGGGCGCGTCGATGCCCTCCGTCATGTCGGTGTCGACGTACCCCATGTGCAGTCCGGTGACGCCGATGCCGCGCGGTCGCAGTTCCAGGCGCAGGGAGTTGGTCTGCGACCACAGCGCCGCCTTGGTGGCGCCGTACGTGCTGCCGTTGGCGAACCAGGACAGCACGGAGTGGACGTTGAGGACATGGCCGCCGCCGTTGCGCTCGATGACGGGCACGAAGGCGCGGGTGACCAGCAGCGGTCCGAAGAAGTTGATCTCGAACTCCCGGCGCACGTCGTCGAGGCGGGCGTCGAGGTAGCGGGTGCCGGCCGAGACGCCCGCGTTGTTGATCAGCACGGTGACGTCCTGGGCCTGGGCGGCGGCCGCCGCCACGGAGGCGGGGTCCGTCACTTCCAGCGCCAGCGGGACGGCGTCGGGGTGGGTCACGGTGCGCGGGTCGCGGGCGGTGGCGTAGACCTTGGCGGCGCCGCGGGCGTACAGCTCCTCCACCAGGGCGCGGCCGACACCCCGGCTGCCGCCGGTGACGAGGACGGTGGCGTTCTTGATCGTGGTCATGTCCGACTCCAGGAAAGGCCCGGGGAAGTCCGGGGCACATGAGGAAACCGATCGGTTTCTCGCCATCGTAAACCGACCGGTTTCCACTGTCCACCTCATTGACGCGGACATGCCCCCCACCTATCTTCTGATCGATTTCACGAACCACGTTCGAAATTACGGACAAGGGACGGTCTCGTATGCCTCGGACCCATCGCAGACCCCTGTTTCTCTGCGTGCTCGCCGTACTGCTCGCGCTGGTGGCGGCCACGCAGCCGGCCTCCGCCGCGGAAGGACGCCCGTACACCAACCCGCTCAAGTCGTCCAAGGGTGCCGACCCCTGGCTGCAGTACTACAACGGCAACTACTACCTGATCACCACGACGTTCACGGGCGTCCTCGGCATGCGCAAGTCACCGACCCTGGCGGGCCTCGCCACCGCGCCCAACGTGCAGGTGTGGTCGGACACCACCTCGACGCGCAACACCAACATCTGGGCCCCGGAGATCCACTTCTTCAACGGCCACTGGTACCTGTACTACTCGGCCGGCCAGAGCGGCGTCTCCTGCTGCGACTCCCAGCGCACCCATGTCCTGGAGAGCTCCGGCACCGACCCGCTGGGCCCCTACACCTACAAGGGCTCGCTCACCGGCTCCAACCTCACTCCGAACGGCTGGCTGATCGACGCGAGCGTGCTGGAGTACGGCGGCAAGCTGTACCTGGTCGGCAGCGGCTTCGTGAACGGCAGCGCGCAGAGCCTGGTCATCGCGCCGATGAGCAACCCGTACACCCTGGCGAGCAGCACCTTCACCGTCATCTCCAGCCCCACGTACAGCTGGGAGACCTCGGGCGCGCCGGTCAACGAGGGCCCCGAGCCGCTCTACCACAACGGCCGGACGTTCCTCACGTTCTCCGCCAGCTACTGCCAGACGGCCGACTACAAGCTGGGCCAGCTCGAACTGACCGGCACCGACCCGCTCAGCGCCGCTTCCTGGACGAAGAAGTCGACCGCGGTCTTCCAGCGCAGTGACGCAGGCGGCGTCTACGGGCCCGGCCACAACGGCTTCTTCAGCTCACCGGACGGCACGGAGAACTGGATCGTCTACCACGCCAACTCCTCCTCCAGCGGAGGCTGTGGCAACGGACGGACCACCCGCGCCCAGAAGTTCACCTGGAACGCCGACGGCACCCCGAACTTCGGCACCCCGGTCGCGCTCGGCACCTCGCTGCCCGGCCCGTCGGGCGAGACCGCGGCGACGCCGACGTCGTACACCCTCGTCAACCGCAACAGCGGCAAGTGCCTGGACGTCGACGGCGGCAGCACCGCCAACGGCGCGAACGTCCTCCAGTGGACCTGCAACGGCGGGGCCAACCAGAAGTGGAAGGTCGAGGACCTCGCGGACGACACCAACCGCCTGGTCAACGTGGCCACCGGCGGCGTGCTCGACACCGCCGACTGCTCCGCCGCGGACGGCGCCGACCTCCGGCAGTGGTCGTGGCTGAACAACACCTGCCAGCGCTATCGCCTGGTGTTCACCGCCTCCGGCGACTACGTCCGGATCGTCAACGAGAACAGCGGCAAGGTCGCCGACGTGGCGGACTGCGGCACCGCGGACGGCACCGACGTACGGCAGTGGACGTGGCTGAACAACACCTGCCAGCAGTGGCAGCTCGTGCCGACCACCTGATCACTCCCCCTGATCCGGAGAGAACCCCCTTGAGACGCAACGCCGTACGCCTGCTGCTGGCGGTGCTGGTGGCCCTCACCGCCGCCCTCACCGGCCCGGGCACCGCCGCGCACGCCGCCGTGCCCGACTCCCCCGCCGTGACCTACACCAACCCCGTAGCCGAGAAGCGCGCCGACCCGCAGATCTACAAGCACACCGACGGCTACTACTACTTCACGGCGACCGTGCCCGAGTACGACCGCATCGTGCTGCGCCGGGCCACCACCCTCCAGGGCCTGTCGACGGCCGCCGAGACCACGATCTGGACCAAGCACGCCAGCGGTCTGATGGGCGCCCACATCTGGGCGCCGGAGATCCACTACATCGACGGCAAGTGGTACGTGTACTTCGCGGCCGGCTCCACCAGCGACGTGTGGGCCATCCGCATGTACGTCCTGGAGGGCACCGGCGCCAACCCGCTCACCGCGACCTGGTCGGAGAAGGGCCAGATCACGACGGCGTGGCAGAGCTTCTCGCTCGACTCCACGACCTTCGTCGTGAACGGCGTCCGCTACCTCGCCTGGGCCCAGCGCAACCCGGCCGAGGACAACAACACCAGCCTCTTCATCGCCAAGATGGCCAACCCCTGGACGATTCAAGGGACTCCGGCGGAGATCTCCCAGCCCACACTGTCCTGGGAGACCGTCGGCTACAAGGTCAACGAAGGACCGGCGGTCATCCAGCACGGCGGCAAGGTCTTCATGTCGTACTCGGCGAGCGCCACCGACGCCAACTACTGCCTGGGCCTGCTGACCGCGTCCGCCACCGCCGACCTGACCGACCCGGCGTCCTGGACCAAGAGTTCGCAGCCGGTCTTCAAGAGCAACGACGCGACCTCTCAGTACGGTCCGGGCCACAACTCCTTCACCGTCTCCGAGGACGGCAAGTCCGACGTCCTCGTCTACCACGACCGCAGCTACAAGGACATCAGCGGCGACCCGCTGAACGACCCCAACCGCCGTACCCGCGTGCAGAAGCTGTACTGGAACGCCGACGGCACCCCGAACTTCGGCATCCCGGTCGCCGACGGGGTCACCCCGCAGCGCTTCTCCTCGTACAACTACCCGGACCGTTTCATCCGCCACTACGACTACCGGGCGCGGATCGACGCGAACGTCACCACCCTCGCCGACTCCCAGTTCCGCGTGGTCACCGGCCTCGCCGGCTCGGGCACCGTCTCGCTGGAGTCGGCCAACAACCCCGGCTACTACCTGCGGCACAAGAACTTCGAGGTGTGGCTGGAGAAGAACGACGGCACGTCCCAGTTCGCCTCGGACGCGACCTTCTACCAGCGGGCGGGACTCGCCGACTCCGCCGGGATCGCGTACGAGTCGTACAACTACCCGGGCCGGTACGTCCGCCACTACGACTACCTGCTGTACGTCCAGACCCCGAGCACGACCACGGACAAGGGGGACGCGACCTTCTACGCCCAGTAGTGACGCGCGCGCGGAACGCGGACAGGACTATACACCGCGTATATACTCGCTGTGTATAGTCCCAACATGCCTTCTCGGACCAAGAAGATGAAGAAAACGGGGGCCGGGTTGCGTGCCGTCACCATGTCGGTGGCGGCCGCTTCCCTGGCACTGGCTCTGACCGGGTGCACCCGGCTCGAGACCACGGCACCGAGCTCCGCCCGCGCCCACCCCACCGCCCAGGCCCGTTTCGGGACCGTCGACTGCAGTGAGGCGAAGTGCATCGCGCTCACCTTCGACGCCGGGCCGAGCGAGAACTCCGCCCGCCTGCTGGACATCCTGAAGGAGAAACAGGTCCCGGCGACCTTCTTCCTGTTGGGCAAGAACCACATCGAGAAGTACCCAGAGCTCGTCAAGCGCATGGCGGCCGAGGGCCACGAGGTGGCCAGCCACACCTGGGACCACAAGATCCTCACCCGGATCGAGCCGGAGGAGATACGCGAGGAACTCGAGCGGCCCAACAAGGAGATAGAGCGCCTCACCGGACACCGGCCGACGCTCATGCGCCCGCCCCAGGGCCGTACGAACGACACCGTGCACGCCATCTGCCGCGAGCTCGGCATGTCGGAGGTCCTGTGGAGCGTGACCGCCAAGGACTACACGACGAACGACTCCGCCCTGATCCAGAAGCGCGTCCTCGCCCAGTCGTCCCGGGACGGGATCATCCTGCTGCACGACATCTACCCGGGGACCGTGCCCGCGGTACCCGGGATCATCGACGCGCTGAAGGAGCGGGGGTACGTGTTCGTGACGGTGCCGCAGCTGCTGGCGCCGGGGAAGGCGGAACCCGGCAAGGTGTACCGGCCATGAGCCGTCGACCTCGTCGCGGCACACCCGGTGTTTCCCTGTACGTCTCCTTGGCGACACCCCACTCGGCGAATGGGGTGACTCGGGGGCGAACGCGTAGGTGACCCGGACCACTTGCTTACGATCGTCCCGTGGTCAACTTCCAACTCGAACGCACGGTACCGCTCCCCCTCGACGAGGCATGGCGCCGGCTCACGGAATGGCCCCGGCATGGCGACGTGGTCCCCCTGACCCGAGTCACCGTGGTCACACCCCCGCCGACCCACGAGGGCACGCTGATCGTGGCGCGTTCGGGGATCGGCCCGCTCTCCTTCGACGACCGGATGGAGGTCACCGTCTGGCAGCCACCGTACGAGGACGAACCGGGCCTGTGCCGCCTGGAGAAGCGGGGCCGGGTCGTCCTGGGCTGGGCCGAGATCGAGGTGCGGCCGGGGCCCGGAGGACGGGCCCGGGTGATCTGGCGGGAGGAGCTGCGGGTGCGCCTGCTGCCGTCCCTCTTCGACCCGCTCCTGCGCGTGGCGGCGCGCTCGGTCTTCGGGCGGGCGGTGAACCGCCTGCTCCGCCGGCCGTGACACCGCTCGCCCGGCACCTGGTACGACCTGGAGCCGGGCGGGGTGCGCTGCTTCGTGATGCGCCCCTGAACCCTCTGGTCGGACGCCCCGCCGCATGTCAGGGTGGGGACGTGGAGGCGGGAACGTAGCCGCGGGGAAGATGACGGCGGAGAACATGACGGCGGGGAACATGACTTCGGCGAATGTGACGGTCGAGGAAGTAGAGGCCCTGGCCGCGGACGCCCTCCGCTGGCTGCTCGGCGCCGCGCGGGACACCGGGGACGGCGGGCTCGCCTGGCCCGTCAGGCCCTCGGACGCCGACACCGACCCGATGCTCTACAACGGGACGGCCGGGGTCGTCCCGGTGCTTCTGGAGGCAGGGCGGCACTTCGACAACGACGCGTACGCCGACATCGCCCTGCGCGCGGCGCGCGGTCTCGCCGCCGCCGTCGACGACTACCCGGACGACTCGCTGTACTTCGGCCTCACCGGCATGGCGCTGGTGCTGCGGACCGTCCACCGCGAACTGGGCGACAGCGCGGCCGGCGCCGCGGCGGACCGGGCCCTGGAGCGCGTGCGGTCCCGGTTCGACGGGAGCCGCTGGGGCGACCTGTTCGAGCTGATGGGCGGCAACGCGGGTATCGGCCTCGGCGCGCTGGCGGCAGGCGACCCCGACCTGGCCGTACTCGCCCTGGAGCCCTACGCGCGCACGGCCGAGGCGACTCCGGCGGGCGTCACCTGGGAGTTCCGCCGCGGCGTGGTGGAGCGGCTGCACCACATTTCGCACGGCACCCTCGGCATCGCGTACGCCCTGGCCTCCGTCGGAACGGACACCGGCCGCCCGGACCTGGTGGAGCTGGCGCGGGCCGGTGTCGCGGACGTGGTGGCCCGCGACGAGGCCGGACCGGCGGGCTTCCTCGTCCCCCACTCCGACCCGCAGTACCTCCCCGACCTGATCGAGCGGCACAGTTACGGCTGGTGCCATGGCCCGGCCGGCGACGCCCAGGTCTTCCGGCTGCTCAGGGACGCCCTCGCCGAACCTGTCTGGTCGGACCTCGCCGACCGCTGCTGGCACACCGTGACCCACTCCGGTCTGCCGCGCCGGCTGCGCCCCGGCTTCTGGGACAACAACGGCCGCTGCTGCGGCACTTCGGGCGTCCTGGCGCTGGCCTGCGACCGGATGGCCGAGCAGGGGGACGCCCCGCACTTCGCCCGTCTCCTGGTCGCGGACCTCGCCGCGCGGGCGACCCGGGACGCCGACGGCGCACGCTGGTCGAACGTCGAGCACCGGGCCACGCCGAGCGACCTCGAACCGCAGACCGGGTGGGCGATGGGCAACGCGGGCATCGCACGCGAACTGCTGCGCTATGTGCGGGTGAGCCAGGGCGACGACCCGGGCTACGCGTTCGCCTGGCCGGACCAGCCGGCGGTGCGTCGGAGCGCGGTTCAGGCGACCGACCCGATCCGGCCCGCCGGCACCGACGTCACGTCGTGATGGATCGGCGTGTGCGCGCCGGTCAGGGAAACCCCGCTGCCGCCACGGCGGTTGGCGACGATCTCCGCCGCGATCGACAGGGCGGTCTCCTCGGGCGTACGGGCGCCCAGGTCGAGGCCGATGGGTGACCTGAGCCGCGCCAACTCCAGCTCCGTCACCCCGACCTCCCGCAACCGCTGGTTGCGGTCCAGGTGGGTGCGGCGGGAGCCCATCGCGCCGACGTACGCCACCGGCAGTCGCAGCGCGAGCCGGAGCAGGGGTACGTCGAACTTGGCGTCGTGGGTCAGGACGCACAGGACGGTGCGGGCGTCGACGTCCGTGCGCTCCAGGTACTTGTGCGGCCACTCGACGACGATCTCGTCGGCCTCGGGGAAGCGGGTTCGGGTCGCGAACACCGGGCGGGCGTCGCACACCGTCACGTGGTAGTTGAGGAACTTGCCGATCCTGACCAGCGCCGACGCGAAGTCGATCGCACCGAAGACGATCATCCGGGGCGGCGGGACCGACGACTCGACCAGGACCGTGAGCGGTGCTCCGCAGCGTGAGCCCTGCTCTCCGATCTCCAGGGTGCCCGTGCGGCCGGCGTCCAGGAAGGCCGTCGCCTCGGCCGCGACCGTGCGGTCCAGTTCCGGGTGCGCGCCGAAGCCGCCCTCGTACGAGCCGTCCGGGCGGACGAGCAGGGCGCGCCCCGCCAGTTCCGCCGGGCCCCGTACGATCCGCGCCACCGCCGCCGCCTCCCCGGTCGCGGCGGCGGACAGCGCGGACGCGACCACCGGTCGGACGGGGTCGCCGACCCGTACCGGTGTGACGAGGATGTCGATGATGCCGCCGCAGGTCAGACCGACGGCGAAGGCGTCCTCGTCGCTGTAGCCGAAGCGCTCCAGGACCACTTCCCCTTCCTGCAGCGCCTGTTGGCACAGGTCGTACACCGCGCCCTCCACACACCCGCCGGAGACCGAGCCGATCGCCGTGCCGTCGGCGTCCACCGCGAGGGCGGCGCCGGGCTGGCGGGGCGCGCTGCCGCCGACGGCCACCACGGTGGCGACGGCGAAGTCGCGGCCCTGCTCGACCCACCGGTGCAGCTCTTCGGCGATGTCCAGCATGTCTCGGTCTCCTTAACAGCGGTTGCGTGAAAGGCGCTTGTCACCAGCCGGCTAGTGCACGCCCAGCCAGCTTTCGATGGGGTTCAGGGCGTAGTAGACGAGGAAGATCGCCGTCAGGCCCCACATGAACGACCCGATCTCCCGGGCCTTGCCCTGGGCGATCCTGATGGCGACGTACGAGAGGACTCCGGCCGCCACGCCCGCCGTGATGGAGTACGTGAACGGCATGATCACGACGGTCAGGAAGACCGGGATCGCGGTGGCGCGGTCGGCCCAGTCCACATGGCGGGCGTTCATCATCATCATGGCGCCGATGACCACCAGGGCCGCGGCCGCGACCTCGCCGGGCACGATCGCCGTGAGGGGGGTGAAGAACAGACAGGCGGCGAAGAAGAGTCCGGTGACCACGGACGACAGGCCCGTACGGGCTCCCTCGCCGACGCCCGTCGCCGACTCGACGAACACGGTCTGGCCCGACGCGCCGGCGACACCGCCGATCGCGCCGCCCGCGCCGTCGATGAACAGCGCCTTGGACAGGCCCGGCATCCGGCCCTGCTCGTCGGCGAGCCTGGCCTCGGTGCCGACGCCGATGATCGTCGCCATGGCGTCGAAGAAGCCGGCCAGCACGAGCGTGAAGACGATCATGCCGACCGTCATCGCGCCGACGTCGCCCCAGCCGCCGAACTCGACCTCGCCGAAGAGCGAGAAGTCCGGCATGGAGACCGCGCTGCCATGCAACTGTGGTGCCCCGCTTGCCCATTGCCCGGGGTCGATGGCCCCCACCGCGTTGAGCACCACCGCGAGAACCGTGCCGCCGACGATGCCGATCAGGATCGCGCCGGGGACCCCCCGGGCCTGGAGCATGAAGATCGCCAGGAGGGTCAGGGCGAAGAGCAGGACGGGCCAGCCGGCGAGTTCACCGGTCGGGCCGAGGGTGACCGGGGTCGCCTTGCCCTGGTGCACGAAGCCGGCCTTGTAGAAGCCGATCAGGGCGACGAACAGGCCGATGCCCATGGTGATCGCGTGCTTGAGTGCCAGTGGAATCGCGTTCATGATCATCTCGCGTAGGCCGGTGACGACCAGGAGCATGATGACCACGCCGTACATCACGCACATGCCCATGGCCTGCGGCCAGGTCATCTGCGGGGCGACCTGTGAGGACAGGACGCCGGAGACGGAGAGTCCGGCGGCGAGGGCGAGGGGCACCTTGCCGAAGAAGCCCATCAGCAGCGTGGTGACCGCCGCCGCGAACGCGGTCGCGGTGATCAGGGCCTGCTGGCCGAGGGTGTTCCCCGCCGCGTCCTTGCCGGACAGGATGAGCGGGTTGAGCAGGAGGATGTACGCCATCGCCATGAAGGTGGTGACGCCGCCGCGCACTTCGCGCGCGACCGTGGATCCCCGCCGGGATATGTGAAAGTACCGGTCGAGCCAGGACCTGCCGGCCGGGACGCGGGTTCCCGCACCCGCGTCTTCGGCGGTGGTCCTGGGCTCCACTGACTGCTGGGTCATGGTGCCGTCTCCCAAGGTTCATAGGGGCACCCGCGCATCCGCCCTGGCGGACGCGGGTTTTGGGAAGGTGCACGACCCGGGGGACGGCCCGAGACGAACTTGGTGTGCTGCGGACGTCGGACTCGCGTGGCCCTGAGCGGCCTTACGCGGTTCCGGTCAGGTGCTCCGGGCGTACCGGCGTCCGGTTGAGCTCCAGACCCGTCGCGTTCCGGATGGCCGCGAGGACCGCCGGGGTGGACGACAGGGTCGGGGCCTCGCCGATGCCGCGCAGCCCGTACGGGGCGTGGTCGTCGGCGAGTTCGAGCACGTCGACCGGGATGGTCGGCGTGTCGAGGATGGTGGGGATCAGGTAGTCCGTGAAGGAGGGGTTCCTGACCTTCGCCGTCTTCGGGTCGACGATGATCTCCTCCATGACCGCCACGCCGAGCCCCTGGGTCGTACCGCCCTGGATCTGGCCGATGACGGACAGCGGGTTGAGCGCCTTGCCGACGTCCTGGGCGCAGGCCAGTTCGATGACCTTGACCAGGCCGAGCTCGGTGTCGACCTCGACGACGGCGCGGTGCGCGGCGAAGCTGTACTGCACGTGGCCGTTGCCCTGACCGGTGCGCAGGTCGAAGGCCTCGGTCGGCCGGTGCCGCCACTCCTCCTCGACCTCGACGGCCTCGTCGCCGAGGACGTCCACCAGGTCGGCGAGGACCTCGCCGCCGTCGGTGACGACCTTGCCGCCCTCCAGGAGCAGTTCGGCCGTGGCCCAGGCGGGGTGGTACGTACCGAACTTGCGGCGGCCGATCTCCAGGACCTTCTCGCGGACGATCTCGCAGGCGTTCTTCACGGCGCCGCCGGTGACATACGTCTGGCGGGACGCGGAGGTCGAACCCGCCGAGCCCACCTGCGTGTCCGCCGGGTTGATCGTCACCTGGGCGACGCCCAGCTCGGTGCGGGCGATCTGGGCGTGGACGGTGACACCGCCCTGGCCGACCTCCGCCATCGCGGTGTGCACGGTGGCGACGGGTTCGCCGCCGACGACCTCCATGCGGACCTTCGCCGTCGAGTAGTCGTCGAAGCCCTCGGAGAAGCCGACGTTCTTGATGCCGACCGCGTAGCCGATGCCGCGTACGACGCCTTCTCCGTGCGTGGTGTTGGACAGACCGCCGGGCAGCTGTCGTACGTCCGCGCCCTCGCTGCTCTCCCACTGGCGCTCCGGCGGCAGCGGCATCGCCTTGACGCGGCGCAGGAGTTCGGCGACCGGCGCCGGGGAGTCGACCGGCTGGCCGGTCGGCAGGAGCGTGCCCTGCTCCATGGCGTTGAGCTGCCGGAACTTCACCGGATCCAGGCCGAGTTGCGCGGCCACCTTGTCCATCTGCGCCTCGTAGGCGAAGCACGCCTGGACCGCGCCGAAGCCGCGCATGGCGCCGCAGGGCGGGTTGTTGGTGTAGAGGGCGATGGCCTCGACCTCGACGTCGTCGACGACGTACGGGCCGATACCGAGCGAGGAGGCGTTGCCGACGACCGCGGGGGACGCGGAGGCGTACGCGCCGCCGTCCAGGAGGATGCGGCACTTGACGTGGGTCAGCTTGCCGTCCTTGGTCGCCCCGTGCTCGTAGTAGAGCCGGGCCGGGTGGCGGTGGACGTGGCCGAAGAAGGACTCGAAGCGGTTGTAGACGATCTTGACGGGCTTGCCGGTGCGCAGCGCCAGCAAGCAGGCGTGGATCTGCATCGACA
Organism: Streptomyces sp. NPDC002088; assembly: GCF_040296605.1. NCBI lineage: Bacteria > Bacillati > Actinomycetota > Actinomycetes > Kitasatosporales > Streptomycetaceae > Streptomyces > Streptomyces sp. NPDC002088. The sequence continues at coordinate 176,905 of NZ_JBEOXO010000005.1, read as the reverse complement.
GGTCCTCGCGGCCGCCGAACGCGCCGCCGACGCCGGCCAGCGTCATGCGGACCTTGTCCTCGGGCAGGCCGAGCACGGGCGCGATCTGGCGCAGGTCGGAGTGGAGCCACTGGGTGGCGATGTAGAGGTGGACGCCGCCGTCCTCCTCGGGCACGGCGAGACCGGACTCGGGGCCGAGGAAGGCCTGGTCCTGCATGCCGAAGTAGTACTCGCCCTTGACGATCACGTCGGCCCGCTCGGCGGCCTCGGCGGCGTCGCCGCGGATGATCGGCTGGCGGTGGACGATGTTCGGGTGCGGGACGTGGCCGATGTGGTGGTCGGTGCGGCCCTCGTGGACGAGGATGGCGTCCGGTGCGGTCGCGGAGGCCTCGTCGGTGATGACCGGCAGCTCGCGGTATTCGACCTTGATCTTGGCGGCGGCGCGGCGCGCGGTCTCCGGGTGGTCGGCGGCGACGATGGCGACCGGCTCGCCGTGGTGGCGTACCTTGCCGTGCGCGAGGACCGGGGTGTCCTGGATCTCCAGGCCGTAGTTCTTCACGTCGGTCGGCAGGTCGTCGTAGGTCATGACGGCATAGACGCCGGGCTGCGCGAGGGCCTCGCTCGTGTCGATCGAGACGATCTCGGCGTGCGCGACCGGGGAGCGCAGGATCTGGCCCCAGAGCATGTCCTCGTGCCACATGTCGGACGAGTACGCGAACTCGCCGGTGACCTTGAGGGTGCCGTCCGGGCGGAGCGTGGACTCGCCGATGCCGCCCTTGGTCCGGGAACCCTGGGTGATCTTCGTGGGTGCGCCGTTGGTCGGCATCGTCAGACCGCCTCTCCCTGCCGGGCGGCCGCCAGGCGGACCGCGTCCATGATCTTCTCGTAGCCGGTGCAGCGGCACAGGTTGCCCGACAGGGCCTCGCGGATGTCCGCGTCGGTCGGGTTCGGGTTGTGCTCCAGCATCTCGTCGGCGGCGACGAGGAGGCCCGGCGTGCAGAAGCCGCACTGGACGGCGCCGGCGTCGATGAACGCCTGCTGGACCGGGGAGAGTTCGGTGCCTTCGCCGGTGTGGGAGTCGGTGCCCTTCGCCTGCCACCGCTGAGCCTCGTCGAGCGTCGTGCCGCACGCGGCCGTACCGCAGGACCGCTGCTTGGCGTACTCCGCCAGCCCCTCGACCGTGACGACCTCACGGCCCTCCACCTGGCCCGCCGCCACCAGGCAGGAACACACCGGCACGCCGTCCAGACGGACCGTGCAGGAGCCGCACTCGCCCTGCTCGCAGGCGTTCTTGGAACCGGGGAGGCCCAGGCGCTCGCGCAGCACGTAGAGCAGGGACTCGCCCTCCCAGACGTCGTCGGCTTCCTGCGGACGGCCGTTGACCGTGAAATTGACGCGCATCACGCGACTCCCTCCGTGCGGGCGGCGGTGCCGCGATACGACTCCCAGGTCCAGGTCAGGGTGCGGCGGGCCATGACTCCGACCGCGTGGCGGCGGTAGCTCGCGGTGCCCCGGACGTCGTCGATCGGGTTGCAGGCGCCGGAGCACAGGTCCGCGAACTGCTTGGCGACCGACGGGGTGATGATCTTTCCGTTGTCCCAGAAGCCGCCCTCTTCGAGCGCCGCGTTCAGGAACTCCTCCGCGGCCTTCGCCCGGACAGGGGTGGGCGCGGCGGAGCCGATGCCGGTGCGGACCGTGCGGGTCTGCGGGTGCAGGGCCAGGCCGAAGGCGCACACCGCGATCACCATCGCGTTGCGGGTGCCGACCTTGGAGTACTGCTGCGGGCCGTCGGCCTTCTTGATGTGCACCGCGCGGATCAGCTCGTCGGCGGCGAGCGCGTTGCGCTTCACACCGGTGTAGAAGGCGTCGATCGGGATCAGGCGCGAGCCGCGCACCGACTCGACCTCGACCTCGGCGCCGGCCGCCAGCAGGGCGGGGTGGGCGTCGCCGGCCGGGGAGGCGGTGCCGAGGTTGCCGCCGACGCCGCCGCGGTTGCGGATCTGCGGAGAGGCGACCGTGTGCGAGGCGAGGGCCAGACCCGGCAGCTCGGCGCGCAGACTCTCCATGATCTTCGAGTACGGGACGGAGGCTCCCAGCCGCACGCTCTCCTCGCCGACCTCCCACTCGTAGAGGTCGCCGATGCGGTTCAGGTCGAGCAGGTACTCGGGCCGGCGGTGGTCGAAGTTGATCTCGACCATCACATCGGTGCCACCCGCAATCGGCACAGCTGTGGGGTGCTCGGCCTTAGCGGCGAGCGCCTCCTCCCAGCTGGCGGGGCGAAGGAAGTCCATGACCGGCTCTCTTCTTCTTCGTCTCGTGGGTCGTACGGATCGAGCCAGATCGTGTGCGGCGGGGCCGGCTCGTTCATGTGCTGTTTACGCGGAGTGGGCTCAGTACACCGCGCGGTACTCCGACGGGGTCAGTCACCGAAACCATGAAGGAGTTGGCTGGCCAGCACGGGCATCTTGTAGATTCGTATGAACGGAGGGCATCAGTAACCTCTTGGTTTTCCTGTGGAAACGTGAGACTCGGCCCGGTCCCTCCGGGCCGACGTGCTCCCGCGCCGAGAACCCTCTCGCCGGGTCCCCTCACCACAAGACCCTTCAAGATTCATCGTAGATTTCGAGACAAAGAACGGCGGCGACGAGAATGCGGCTGCGCGCACTGCTGGAGACCGATGCGCTGGGCCTGCGGCTGCTGGGCGGCGAGGACGAGCTCGACCGCACCGTACGCGGTGTGATGACCACCGACCTCAAGGACCCCAGCCGCTATCTGGCGGGCGGTGAGCTGGTGCTGACAGGACTGGCGTGGCGCCGGGACGCCGAGGACTCCGAGCCGTTCGTACGGACCCTGGCGGTGGCCGGGGTGGCGGGTGTCGCCGCCGGTACGGCCGAGTTCGGGTACGTGCCCGAGGACCTGGTCGTGGCCTGCGCCCGGCACCGGCTGCCGCTGTTCGCGGTGCACGAGTCGGTGGCGTTCGCGACGATCACCGAGCACGTCGTCCGGCAGGTGTCCGGTGAGCGCGCCGGGGACCTCGCGGCCGTGGTCGACCGGCACCGCCGGATGATGACCTCGGGCCCGGCGGGCGGCGGCCCGGACGTGGTCCTCGATCTGCTCGGCTCGGACCTGGACCTGCGGGCCTGGGTCCTCTCCCCGGCCGGCCGGCTCATCGCGGGCCCGAAGACGGGCCCCGCACTGTCTGCCGAGGTGTGCGCCAGGCTGGCCGCGGAACACCTGACCGCCACCCGCACGGGCCGGCACAGGCCGCACCGGGTGACGCTCGGCACCGCCACGTACTCGCTCTTCCCGATCCGCAGCAGCAGCCGTTCCCCGCGGGGCTCCCGGGACGTGCGCGAGACCGTGCTGTCCGACTGGCTGCTGGCGGTGGAGGCGGACGCCGGGGACTGGCCCGCGGAGCGGCTCGACCTGCTCCAGGGCGTCACCCAGCTGATCGCGGTCGAGCGGGACCGGCGGGACGCGGCGCGCACGGTCCGGCGGCGTCTGGCGCAGGAGGTGCTCGAACTGGTGCAGACGGGCGCGGCGCCCGCCGAGATCGCGGCGCGGTTGCGGGTCGCGGCGCCGGTGCTGCTGCCGGGCCTCGGGGCGGCCCCGCTCTGGCAGGTGGTCGTGGCCCGGGTCGAGTGGGAGGGCGCCGGCATCGAGGGCGGCCCGGTCGCCCAGTCGCTCCTGGAGGAGATCCTGGTCGACCCGCTCGCCACCGGTCCCGAGCCCTCCGACCGCATCGCCGTCGCCCACACGGGCGACGAGGCCATCGCGCTCGTACCGCTGCCGGCCGTGTCGAGCGAGCACGACGGCTCCGAGGCCGGGGTCCTCGCCGACGTACTCCTGGAGTCCGTACGGGACCCGCTGTCGGCCGGCCTCGACGACGACGGGCGGCTCACGCTCGGCGTCAGCGCGGCCGTGCACTCGGCGGAGGGACTGCGCGGGGCGCTGGAGGAGGCACGGCACGCCCGGCGGGTGGCGGCGGCGCGCCCCGGCCGGGTCTGCGCGGCGGGCCACCAGGAACTGGCCTCGCACGTGCTCCTGCTGCCCTTCGTGCCGGACGACGTCCGCCGGGCCTTCACCGCCCGTCTGCTGGACCCGTTGCGCGACTACGACCGCCGCCACCGCGCCGAGCTGATCCCCACCCTGGAGGCGTTCCTCGACTGCGACGGCTCCTGGACCCGGTGCGCGTCCCGGCTGCACCTGCACGTCAACACGTTGCGGTACCGGGTGGGGAGGATCGAGCAGTTGACGAGCCGTGACCTGTCGCGGCTCGAGGACAAGCTGGACTTCTTCCTGGCGTTGCGCATGAGCTGAGGTCACGGCGGCGTGGGACGGAAGGGGATCAAGCGCTCTCCCCGTCCCACGACTTTGTGAAATCCTTCACCCACCCCCTTGGCCAGGCGCCAGGATTGGTGCTGGAATGCCGCCACCACTCAAAGCTCGATGGCGTGCTCGGGGAGGGCAACGTGGCGCATACCGCCATGTCTGGTAACGGAACGACCGCTGGTGACGATCCCCTCCAGACCGCGGTATGGCGGTTGCGCTCACGCGCCTGCTGGGCCGACGCGGCGGCCCTGCTCCGGCCGGAGACCCCGGCCGCCGCGCTGCAGCGGGCCGCGTTGCTGGTCGAACGGTGTCTGTACACCGAGCAGGGCTGGCAGGACGCCGAGGACGCGCTGCGTACGGCCGAGGCGCTGGCGGCCGGTGACGAGGAGCGCGGCGCGGCAGCCTGCGAACGCGGGCAACTCGCCTACGCGGCGACGCTGCACGGCGTGCGCGACCGGGCGGACGAGGCGCGGGCCGCGCTGGGGCGGGCGGCGGCGCTGATCCCTCCGGGGGTGGCGGGGCGGGCCCTGCTGGACTTCCGTCGGGGGCTGCTCGCCGAGAACCTGTCGCGTTCCCCGCAGGCGGCACGCGCCGCCTACCGCCGGGCCCACGCGGGCGCCGCAGCGCACTCGGACGCACTGCTCCTGTCCTTCACCTGGCGCCATCTCGCGGGCCTCGCCCTCCGGGACGGCGAACTGGCAGAGGCCCGGCACGGCTTCGCCGAATCCCTCCGGATCCGGGAGGAGTTGGGCTACCTGGTCGGCACGGCACCCGCCCTGGCGTCCCTGGCGGACGCGGAGACAGAGCCGGAGGCAGCACGCCTGCGCGAGGAGGCCCGACGCCTGTACCGACTCCTCGGAGGCGTACCGACATGGCTGGCCCGACAACTGGCACCGACGCCACCGGCCGCGACGGCATAACGGCTCCGCCGGGCCACGGGCAGCCGCGCGCCACCCGGGCCGACACAGACGGGCACAGCCGACGACCCCTCAGCCGACCCGTCACACCACAGACAGCCGCACCACCCGCGCCGACACAGACCGGCACAGCCGATGCCCCCTCAGCCGACCCGTCAGACCGCGGGCAGTCGTGCCGCCGGGGCGGCACGGGTGGGCGCGGGCGGCAACCCGGCAGCGCCGGGCTGCGCGACCCACCCCGCACGGCAGCCCACGGCACGTGCGCGGCTCAGGACGCCCCGGCGAAGTGCTCCCGCACCAGGGACCGCACCACATCCAGGTCCCGCGCGGTCAGCGCCTCCAGCAGGGCCATGTGCTCCGCCGCGTCGGCCACCAGCTCCGCGCGCTGCTGCCGCACCGCACCCCCGACCAGAGGCCACTGCGCGCGGCGATGCAGGTCGTCGGCGATACGGACCAGCTGTTCGTTCCCCGCGAGGGCCAGCACCGCGCGATGGAAGCTGCGGTCGGACTCGGCGTACGTGGCGCGGCAGCCCGTGGACGCGGCGCGTACCGTCGCCTCGGCGAGCGGACGCAGCTCGGCCCAGCGGTCGGCCGGCACGGCGCGGGCGAGGCGCAACATCACCGGGACCTCGATCAGGCCCCTGACCTCGGCGAGCTCGGCCAGCTCGCGCGCGTCGCGCTCGATCACGCGGAACCCGCGGTTGGGGACGACCTCGACGGCCCCCTCCAGCGCGAGCTGCTGCATGGCCTCCCGCACGGGCGTCGCGGAGACCCCGAAGCGCTCGCCCAGCACGGGCGCCGAGTACACCTCGCCCGGCCTGAGCTCCCCGGTCACCAGCGCGGTGCGCAAAGCGTCGAGGATCTGCCCGCGCACCGAGGACCGCTGGACGGCGGGACGCGGGTGCGGGATCGGCTGCTCGCAGTGGGTGTGCTCGCCGCGGGCGGCGCCGGTCGACGGCACCTCGCGCTCGCGGTCCCGGCCCCGTTCCGCGGCCTGCGGCCGCGCCGGCACCCGGGCCTCTCCCGGACGCGTCTCGGGGATGCCCATCCCGGCGGAGCCCTGCGCGCTCGGCTTCACAGGCCCTCCTCCGGGCTTGTCGGTACTTGGGGTCATTACGGCGGGTTGCTACTCGTCCGTCAAGCACCTTAGGCGCAGAAGTCCCCCGTTCAAATCCCGACGTATGCGGGCTAAGGTAAGGCTTACCTTCAGTCGCCCTCAATCGACCGTGATTCGGTGGTCCCCGTATGCCCTTGCTCACATCGGCCGTCACGGACGCGTACGCCCGCCTCACCGAGGTCTACCCGGGGCTGGCCGTCACGGAGCTCGGCGCCGGGGAAGCCGCCCCCGAGGGCGACGGCTGGGTCGGCGCCGCTTCGCTCACGGACGACGGCGCCGGGCTCGAGGCCTTCCTGGCCTGGGACGACGCGCAGGTGGTGCGGGACTACGGACAGAAGGCACGCCCGGACGTCGTCGCGAGCTTCGGACTGCACCGGTACGCCTGGCCCGCCTGCCTGCTGATCACCGTGCCCTGGTTCCTGCACCGCCGGGTGCCCCGTATCCCCGTGACACACGTCTCGTACGACCGCACCGCCGGCCGCATGGCCGTCCGCGCCGCCTCCTTCGCCTGCCTGCCGGACGATCCCGCGGCGGCGCTGCCCGGCGCCCGGGTGGTCGCCGGCGAGGAGGCGCTGCGCGCGGAGGTACGCGCGGCGGTCGCCGAGCACATGGAGCCGGTACTCGCCGGGTTCGGACCGCGCATGCGGCGGCGCGGGCGCGCCCTGTGGGGCATGGTGACCGACGAGGTCGTCGAGGGGCTCTGGTACGTCGCCCACCTGCTCGGCGAGGAGCGGCGCGCCATGCGCGAGCTGGAGCTGCTGCTGCCGGGCGCGACCAAGCCGTACGTCGGCTCGGCCGCCTTCCGTGAGCTGACCGGGCCGGACGGCGAGCCGCTGCCCACCCGGGACCGGGCGAGCTGCTGCATGTTCTACACGGTGCGCCCGGAGGACACCTGCGCCACCTGCCCGCGCACCTGCGACGCCGACCGGGTCACCAAGCTGACGGCCGTCGCAGCGAGTTAACGCCCCCTCAGGACGGGACGCGTCCACGCGTCCCGTAAGATCACCCACGAACGCGACCCCCGTACGGTTACAGGCACTTCACAACTTCCTCACTTGCCGCAGGAACTTTCCGTGGAACCACCCGTACAGGTAGTCTTATTCGAACTCAACTCCCGCCCCTCACGCGGCAGTTCGAGCAGAACGCCGCCCTGGGCATCCCCTTGCACCTCCTTGGCGGCCTCTTGCCCCGAAACCCCCTGAGGGCCGGTGGAATTGGGCCACTATGGCGGGCGTTACGCCCTATCCCAATGCAAGGGACCCCAGATGAGATTGACCGACATATCGCTGAACTGGCTGCTTCCCGGCGCCGTACTACTCCTGGGCATGCTGGCGGCGGTTGCGGTGCTGGCGCGCGGAAAGCGCTCCTCGGGGAAGGACGCGAGCGCGGACGACTCGTGGGAGCGCAGCGAAGAGCGCCGCAGGCGCAAGGAGGCCATATACGGCACAGCCTCCTATGTACTGCTGTTCTGCTGTGCGGCCGTGGCCGCCGCGCTCTCCTTCCACGGCCTGGTCGGCTTCGGTGAGCAGAACCTCGGCCTCTCCGGCGGCTGGGAATACCTGGTGCCGTTCGGCCTGGACGGTGCGGCGATGTTCTGCTCCGTACTCGCGGTGCGCGAGGCCAGCCACGGCGACGCGGCCCTCGGCTCCCGGATACTCGTGTGGACGTTCGCGGGTGCCGCTGCCTGGTTCAACTGGGTTCACGCGCCCCGGGGCATCGGCCACGACGGCGCGCCGCAGTTCTTCTCCGGCATGTCCCTCTCCGCGGCGGTCCTGTTCGACCGCGCGCTGAAGCAGACCCGCCGGGCCGCGCTGCGCGAGCAGGGTCTGGTGCCGCGCCCGCTGCCGCAGATCCGCATCGTCCGCTGGCTGCGGGCCCCGCGCGAGACGTACAGCGCCTGGTCGCTGATGCTCCTGGAAGGCGTGCGCAGCCTGGACGAGGCGGTCGACGAGGTACGCGAGGACAAGCGTCAGAAGGAAGCGGCCCGACTGCGGCGCCGCGACAAGGAGCGGGTCGAGCGGGCGCAGCTCAAGGCGATCAGCCGGGGCCACCGCGGTTTCGTGGGCCGCGGCGGCGGCCGCCAGATGGAGGCACAGGCCCTCGAGCGTGGCTCCGAGCGAGCCGCCGCGGAGCCTGCCATATCCTCGCCGGAGCCCCTGCCGCCCGTGCCCTCACGTCCGTCCCTTCAGCCCGTACGGACCAGTTCTGACCCGATCACCGTCGACCTGACCACCGAGGACGACACCATGGCCCTGCCGCGCCTCGACTCCCTGGAGCGCAAGCTCAAGGACCTCGAGCAGCAGTTCGGCTGAGCCGACAGCCCGGGACCGGGCATCACGGGAGGGGGTGCGGCTCCGGCGAGCCGCACCCCCTCCCGTTCGTCATGAGCGTTCGTCATGAGCGTTCGTCATGCGGTTCGTCATGCGGCCTCCGCGTCGAGCTCGAACCACACCGCCTTCCCGACCCCGTGCGGCTGCACACCCCACGCGTCCGCGAGGGACTGCACCAGGACCAGACCCCTGCCGTGCGTACCGTCGTCGGTGTCCGGTACCCGCAGCCGGGGCCGGCGGGTGACGAAGTCCCGTACCTCCACCCGGAGCCCGTCGGGCCCGACGGTGGCGGTCAGCATTGCCTCGCGGTCGGTGTGCACGAGTGCGTTGGTGACGAGCTCGCTGGTGAGCAGCTCCGCTATCTCCGACCGACCCGGCTTCCCCCAGTGCCGTAGCAGTTCGCGCAGCGCCCGGCGTGCCTCGGGCACCGCCCGCAGGTCCGCCCGCCCCAGTCTGCGCCGCAGCTGCGGCGGCTGCGCCCGCTCCCCGGCGCCGTCGGCCTCTTCGTCCGCTGTCCTCGTGCTCGCCGAGGTGACGCCGATCGCCATGGGACCGCTCCCCCGTGCCTGCCTCTTCATGACCCCCCGCCCGCGCGCCGATGTCGGTTCCCCTCCAGCTCGAACACGTTCACGGGGATCCATGCCCCACAGGCACGGCGGCAGTCATGTCGAATCCTCAACGACCAGGTGTTCGGCCACGCGCACGGCGCCTCGGACGGATGCCAGGACACGTGTCCGCAGAGCCGCCCGGGCGGGTACAGGACATCTGACAGTGCCGTCCGAGCCGCCGAGGAGAGCGCCGTGCACGACGACCGAACCCTGGTGGAGGCGCGCCTGGAGCGCGCTCTGCGACAGTTCGTGCGGCCCGCGCAGTACGGGGCCAAGGTGCCGCTGGTCCTGTCCGTGTGGCACGTGCCGGGTGAGCCGGTGCCGGTGGACCAAGCCCTGCAGGCGGCCTACGAGCCCTTCACGACCGGCACGGAGTGGGGAAAGCCCTGGTCGACGAGCTGGTTCCGGTTGGAGGGGCGGGTGCCCGAGGAGTGGGCGGGCCGCCGGGTGGAGGCGGTGATCGACCCCGGGTTCACCGGCGACGGGCCCGGTTTCCAGGCGGAGGGGCTGCTGTACGACGCCGCCGGCGTGCCGCTGAAGGGAATTCACCCGCGCAACCGTCACCTGACCGTCGGCCACCCCGCGGGGGGAGGCGAGCCGGTCCATCTGCTCCTGGAAGCGGCGGCCAACCCGGCGGTACTGCACGGCTTCGAGCCGACGCACCTGGGAGACGTCCTGACCGCGGGGGATCGGCCCGTCTACCGATTCCGCTCTGCCGAACTGGCCGTACTCGAGGAGCACGTGTGGCAGTTGGTCCTCGACATCGAGGTGCTGTCGGAGCTGATGTACGAGCTGGCCGCGGACCGCCCGCGGCGCCACGAGATCCTGCGCGCCCTGGAGGACATGCTCGACACGCTCGACCTGCACGACGTGCCGGGCACCGCACCCGCGGCCCGCGCGGCCCTCACGGACGTCCTGTCCCGCCCGGCCTCGGCGAGCGCGCACCGCGTCTCGGCGACCGGGCACGCCCACATCGACTCGGCGTGGCTGTGGCCCCTGCGCGAGACCGTCCGCAAGGCCTCCCGCACCTTCGCCAACGTCACCGCGCTCGCCGCCGACTACCCCGAGCTGGTCTTCTCCTGTTCGCAGGCCCAGCAGTACGCGTGGGTGAAGGAGCACCAGCCGCACATCTGGGAGCGCATCAGGAAGGCGGTGCGGGACGGCAACTGGGCGCCGGTCGGCTCGATGTGGGTGGAGTCGGACGCCAACATGCCCGGCGGTGAGGCGCTGGCCCGCCAGATCACCCACGGCAGGCGCTTCTTCGCCGAGGAGCTGGACGTGGAGACCGAGGAGATCTGGCTGCCCGACTCCTTCGGCTACACCGCTGCCTTCCCGCAGCTCGCGAAGTTGGCCGGAATCCGCTGGTTCCTCACTCAGAAACTCAGCTGGAACCAGTCCAACCGCATGCCCCACCACACCTTCTGGTGGGAGGGCATCGACGGCACACGCGTCTTCACCCACTTCCCGCCGGTCGACACCTACAACTCGCAGCTGCACGGCCGCGAACTCGCCCACGCGGAACGCAACTTCGCCGACAAGGGCCGCGCCACCCGCTCCTTGGTCCCCTTCGGCTGGGGCGACGGCGGAGGCGGTCCCACGAGGGAGATGCTGGAGAAGGCGCGGCGCCTGCGTTCGCTGGAGGGCTCACCACGGGTGGAGATCGAAAAGCCCTCCGCCTTCTTCGCGGCCGCCGAGGAGGAGTACGGTCCGCACGCGCCGGTGTGGTCGGGCGAGCTGTACCTCGAACTGCACCGGGCCACCTACACCACGCAGGCCAAGACCAAGCAGGGCAACCGACGCTGCGAACACGCCCTGCGCGAGGCAGAGTTGTGGTGCACGACGGCGGCGGTGCGCAATCCGTCGTACGCCTACCCCTACGACGCCCTGGACCGGCTGTGGAAGACGGTGCTGCTGCACCAGTTCCACGACATCCTGCCGGGCTCGTCGATCGCGTGGGTGCACCGGGAGGCACGGGAGACGTACGCGCGCGTACTGGTGGAGCTGGCGGAGATCACGGCGGAGGCGGTGCGGGCGCTGGGGCCGGGCGAGCGGGCGGTGCTCAACTCATCGCCGTACGAGCGGACCGAGGTGGTCGGGGACGGCGTGGTGACGGTGCCGGGGCTGGGAACCGCGGCGATCACGGCGACAGCCTCCGAGGCCGTCCGGGCCGAACGCACGGGCGGCACCATCGTGCTGGAGAACGCCTGGACGCGGGTACGGATCGACGCCGACGGTCTGATCGAGTCCGTGCGGGACCTGAACGCCGACCGTGAAGTCCTGTGCGGCCGGGGCAACCTCCTCCAACTGCACCCCGACCACCCCAACGCCTGGGATGCCTGGGACATCGACCGGCACTACCGGCGCCGGCACACGGACCTGACGGACGCCGAGTCGGTGGAGCTGGTGGCGGACGGGCCGCTGCGGGCGACGGTGCGGGTCACCCGGACGTTCGGCAGGTCCCGGATCACCCAGGAGATCCGGCTGACGGCAGCGAGCCGCCGCCTCGACATCGTCACGGACGTCGACTGGCAGGAGTCCGAGAAGGTCCTCAAGGCCGCCTTCCCGGTCGATGTGCACGCCGAACGCTCCGCCGCCGAGATCCAGTTCGGCCACATCCACCGGCCCACCCACGCCAACACGTCCTGGGACACGGCTCGTTTCGAGATCTGCGCCCACCGCTGGCTGCGGGTCGCGGAGGAGGGCTACGGCGTTGCGGTCCTCAACGACTCGACGTACGGCCATGACGTGACCCGCACCCCGTACGAGGGCGGCCTCGGCACGACCGTACGCCTGACCCTGCTGCGTGCCCCGCACAGCCCCGACCCCGAGACCGACCTCGGGACGCACCGCTTCACGTACGCGCTGCTGCCGGGGGCGGGCGTCGGGGACGCGGTCGCGGAGGGGCTGGCGCTCAACCTGCCACTGCGGGTGACCGAGGCACCGCTCCTCGCGCCGCTGGTGCGCGTGGACGACCCGGCCGTGACGATCGAGTCGGTCAAGCTCGCGGACGACCGCAGTGGAGACGTGGTGGTACGGCTCTACGAGTCCCGGGGCGGGCGGGCCCGGTTCGAGCTGACGGCGGACTTCCCGGTGTCCCGGACAGAGGTGACGGATCTCCTCGAACGGCCGCGACCCGAGACGTCGGTGACCTCCGGCCCCACGGTCCTGCGGCCGTTCGAGATCCGCACCCTGAGACTGCGGCGGGCGTGAGTCGGCTGCTAAGACCGACCGGCAAATGGGGGGTGGGAGAAGGAGCGGGGCTGGGTGCGTGCAGCTGCAAGGCGGAGGAGGGAGGCAACGCGATGGGGGTCCCCCCATGCCTTTAAGGCTATGGGGGAGTTGTTGACTGACGACAACGCCGCTGGGGGCACCTCCCACGCCCTCAAGGCAGTGGGGGAGTGCGTGCCCAGCCCCGCGACGCCGCCCCCCATTTGCCGGTCGGTCTAAGGCCGCGGCACGTTGCGCAGGTTGGAGCGGGCCAGTTGGAGCATCCGGCCGACTCCGCCGTCCAGCACGATCTTCGACGCGGACAGCGCGAAGCCGGTCACCATGTCGGCGCTGATCTTCGGCGGGATGGACAGGGCGTTGGGATCGGTGACGACGTCGACGAGGGCCGGGCCCTTGTGCTGGAAGGCGTCCTTCAGGGCGCCGGCGAGCTGCTTGGGCTTCTCGACGCGCACACCGTGGGCGCCACAGGCGCGGGCGACGGCGGCGAAGTCGGGGTTCTTGTTGGCGGTGCCGTACGAGGGCAGGCCCGCGACCAGCATCTCCAACTCCACCATGCTGAGGGAGGAGTTGTTGAACAGGACGACCTTCACCGGGAGGTCGTGCTGCACCAGGGTCAGGAAGTCGCCCATCAGCATGGAGAATCCGCCGTCCCCGGACATCGACACGACCTGCCGGCCACGGTCGGTGAACTGCGCGCCGATCGCCATCGGCAGCGCGTTCGCCATCGAGCCGTGGGAGAAGGAACCGATGACGCGGCGACGGCCGTTGGGCGAGATGTAGCGGGCGGCCCAGACGTTGCACATGCCGGTGTCGACAGTGAAGACCGCGTCCTCGTCCGCCAGCTCGTCGAGTACCGACGCGACGTACTCGGGATGGATCGGCACATGCTTCTCCACCTTCCGCGTGTACGCCTTGACGACCCCCTCCAACGCGTCCGCGTGCTTCTTGAGCATCTTGTCGAGGAACCGCCGGTTGTCCTTGGGCAGCACCCGCGGGATGAGACAGCGCAGCGTCTCCTTCACGTCGCCCCACACCGCGAGATCCAGCTTCGAGCGCCGGCCGAGGTTTTCGGGCCGGACGTCGACCTGGACGATCTTCACGTCGTCGGGCAGGAAGGCGTTGTACGGGAAGTCGGTGCCGAGCAGGATCAGCAGGTCGCACTCGTGTGTGGCCTCGTAGGCGGAGCCGTAGCCGAGCAGTCCGCTCATGCCGACGTCGTACGGGTTGTCGTACTGGATCCATTCCTTCCCGCGCAGTGCGTGCCCCACCGGCGACTTGACCTTCCCGGCGAACTCCATGACCTCGGCGTGCGCGCCCGCCGTGCCGCTGCCGCAGAACAGGGTGATCTTCTCGGCCTCGTCGATCATCTCGACCAGCCGGTCGATCTCGGTGTCGCCGGGCCGGACGGAGGGGCGGGCGGTGACGAGGGCGGTCTCGACGGCCTTCTCCGGGGCGGGCTGGTCGGCGATGTCGCCGGGGAGGGAGACGACGCTTACCCCGCCGCGGCCGATCGCGTTCTGGATGGCGGTCTGCAGCAGCCGGGGCATCTGTTTCGGGTTGGAGATCAGTTCGCTGTAGTGGCTGCACTCGCGGAACAGTTGGTCGGGGTGGGTCTCCTGGAAGTAGCCGAGGCCGATCTCGCTGGAGGGGATGTGCGAGGCGAGGGCCAGGACCGGGGCCATGGAGCGGTGGGCGTCGTACAGGCCGTTGATGAGGTGCAGGTTGCCGGGCCCGCAGGAGCCCGCGCAGGCCGCCAGCTTCCCCGTGATCTGGGCTTCGGCGCCGGCCGCGAAGGCCGCCGTCTCCTCGTGCCGGACGTGGATCCAGTCGATGGCGGAGTTACGGCGTACGGCGTCCACGACCGGGTTCAGGCTGTCGCCGACCACGCCGTAGAGGCGCTTGACTCCGGCGCGGACGAGGATGTCGACGAACTGCTCGGCTACGTTCTGCTTGGCCATGACGCTGTGTGCCCCTTCGGTCTCCGGGGATCCCTTTGGGTTCCATGAATTCACAGCGAGTGCCGTTACGCCTCCCAAACAGCGGCCGCCGTACGGTCGTCCGCGTACCCCTTGACCCGGACCAGGGTGTCGGCGAGGAACGCGGCGAGGCCGGGCGCCACCGGGCCCGACCACCGCCCGCCCAGATACCCGCACAGTTCGGGCTCGCCGCGCAGCGGCTCGGCGAGGCCGCCGGTGCACACCAGCAGCGTGTCACCCGGTCGGGCTATCGAGGCGCGGAAGCGGAAGGGTTCGCGGGGCGGTTCCGGGGCGGGTTCGTACGGGCTCGGAGGGGTCGGGATACCCAGGTCCATGGTGAGCCGGTCGCCCTCGGGGGTCTCGCTGGGCAGCGAGCCGAAGCCGACCACCGGCTCCCCCGTGATCTCGGTGACCCGCGGCTCGATGTCCTGCCACTCGCCGTCCCGCAGCCGGAACAGGCCACCCGCGCCGACGCCGAAGAAGACACGCGTACGGCATTCGGGGTCGGCGGGAAGCAGCAGGCAGCGCAGGCCGGCCGCGTACTCGTCGGGATCGATGCCCTGTTCGGCGGCGCTGGCACGGAGCTTGCCGAGGCTGCGGTCGGTGAGGCGGTGCAGGCCGGACTTGAGGTCACCTCGCCGGCCGGCCCGGATGTCCTGCGCGAGCCGGGCGTGGCTGCGGCCTACGGCCCGGCCGATCCAGTGGCAGGCCTCGGCGGCCGCCCGGTGCGCCCCGGCCGTGGCGCGGGCGCCGGTCGCCATCGCCACCAGCACCAGTGCCGTCTCGCCGTGACCGAAGCGTGCGGTGAGCAGGGAGTCGCGGCGCGGCTCGCCCCGGAACCGTGCCGAGTCCCCGCGCGCGGACACCGCGCGCAGGGTGCAGGCCCCGTAGCGGGCCCCGTCGAGCACGGTGTCGGCGACCAGGTCGTCGAGGTCGTCGGGGTCGGCGGTCGGCAGTGCGGTGGGCTCGGCGTCGTAGGTGGGCGGGCCGGAGCCGACGTAGTCGACGGCGGGAAGGTCGAGGCGGGTGGCGGTGCGGATGCCCGGTGCGGCGGCGCCTTCCGTCGTGCGCACGGCCCGGGGCGGGACGGCCGGGGAGGAGGTGGGTCCGGGCGGGCCGCCTTCCGCGGTGACGGAAGTGGCGGCGGTGGCGGCGGTGCCGGCCTCCGGGGCGGGGACCTCCATGGAGGTGCGACCGCCGGTCACGGCGGGACCGGTCGTGGAGCTCGTACGCTCCCGGGGTGTGCGCTGCTCGAACCCCGGCGGCATCGGTCCGGGCGGGAAGGCCGCGGGGCCCTCGGGTGTGGTGGACGGGGGTTCCCAGGGCGCGCGCTGCCGTGGCGGCCCGCCGCCGGCAACCGCGTCTTCCGGCGCCGCTCTCCCGGCCTCGAGCGTCCCCGCCGCCGAGGCGAACCGGTCGTCCAGCGAGTCGGCCGCGGCCGCGGGTCCCGTGTCCTCGGTGAAGTCGTCGTACAGCTGCCCCCACCAGTCGTCCTCCTGACCGATGGGCCTTCCCCCCTGCTGGTTCATGCCCCTGATTGTCCACCGCACGGGCCGTATGAAAACGGGGCATCAGGAAAATCCGGCGCGGTCTTGTCGCGTCGGACGGCGTGTCGGGCGAAGAATCGAACAGCGATGCGAGAGAAGAATCGAGTGGTGAGGCGAGAAGAAACGAAAGGTGAGGCGGAAAAGTCGCCGGGCGGCTCCACCCCCCACGGGAGAACCGCCCGGCGACGTCTGGTGGCCCGGGCGCCTTCGGCAGCCCCGGCAGAGTGTGGACCACTTTCCTGAAGATCGGCTGTGACGGATGATCACATTGCACTGCCGTAGCGCCACATTGGCAGACTGACCGGCGGTACGGCGATGATGTGCGGCGGCGGGTTTACGCCGTGGCCGTTTCCCGCCACGGGCCTGACCGCCGGTTTTGCCTTCGGGAAGTCTTGGGGAGGGACGACACTCCATGCTGGGAGCGATAGGTCTTGACGCGATGCACGAGTCGGCGTACCGCGCGCTGGTGTCCGTGGGCGCGGCAGACGTGCCCGATCTGGCGCGCCGGCTGACCCTCGGGGAGCACGACACCGAGCGTGCCCTGCGCCGGCTGGAGCGGCACGGGCTCGCGGCCCAGTCCTCGGCCCGGCCCGGACGCTGGGTCGCCGCCCCGCCCGGGGTGGCGCTCGGCGCGCTGCTCACCCAGCAGCGGCACGAACTGGAGAAGGCGGAGCTCGCCGCGGCGCTGCTCGCCGAGGAGTACCGGGCGACGGCGGCCGAGCCCGCCGTGCACGACCTGGTCGAGGTGGTGACGGGCGCGGCCGCCGTCACCCAGCGCTTCCTCCAGCTCCAGCTCGGGGCGAGCGAGGAGGTGTGCGCCCTGGTCACCGACCGTCCGGTCGCCGTGACCGGCATGGAGAACGACGCGGAGGAGCAGGCGGCCGACCGCGGGGTCCGCTACCGGGTGGTGATCGAGCGGGCGGTGCTCGACCAGCCGCACGGCATCACGGAGCTGTCCGCCGCGCTCGGCCGCGACGAGCAGGTACGGGTCGTGGACAAGGTGCCGACCAAGCTGGTGGTCGCCGACGGGGCCATCGCCCTGGTGCCGCTCACCTCGCGGATGACCGAACCCGCGGCGCTCGTGGTGCACTCCAGCGGGCTGCTGGAGCTGCTGTCGGGCCTGTTCGAGTCGGTGTGGCGGAACGCCCTGCCGCTGCGGCTCGGCGCGACCGGGGTCACGGAGCAGGAGCCGGACGGACCCGACGCCACCGACCTGGAGATCCTCTCTCTGTTGCTGGCCGGGCTGACCGACGCGAGCGTCGCCAAGCAGCTCGACCTGGGCCTGCGGACGGTGCAGCGCCGGGTGAAGCGGCTGATGGAACTGACCGGAGTGACGACCCGGCTGCAGCTGGGCTGGCACGTGTACGAACGGGGCTGGGTGGCACGGAACTGACCTGCGGTTCCCCCCGGGCTCAGGCACGCTGGGCAGATGGGAGTGTGGGAACTCCTGCTGGTCGGCCTCGTCATCCTGCTCGGCCTGTGCGGAGTGCTGGTGCCCGGCGTGCCGGGATCGTGGCTGGTGTGGGCCGGGGTCCTGTGGTGGGCGCTGAAGGATCCGCGGCCGGTCGCCTGGGGCGTCCTCGTGGGCGCCACCTTCGCGCTGTTCTTCTACCAGGTGGTGCGCTGGGCCCTGCCGCCCCGACGGCTGCGCGAGAGCGGTGCCACTCCCCGTATGGCGGTGTACGCGGGGGCCGGGGCGTTCGCCGGCTTCTTCCTGATACCCGTGCTCGGCGCGATCCCCGGTTTCCTGGGCGGCATCTACCTCTGCGAACGGCTCCGCCTCGGCCGGTCCAGGTCGGCCAGGGCGGCGGTGCGCACGGCGATGCGGGCCGGCGGCTGGAGCGTCCTCGCAGAGCTGTTCACCTGCCTGCTGATCATGGGGGCCTGGCTGGGCGCGGTGGTGTGGGGATGACGTACCGGGCCCCGGCCCCGCGGTAAGCCCTCGGACCTAGGCCGATGATCCGATGTGCCCGTCCGGCCCCGCGTGCTTGGCTGCTGCCATGACCGAGTTCAGCGAGGCCGAGCGCGCGTATCTGAAGTCGCAGCGGCTGGGGCGGCTGGCCACCGTCGACCCGCATGGACAGCCGCAGGCGAACCCCGTCGGCTTCTTCCCGCAGGACGACGGGACGATCCTGATCGGGGGCTACGCGATGGGCACGCCCATGTATCACGAAAGACACCATTAAAGCCGCAGGCTGTAGGCCTGCGGCTTCAAATGGGTGGGTTTCAGGCGCGAGCGCCGGGCCAGTTCTGCACCCACCAGCCCTCGTTCACGATCCGCGTCAACTGGTCGGTGAACTCGTCGACCGCCTGCTTGCTGACATGCTCCTTGGATGCGAGCCACATGAACTCGCCCTCCTGCTCAACTCCGATGACCGCTCGGCCACCGGGAAGCCGGTCGACCAGCTCCATCCTGAATTCCGCTCGGGGTGCTTCTTCTCTGTCCGGCTGAGACGCTCCATCGCCGGACGGGTCGTCGTCACGCGACCCGGTAGTGTCCTCATCCGCCATCGCACTGCCTCCCCAGGTACAGCCGCATCAGGCGCTCGATCTAACGTTCGAGCGCCCATACGGAGTGATCCGTTTGCGCCCCCCAGGCGGATCACCGACGATGCCATACCGATCAGGGTGTGACCAGAGTGAATCACTGAGTAATGGAAAGTCGTACTAATCGTCCGACTTGCCCCCGCCACCCTCACTACGCTGCGCACGCCTCCGGGCAAAGGTCTCCGCGATCTCTGCCAGTTGCTGCCGCTCCACATCTGTCATTTCTTCGATGTGGGCGACGAGCACGCGGGTTGTGCGGTCCTGGCTCCAGATGAACGACTCCATGTCGAGGTACTGAGCGGCGGCAGCTTCCTGAAGGATGCGCAACGGCACGGAGAGTCCGACGGACAGCGCCCGGAGGATGGCGGCCGACGGCGCGTCCGTGTTGCCGCCGCGCTCCAGCTTGCTGATCCAACCGAACTTGGCCTGAACACCCGTCTCAGGATCGACTGCCAGCTCTTCAAGTTTGCGGACGGTGATCTTCAGTTCCGCACGCCGCTGTCGCACGAGGTCGGTGAAGTCGGTCCGCTGCTCAGTCATGGCGTGCATTCTGCCTCTTCGCTCCTCGTCGTGACGCCTGATGTCTACGTTACGGCTTTCGATCACTGAGCAAATGCCAGGTCAGCGGACACAGCTGTTCACCGCTCAGCACAAAGTGTCTACGCGAACACCCCTCACGCGCCATCCCCGCGAAGGGTGATGTCTCGATTTAACTACTCTGTGCGTTTCCGTAGACAGCACGTCTACCCCCGTGTACTGTCGCCCTTGTTCACGCAAACGCACAAAGCGTCTACGGAGGTGAATACATGCGTCCGCAGCAGAACCCCATGGTCCTCGTAAGCGCTGACCTCCTGGTCCAGCTCATGAAGCGCGACGGCGACGGCCAGGCAGTCAGCGTCCGCGATCTCGCCGAAGCAGCCGGCTGCCACCCCAGCAAGATCGACGCCCTGCGCAACGGCAGGCGCGAAACCTCGCTCTACGACGAGGCTCTGGCAATTGCCAAACGGCTTGGAGTCGACCTACTGGTGCTCTGGAAGCACTCCGGCCGCACCGTCCCCGCCCCGGTCGAACCGACCGAGGCACACATCGCGGCGGTGCCGGCCTGATGGCGGGCGACTTCTCCATCGAGGAAGCGGAGCGCCGCCTCGGCCCGGCCGCGGCCGAGCGAGCGCGGCAGATCGCAGCAGCCGCACCGGAGTTCCGGCCCGAGCAGATCGAGCATCTGCGGGCGCTGTTCGCTTCGGCCGCCTTCGCGAGGCCGACGGTCCCCGCGGCTGACGCCGCCTGACCCACCAAACGCCGAAGGGCCGCCCGCTTTGACCGGCCTGGCGACCCCCGATCGGCGACCCCTTCACCACAGGAAGAGAGGCCCCAATGGCCAGTCAGTCTACCCAGCTCAGCGCGGCGATCGCGCTGGTGCAGCTCTTGACCGAGCGTCCTGACCTGTCCGAGCACATGTCGTGGACGGTCTCCCGGACGAGCCCCGTCCTCGTCGGCTACATCCACGACGGCGGCGTGCAGGTGCTCGACGACTGCATGAAGTTCCTGGGCGGCAGCGTCCGAGCCGACCACACGTACGAGATCGGTGGGGAGCGGATGCGGCAGCACGTGCTGACGTCGACGTGGCGGGACGTACGGGTTGAGGTTCTGCTGTCGCTGCCGGTGGCCGCTGAGGCGGTGGCGGCATGAGCGCCCCGGTGTCGCACGACCCGAAGTTCGTGACGCTGCAGGACGGGTCGTCATGGGTGCGGCGCGCGATGACGCGTGAGGGCCGCGGCCTGTACGCGGTGGCCGGTGCGCCGGCGTGCTGCCCGGAGTACGTGATGGCGTCGTATGCCGAGCTTCGTGAGCACGGTTTGCGGGCGGTGGCGGATGTGCTGCCGATGCCGGTGGGCCCGGAGCCGCAGGCGCTGTCGGCGCAGCAGATCGAGGCGCTCACCGCCGCCGGGGACCGCGTGGTGAACGACGCGATGCACAAGCACCTGTGCATGTGCGACGCGTGGCCCGAGAAGTGCGTGTCGACGGCCAACTACTACATGGGCGCTTGGGATGTGAGCGGGCTGGAGACGGCGATCCCAGCGGTGCTCGCACTGTGGGAGCAGATGCGTGGCGGCGAGCGGACGCTGGATGTGGTCGAGGAGGAGCTGACCGGGGCGCGCCTCTCCCTGTGGGAGGAGGAGCAGGCGTACCGGCGGTTGCGGACGGCGATGCTCGCGGTTCAGCGGGACCGCCGCAACCTCCGCGCCGAGGTCCCCAGGCTGAAGGCCTCCTTGGCTGGCGCGGCGGATCAGATCGCCGAGTTGGAGTCCGACCTCGGTGACGCCACCGCTCGGGTCGCCGAGTTGGAGGCCGCGCCGGTCACCGTCTACCGCGCCGAACACCCCGACTCCGGCATCACCCTCGGCCACTACGGCACCGAGACCGCCGCCCGCGAGCACTGCGAGACGACGGAGCGCCGCTCGTGGCCGAAGGGGACCACCCTCGCCTTCGACTGGATCGAGGACGACGAGGACCGCGTCGCCGAGCTGGTCGTCACTGCGGGGCAGAACGAGGAGTCCGCCACGGGCTACATCGTCACGGCTCTGGAGCTGGACTCCGAGTACGACGAGGAGGCCGACGAGTGAGCGCGCACACGACCTCCCCCGCGGAGTGGGCGCAGATGGGCTCCCTCGCCGTCGGGATCTACGGGGCGGCGTCCGCCGTCTGGTTCCTCACGGTTGACGCCGACCTCGCCGACTTCGACCCACGCCCCCTCGCCCGACGCGCCGTGAAGACCACGGCCCAGGCCCACGAGCTGCTGCTCGCCGAGCTGGACCACCTGCGCGTCACGTTCGCTGGCCTGCTGCTGGCTGCTGCTCTCCACCTCAACACCCCGCACGGAGCCGCCCGATGAACCGCATCCGACTCGCCCTGCACCGCCTGTTCCGCCGCCCCGTCATCACCGACCCAATGCGGATCTCTACCCGCCGCATCCCGGACGGCCTGCTCCTCGACTTCGAGGACTACTTCACCTACGTGATCGAGACGATCGCCGACGACGAGGAGATCCTCGGCCTGTTCCTGGAGCTCGTCGAGGACCGGGGCATGGCTCGGGAGCGTAAGCACGACGGCTGGGAGCCGGAGCATCTGCTGATGGAACAGCTGGCTGAGCGGGTGGGCCACGAGATCCCGGTACGGGGCGAGTCCCTGCGGAAGCTTGGGAAGCGGATGCTGTCCGCCGCACCGAAGCCGAAGCCCAAGACGGCCGCCGTGGTGTCGATCCCGGCGCAGCGCCGCAAGGGCGGTGCCGCCGCATGAACGCCCGCCGCAAGCTCATCGCCGCCCTGTCCGAGGACAGCTACGGCGGGATCGCCACCCTCGCCGACGTCGACCACGCCGAACATCTGGTCAACGCACATGCCGCCGAGGTCATCGCCGAGCGCGACGCGGAGATCATGCGATGGCTGGGCAAGAAGGCCCGCGAGTACCGCGCTACAGGCAGCAAGCAGCACGCATTGCAGGCCGACGCCGTCGAACTGATGGCGTCGAAGATCTCGCGCGGCGCGGTCCGGCCGGACAACACGCTGCTGCCTGCCGGTGTCGCCCCGCTGTTCTTCGAGCCCGGCCGCACCTACACCGAGAACGCCCCGTTCCGGGCTCCCGAGGATCGGCCCAACTTCCAGTGCGTGGCCGTGGCCATCCACCCCACCACCGGCAACCGGCGCGCGCTCGGGTTCGAGCAGCCCGGCGCGGGCCGTCCCTGGAGTTCCGCGTCGCTGCGGGACGAGGAATGGGCGGACGGCTGGGTCGAGATCACCGGCGAGGTGACCGGATGAGCGCCCGCTTCGTCCTCCTCACGGTCGCCTACTGGGCGGCTGTCCTCGCCCTCGCGCTCGCCGCAACCTACGCCGCGAACCTCCTGCCCTTGGCCGACCCGGCCACCGCGTCGACTGCCGACGTCACCGCCGGCTGCCTGGCCGCACTCGCCGCGCTGACGTGGCTGCCCTGCCCCTGCCACCGAAAGGACCGCGGCCGGTGACCAACCCCAAGCACGCCCACGACACCCCGCAGGGCCGCTACTACAGCGACCCCGCCGGGGGCCCCGACCTCGTCTCCGTCACCAACGTCATCGACACCGCCGTCAACAAGTCCATGGCCCTCGTCCCGTGGGGCGTGAAGCTCACCGTCGAGTACGTCCTCGACAACGTCGTGGACATCGCTCGCCGCGTCCTCCTCGACAGGGCCGGCCTCACCAAGGAGATCAAGGCCATCCACCGGCAGGTGCGCGAGGACGCCGCCGATCTCGGCGACCGCGTCCACGCTGCCGCCGAGGCCCGCCTCCTCAACGCACCGATCCCCGACGACCCGCAGGTCCGGCCCTACCTGGACCAGTTCGACACGTGGCTCGCCTCCTGGGGCGTCGACTTCGACGAGCACGTTGAGGCCACGGAGATCACCGTCCTGCACCGGCGCCTCGGATACGCCGGCACCGGGGACCTCATCATCTGGCTCCCCACCGGGCCGGGCGGACGGCTGGAACTGTGGCTGATCGACTACAAGAGCTCGGCCACCCGCCGCGCCTCGTCGGTCTACCCGGAGAACACCCTCCAACTCGCCGCGCTCCGCTACGCCGAGACCGTGCTGCTCCCCGACGACACCGAGCAGCCCATGCCGAAGATCGAACGCACCGGCGTCCTCAACCTCCGCGCCAAGAGCCACGCCCTGGTGCCGATGCCCGCCGGCCGGGAAGCCCACCGCGCGTTCCGCGGCGCCCTCGAAACCACCCGCTGGCTGCACGCCGCGAAGTCCTCCTACCCCGCGCTGACCGCCCCCGAGGGCGTCGCGCGCACCACCCGAAAGGCAGCCTGACATGGGGGCCCGACTCCGCAACATCCAAGCCCGGGCGGCCGAGCACGGCCGCCTGCGCACCGGCTACACCCAGGGCAACCGGCCCATGCGGTCGGTGAACTGGGTCGTCACCTCCCACAGCGAGGAGCACGTCCGCCGCGCGGCCGAGCTGTGGGGCGGCGAGCCCGAGCAGTGGCAGCCCCTCAACTCGACAATCACCCAGTGGCGCGTCATCACGAAGACGCCCTCCATCGAGGCGCTGATCACCCCCGGCGACCCGCTCAACCAGTACAACGAGATGTGGTCCAAGGGCGGCTGCCAGCGCCGCTGCGACGGCGAGACCGAGACGATCTCCCGCCAGCCCTGCATCTGCCTGGCCCGCTTCGGCGAGGACTGGCACCAGCAGAAGAAGGGGACCGTCTGCTCCACCACCTCCCGCCTGAACGTCATGCTCCCGGACCTGTCCGGCATGGGCATGTGGCGGGCCGAGACCCACTCCTTCTACGCCGCGCAGGAGTGGGGCGGCATGGTCGACATGGTCCTCGCCGGAACGAACGGCGAGGGGTTCATCCCGGTCAACCTGCGGATCGAACCGCGCCAGCGCGTCGCGAACGGCGAGACGAAGAAGTTCCCCGTCGTCGTCGTCGAACTGCGCGGCATCACCCCGCGGCAGGCGCTCGCCGGACCGGTCAACGCCGCGACCGCCCTCAACCCCGACGCGGCCGGGCAGGCGCGGGCGGCGATCGAGGCGCCGAAAAGCCGCGACTGGGTCGCCGAGGCGCAGGGGCTGCTCCACTCCGACGACGTGCGTGACCTGTGGATGGAGGCGCAGCACGCGGGCGCCGTCCACCCGAAGGGCACGGACCCGCTGTCGAAGCAGCTGATGGCGATCGCCGCGGCGAAGGACGAGGAGAACAAGCAGCCGACGGGCGGCGGCGAGGACCCCGGGCCGGACGAGGACGGCGCGTATGTCGTCGAGGTCGTCGAGGACGGGGAGCGTCCGCCGGCCGGTTGGCCCGCGGTCGCGCAGCCCGGCAGCAGGTAGCCCGCACAACTGACGGTCGCCCCGCGGGCATTGCGGGGCGGCCGGTCCAAGGACACCACACGAACCATCGAACGGAGAAGCACATGAGTCCCGGCATCCCGTGGCACACGCAGCGTCTCGCAGCGCTGGACTTCGAGAGCAGCGACAAGGACCCGCAGACCGCGCGCATCGTCTCCTGCGCCCTCATCCTCGTCGGCGGCAGCCTGCCCACCGACACCCGCACCTGGCTGGTCAACCCGGGGATCGCGCAGGAGCCTGGCGCGATCGCGGTCCACAAGCTGACGGACGAGTACCTCGCCGAGCACGGCGCGCCCGCCGAGCAGGCGGTGGGTGAGATCGCCAAGTCCGTGGCCGAGGTCGTCGCCAGCGGCGTCCCGCTCGTCGGCCACAACCTCGGTAGCTACGACCTCAACCTCCTCAACCAGGAGTGCCTGCGTTACTCCGGTGACTCGCTGGAAGGGATCTGCCGCCAGCCCCTGACCCGCGTGATCGACACGATGGTGATCGACAAGCACGCCGCCCCGTACCGGCGGCGGGTGTCGGAGACGCAGGGCCCGTACCAGATGCGCACCAGCGCCGAGATGTACGACCTGCCGTGGGAGGAAGACAAGGCGCACGGCGCGGAGTACGACGCCCTGCAGTCCGCGCGGGTGGCGTACCGGATCGGGGCGATCGCCCACACGCGGCCCGAGGACCGGCCCGACTGGGTGCAGCAGCTGCGCAACCGGCGCGGCCCCTACGACCGGTTCAACGACCTCACCGGCATCGACGTGGACGAACTTCACCGCAGGCAGATTCGGTGGGCTGCCGAGGACGCGGCGTCGTATCAGGCGTGGCTTCGGGACCCGCAGAAGTCGGGGGCCAAGCACAATCCGGACGCGGTGATCGACGGTACGTGGCCGCTGCGCCCGGTCGGGGGTGAGGCGTGATGTGGTTCGTCTCCCGCCGCCGGCACAACGCCGAGCTGGCCGCCGCCCGCGCCGAGACCGGCCGACTGCGCAGCGAACGCGACCAACTGATCGAGGAACGTGACGCGTTCAAGTACACGGCCGAGTCCGTGTCCGAGAAGTACACCGACACCGCCCTCGTCAACGAGCGTCTCACCGAGGACCTCACCAAGGCCCGCAGGCTCCTGAACGCCGACCTGCTGCCGTCCGCCGACGTCTACCGCAAGGGCCTCGCGGTCGCGCTGGACGCCAGCCT
Source organism: Streptomyces sp. NPDC002088 (assembly GCF_040296605.1). NCBI lineage: Bacteria > Bacillati > Actinomycetota > Actinomycetes > Kitasatosporales > Streptomycetaceae > Streptomyces > Streptomyces sp. NPDC002088. The sequence goes on along the minus strand of NZ_JBEOXO010000005.1, from coordinate 151,249 downwards.
GGAACGGGGCTGGGACGACCTCCTTGCTGATGCGGCCCGCATCAACAGGATCGCGGCACAGCGGGCGGCCGAGATCGCCGGACTGAACACCCACTTGAACCGGGCCCGCGCGGACTTGGTCGAACTGTCCGGGGAACTGGCCGATGGGCGGGAAGCCCGACGCCCGATCGACGGCGGCAGCAGCAAGCCCCGCACCGAGTCGGACGAGTTGCGCCAGGCCAAGGCGCACGCGCGGGATCTGGCGGCGCAGCTCGCCACGATCACCACCGCGAACCTGCGCTGCACGTGCAGGAGGCCGTCGTGAACGACCGCATCCACGCTGGCGTGTCCGCGCTGGCCGCCTCCTTCGTCGGCGCCGCCTTCCTGGTCCGCTACGCCATCACCGGCGGACAGCAGGGCCGACACCGCGCCCGCCGTGTCCGCCCGGCCGAAGAGTACGTGCCCGCGCACGTCCTCATCCCCGCCCTCGCCGTCCACGGCCCCGGCTGGCCGACCGCCGCATTCCGCCACTGCATCGGCTGCCACGCCGAAGTGCCCGTCGTCGTCCACGACGGCGCGCACCGGTGCGACGCACACGGCCACGTCACCATCACCACCACCACGGGGGACTGACCCATGGGCTACACCACCCACGTCCGCGGCGAGTTCACCATCGAACCGCCCCTCACCTGGCCCGAGTTCAAGGACAGCCGGTTCGCGCCGGACAACATCACCAGCAGCTACGACCCGTCGCTCGTCCTCCGCGTCAGCGAGGAGAGCGTCGACACCGACGAGGGCCCGCTGCTGAAGCGCACCGCGACCGCCCTCGTCATGCGGGAGATCGACGAGTACCGCGAGCGCGGCCTCGTCGACGAGGTGCAGGCCGCGGTCGACTCCTTCCCCGGTCACACGTTCACCGGCCGCCTCGAATGCGAGGGCGAGGAGAACACCGACCTGTGGCGGGTCATCGTCCGCGACGGCCGGGCCGTCCGTATCGAGCCGCGCATCGTGTGGCCCGACGAGGAGGGCGAGGCGTGAGCACTCTCTTCGACGTCGAGGTTCCGGCCGCCCCTGTGGCGGCCGGGCCCCGGCCCCTCGTCATCGCACTCGACGCCGCAACCATCGTCACCGGAGTCGCTGGCGTTGGCTGGACCGACTACGTCCACGCCCCCGCCAAAGACCTCCACCCCCGTTTCGCCCAACAGCTCGAAGGCTGCGCCACCTTCTACCGCCACGCCGACTACGTCGTCATCGAAGGCGCCGCATTCTCCAAGAACAACACCGGCGCCGACGCCCTCGCCGCCATGCGGTGGATGATCCGCCAGGACCTGTGGAAGCGCGGCATCCCCTACGCCGTCATCAACCCGCAGTCCCGCAACGTGTACGCCACCGGCAAGGCCCGCCCCGTCCCCGCCTCGGTCCCGAAGAACAAGCGGTACGACGTCGGCAAGGCCATGGTCCGGGACGCCGTGCACGAGCGGTACGGGCTGCTGACCGAGGGCAAGCACCGCTACGACCAGAGCGACGCGTACATCCTCCTTGCCCTCGGCCTGCACTCCCTCGGCCACGTCCTCGCGGAAGTACCGGACGCGTGGGCGGAGCAGGCACTGCGCGGTGTCGAGTGGCACAACATGCCGGCGGTGGCTGCCTGATGCCCGGACCCCAAGGCGCACCCCGCGCCGACATCATCCGCCTCCTCGCCGCCGGCTACCCCGACCGCGCGATCGGCCGCGAACTGCGCACCGCCACCAAGCGAATCCGACGTATCCGTGCAGAACTCCAACTCCCACCCGCCAGGGCCAACGTGCTGACCCTCGAACAGAAGTGGGCCACCTACGCCCTCGCCACGGACGACGGCCACCTGGAGTGGGTCGGCCCCCGCGGCACTGCCGGCACACCGATCGTCTGCCACGGCAACCGCCGCCATCAGGCCCGCGCCATCGCGTTCCGGCAGCAGTACCGGCGTGACCCGGTCGGCCAGGTCCGGCCCGGCTGCGGGGCCGCCTGGTGCGTTGCCCCGGCGCACGTCGCCGACCAGCCGATGCGCGCCCAGCTCGACACCCAGTACGCGGCGATCTTCGGGGAGGCGGCATGAGCTACACCGGGTCCATCCCTGACACCACCACCACGCCCGGCTGGCACATGCAGGCACTCTGCGCACAGCCCGAGTACCGCGGCCAGCAGGACGAGTTGTGGTTCGCGCCGGATCGCCGGGCTGAGGCCATCGAGGAAGCGAAGCGGCTGTGCCACCTGTGCCCCGTGCGGATGGCGTGTCTGCGCGCGGAGATGGCAGCCGAGGGCAACGCCGGCCGGGACCGCAGGTTCGGGGTTCGTGGCGGGCTCACGGGCGGGGAGCGGCACGCTCTCCACAAGGAGTTGCAGCGCCGCAAGCGGCTGGCCGAGCAGACGCAGGACGCGGCGTGAGCGCCCGGGAGCCGGAACCGTGCGACGCGCCAGTCGGCGAGCACAAGGGGCAGGTCCGTTTCTTCCGAACGGGCTGGAAGTGCGTGGCTCACGCACCCCGGCAGCAGCCGGGTTCCCTGCCGCCCCCGCCCCCCTTCCACGAGCCGACCAAGCTCACGCCCGCGCAGCGGGATGAGATCCGTCGCCGGGTCGCGGACGGCGAGCAGGTGAAGGAGTTGGCGACCGAGTTCGGGGTGTCGACCCGGACGATCCGCCAGAACAGCTGACCAGCAGACGGCCCCGCCGACCCGAATTCGGCGGGGCCACCCACCCCAAGGAGAACACGATGACCAGCCAAACCGAACTCCAGATCCCCGTCGAGGGAACCGACGTCATACGGCTCGTCGCCGCACTCAACGCAGCCCGCACCCTCGGCATCAAGTTCGCCGTCGGCCCCAACCCCCACATCCGCTGGGACTCCCTGACCGAGCGCTACGCCCCCTCGACCAGCCTCCCGAAGGACGACGAAGACTTCCGCACCACTTGGGAGGGCGGGCACGCGCTCGTCATCGAGTACGGCGACTGCGAGTTCTACGGCCGCTGCCAGTGCGGCAAGGACTTCGGCATGGTCACGCCGAACCGGTTCCGCGACGACGTGTTCGGCGGCAAGTGGGAGCGCCACGTCATGACGGAGGTGGCGGGCTGATGGGCTACTACACCTCCGCTTGGCTCGCCTACGGCATGCAGATCCCCGACACCAGCAGCGACGTCCTCCAAGAGGCCCTCGCCCCGCTCATGACCCGCGCCAAGGGCGACGACCACGTCGGCTACCTCCATGCGGGCCGCTACGACAACGAGGACACCTTTCTCGTCACCCGGTGCACCGAGGCCGAACTCGGCGATCCCGTGGTCGTGGCGCCGGAGCGGGTGACGGCCGAGCAGTACGCCGAGTGGAAGGCCAGCCTCGTCGAGGCGTGCCGGGCGCTCGGTCTGGCGGAGGTTCCCCCTGCTGAGTGGCTGCTGATCGCGCACGTCTCCTGACCGCCTGAATCGGCGGCCGCCCCCACGGCCGCCACCGGGCCCGCCCCGCACTTCCCCCAAACGGGGCGGGCCCACCCCCAACTCCGTCTACCGGCAAACCCCTTCGCTGGCCCACTTCAAAGGCGACGCCCGCACCACCGAACACCCGGAGGACCCGATGCCCGTACAGCCCACCCTCGACGGCACCCTCCCCACGGTCGCCGAGCTCACCTACGCGGAATGGGTCGACCGCATCCGCCCCACGTTCGTCGAGGTCGCCAAGACCGGCCGCCGCTTCACCACCTACGAGGTGGCCAGCGAGTACGGCCTCCCCGAACCGCCGAACCCGAAAGCGGACTGGGGCAACGCAGCACAGAGGTTCGCGCGCGAGCGCCTGATCGAAGACGCCGGCACCGACCGCAGTAGCCGACCTACCAGCGAGAGGTCCCGGGTCGGGGTGTGGCGCGGCACCCGGGCGGCACGAGCCGGGCGCATCGCGTAGCCGGACAGCACGAAGGCCCCGCGGATGGCGGGGCCCGGAAGAGAGAGGAGGGGAACGGTGTCAGGACTCGGCGATGTTCTTCGCAGCCTGGATGTCGCGCTGCCGCTTGCGCCACGCGGCAACTTCGCGCTTCACGTAGACACGGATGTCCGCAGCGCGGGCCAGCCCCTTCTCCTGGCACACCTTCTCGTAGTCCGCCCACGTCTCATCGTCGATGCGGACTACGCGGCCGGGCAGCCCCTTCGTCGTCATATCGACAGCGTAGCTGACCGTGCACTGGCCGGTCACCAGGCTGTGACAGTTGGACTCTCGTTTGACCCTCGGGTGACCGGTCACCCTGGAGTAGAATCAGACGCAGGCGAGGCGCCGATCAAGCCGCCCTGAACTGGGGGTTTCACAGCCATGCCCTGACCAGCGCAAACGAGAAGAGACAGCACGTGAGAATCCGGCGCAGCAGGCTGACGGGCGACTTCCTCCAAGTCCCCAACGCCACCGTGCGGGACGACCGGCTCAGCCACATGGCCCGCGGCATCCTCATCGAACTCCTCAGCCGCCCCGACAGCTGGGAGGCGACCGCCGACGACATGTGGCGGGCATCCGTCGCCAAGCACGGCAGCAACAGCCCCGGCCGCCGAGCCTTCCGCGCCGCCTTCGCCGAGCTCAAAGAACACGGCTACCTCACCGCCGGAAAGGACGCCCTGCCCGGCGGCCGCTACGGCACCGTGCTCACCCTCACCGACGTGCCACACGGCGGTACGTCGGCGCGACCTGCACAAACGAAGGAACCCGCAGGTCAGTCCGACGTACCACACGCCGGTACGTCGGAGAGCCCCGCCGACGTACCACCTGCTGGTACGTCGGTCCCATCAGGACAAACGACCATTCCCGCAGGTCGCACCGACGTACCGCTTTCCGACGTGCCACACGCTGGTACGTCTAAAGAAGAAAACGGTGAAACGAAGACGGGGAAGAACACGTCCTCTCCCGCCGACGAAGACCTCACCGCCTTCGGTGCGTTCTGGCTGACCTACCCGAAGAGCCGCGACCGCCCGGCCACCCAAGCCGCATGGCGCAACGCCATCGCCAACGGAGCCGACCCCAAGAAGATCGTCGAAGCCGCCCAGGCCTACGCCCGCGAGCGCGCCGGCGAAGACCTCCGCTTCACCAAGCTCTCCGCCAACTGGCTGCGCGACGAGCGCTACGACGACGACTACGCGCAGCCCGAATCCAACGGCCTCCCCCAGCTGCGCGCCCTCCCCAGCGCTGGCCACTTCACGACCCGCGAAGACGCCGCGCTCGCCAAGCGCAACGCCGCACGCGACGTCCTCGACCAACTCACCGAACAACTCCGAGCCGCAGGAGACAACACGTGAACCGCGACCAAATCCCCCAACTCCTCAAGCAGGTGTCCTACGCCGACCCCCGACTCCTGCCCTCCGACCCCAAAGAAGTCATGGCACTCGCCGCCCTGTGGGCCACCGTCCTCGCCGACGTCCCCGCCGACTTCGCCATGAACGCCGTCGGCGAGCACTACGCCACCAGCCCCTTCCCCATCAAGCCCTCCGACATCGCCGACCGCTGGAACACCAAAGTCCGCGACCGCCTCCACCGTGACAACGGCACCTTCGAACCGAACGACTTCCCCGACCTCGACCCCGACGACGTCATCGGCTACCTCGCCGCCCTCCGCGGCCAGCGCACCGCCGTCGCCCAGGGCTACCAGCCGCCGAACACCGTCAAGGCCATCACCGCCGGAGCCGCGGCCGACGAAGTCACCGCCCGCCTCAAGACCCTCGGCACCTACGTCCCCCGCCAGGTCGACGAACTCCTCGACGCCCACCGCCCCATAAAAGCCGCACGCCGAGCCGCCCTCACCGCCGGCGAACCCGACGCCCTCTCCGTCCCCTGCGACTGGTGCCAGGCCGACATAGGCGAACCCTGCCGCTCCCGCCGCATCGACCCCAAGGGCGGAGCCACCAGCAACCGCCGCCGCGCCACCCCACACCCCTCCCGCATCGACGAAGCCCAGACCGCCATGCGCGAGCAGCAGGAAGAGGCCACCACCGCATGAACGACCAACCCGTCCACCGCGACGACATCACCGCCCTCAAAGCCGACGGCGACCTCAAGGCCTACATGCGCAGCCTCATCCAACCCACCAAGAACCCTGCGGTCAGCAGCAAACGCAAACGCAAGCCCAGCTGGGGCGCCATCCCCATCCCACCCGACCACCGACCCGGCGCATGGCCCACCGGCACCAGCCCGCCCGCCCCATCCCCGGAACGCAACCTCCCCGCCGCCGACTGGGACCAGGCCATCGACGACTACCGCACCACCCGACAAGACGACGACACCGACGAGGAGACCACCCCATGACCCGAGGAGCCGGCCGCACCCACGGCTACCGCGCCAAGGACTCCGAACTCCGCCCCGGCAAAGTCGTCGTCCCCTTCGGCGAAAACACGACCATCTGCCCCGCCTGCCGCCAACACAAGCACCACGCCTGCTGGGCCCACATGATCGCCCTCGGCCTCCCCGGAGAAACCGGCTGCCCCTGCGGCTGCCACCAGCCCCTCGACGAACCCCTCATGACCAACGAAGCAATCGACGACATGGCCGCCCACGGCACCCTCGCCGACCACGTCAAGTTCCAACGCGCCATCGCCCTCGGATCCCTCGCCATCCACTACCCGGACATCTGCCGCCGCTGCCTCGCCATCGAGAGCGCCCGCACCGGCCAGCAAACCGAACTCCCGATGGAGGACCAGTGACCACCATCCCCGCCGCCGCCATCGCCGTCATCGCCGCCGCCCTCGACGACTACCGCCTCGCCACCCCCACCCACCAGCAGACCCCGCGAGCAGCAGCAGAACGAGCCGCCGAATACCTCATGACAAGCGGCTGGGGCCTTCACGTCCCACGCCCCGAACCGCAACCCCGCACCCGCGCCGCCTGCCCGGCCTGCACCGTCCGACACCTCCTCACCCAAGCCGGCCGCATCCGCCGCCACGGACCCCACGCCAACCCCTGCCGCGGATCCGGAGCCATCCCCACTGCCGCAGCCGCGTGACGGCCCCGGTTCCACCCACACCCAACCCGCCCAAGGAGCAGACCATGACCACCGACCGCCACCTCGCCCTCATGGCCCTCATGAACGAGATCGAGGAGCCGACGAAGACCTACCAGCGCTGCGTGCGCGCTGCCGCAGCCGCCCTCACCGACAGCCCGGAATACAACGCCGCTGTCAGCCGAGGGAACACCGCCCTCGACAAGGTCGAGCGAGCCGTCCGCCTCTGGGTCGAAAACAACCGGCCGCGGCCCCTCCCCGGCACGTGCGGAGTCCCGTCCCCCGACGGCCGCTTCGTCTGCGCCCTGAAGCCCCACACCAACGCCGAGATGCACGCCGACCGGCCCCGCAGCGCGGCCATGCCGAACGGGCGCCGCATGGTCTGGGAGACGCCCACCGAACTGCCCGACGGCTTCGAACGGCACACCTGCATCACCGTCAAGTGCGCCGCCTGCGGCTACGGCTACGACGAAGCCGAGTACGACCACCACTTCCCGTCCCTGGGCGACGCCCTCGACGGCGTGGTCGGCGCGGGCTGGGACGAACTGCGGGACGGCCGTGCCCTCTGCGGCACCGGCGACGAGAAGCACGACGAGCTGCGCCGCACCGTCGGCCTGGTCGACGACGAGTCCGCCATCTGACCCCACCCACACCCAACCCGAACCACCCCAACCCGCCAGGAGCAGACCGTGACCGACCAGCCCAACCACCTCGAAGCCGCCGCCCGCCGAGCACTCCAAGCCCTCGGCGATCTCATCCTCGACAGCTCAGACCCCGGCGTCGAAGCCCTCGGCGCACAGTACGAACTCCGGCAAGCGCTGCTCGGCACAGCCCCGGAGATCCCGACCCAGCGCGTGTGGCAGATCGAGTCCCGGCGTGCGAGCGGCATGTGGACGTCGTGGAGCGCGGCCACCACCGACGGGGACGACGCGCGCGCGGACTACGCCGAGACCGTTGCCCAGTACGGCGAACGACGTGCGCACCGCCTTGTCTGTGCGATCACCACCCACGTCATCGAGGCGCAACACCAGCCCGAGCCCGAGGACGCCGCCGCCAACGACAAGGCCGACCAGTGACCGCGCCGCTGAAGTCACCCGTCCCGTACTTCGGATCGAAGCAGCGCATCGCCGACTGGATCGCCGGACTCCTCCCCGACCACGACCACTACGTCGAACCGTTCGCCGGCGGCCTGTCCGTCCTCCTCGCCAAGCAGCCCGCCCGCATGGAGACCGTCAACGACCTCGACGGCGAGCTGATGACGTTCTGGCGCGTGCTCCGCGACCGGCCCACCGAGCTGCTGCGCGCCTGCATGCTCACCCCGCACGGCCGCGCCGAGCTCGCCGCCACCTGGGACCCGACGACGGATGAGCTCGAGCTGGCCCGCCGTATCTGGTCGCGGCTCTCCCAGGGCCGATCCGGGACGCTGCGCAACACGGGCTGGCGGCACTACATCGACCCGGCCGGATCGTCCACGTCGATGCCCGGCTACCTCGAGGCCTACGCCGACCGCCTCGCCGCCGCTGCGGAGCGCCTGCACGGGGTTTCCCTCGATGCCCTGCCCGCGCTGGAGTTGATCGCCCGGTACGGGGCGCGGCCGAACGTGCTGCTGTACGTCGACCCGCCGTACCTCGGTACGACCCGCGGGTGGGGCAACAACTACCGCTGCGAGATGAAGTCCGAGGCCGAGCACCGCGGGCTCGCGGCCGCGCTGGCGGACTGCCAGGCGACGGTCGTCCTGTCCGGCTACCACAGCCCGCTCTACGACGAGCTGTACGAGGGCTGGCACCGGTACGAGCAGGCGTCCATGACCGGCAATGCGAAGGGCGCGAAGGCCCGCATCGAGGTGCTGTGGGCGAACCGTCCGCTCGGTGACCGCCTCGACCTGTTCAGCGATCTGCCCGCATGACCCACCCGACGCAGGACCGGCCGCCCCGCGGGTATCGGGGCGGCCGGCCCGACCAACCCTACGCACCCCCTGGAGACGACCATGACCAACACCCCTGACCCGCAGGCCGACGAGCGCCGCGACCGGTACGCGCAGGCCCTCCGCGAGGCAGGCGACACCGCATACGGGAACAGCCCGTTCTACGAGGCGATCACCAACGCCGTCATCGCTGTCGCGGATGCCGAGCAGGCCGAGTTGCGCCGCGAGCGGGACCTCGCCATCGCCCACGACCGGCAGCCCTACCCGACCGCGTGGGCCTACGAGCAGGCCTGCAAGGCGCTGCACCGGAAGACCGACCTGCTCGACCGGGTGCGTGCTGTCGCCGAGGCGTGGGCCCGCCCGACCATGAGCGAGCCGAGCCGTGTTGCGGGCCAGCACCTGCTGCGGGTTCTCGACGGGGACGCCGTGCCTGCCGTCGAGGCCACCACCCGGGCCGCGCTGCGAGAGCAGATCGCCGAGACCCTCGCCCGCGCCGACGGCTGGGAGTACGGGTCCGGTCTCGGACTCCGGGACATGGCCCCGTCCACGGTCGAGCACTACGACAAGCTCGCCGACGCGGTGCTGGCCGTGCTGTCGCCCGCCACCGACCGGGCCGCGCTGGTGCAACGGGTCGCCGCCGCTCTCACTGAGCACGACCTGGTCCACCTCGCCGACCCCGACCTCCCGGACGAGTACGCCTGCTGCGCCGAGGCTGTACTGGCCGTGCTGCACGCGCCCGCCGACCGGGCCGCGCTGAGCGCCGGGCAGCGGGAGATGCTCGGTTATGCCCTGGATCTCGTCGAGCAGCGGAACTTCTCTCGCAGCGGCAGGCTCACCGATGACGACCGGGTCGTGCTCGCCGGGCTGCGCCGCATGGCCGACGAGGCGCAGCCCGCCGAGACGCATCTCCCCACGGAGCCGTTTGCCGGGGACACCCGCCGATGCTTCGCCTGCGGCCACACCATGGACAGCCACATCCGCGTCAACGGTGAGATCGCCTGCGCCTTCGAGGACTGCACCGACCCCACTGCCGAGCGGCCTGTTGTCGGGGAGCAGCCCGACACCCAGACGCAGACGCCCGCCGTTCCGTGCAGCGCTGTGGCCCTCCGCGTGCACCACGCCCCGCACGGCTGGGAGCCGCAGCCCGGCATGGACCCCGTCCGCTGCAACGGCTACCCGGAGCGTGGCCCGTTCGGGAGCCCGTCGTGATCGGGGAGGCGTTCGACGCCGTTATCACCCTCGGCTGGGCGCTCGCCGTGTGGATCGTTCTGCTCGCGCTCGTGGGCGCGCTCGCCCTGCACGCGGTGCTTGTGGTCGTCGCGTGGGCACCACTGGCCGCACGGGAGGCCCTCACGGCGGCTCTCGCGGCCTCGCGGGCCCTGAGGGCACTCCCGGGGGTTCGCGCCACTCTCAAAGCCGCACAGCCCCCTTCGCGTCCCTCGTGGGCGCAAACCGAACAGGAAGCCGCATGACCCTCGCCGAACTCCGCGCCGCCCTCGACGCCCTCAACCTCCCCGACGACACCCTCGTCGTCATCGCCAAAGACGCCGAAGGCAACGGCCACTCGCCACTCGTCGACGCCGACCACGCCATGTACCGCGCCGACACCACATGGCTCGGCGAGCGCTACATGCCCGAGGCGCAGCGCCTCGCCGAGCGGAACCCCGACGACTGGACCCAGGCTCCGGACGACGCGGTCCCTGCCGTCTTCCTCTGGCCCACCAACTGACCCCGCCCCTCGGCCGCCCCGCACCCCGGGGCGGCCCCCACCACCAGGAGCAGCAATGACACCCGCCGACGAAATCCGAGCAGCAGCCCTCCGCCTCCGCACCCTCGCCACCGCCGCCAGCACCGACCCCGACGGAACCCCCACCGCCAACTGGCACGCCCACCCCCGCTGGCCCGACGACCCCGACGGCAGCAGCCTCCTCTACGGCGACTACCTCACCCGCGAAGACGGCCGCACCATCTCCTGGCCACTCCTCAATCGCGGAAGCTCGTCCCAACGGATGGCGCACATGCACACCCAGCACGCCGACTACGCCGCCGCCATGGACCCGACCGTCGGCCTCGCCCTCGCCGACTGGCTGGACTCGGCCGCGCACCACTACGAATGCGGCATCCGCGCAGCCGACGACGTCTTCCACGACGACCCCGCCGGACACGACGCGTTCCTCACCACCGGACCCGGCGCCCCCTCCACGCACGCCCTCGCTGTGGCCCGCGCGGTCCTCGGCACCCCGGAGGCACAGCGATGACCCGCACCCTGCACTACGCCCACGGCTGCACAGCCGGCGCCACCCTCCTCACCGCCGGCGCCTGCTACACCGCCATCGACCACCCGTGGCTGGCCGGGTCTGGCCTGTACGTCGCGGTGTTCCTCGCCTGGTGCGCCGCCCGGCTGCGCGCCGACCACCGTCGCACCGTCGCCGAGTGCGAGTGGGCCAGACGCCGCGCGCTCGGCGAGGTGCCGCCGCCGCTCACTCCGTGCTGCCGACTCAGCGAACACGCCGACGGCACTGTTCACGATCACCGGTGCACGGATCCGTTCCACGGGATCGTCGCCCAGCTGCACGCCGAACCCGAAGAGCACACGTCGTGACCGGGCCGAGCAGCGGACCCCGCGGGGAGCACGCGCCGAAGCCGGGCGTCACCTGGCAGACCGAACTCGTCCGCACCGAGCAGCTGGTGAACGACGACGCACCCGACCCCGCACCGCCCAACCGCGCCACCCGACGCGCACTCAAACGCGCAGCACGGAGGAACAAGTGATCAACAAGCTCATCGCGCTCCTCGCGCGCAAGCAACTCCGTAAGCGCAACGCGATGATCAGCGAACTCGACGAGACCTGCATGCGACTCCGTACCAAGCTCGCCCGAAGCGAGAAGCGTTGCGACGAACTCCGCGCCGAGTCCCTGCGCCGCGGCAAGGCCAAGGGCGAGTACGCCGAGCGCATCCGTGGGCTGGAGGCCGCCATCGCCCGCGTCCAGGCGCTGCACCGCGAGACCTGCCCGGTCGCCCGAGGCCGCGTCGCCACCGGGTTCACCTGCTCGATGTGCGACACCCTCGACCAGCCCGCCCCCGATCCCGAGCTGCGCCGCCAACTCGCCACCGCCACCTACACGCTCACCCAATGCGAGGCCGCACTCGCCCGCATGCGCGGCCGGACCGAGGTCGCCAACGTCCGCCTGGAACGCGCCGAGGCCGCGCTCGCCCAAGTGCAGGCCCTCGCCGCCGCGCACCCCGTGACCATCGACACCGCACTCATCCTTGCCGCACTCGACATACCGCCCCGCCCGGCAGCGACTGAACCGCCGCTGCTCCTGCCACACGACACAGCCACCACGCTCCACCGAACCCTCGGCCAACTCCTCGGCGACGAAGACGCACAAGCCATCGACCGCCTCCGCGCGCTACACCGGGAGGAGTACGGGTCCTGCGCCGAGTGCACCCACGAGTACGGCGTGCCGTACCCGTGCCCAACGATCCGCGCCCTCGACGGAGAGGAGCAGCCGTGATCCGGGACCCCGATGCCCTCCGTGTCGTCTGGCTGTTCGGCAAGCCGTACTGGTGGGACCGCGCCAACGGGCGGCTCACCCTCGCGCCCGCCACATGGATCAAGGAGCAGCCCGATGCCTGAACTTCGCGTCCTCGCACCGCGCCTCTCACTCGCCACCCGCGCTCGGCTCCGCGCCCACCACCACATCGACGGGACGGCCGGCTGGCTCGTCGAACACCGCTGCCTCCGTGCGGCCGAGTGGCTGTGGCGGGTCTGCCGGATGATGTGAGCGTTCCGTGCCTGCCGGCCCCCGCGCGTACGATTCGTGTGCGGGTTGTGGTTTCCATGCTGCTAACCACCGGCCCGCGGTGCTGATTGGCTTCTTCAGCAAGAACGCCCCCGACCGTCTGGCCGGGGGCGTTGCCGTTGGCCAGGGCTACATGCCCTGGTTGTTCTGTGGGCGCGGCACGCTGACCCACACGCGCCCGCTGCCATACACGTCGCAGCCTCGCGGGTAGAGCCAGTAGCCGCCCTGCTGCTGCTCGTACGGAACGAGCTGGCCCCATGGGATTGGGTGGCCTTCGGGGAGCGCGCTGCTCACGTCTGATCGCTCGCCTTCGCGCGCTTCAGCCTCGCCGCCACGGTAGCCGCCTCATGCCAGACCTGCGCCTTCTCCTCCAGGTCCCGGCGCATCTCCTCCTCGGCCTCAGCCGAGAGTTCGCCCGCCTTCGCCTGGAGCGCCTCCACCACCTCGGTGACGACTGCCGCCCGGTAGGCGTCGACCAGCTTCACGGCGTCGTCGTGGGCAAGGCCGTGCGACTCGGTGACGGGATTCCACTCGGGGTGGCACAGGTCGGACAGGATCTCGGTACGCGGATCAACGGTTGTGGACACGGGCTCTCCTTGCTGGTCGGGTTGAGGCCTGTACTTCACGAGGGAACCACTACGTACACAGCAGGCGCGCGACCCATGCTGCTCACCTTCGGGCCGACACCATCCGGGCGGATTGCGCCGCTCGCCATCATCGCCTTCACCGTGCGGTGCGCTGTGTTGAGGCCGCAGCCGGAAGCTTCCATGACGTCGCGGCTGGAGAACTGCACACCGCCCTTGAAGCGGTCCAGAATGACGCGCTCCACGTTCGGCGACGGCGCCTCCTTCTTCGCCTCACGTTCGGCGCGCCACTTGGCGTAGAACTCCTCCTGCGCTGCGACAGTCTGGGCACGCCGCTCCGCGTGGAAGGCGCGCTCCTCCTTGATGTGCTTCACCGCAGTTGGGATGCCATCGAACCAGTCGTCCACGTGGTAGTGGCGCACACGGATCGACTCGATCTCGATCTCCTGCTGGCTTGCGTTCCGCACTACGAGCCGCGTGGAGCACTCGATCGCCGCATGGTCTGCCGTCACGTGGCGCACCATGGCGCGAAGCTGGAGCGCACCAGGGGCGTCCGTCCGGTACACCGTTACCTCCGGCTGCTGGCCCGTCGCGGTCGTCAGCCTGCGCACGAAGATGAGCACGGAGCGTGTCACCCAGTCCTGATCTGGCGCATCCGGGTCGGGCTCCTGCAGTAGAGCGAGACGCGACCTCTGTACGAACCACGCCTTGCGGATGTACTCGGCGAACTCCGGGATGTAGTGCCGCTCGCCGACGGGGGCGCTGTGCTCCATGCCGCCCAGCCTTTGATTGCAGGACGAGCAGATCAGACCGCGTACCGCCTCGAAGCCGTACCGGTGGTCGTGGTCGATGATGAGCTGCTGGAGCCCGGATTCCTCGGTGGGGATGCCGCAGGCCTCGCAGTGGCCCGCCGACCGGGCGAGCAGTGCGTCGAACTCGCGGCAGCCCAGCTTGTAGGTGCGGTGCGTCCCGCAGGGGAGGCCGCCGTGGATGTGGTCTACGCTCAAGGGAGCGCCTCTCTCTTGCTTGGGTCGGGCTGCTTACGGCCGGGCGGTCTCTCACACCGCTCGGCCTTCTCTCATTCGCTGCTGGGCTTCTTCTCCCGGTCCTTACCGGACCGCGAGTAGCCCGCCGTGATGTCTTGGACCGTCGTCGGCGATACGCCCAGTTCCTTTGCGACCTTCCGAACAGAGGCGTCCTCGGGCGCGAGCAGCTCCAGCACGGCTTGCCGCCGGACTTCCCGCAGCGCCTTGCTGTGCTCGGGCCACTCCTTCAACACCCTCGCCACAGCGAGCGCGCGCGTCTTCGGGTCGTCGATCTCGGAGAGACCTGCGAGAGCGTCCAGCACGCGCTGCACCTCCTTCTCCATGCCCTGTCCCTTCCGTGGGCAGGCCGCGTTGCCAGTGTACGGGATATCCCGTACGCTCGGTACTGAGCAGCCGCCCGTTGCTCGCCAATGAGAAATGCCCCGGCGGGAGTTCGCACCTCCTGCCGGGGCCAGCCGAATCCCCTGAGCTACCAGGAGAAACGACCGTGACACACGGTACCGATCGACAGCCCCCGCAGGACAGCCCGGCGCTCACCGCCTACGCCGAGGCCGCCCAAGCCTGCCGCGACATCGCGCAGAACGTCGGCGTCCGCAACTGCGACGACGACCCCGACTGGAAGGCCGCCGAATGGCGCGCCAACGACTTGTTCGACAAGGCGCTCGCCGCTGGGCACAGCACCGACGAGGTCCTGAAGGCGGGGCGGAAGCAGTGACCCGCCCGCCCGGCCGTGCCACCCTGCGCGCCCTCACCGTGATCGCGGTCCTCGTCTCCTGTACCGCCCTCGGCCTCGTCCTCCACACCGGGGGGCACTGATGGGCGCCTTCTCCTGGCTCCGACCCGGCAACGACCGCCAACTCGCCGCCACCCAATACGCCGGGCAGGAGAGCGCCTCCGACCGGGCCAGCCGCAAACGCCGCGAGGCCTACCGCGCCCGTGTCGCCCGCGAAGGGGACAACCCCAGCCGCGCCCTCCGCCGCCGCCAAGTCTGACCACCGTCCCAGACCGCCGGCCCCCGCGAACACTCCCCCCGCGGGGGCCGGCCTCCTTCCGGAGGACGCCATGCAGCAAGCCCTCGCCATCACCCTCGTCGCCGCCGGAGCCGTCGGCCTCGCGCTCGCCGCCTGGCACGGCTGGAAAGCCCGACGCCGATAACCCCACCCAGACCGCCGCCTCCCCGCGAACCTCCCCCCGCGGGGAGGCGGCCTCCGCTCCGGAGGAGCACCGTGAAGACCCCAGCCGCCAACGGCCGCAAACTCTCCAACCCCACCCGACTCGCATGGGCCCTCGTCCTCGGCATGCTCCTCGTCGCCGCCGCCTGGTCCCTCTCCGGACAGCTCATGCGCTGGGGCATGCCGCGCGGCCTGGCCATCGCACTCTCCGTCATGTTCGACGCCGCAGGCCTCATCTGCGCCACCTACGCCCGCCGCGCCGTCGAACGCGGCACCCCCGCCGGACTGCCCCGGTTCGCGATCCTCGCCTTTGTCTCCGTCGCCGGCATCCTCAACTGGAACCACGGCCACGACCTCGGCGGCATGCCGGCCGCCGCGGGATTCGCCTCCCTGTCCGCCGGCGTCGAGCTCCTCTTCGAGCTGCACCGCCGCGACATCCGTGACGAGCAGCGCGCCGCCCGCGGCCTCATCGCCGAGCGGCTCCCGCACATCCCCACCCTCGGCTGGATCATGTACCCGCGCCGGTCGTGGGACACCCTGCGCAGCGCGGTCGGTGTCCGCCTCGATCTCCTTGACCCGGTCCAGACCGGACAGCGGCTGTCCGCCCCGGACACCGACACGAGCCCGGACAACCGGCGCGCGGCGACTGTCCGGTCCGCTGTCCGGGCTGCCGCGGACACCTTCCCGGACGCGGACGCCGAGGACATCGTCGCCCATCTCGCGGCCGCCGGGATCGACACGGACACGGACACTGTCCGGACAATCCTCGATGAGGACACGGACAGCCGTCCGGACAGGACGGACAGCAGGTCAAAGCGTCCGCCTGTCCGCCGTGTCCGGCCGATCGCCCCGCCCGGACAGACCGTCACGGACACCGTCCGGACAGCCCTCGCGTCCGGG
Organism: Streptomyces sp. NPDC002088; assembly: GCF_040296605.1. Taxonomy (NCBI): domain Bacteria; kingdom Bacillati; phylum Actinomycetota; class Actinomycetes; order Kitasatosporales; family Streptomycetaceae; genus Streptomyces; species Streptomyces sp. NPDC002088. Next base: position 134,846 of record NZ_JBEOXO010000005.1, on the reverse strand, counting down.
ATCACGGACAGGTCCGCTGTCCTGTCCTACGTCCGCGAGATCCACGGACAGGACGTGTCCGCGGACACCGTCGCCCGGACACGGCGCCGGATCGAGGGGCAGGCATCGTGACCGCCGTCCTTTGGCCCCTGGCCGCGCTCCTCGCCGCGATCGGCCTCTGCCGCATCGCACCCCGCCAGATACCTGGCCTCTACCTGTGGCCGGCCACCTGCACCGTCCTCCTCCTCGCCCTGCCCACCGCGTACGTCGCCACGATCTGGAGCCACTGAAATGCCGTACATGGCCATCAACCTCGGAGGCGTAGCCCTCGGGGTCGGCATCGTCCTCGCGTTCGTCATGCGCTGGTACCTGAAGGAGAAGAAGCGGTGGGGCGCGCTCGTCCCGTTCGTCCTCGCCCTGCTGTACGGGATGCTTGCCGCGCTTGCCGCGCTCGGCTCCTGGTCCGCGCTCGGGGTCACGGCCTGGGTGGCGCTCTGGGCAGGCAATGTCGCCGGGTATACGGCGCTGGTCTGGGGCGTCGGAGGCAACGCGCCCGACGTGACCCGGGCGCACCAGCTTGCCCTCACCGATGGCGGCTACGTGGTCGTGTTCCTGCTGACGGTTGTCCTGTTGGGTCTGCTCAAGTGGGGGCCGAAGCAGTCCAAGGGGAAGATCCTTTTGGGCTGCGTCGCCGGGGTCCTGATCGCCCTGTCCGGGAACGTGGCTGGTGTCGCGGCGATTCCGCTGGGCAGCGGCGTGAACCTCGCCGGCGTCGGCTTCACCGGGGTGTTCGGATGAGCGACGACGAGACTGCCGTGGGGGAGGAGCAGCCCGAAGACGCGGGGGAGCCGCGTGTGATGAGCGAGCGGACCGCGAAGCTCATCCTCGCCGCCGTAGCCGTGCTGGCCATGTGGGGGATCGTCGCCGTCCTTCCCGAGACCGCGTACGTCGTGGTTGGTGTCCTCGGCTGTCTCGGCTGGCAGAAGGCCGCCGGATGGATCAGGCAGCGCCGCGGCGACGACGACGAGACCGAGGAGGAGGCCGCGCCGCCGGACGTTGGCGAGGCCCTGCGCCGCCTCGTCGGCGACGACAAGGGCGTCCTCCTCACCGTCCTCTGCGACGACCTAGGCCTCCCCAACACGAAGGCCGTGAAAGCTCTCCTGGAGGCCGAGGGCATCCCCTGGAAGCCCAGCCGTACGCGAGAGGGGAATGGGCCGGCCGTACGCCGGGAGGCCATCCCGCCCGCCCCCTCCCCCGTTGCTGCCGACTCCCATGGGGACGGTTGTTGTTGCAGGTCAGGCGACAACAACAACAGCAACAACGGCACGGGCGAGGGGTCAGGGGAGAGGTTGCGTGCAGAGCCCATTGGTTTGGCCGCGACCGTCGTGCACGACCCTGCCGAGTCCGTTCGACACCACCAAGTCCGTTCCTCTTGGGGACATAGCGGTAACGGGGCATTATGAGTCCATGCCCGCCGCGCTGCGCTTCACCGGTGAAGACAAAGACATGACCCTCGACGAGCTCGCTGCGTTCGTCGAGGCTGCGAAGAAGGCTGGCGTCCCGCAGGACAATCCAGTCCGTGCGGAGCTGTCGACGAGCGGGAAGATCAAGCAGGTTGAGATTGCGCTCGACGAGGACGACGACTGACCGCGCCTGTCACACTGGAGTCTCGCGCCGGGTGGTGACCGGCACGGCCCTGAAGATGCCCCGCCGCGTTCCCCCGTCGCGGCGGGGTTTCGCCGTTTCCGCCCCGTGTTGTCGGTGTCGGCGGTTACGATCCCCCGCACACTCAAGTCCTGGGGGGACATCATGAGCATCACGCCGCTGCCGCCTGCCTTCCCGCCGTCCGCACCGTCGGCCCCGCTGAAGAAGAACCGCACCAACGCGATCATCATCGGTGCTGCTGTTGCCGTCATCGCCGCGATCGTCGGCACGGGCGTCGTGGTCGTGCAGTCCAGAGACGACGACAGCAAGCCGTCCGCGGCCGCCTCCGCGTCGAGCACCCCGGACGCAGACGTGACCGATGCTGCCGCGGACACCGAGCCGACGTACACCACCCTTGACGCGGGCAGTTTCTCGATCGACTTGAAGACCAAGTCGCGGCAGTGCTTCGGGTCCGCGGGCTGCAACCTGACCGTGGAGCCGGACCTGACGCTTGCGGTCGACAGTGGGAGCGTCGACCCGGACGCGGTGTATGAGATCACCTACGAGATCCACGGTGACGAGTCTGGGCCGGTGATTGAGACGGCGGAGTTGTCGGAGCGGACGAGTCTGAACTACACGCCGACGTTGATTCAGACGGCTTCGGCGTCCACGAAGGTGTCGGTGGAGATCACTGACGTTACGGCGCAGGGCTGACCCGGCGCACGCAGAGGCCCCGCCTGTTGTTCGGGCGGGGCCTTCGTCATGCGGTGGGTCAGCGGGCTGGCCGAGTGTGGACGAAGACGGTCAGGCAGCGGGCGAGGCTGCCGACGCGGTAGTTCCACCCCTTCAGCCCGCAGTAGTCGGTGCGCCAGAACCCCGTGTGACTGCCCGGAGCGTCGCCCCAGTAGGCGGCGGTGCGCCACCAGCGTCCGCGCACGGTGAGGCGGACGTTCCAGAGGGTGCGCTGCGGTCGGCTGCTCATGGCGTGGGTTCCTGCGGTGGCTGGCGGGAGTTGGCCACCAGGCGCCAGGTGTCGTTGAAGCCCGGGTGGTCCCGGTACTTGAGGGCCTGTAGCCGGAGCACCGCCCATGCGACGTCTCGCTTGGGCTCTCCGTATGCGTCGGGGTCGTCGCTGGCGATGAGGTGGCATTCCATCTCGGTGGCTTCGTCACGCAGTTCGTTGATGGCCGAGTTGGTGTGGGCTGGGTCTTCCTCGTCGTAGCGGGCGAGGAGGAAACGCACGAGGGGGTGGCTCACGTGGGCTCCTCGCCCGGGCGCACCGGGCCCGTGGCTACGGCCCGGTCGTAGGCGTCCATGTGCGCCTCGAACTCCTCGCGGCTGACCCGGTCCGGATCAATGCCGAGCTTGTCCCACAGATCCTCACGGGGTCCGGCCGCCGGTCCGCGCCGCATCAGAAAGTTTCCGTCGTTCTCGTGGCGGCCGTCGGTGAATGTCTCGCCAGTCGCCACGATGCGCCAGGTGGCGTAGATGTAGACGCCTCTGCCGCGACGGATGCCTTCGCAGACTGCCCCTAGGGGCTCGTCGTCCCCTCCGTAAAGGACATCCCCGATGCGTAGGTCCTTCTGACGCACGTGTAACGGGCTGCTGCGGCCCGTGATCTCGTTCATCCGCTCGTCTCCTCGCTGCTCGCCGGGCGCTCCGAGGCGGCACGCATCCTGTCGAGCGAAGCGGCAAGAGACGAACCGAACTCCTGCACGGCAGCAGCGACACCAGCGAATAGCTGCGCAGTGGCGGGCGACGCGAAGTGCAGCGGCCGAGGCGTAGCAGTGTGCCGGTCGAGCTGGTGCAGGGCACGGTCGGCGTCGGGGTACGGGCGGTACGTCATGCGGTCTGCTCCTTCTTCGGCCGGCCGCCCTTGCGCGCACGGCGCTCGGTCAGCTCCTGCTCGGCGGCCGCGAGCGCGGCGAGTTCCTGCTCGTTGCCGTGTTCCTTGATGAACGCGCGGACGTGGTCGACGAGGTCGGCGCTGCGGTCAACGCCCTGTCGTGCGGCGGCTGTTCCGTATGCCTGCCACATCCGTTTCGGGATGCGGAAGCGGGTGATGAAGGTGTGCTCGGTGGCCTCGGTCATGCCTTTCATGTTCCCACAGAGTTTCTTCGGCGAATAGCTTGTGTGGCTACACAGTTATGGATACTGTGTAGCCACAAGGAACGAGCAAGGGGGACCCGATGACCGACCGCACCCGCACCGCCCGCCGCATCCTCGCCCAGCGCACCCGCACCAACCGCGCCGCCGCGAAGATCCGCCGCACCGGCGCCGGCACCCTCGCCACCCACTGCATCGCCGCCGGCCTCGCGCCGAAGGAAGCCCGCACGGTGGCCGGCAGTCTGCGGAAGAACGCAACCAAGGCGGGCGTCACCGGCACCGCCGGCGTCAGCTACACCCACGGCCGCGCCCGCCAGTGCACCCGCTACACCGTGCGCGAGGTCGCCGCGATCGCCACGGTGTACCGGCCAAGGAAGCCCGCCTACAAGACCGTCGCCGCTCGCCTCGCCCTCGCCGCGTAAGGAAGATCATGCGCAACTACGCCACTGCCCAGCTCATCGGCGACCGCTCCCACCAGTGCGACGCGACCGCCGTGTACACCGCCCCGTCCGGCGCCCGCGCGTATGTCCTCCTCGACGGCATCGGCTCCTCTGACGAGGTCCGGGACTGGACCCGCGACGCAGCCCGCAAGCTGGCCCGTGCAGCCGCGCGCCGCGGCGACGCCGAGACCGGACTGCGCGCCGTGTACGACCGGTACGCCGCCGAGCCCGAGCGCCATGACACCTGGATGCGCCACCACATGCCGGCCGCCGCGGCGGCCGTCGCCGTCACCGCGCCCGGCCATCCGTTGACGATCGCCTGGTGCGGCGATGCCCGCGCGTACATCTTCGTCCGCGGTACGGTTCGCCGCCTGACGGCCGACCACAATTTGCGCCGCGTCTTCCCTCCCCGGGGCGGCATGCCCGGCGGGAACCGGAACATCATCACCTCCTGCCTCGGCGCGATCGAGACCGACCAGGAGAACAAGGACCAGTACGGTCACCCGGCCATCGAGTCCGTCACCTGGGGGCCGGAGCGCTGCCGTCTGCTCCTCGCCTCTGATGGTGGGTACGAGCCGCACGAGGACGCGGGACATGACCTCTCGGCATTTCTCATGGGCGACCTCAGCGAGACTGCCGAGAGCTTCGTCGACACGGCCGTCGCGACCGCCCGCTCCGTCCCCGACCGGCGCGCGGACAACGCCACCGTGCTGGTTGCCGACCTCCGCCCCACCGCCTGAACCGCCGACCGGCCCCGCCCAAAGGAGACCCCGTGGACTTCCGCGACGCCCTCAACACCGTCATCGCCGAACTCACCCCCCAGCCCTGGGACTACACCGCGCCTGACGGGACGACGCTCACCGTCATCCCCGCCGGCCTCCGCGAAGACCCCGGCGCCGCCGAGGTGTACCTCCGTGTCACCCGAGACAAGACGCACGCCGCGCAGGCCGCGATCACCACGATCGACCTGCCCGCTCTGATCGCCGTGCTGAGCGAGCCGATCACCGAGGCGTGGGAGCACGAGTCGCACTACCCCGACGGCACGCCGAAGGGCCGTATCGGGTCCTGGCTGGGCGACCACCACGGGCTCGTCCTCGGCCCGATCGGCGGCGGGTTCGTCCTGACCGCCATGGAGGAGGCTGACGATCACGGCATCGTCGCCGCGTCGATCGTCGTGCCGGAGGAGCAGCGGCTGCCGCTCGCGTCGGCGTTGCGCCGCGCCCTGGACGTCGCCCGCGGCTGGGAGGACTAATGGACCAGGCCACCGTCTGGCTGCGCCCCGAGTACAAGGGTCGCGAGAGCGAGCTCATCCACCTCGCGGCCGCCGCCGACCTCGTAGGCGTCACCCGATCCGCCGTCTCCAACTGGGCCAACCGCCACGGCAACTTCCCGAAGGTCGTCCGGCTGGTTGGGCCGCGAGAGAGGCGCACCAAGTGGGTGGTGCGGGACGAGTTCCTCACGTTCGCCCGCGCCCAGTTGAACAAGCCGCGACAGCCACGCGGTCCAGCCGGCCCGCACAGGCCTCGTACAGAGATCCTGAGTGCGCGGATCGCGCACCACGCGGCGCAGGTTGAGCGGCTGACTATGTTGGAGGCGAAGCATGCGGCCGCGCTGGAGCGGACGCGGGCCGCGCTGGCCGGGCATCAGAACGAGCTTGCCGAGGCGCGTAAGCGACTGGAGGCGGAGTTCGACGGTGTTGAGAAGCCGCCTCACGCCTGACCCCACGCATGCCAGAGGGCCCCCTCCCACGCCACGCGGGAGGGGGCCTCTGTTGTATCCCCCGGACCACCCGATCCGGTCACAGCCCCGTCACAACCCCCACAACCACCCCACACCACGCCTACGCTCCACCCCCATCACAACCCGCACCACACTGGGGGGAACCATGGCCAACTGGAAAATCATCGGCGGCATCGCAGGCGGAGTTCTCGTACTCGGCGCCATCGGAAACGCGATCGGCAGCAACGACAACACCAGCAACAGCACAGCCGCGACAAGCAGCAGCGCACCAACGGCCAACAGCTCCACCACGAGCAGCGACGCCAAAGCCAGCAACAGCGAGAAGAAGGCCGTCCCCAACTTCATCGGCATGGGCCTCCAATCCGCCCAAGACACCGCCCAAACAGCCGGGTTCTACAGCCTCACCTCCCACGACTCCCTCGGCCGCGACCGCCTCCAAGCCCTCGACCGGAACTGGAAGGTCTGCTCGCAGAACGTCGCCGCTGGCAAGACCGTGGCCACGGACACCGAGTTCGACTTCGGCGCGGTGAAGCTCGACGAGACCTGCCCCAAGACCGATCAGGCCGAGCCGGCCGAAGCTGGTGGCACGATGCCCGACTTCAAGGGCAAGTCCGTGAAGGCCGCCCGCGCCGCGCTCGACTCCGGCACGTCCATCACGGTCACGGACGCCAGCAGCGACGACCGGTTCGTGCTCGTCGAGTCGAACTGGCAGGTCTGCGCCCAGACCCCGAAGGCCGGCGCGAAGTTGTCCGGTCAGCCAGTGGAGTTCGGCGCGGTGAAGTTCGGTGAGACCTGCCCCTGAACGCGCCCGGGCCCCGGAGTGTGCCGCCACAGCCACCCCGGGGCCCCTTGCCGCCCGCCACCTGTCCTCAGTGACGTTTCCTGCCCCGCATCTGCCGCGTGCGGGCCGCCTTGCGCGCCATCCGGCTACGGCCGGCCCGCGTGATTCCCGCATTCGCGATGCGGGCCGCCTTGGACTTCGATGCGCCCTGCCGGCGCAGGGCCTTGTACGTTCTCTGGCGGGTGGTTGCGACGTAGCCGTAGCGCCCTCCGCGTGCTGACACCATCGCCACCACCCCATCCAGGGTACGAATCAAAGCCTCACGCCTGCCGTAACCTACGATTCAAAGGTACAGGCTGGCAGGAGGTAGACCAATGCCGAACCCACCCGGGAACCCCAACCAGGACCGCCGTGGCGGCAACGGCCGCTACCTCGCCAGCATCGAGACCGCGGAACGCAACGCGCAGGCCGCACGCCTCCGCAGCGAGGGCTACAGCAACACCGAGATCGCCGAGATGGTGCCCGGCTTCTCCAACGCCAAAGCCGTCAGCGAAGCGATCTCCACCATCATCCGCGCCACCATCCGTGAACCCGGCGAAGAACTCATCCAGATGGAGCTCCAGCGCCTCGACGCCCAGCTCGTCCGCCTCAACGGGCTGGAAGCCAAGGCCCGCAAGGTTCTCGAAGCCCGGCACATCACCGTCAACAACGGGCGCGTCATCCTCCACCCCGACACCAACAAGCCGATGGAAGACGACGCCCCCGTCCTCCAAGCCATCGACCGCCTCGTGAAAATCGAAGACGCCCGCAACAGGAACAGCGAACGCCGCGCCAAGCTCACCGGGATCGAAGCCGCGGTCAAGGTCGACACCACCGTCCACGAGGTGTCACAGCAGGATCTCGAACTCCAGGAGATGCTCCGCGAAGCCAAGGCCCGCGTCGCCGCCCAGGAGCGCCAGTTCAAGAGCGAGTCGACTGAATGACCGCCCACGCCTTGCGCACCGCAAGTGGGCGTCCGGGATTGCTGGTTCACTCCAGCATGCAGCAAGTTCGCCGGTATCATGTGGATATGGAAAAGACCTGTTCCGTGCCCGCCTGCGAGCGCCCCCACTACGGGCGCGGATACTGCAACTTGCACTATCAGCGCTGGCGCGCCCACGGCGATCCCACCACCAAGAACAACATGCGGAACGAACCCGCCGTCGAACGCTTCTGGTCCAAGGTCGCCAAGACGGGAAGCGATGAATGCTGGCCGTACACCGCCAACACGACAAGGCTCGGCTACGGCATGTTCCACTTGAACGGCCGCAATCAGCCCGCGCATCGCGTCGCCTTCTTCTTGACCCACGGCCGCTGGCCAGAGCCACATTGCCTGCACTCGTGCGACAACCCGCCCTGCTGCAACCCGGCCCACCTCTCTGAGGGAACGCATCAAGAGAACATGCGCCAGATGGTTGAGCGCGATCGAAGGACACCCAGTACCGGTGAGTCACATCCAGCGGCCCGACTCACCGAGGAAGACCTTGCCGAGGCGAGGCAACTGAGAGATCAAGGCTGGAAGCTCAGCGACCTGAGCCAGCGGTACGGCATCAGCCTGAGCGCGATTGGACGCGCGCTCCAAGGGCGTTCATGGACGGAGACGAGTTCGGGTTACAAACCCGCGATCAAGCGTGCGGGCGCACCGAAGCGAGGCGTTGACCACCCGATGGCCAAGGTGACGCCGGAGATCGTTGCGGAGATTCGGCGGCGGGCCGACGGCGGAGAACCGCGCGGACTGCTTCAACTGGCCTTCGGCCTGAGCAAGTCGACGATCCAGCGGATCGTCACCCGTACTGGCTGGCGCGATGACGAGTGAAGCAATCCAGCTCCCCGAGCTGAGCGGCGCGAGGATCACGGACCCCTATGACCCTCACGCAAATGCGGAGACCTTCGACTTCGAAGGATGGCTGGCCACCTTTGATGAGCGGCTGCTGGCCGCCCCCGAGGGGCGGCGGACACTCACGCGCCTGTCGCCCCTGCTCTTTGCCGTGACCTATCTTCGCCACCACCTCAAGGACGCCGAGGGGCGGATCACGTTCGGCGATGCGCACCTCGACTGGTGCCGCGCCGGCCGTCGCTGGGTCCGCCCGCCCACCGAGCCTGCCGCGGAACGGGACGCCTACATCGCCCCCCGCAACACGGGAAAGAGCACGTGGTGGTTTCTGCTGCTGCCGATGTGGGCTGCCGCGCACGGGCACGTCCAGTTCGCCGCAGCGTTCGCCGCGTCCGCCACGCAGGCGGAGACGCACCTCGCCACGTTCAAGCGGGAGATCGACAACAACACGCTCCTACGCCGAGACTTCGCCGACCTGTGCGCCCCGGCCAAGCGGCCGTCCGGGGCGAGCGTCGCCGACACGCAGAACATGTACGTCGCCAAGAGCGGCTTCGTGTTTGCGGCCCGCGGCATCGACAGCTCCAGCCTCGGCATGAAGGTCGAGGAGAAGCGCCCCGACCTGCTGCTGTGCGACGACATCGAACCGGACGAATCGTCGTACTCGGCGGAGCTGGCCCGGAAGCGGCGCACCACCCTCGTCGACGCGATCTTCCCGCTCAACGTGTACGCCCGCGTCGTGATCTGCGGGACCGTCACTATGCCGGGCAGCATCATCCACCAGCTCGTCCGGGCCGCGAAGGGCGTCCACGCCGAGGACTGGGTGCGAGAGGAAGGCATCCGCCCGCACCACAGCCTGCCGATCGTGCAGCGTCCGGACGGCACGGAGCGGTCGATGTGGCCGGCGAAGTGGCCGATCGGCTACCTGCTGGAGATTCGGCACACCCGCTCGTATGCCAAGAACATGGCGAACGACCCCCTCGCCGCGGACGGGGCGCTGTGGACTCCGGACGACTTCCGCTACCCGGATGAGGGCGGCGCCGACTCGGTGACGCACATGATGCTGAGCATCGATCCGGCGGTCACCGCGAAGAAGAGCAGCGACTTCACTGGGCTGGCGGTCGTGTCGTGGTCGGCGCAGCGGCAGCGCTGCACGGTGCACGCGGCGTGGGCGGTGAAGTTGACGCCGGGCCCGCTGCTGCGGAGTCGGGTGCTGGCGATCCTGGACGAGTTTCCGCAGATCGGATTGATTCTGCTGGAGGTGAATCAGGGGCACGACACGTGGCGGTCGGTGCTGCATGACCTACCGGTGAGGGTGAAGCCGGTGACTCAGTCGGAGTCGAAGTTCGCGCGCGCGGAAGGGGTCTTGAACCACTACCAGCGGGGGCGGGTCTTGCATGCGCGGAAGCTGCCGGAATTGGAGCAGCAGATGTGTACGTTCCCGAAGGGGCCGAACGACGACATGGTCGACGCGGTGGGGTCGGCGGTCCGAAGGTTCATTCCTGTAGCCAGGAAGCGTGCTGCGCTGAGTTCTGTGAGCCCGAGATAGCCCGCCACCTTCACACCTGCCAGTGGAGCGAGGCTGTAACCTTCGATTCAAAGGTCACGGTGGAGGTGTAGGGATGGCAGGCACAGCAGATCTCGTCAACGCCTACGCCGAACTCGCCGCCGCCCGCCCCGGCTACGCGAAAGCCGAGGCCTACTTCGACGGCGACGTCGACGAGATCTTCGCCTCCGACAAGGTCGCCCGCATGCTGGCCAAGTCGAACCTCGACGAACTCGACGAGATCAACTTCGCCCGGATCCCCGTCACCGCCGTCACCGACCGCCTCCACATCACCGCGATCACCACAGGCGACGGCGACGCCGATGCCGAGATCAGCGAGCTGATCAAACGCAACCAGCTCGACGAAGAACTCCCCGGCCTCCACACCCGCGCCTGCTCCCAAGGCGACGCGTACCTCATGGTGTGGCCCCAACTCGACGCCGACGGCGGCATCCTCGGCGTCGACATGCTCGTCAACAGCGCGGCCACCGTGCGGGTCATCTACGACGAAGAGAACCCCCTCCGCAAGAAACTCGCCATCAAGTCCTGGTGCGTCGGCAGCGGCAAGGACCAGAACATCCGCGCCGACCTCTGGTACCCCGACAACGGCGACGACGACCCCGCCCGGATCGAGCGCTGGGTGTGGGAAGGCAAGCACACCAAGAAGAACGACAAGTGGGCCCCGTACACGGGCGATGGACAGGACGCGATCCTCCCCAATCCCTACGGCGTGATCCCGTTCTTCCACTACCGGACAGGCCGCCCCTACGGCCGGCCCGAGCACTACGCCGCCTACGGCCCCCAGTCGCTGATCAACAAGCTGGTGGTGTCGCATGCGGCGACGGTGGACTTCCAGTCGCTGCCGCAGCGGTACGGGCTCATCGATCCGCAGGTCGACCAGTCCGGCATGCAAGCCGATTTCGACCCGGACAACCCTGAGGACCTCGGCGGCGACCCCGAGTCCTCTCTCAATCCGTCGCAGCTCAGGAACGACCCGGGCGAGATGTGGATGCTGCAGGGCCTCAAGGGCGTGGGCCAGTTTGAGGCTGCGAACCCGCAGGTCTACCTCGCGCCGTTCGATCGGTACGTGAAGGCGATGGCGCAGGTGACGGGAACACCGTTCGCCGAGTTCGACTCGACCGGCGACGCCATCAGCGGGAAGGCCCGGGTGGAGGCGCGTGCCTCGCAGACCGCTCGGGTGCAGGCACGGCAGCGCAGCTTCGGCGCGACGCACGGGGACGCGTTCGAGTTCGCTCTTCTCCTCCTCGGCTACGACGACATCGACGTCACGGTGCGCTGGCAGCCCGCCGACTACCGCGACGACCCTGAAGGCTGGGCCACGGTCAACGGCAAGATCGAAGCAGGCGTGCCCCGTGAACGCGCCCTCATCGAGAACGGATGCCCGCCCGAACTCGTCGAACAGTGGATGTCCGCGCTCGATGACGACGCCGAACTTCAGCGCCGCGTCGACCTCCTCGCGTCCATCGGCAACGCCGTCCAAGCCCTCGGCACCGGCGTCCAGCTGGGCGCCATCGATCAGGCGCAGGTCACCCAGCTCCTCGACCAGGTCCTCGGTGCGGCCAGCAACCTTGGCGAGAGTGAGGCCAACCGCTGATGCCCGCCACCCCACAGCAGCTCGCCACCCTGGTCCAGGACCAGCAGGCCGCCGAGGCTACTGCCCTCGAAGACGCCGTGGCCGAAGAGGCGGACGGTGGGGCGGGCCCGAAGCTGGCCGCGCTGGTTGCCGCTTCCCTGACTGCGTGGGTGGCCGCGTTCGGCACGCTCACTGCGGCAGGCTCCGGCGCGAAGCTGACGAGCCTGCTCGCGGGCGTGCGCAAGGACGTGGACCAGGCGAGTCGCGGCCTCGACACCCGATCCCAACGAGCTCTGGAAGGTGCGCTCGACAGTGCGGCCCGGCTCGGCGCCCGGCACGCTGCTGGCTTCCTGACCCGTGCGACAGGTCGACGGCACGAGGTGCCGGACGTGGGCGTGCCGGAGGATGCCGTGCGCGCCGCAGCATCGCTAGCTACGACGGTGGGCGAACAGTTGCGACTGGCGGCCCGGCTGCTATCGCCGCGGATGGTGTCCGGCAACGGATGGCGCGGCGTCCTGACCGGGCTCGGAGCCGTACGCCGGGCGATCACGATGGTGCGGCAGACGATCGCGTGGGCAATCCACCGAGCCATCAACGGCGGCGCCGCACAGACCGCAGAACACTACGGCGCCCACCTGCTCTGGGTCACAGAACCCGACGCGTGCGTGACCTGCCTCGCCTACGCCGGCCGCATCTCCAACCGCGACGGACGCTTCCCGGGCGGGCTGTCCATGGACCCCCGGGCGCGGCGCGCTTCCGCTGCGGCCCTTGACGGACCGCCGGCTCACATCAGTTGCCACTGCCGGGCTGTGCCCTGGCTGCCCGACTGGGACACCGGACCGGGGACCCTCCCCGCGCTGCTCCGTGACCAGGCGTGGCAGTCGATTGCCGTGGGCCGGGGCCGTCCGTCCGAGTCCCATGCCGCCCGGCGGAGGGCGGCTCAAGCACTGCTGGCGCAGCGTGGCTTGTCCGCGCGTGTCCGGCGCCAGGCCGCTGCGACCGCGGCAGCCCGCACGTGAAGGAGAACCGCATGGCACCCAACATGCCCGGCTGGGCCCACCCCTACGACAGCCCGTTCGTGCTCTACGCCGACGGCGGCGACGAGCCCGCAGCGGCCGACCCGACGGTGTCCGTTGAGCCGGAGCCGGACGGCGAGCCCGCCGACGACTGGGCCCCGCCGTCCCGCGAGGAGTACGAGGCGACCCTCGCGAAGCTGAGGACCGCATCCGGGGAGGCCGCGGCCCGCCGCAAGTACCTCAAGCAGCACGGCATCGACCCCAAGACCGGCAACAGGCTCGACGCCGAGCCCACGCCGGAACCGGAGCCCACAGGCCCGGCCGCCGACGGCCAGCAGCCGGGGATGTCGCAGGCGGACGCGCAGAAGCGTGTCGACCGCGCGGTCGCCGAGGCGAAGATCGAGGGGATGCGCGGAGCGAAGAAGCTCGCCACGAACTTCCTCGGCGCCCTCTCGGAAGCAGGCTGGAACGGCACCCGCCTGGACCTGATCATGCCCTTGTCGGACCTCGACGGCGCTGACGCCGACGACCCCGAGGACCTCGCCGAGCGCGTCGACAACGTCAAGAAGCTGTTCCCAGAGGGCTTCACCCCCGCCAAACGCACCCGCAACCCTGCCGTTCCGTCCAACGGGAGCACCGGTTCTGGCCAGAATGGCGCACCTGCGGCTAAGGTTGACACGGCTGACAAGCCCGCGCCGAAGCCCGAGCCCAAGAACTGGGCCGAGACCCTCGCCGCGCGGGCGCTACACGGCTAACGCGCCAGCGGCGCACCCGGACCCCACGGGGTCCAGCAGGAACGAGCAGGACGCTCACAGTTCGCCCAAGAGGGCACCCACCATCCGTGCGGGCTGTGAGCCCCTCGTTCCCATGGAGTGCCCGTCGTGGCCAGCACCGACATCATCGACAACTGGATCCCGATCGAATGGGACTCCGACGTCATCACCCGCGTCCAGATGGACTCCGCAGTCGAGCGCTACGCCCGACCGCACATCATGTCCTCCGCCACCAAGCGCATCCTGCGCAGTGGCGGCCTCACCGTGTCCGCCGGCACCACGTACACCGCGGACACGAGCGCCAACGACTACATCACCTTGCAGGCTCGCAGGTTCCTCGCGCAGTTCGTCGTCGACGAGGACGACCTGTCGGACGCCGACAGCGTCATCGACACGATCCAGACCAAGGGCATGGACTGGGCCGTCAGCTACGCGGACACCTTCGACAACGCGTGCCTCGCCGTGACCGGCACGGAGAACGGCACCACGGTCCCGTTCACGTCGCTGTACAAGGCGCTGCGCACCACCAACTCCGCCACCGGCTACACGGCGGACGCGAACTATGCCCAGTGGACCAGCACGAACGTGTCCTTCCCGGCGTCCGGCGGCGGGAACTCCCTGTACGAGAAGCTGAGCTCGACGTTCAAGAAGGTCGAGGCCGGCAAGTTCTGGTCCCTCGCGGACTCTCTCGTCATCGCCGCCCCGGGCTGGCGTGACGCGCTGCGCCTGGCCACCGACGGCCAGGGCCGCCCGATCTTCATCCAGGGCACGGCCGGCACCCCGGACACCCTGTTCGACGTGCCGATCGCCTGGTCCCGCGGCTGCAAGACGTCGCCGACCAACAGTGGCTCCCCGGGCGGGAACGACCTGCTGTTCTTCGGGAACCGGCAGTACCTCAAGCGTGGCGACCGGACCCAGCCTCAGTCTCTGGTGGACCAGGCTCGCGCGCAGGACTCCACCGATGACACTGCGGTGAAGTTCCGTGTCCGCAAGGCGTTCGGCGTCGGCAATGAGAACGCGTGGGCTGGCCTGGAGCGGGTCTGACGATCGGGCTGATCGTGTAGGGCGTCGATCTGTCGACGCTCGTGTGACGGATCCCCGGATCTGCCGTCGGGGCTTGGTGGGTGCCACCCCGGCGGCACCGGTGAACCACATGGAGGCGTGGTGGACTACGAGCAGATGAGCGTGCAGGAGTTGCGGGCTGAGTGCCAGCGCCGCAGCCTCGGCACGGCGCGCTCGCGCGCAGAGCTGATCGAACGCCTCACCGATCACGACGCCCCGCAGGACTCGGCGCCCGTAGAAGAAGACGGCCCTGTCGCCGCCCGGGAGACTCCCGGCGCAGCCACGGCCGAGGCGCCTATTGCGCCTGAGCTCTCTGTGTTCTACCTGGAGTTCCCCGCCGAGCCTGACGGCCCGGACGAGGAAACCCACCTCGCCAACCGGCAGGCCACCATCGCGGCAGCCGTCGACGCTGGGTTCCGTATCTGCGGCGACGCCCTGCTTGCCTCCGCCCGCGGTGGTGTGTGGCTGTACGAGGTCATCGTCAGGCCGGTGATCTGACATGGCATGGGCTACTCCGCAGCAGGTCATCGACGCTACCGGCATGTCCGTGACGGACGGCCAACTCGGCCAGGCGCAGGCCGTGATCGAGATGTTCGCCGACACCACCACCGACGCCTCCGACGCGGGAAACATCTCGCCGAAGAACCTGCGCCTACTCCAACTCGCTGTCGCCTACCAGGCGGCATGGATCACCCAGCACCCCGACGCGTTCACCAACATCGACCTCACGAACTACAACCAGGACCAGGTATCCGGCACCCTCGCCCACGCGAACGCTTTGGTCCTGGCGCCCCTGGCGAAGCGCTGCATTGACCGCCTGTCGTGGAAGCGGATCCGGCCCCTGCGTATCGGGCCGATGGCGGGCGGCGGGCATATCCCGCGCACGATGAACCTGACCTCAGCGACAGCGGACGACGACGATCCGCGCTGGCAGCCCCTGGACGGTGGCCCGTGCTAGCCGTCGCCACCACCCGCCTGACCGTCCTGCGCGGCACCACCACCGACGCCTACGGCGACGAGCAGGACACCGACACACCGCACCTGACCGGGATCACCGCCAGCCTCACCGAGCAGTCCCGCCGGATCACCACCCGCGATGACCCCACTCCCCGCATCGTCCGCTACGCCGTCGCCCGCGTGACGGCCGGCACGGACATCACCGACCAGGACCGGGTGCGTGACGAGCGCACTGGCGCGGTCTACATCGTCGAAGCCGTGTCCTCGATGGCGAACCCTGCAGTGGCGGCCGATCTTCGGCTGGACCTGCGGCGCACGACCTGACAACAGCATCGGCCACCAGTGCCCGGGGAGACCGGGCCCGGCCAGTACGACACCACCTTCGGAGAGGAGGCGGCCATGGCGCGATCCGGTGTGCGGATCGACCCTTCCGCGCGCGAGCACGTCGATGCAGCCATCAACGACTGGCTCGGCGACGTCATCGGCGCCGCGATCCTTGGTGACGCGCGGGACTACGTCCACAAGCGCACTGGCCGCCTGCACGACTCCCTCCGCGCGGAGTGCCACGACAAGGTGCTCCGCGTCGGCTCGCTGGACTGCAACTACGCCACCGACGTCGAACTCGGCACGGCCCCGCACGTGATCCTGCCGCGGAACAAGAAGGCCCTCTACTGGCCCGGCGCCGATCACCCCGTGGCCCGCGTCAACCACCCGGGCACGCCGCCGATGCCCTACCTTCGGCCGGCTCTGTTCCAGCGGAGGACGGCATGACGACGCCCGCGCTGCGCGCCACCCCCGAGCTCGTCGCCATCGCCTGGCTGAAGGGCGTGGTCGGCGACCGCGTGTCCACCACCCTCCCCAAGCCGGGCGGTGATGCCACCATCTCGTGGGCTGACGGCGGGTTCGTCACGCTGACTACGACGGGCGGCACTCCGAACCTGTACGTGCCGCTCCGTGACCCCGTGATGGGCGTCGACTGTTGGGCGGTCAACCCTCAGTCGCAGAAGCCCCCGTGGAACAAGGCTGCCGCGTTGGCGGCCGCGATTCAGGCTGCGTGCTGGGATCACCCCGCCGTCCCGCAGCGCGTCACGCTGCCCGACGGCTACCCGCAGGCGCAGGTGCTGTCCGCGTACACCACCGGCGACCCGCGCCGCATCCCCGACGATCCGTCGTCCTACGCCCGCTACATGATCCCCGGCCTCGTCATCGCCTGGACGGAGGTGGCTGCGTGAGCCGCTACGCCATCCGGGAGAACACCCCGCACGGGGACCTCCTCACCTGGAACGGGCGCGTCATCGTCCACAACTCCCGCGGCGAGCTGGAGTTCCTGCTGACCGGGGACATCCGCATCATCGGCTGCCCCCGCTCGATCCCGCCCGAGCAGACCATCGCTCTGCCGCACCTGCCGCAGTTCGCTCACCACCGCTTTCCACTCCGTCGGGAGGACTACCCCTGATGCCCACCGTCCGGACCACCATGCAGCCCGACAAGCCGATCGAGGTCGGCGACGCCGAATACCTCGACCTGAAGCGGCAGGACCTCCTCATCGGCGACGGCGAGCAGCCGGAACCCGCACCGCAGACCGCGGCCGAAGCGCCCACCACCACGACCGCACCCGCGGCCACGAAGAAGACCGGCGCGGCCGGAAGCAAGGAGAACTGACCAGTGAGCGTGATCACGACCAACCTGATTCAGGGACCGGCGACCCTGTACTCCGGCGCCGCTGGCGCGCTGGAGCCGACCGACTCCGCCGTCAACACCACCCCGGCCGCGTCAGCGTGGACGGACCTGGGCGGCACGCAGGACGGCGTCAAGCTGTCCATCGACCAGACCTACTCGGAGCTGGAAGTCGACCAGATCACCGTCCGCGTCGCCTCCCGCCTGACGAAGGTCGACTTCACCATCGAGACCAGCTTGGCTGAGCCCACGTTGGAGAACCTCTCCATGAGCCTCAACGGCGGCACCGCCGCGTCCGGAGCGGGGTGGAAGAGCTACGACCCCAACGTCTCGTCCAGCGCGACGCAGCCGAACTACTTCGCCGTGATCATGGACGGGTACGCGCCCAACCAGTTCCGCCGCCGGGTCATCGGCCGCCGCATGCTCAACACCGACAGCAGCGAGCTCGCCTACACCAAGGACAAGCAGACCCTCATCCCGATCAAGCTGTCCGGACACTACGTGTCCGCGTCCATCGCCCCCTTCCACATTGTTGACCAGACCAGCTGACGCGCACACCCGTCCCTGTCCGTAGCGAGGAGCACCACCCATGGCACCCACCACCCGTACCCGCCAGACGACCGCAGCCCAGAAGCGGGCCGCCGCCAAGAAGACCGCAGGCAGCGACCCGCTGGCTGAGTTCGAGCCAATCCACATCCCTGCCGACGACGACGTCGAGGAAGAACGCGTCCCGCTCTTCTACATCGGCACCGACGAGTACACGATCCCCAAGGAAATCCCACCGGGCGCAGCACTGCAGTACCTGCGCCAGGCCCGGGAGTCCGGGCACGAACTGGCGACCCCGCCGCTGCTGATCCGTGTTCTGGGCGAGGACGCGTACATGGCGCTGGAGCAGTCCAAGGCCGTCACGGAGGAGCAGCTGGAGAAGATCGTGCAGCTCATCGTCGATCTCGCTCTCGGCCAGAAGGAAAAGGAGAAGGAGGGAAAAGCGCGTGGCTGACCAGCCTGCATGAATGGCTCCTCGGCTCGGCCTGGCTCGAAGCAG
Source organism: Streptomyces sp. NPDC002088 (assembly GCF_040296605.1). Classification (NCBI taxonomy): domain Bacteria; kingdom Bacillati; phylum Actinomycetota; class Actinomycetes; order Kitasatosporales; family Streptomycetaceae; genus Streptomyces; species Streptomyces sp. NPDC002088. The sequence continues at coordinate 116,616 of NZ_JBEOXO010000005.1, read as the reverse complement.
TCAGGGCCCGGCTGGAGCAAGTCATGTGGATCCTCGACCACGTCGAGGATCTCGACGCCGACTTCCTTGCGATCTACCACCTCGACCTTGAGCACGTCGAGATCAGCAGCCGCCGCTACTTCGCCCTCGCACACCGCCTGCCCGCCTACCAAGGAGTGATGGCGGCCCGCATCGAAGAGGAACGCGAGGCACGCGAACCAACCCAGCGCACCACCCCAACCCGCACGCAGAACAGCGCCCCGCCACCACGGCAGAGCGCAGGCGAGACCGAGGTTTCGCTGACCCAGTTCCGGGCCCAGTTCCCGGGGCTCGTGAGCGTGGCACAGGGAGGGTAGATGGCCGGGAGCTTTCGCATCGCCGAGGGGTACGTCGAGGTCACGGCCGACGAGTCCGCCTACGACCGGGCGATGGACCGGCTGAAGTCCAAGCGGAACACCGTCGGCCTCCAGCTGAAGCTCGAAGACCGCGAAGCCATCGCCCAACTGGAACGGTTCTCCCGCGAGCGCTCCCTCAAGGTCAAAGTCAACCTCGACCAGACCGCCCTATCCCGCCTGCGGATGCAAGACCTCACGGTCAACCTCATCCCCAAACTGCAGGACGCCGCACTCCGCCGAGCACAGGTCCAACTCGACCGGCTCACCGCAGACCGCGTCGTCAACATCCGCGCGTCCGCTGACACCCGCGTCGCTGCAGCCGAGATCCGCAACCTGACCCAGCGCCGGCAGGTCCGTATCGGTATCGACGTCGATACCCGCGTCGCCGCCGACTCTCTTGCCGCCCTCACCCGCCGTCGGCAGATGACCGTGCAGGCGGACGCGGACACCGGCGCGGCCGCTGCTCAGATCGCGGTGCTGACCCGCAGGCGGGATGTCGACGTCCGCCTGAACGTGAACAGGTCCAGCCTCGCGGTGCTGTCGCGGATCGGCGGTGGTGGCGGTGGTGGGGTCGGCATGATGTCGTCGACGATCGCCCGGCTCGCCGCGGTCATCGTCGGCGCGCTACCCACGATGGCCTCACTCGGCCAGTCCCTGGCAGCGATGGGCCCGGCCGCAGCGGTGGCCGTTCCGGCCGTGTTGTCGCTGGCGACGGCGTTCGCCGCGATCAAGGTCGGCATGTCCGGTGTCGGCGCCGCGTTCAAGGCCGCGTTCGCACCGGCCACCAAGAGCGCGGGCGCAGCCACGTCGTCGGTGCGGCAGGTCGAGAACGCCGAACGCAGCCTGGCGAAGGCCCAGCAGGCGGTGAAAGACGCCGAGGTCAACGCCGCCCAGGCACGGGTGAAGGCCGCCCGGGACATCAAGGACGCCCAACTCGACCTCAAGAACACCATCGAGGACGTAGCGGACGCCAACCGGCGGGCCGCACAGCAGGTCGCCACCGCCGAACGGGACCTCGCCGACGCCCAGCGCGACGCCCGCAAAGCGCAAGAAGACCTCAACAGCGCCCGCAAGGAAGCAGCCCAGGAACTCGAAGACCTCAACAGCCGACTCGTCGACGCACAGCTCGACCAGCGGCAAGCCGTCCTCGACCTGCAAGACGCCGAGCAGGAACTCGCCGCAGTCAAAGCCAAGGGCGCCGCCGCGTCGAAGGAAGACCTCGACAAGGCACAGCTCGCCTACGACAAGGCCGTCCAAGGGCTGAAAGAGCAGACCACCGAGACACAGCGGCTGCAGACGGAGACGGACGCGGCGAACGCGGCCGGCGTCGAGGGCTCCGAGACGGTGGTGAAGGCGCAGGAGGATATTGCCAACGCGAAGCAGGCGGTCACCGACAAGACCAGCGCGCTCGCGGACGCGGAGTTGGAGGCGTCGCGGTCGCAGGAGGACGGGGCGCAGCGTGTTGCCCGCGCGCAGCGGGATGTTGCGGACGCGCAGGCCGCGGCGGTGGAGGCGGCGAAGGACGGCGCCCGCTCGATCGCGGACGCGCAGGATGCTGTCGCTCAGGCGGCGCAGGCTCTTGCCGACGCGCAGACGAAGGCGTCGTCGGGGACGAACGCGCTCGGCGACGCGATGGCCAAACTCGCCCCGAACGCGCGGGCATTCGTCAACGCGGTCATCGCGCAGGGCGCTGCCTGGCGGGCGCTGAAACTCGACGTCCAGCAGCGCCTCTTCCAGGGGCTTGGGCAGACGTTCACCACCATGTCGGTGGCGGTCCTGCCGTCCGTCCGGGACGGCCTCGTCGGCATGGCCGGCGTCCTCAACTCGATGGCGACCAACGCCATGCGGGCGACGACCGAGCTGGCTAAGACGGGCACGCTCCGGCAGATGTTCGACGGGCTCACCGCGGGGATGAAGCCGCTGTCCAAGCTGCCCGGGCAGATCATCACCGGGCTTGCCCAGATCAGCGTGGCCGCGTCTCCGGCGTTCGCGCGGCTGACGACTGCGGCCGGTGAGGCTGCGACCCGGATCTCGGAGAAGCTGAGCGCGGCGTTCAAGTCGGGTGCGCTTGAGGACACGATCAACGGCGCAGTCGAGATCGCCAAGCAGTTCGGCCAGCTGCTCGGGGATATTTTCGGCACGCTCGGCAACATCATGGGTGCCGCGGCGGCGGGCGGCGGGAACGCGCTGGGTGCGCTCAGCAGCGTGTTCGCTGAGCTGCGGCGGATCACGGCCATGCCGGAGGTACAGAAGGCCCTCACAACGATCTTCCAGGCGGTCAACGCCATCGCGAAACTCTTCGCGACCACGCTCGGCGCGGTGATCCAGGCGCTGCTTCCGCTGCTGGAGGCACTCGCCCCGGTGATCACGGACCTCGCGACAAAGTTCGGCCCGGTCCTCGCCGAGCTGGCGGAGACGCTGGGCAAGGCGCTGGCGCCGATCATCGACGCGCTGCTGCCCATCGTCGGCGACATCGGCGACATCCTGGTGGGCGTCGTAACCGGGCTGCTCCCGCTGCTCCAGCCACTGGGCGAGCTGATCGGCACGCTGCTGTCGGCGTGGGCTCCGATGCTGTCGGCGCTCGGGGATGCGCTGGTGCCGTTGATTGCGGCGCTGGCTCAGGGGCTGGTGCCGGTGGTGGCGGCGCTGGTGCCGATCGTGCAGATGGCCAGCCAGTTCCTGGCGGCGATGGCGCCGATCCTCCCGCAACTGGTCACGGCGATCCTGCCTTTGATCCCGCCGCTGTCGCAGTTGGCGGTGGCACTGCTGAATCTGGCGTTGCAGGTGATCACCCCGCTCATGCCGCTGATCACCGGGTTGGCGTCGTTGCTGGCGACGGTCCTCGCGGGCGCGATCGGCATCCTCGTCCCGGTGATCACCACGGTGATCGGCTGGCTGACCGCGCTCGCGGACGCTGCGGCGCAGGTCGTGGGCTGGATCGTCGACGGGTTCACGTGGCTGTACGACGTGCTGGTCGGCCACTCGATCATCCCCGACTTGGTCAACGCGATCATCGGCTGGTTCACCAGCTTGTGGACGAAGACGAAGGAAATCTTCAACACGCTGAAGACCTGGCTGGTCACCACGTGGAACAGCATCTGGACCAGCGTCCGCAGCCGATGGGATTCCTTCTGGACCGGGCTGCGAACCGCCATCACCAACGCGTGGACCAACTTCAAAACGCAGGTGTCGAACCTGAAGACGTCGATCACGAACACCTGGTCGTCGATGTGGACGACCGTGACGTCGAAGGTCACGAGCGTGTTCTCGACGATCGGCGGGAAGATCACCGCGTTCAAGACGTCCATGCAGAACGCGTTCTCGCTGCTGAAAAGCGGGATCGGCACCGTCTGGGACGGCGTGAAATCGAAGGTCTCGGCGCCCATCAAGTGGGTCGTCGACCACGTCTACAACAACGGCATCCGCAAAATGTGGAACACCATCGCCGGAAAGATCAGCAGCAAACTGACCCTGCCCGCGATCCCGTTGGGTTTCAACACCGGCGGCGTCGTCCCCGGCACCGGATCCGGCGACATCGTCCCCGCCATGCTCGAACCCAACGAGCGCGTCCTCTCCAGGAAGCAGGTCGCCCACCTCGGCGGCCACCGCGCCATCGACGCCATGCTCGGCCAGGACAGGCCGACCAAGACCGGGGGCAACCCGAGCAGGCAGGAAGAGAAGCAGCGCTACCAGGGCGGCACCCAGCACTTCGCGTCCGGCGGCATCGTCGGCACCGTCACCGGGGCCCTCGGCAGCGCCGTCTCCGGCGTCTCCAACTGGGCGAAGGACATCGTCGTCGGCGGACTGAAAGCAGCAGCACAGAAGGCCATCTCGTCGCTGGTGCGGCCGCTCATCAACTCGATCCCCTCAGGCGGCGTCGGCTCCCTGATGAAGGGCCTGTCGAACAAGGCGCTCGACGGAATCCTCGGCTTCCTCGGCACCGAGGACAAGAAGGCCAACGGCGGCCCGGCCGTGCAAAAGGCCCTCTCGTGGGTAAAGACGCAGAACGGCAAGGCCTACCAATGGGCAGGCAACGGCAACCCGAGCTGGGACTGCAGCGGACTGATGTCCGCGATCGAATCCGTGATCCGCGGCGAGAACCCGCACCGTAGGTGGGCGACCGGATCGTTCGTGGGGAACTCCGGTCCGGCCGGCTGGGTGCGGAACCTGAACTCCCCGTTCATGATCGGCGTCACCAACAGCGGCGTCGGCCACACCGCGGGCACCCTCGCCGGCGTCAACGTCGAGTCCCGCGGCGGGGATGGCGTCATCGTTGGCAAGGGCGCCCGCTCCTACAAGGACAGCCTGTTCACGTCGAGGTGGGGCTTCGCGCCGGCCGCGAAGTACGACTCGGGCGGCTTGCTCCAGCCCGGCGCGACGATGGCGGTGAACGCGACCGGCCGCCCGGAGCGGATCCTCACGCCCGAGCAGAACGCCGTGTTCGAGCAGCTCGTCAACGGCGCGGCCGGCGGCAGCGTGACGATCGAGAACATCACCGTGTCGGGAACCTTCGACTTCTCCACACCGGCCGCCCGCCGTGCTGCCGCGCAGGCCTTGGTCAAGGAGATGAAGGAAGCCATTCGCCAGGACGACAGGAGCCGCATCTGATGGCCGCATATGGATGGGGCGACGTCACGCTCGGGCGGATCCCGCTGCGGGAGACGTTCGCGGTGAGCGAGTCCGGCGGTGGCGACCGTGGCCTCGACTTGGAAGGGCAGGAGTCGTATCCGCCGCTGACCCGCGCGCAGGTCATCGCCCGCCATGACGGGATCAACGCGCTCATTGCAGGTCAGGTCATTCCGGTCACGTTCACGGACAAGCCGGAACGGTCCGGCTACTACACGGTGAAGTCCGCCAGCTCGACGTACACCGAGTACCGCACCGACATGGCGACCGCGGACTGGAAGGTCAGCCTCGACCGGGTCGGCTCCGACGCGGAGACCGACCTCCAGAGCAGGCTGACGGGCGCGGTCCGTCTCAACGACTTCGCGCTGACCGGGGAGCGCTGGCACGCGCCGCCGATCGGCCACTACGGCTACTACACCGGGTCCACCAACGCGACCACGATGACCCGCACCGGCGCCGACGGGGCGATCACCGTGTACCGCGGCGTCCCGGCGAACGTCTCCCCGCGCTGGGGATGCGCGCCGACCTCCTACCTGACCGGCCGCGTCAGGCTGACCACCACCGGGTCGCAGGAGGTGTACGGCGTCGATGTTCCCCTCGCCGCAACCGGCTGGGCCCTGTCCAACGGCCTCGTCAACGTCAGCCCCGGTGCCAGCGCCACTCTCGACGTGCAGGCCTACACCGGCAGCGCCTGGCACTCCAAGCTGTGGAACGTCTCCGTCGCGGGTTCGGCATCGTCGATCACCACGTGGGACGGGGCGACGCTACTCCGCAACGACCCCGAAATGGTGATCCTCCGCCTCACCAAGGGCCTGTCACCCGGGCGCGCCACCCTCGACCTCACCCTGCGCCGCGGCTCCCGCACCGTTGAGGGCTATCTGCAGACCGGCACCTCTGCCACCCTCGCCGCTTACCGCAGCACGCTGGAGACCAACACATCCTTCGCCGCGTCCGGATACGTCACCGCCACCTACGACGACGGCGACAGCAACCGGTTCGCCATCGGTTCCGCCCGCTCCTTCACCGCCCACACCAACGGCGGCATCATCAAGTCCAGCGCCACGAGCATGGACTTCTGGATCGGCGTCGTCGCAAGCCAGACCTACCTCAGCAGCAACCCCGACGCAGAGATCGATCTGACGGGATGGACCGGCCAGGCGTGCAGCATCGCCCGCCAGGCCACACCGGGCAGCCCCCCGTTTCCCGGCGCCTGGTCGATCAAGGCGACACCGGATGGCGTGTCCTCGTCCAACAGCATCGCCGAAAGCCCCCACAGCGCAGTGGGCAGTATCGCGCCGGGCGCGTCATACACGTGCTCGTACTGGATATATTCGCCTGCTGGCTGGTCCGACTTCCGTGCATCCATCGACTGGTACGACGCCTCCGACGTGTTCCTTTCCACCTCGTCATCGTCCGCGCAGGTCATCCCGGCCGGGCAGTGGACGTATGTGTCGAACACGGCTGCCGCCCCTGCGAACGCGTCGAGAGCGGCGGGGAGGGCTCGGCAAGGAGTCACTCCCGCCGCCAGCGACGTGTGGTACGGCGACCAGATCGTGCTGCGCGCCGCCACACCGTCCGGCGACGCGGCCACGGATCTACGGAACATGTACATCGCGGCAATGCCGGAAGCCGTCTACGGAGTTCGGAGGTAGGCGGATGAGTGTCCAGGAAGTTCTCAAGGCGCTCGGCTCGTGGGAGATCAAGCTCCTCCCGGGGACGCCCCGCGACGTCCTCGATGCGCTCGACTACTTTGGGCATGTCGCGATCGTGCCCGGGCGGCTCGACCCGCTGCAGTACGGCGACAACCTGCTGACGACCGCCCGCTACGTGGGCGTCGTCCGGACGAAGACGATCGGTGACGACGGCCGCACCAACGCCCCCCAAGACGATCTGTCCGTCGGCGGCGTCGGGATGGCGTTCTGGCTCGGCGACGAAGACGGCAAAGGCGACGTCTATGAAAACGCCGTCGAACCCGCCAGCGCCTCGTTCGCGACCACCATCAACATGCTGCTACCCGCCAGCGGCGCAGTCACCGCAGGCACCATCTACACCGTCTCCGGCCAGTACACCGGCCACCACCAGTACGAGTCGCCCCGCTCCGCCATCGGCTACGTCTGCGACACCATGTCCACCACGTCGGTGCCCGTCTCCTGGCGCATCAACGGCAACGCCACCCTCGACGCCGGCCCCGACTCCAACCTGTTCGTCACGAACCCCACGTGCGTCATCACCACCAAAGCCGCCGGCGAGGACATGGCGCTGCGGGCCCTGCCAGGCAGCGTGGACGTCACCCGCGATGTCGAGGACTACAGCACGCGCGTCGTCCTCCTCGCCGAGGGGGAGGGTTCCAGCATCGCCACCGGGTCGGCGGACATCTCCCCGGCGACGCCGTATAAGGATCTTCACGGCAACGCGCTCAAGCTGACCCGGCTCGTCAGCGAGTCGGACACGGCGACCGCGAACGCGGCCACCCGCGCCCAGCTGGCGCTCTCGCAGTTCACGTCGACCCGCAACGCGCTGACGTTGAGCACGGCCGACTACGACGTCCACGGCAGCTTCCAGGTCGGCGACCGAGTGTGGGTGTACGACCCGGACTCCGGCCTCGTCGACACGACCACCGAGATCACGTTCCGCGGCCTGCGGATCAACCCGATCAAGCTGCAGGTCACCGAAACCCAGTGGGCTGTCACCGACGGATACACGGTTGCCTACCGCACCGCGACCGGAACGTGGATCAACCTCACCGACTACGTCGAGTTCGAGACCGACGGCACGTCCACCGTGACCGTCGGGGACTTCTCCCGCCAGCTCACCAGCGCCGGCACCGAGCCGGTCGGGAGCCGCCCCAACGCGGATACGTCCACGCCTGGCCAGCCCACGTTCGTCACGCCGTTCACAGGCACGGCCTATCTCGACAACAGGGGGTTCACCCGCGCCCGGGTAATCCTCAACTGGAACGCCCCGAACAACATCGACGGGTCCACGGTCCTCGACGGCGACCACTACGAGATCCGCTACGCCGTCGACACCGACATGATCTACCCGGCGACGTGGGCGGCCGTGTCTCAGGTCCGCTGGCAGGATCTCCAGATCTGGGCGCAGCCGTTCGCCGCACCGAACGGCAAGTGGCAGACGATGGTCGTCAACTGGGACACCACCACCGCCCAACTGCAGGACCTCTCCCCGGGTGTCGGGTACGACATCCAGATCCGGGCCGTCGACAAGACCGGCAACACCGGCGCCTGGTCGCCGACGACGACGTTCGTCGCCTCCTCGGACAACCTCCCCCCGTCAACGCCTGCCGCGCCGTCGGTGGCCGCGTCGCGGATCGCCGTGCAGGTGACGCACACGCTGGGCAAGAGCTCGGGCGGTACGTACAACCTCGAATCGGATCTCCACCATCTGGAGATCCACGTCAGCTACGAGCCCGGCTTCACCCCGTCCGAGACCACGCTGAAGGCGAAGGTGTCGGCGACGGCGGGGATGATCCAGGCGCAGATCCCTGTCGTTGCGACCGTGCAGATCGAGGAGACGTCAGCCCGGTACGTCCGCGTCGTAGCGGTCGATCAGACCGGCAACAAGTCCGGGCCCAGCGACGCGGCCTCGTCCACTGCGCTCCTGATCGACGACGCCCACATCAGCGACCTCACCGTGTCGAAGGTGACAGCGGGGACGATCAACGCGGACTGGATCGTCGGCGCCCGCATCAAAACCGCCGACACTGGACCCCGCGTCGAACTCAACTCGGCGGGCATGCAGGCCTACGACGCGGCCGGTACGCAGACGGTGAACATCGCGGCAGCCGACGGATCCGTCTCCATCATCGGCCAGCTGAAATCCGGCACCGCTGGCAAGCGCATCGAGATCAACCCCACCGGCGCCTTCCTCCCGGAGATCCGCTGGTACGCCAACACGGGCACGGATTTCGGCTACATCAACGCCTTCTCTACCGGTACCGATATCAGTCTCGGCATGAACTCGTCCGCCTACGACAACGGGTCCGGCACGCAGGTCATTTCACGTGCATTCCTCACCACGACGGCCGGGGCGCGCCTGGAGGTCGTGAACGCGGGTACGCAGGCCGTCAACGGCGGATTCGTGTACGGGCTCACCGGGTCCATGATGGCTGGCTACACGGTGGGAAGTGCCGAAGGGGGAGGCTTCTACGCCGACGCGACGCACGGAAAGGTGGGGTGGAACAGGAACGATGCCACCAACGGCAACTATCTGGACTTCACCAGCGGCCGGACACGGCACCTCGGCCGGTGGGCGAACTACACCTCGGTCGACTCCAACGAGGGCATATTCACCGGCACCGTGACGGTGACGACCGTGACCTCGGCGTCCTTCACCTACGGGCCGACGATGGACACCTCGATGGTCCCCATCATCACCATGCGCGCCACGAATTTCGGCACCGCAACCCCCACCGTCTATGGCGTGAGCGCGTCCACAACCACCGGATTCACCGTCGCCTGGAACAACAGCCAGACCATGAACGTGAGTTTCTGGTGCTACCGAGTCTGAGGAACCACATGGCAGAGAAATGGACCGTCCAGGAAGTACGGGCCCGGCAAGTCGACGGGACGCCCTGCTGGCAGGTCCGCGTGCTGCGCGCCGACGGGCAGCCCCACGTCCACGTCATGCCGCAGGACGTACTGGAGTGGCGGGCCGCCGAATACGGCATCGACCCGACCGACACCGACACCCTGCTGGAAATCGTCCTGCACGAACCGCACATGGCGCTCACGGAGGAGACCGAGGACGAACCGGCACGGTACGCCGCCGGGCCTGCGCTGTGGGAGGCCGACAGTACGGCCACCGCCCGCACGGCTCACCTCGACCGGGTGAAGGCGTGCCCGGTGCGGATCACGGTCCGCGGGCAGGCGGCGCTCGCTCCGGTGCGGGCTGGTCACAAGCCTGACTTGCAGCGGGTTCGCGCGATGCGTGAGGCCGTCGATACCCAGCGCTGGGCCGCTCTGTACGGCGGTCTGCCTGTCCAACCGATCACTGCCGAGGAGGCTCTCCGTGCCTGATCCGTCCACCACCAGGCTGGCCCTGTACAAGTCCAAGTCGGACGGGTCCGAGCTCGTCAACTACACGACCGACATAGGTCAAAACCTCGACAAGATCGACGCAGCGGTCGGGTTCGCATCGTGCACGTCGTCGACGCGCCCGTCGTCGCCGTACAGCGGTAAGGCGATCATGGAGACCGACACCGCCTACCGCAGCTACTTCTCCAACGGCACCGCGCCCGCGTCGGCATCGTGGGTGGAGATCCCCAACAGCTCGGGGATCTACGGCGGCAACCTCGTCATGGCGCTGGGCAAACAACTCAACATCGGCAGCAGCGGATCCACAGCCGCCTACGCCATCCGACTCTCCGACCCCGTCAACGACTACGTCATCAGCAGCCGCGTCGTCGGCGACACCGCATCCCGCGCCACCCTCCGAGCCGACGGCCAACTCGGCTGGGGCTCTGGTACCGCCAGCACCGACGTATTCCTCGCCCGCAGCGGCACCGGGACTCTCACCCTCACCGGCAACCTCACCGTCACCGGCATCGGCCAGGTGCAGTACATCGCCAAGACCGCAGACGAAACCGTCACCAGCTCAACGACCCTGCAGAACGACGACCATCTCGTGCTGCCCGTCGTCGCCAACGCCGTCTACACCTTCGTCCTCGACCTCTACATGACCGAGTCCACCGACTACGTCGGCGACTTCAAAATGTCGTTCACCTGCCCGACCGGCGCCACCTTCGACATGCACGGCGCAGGCGCGCACGCCACCGACCTCATCTCCCCCAACACCAACTCCAACGGCGAATGGATCGGCAAACTCGCCACCACCTCCGCCGGAGCAACCCTCGGCTTCGGTGTGGGCAACGTCCTCACCGCAGCCCGCGTGTACGGCCGCCTCGTCATGAGCAGCACGGCCGGAAACTTCCAGCTCCAGTGGGCACAGAACGCATCGGACTCGACCGGCACCACCCTCAAAGCCGGGTCAATCATGACCATGACCCGGGTCGCTTAGAGCACAGCCCTGCAACTCGAACACTCGAAGGGAACCGCAATGGCGATCAACACACACATGGGCGAATACCCGATCTACGCGTTTACCGTCACAGGTCCGAGCGGCACCAAGGGCATCTTGGTGGCAGCCCCGCCCGGGGAATTCCTCAACGACACGGACATGGACGACCTCATGGCCGACTTCAAGACCATGCTGCTGGCGCGCTCGGACGTCACGTCCGCGCCAGCCACGAAGTACGACGAATCGCACATGAACTTCTAGCCTCGCCCCTCGTCGTTCGGGTACGGCGGCTGCGCGGCCAGATCTGGGCCGCCAGCCGCGGGCTGCTGCGGGGACAGTTGCTGCTCCAACTCACCCACCCGCCGCTCCAGTCCGGCGACCTGCGCGCGAAGGAGGACGTTCTCGTCGGCGAGCTTGCCGTGCGACTCGCGGAACGCCGCGAGCGCGTCATCGATGCTGATCTGCTGCTGGGCCATCGGGAGGCTCCTATCGGTTGAGGGCGTCACGCCAGGTGACGCTGTCGGGGTGCTGACTGGCGGCTACAGCTGCGGTGAGCGCGGCAAGGAAGTGCGCGGCCGCCATGAGGGCTTCGTGGATGGCGGGGGGTGAGATCGCCGTCGCCTGCTTGGGAACGCTGGTAGTCGCTGGCGGCGAGACGCTCCTCGCCCTCGCTGAAGTGTTCCGGGCCGGTCACGTCGCCGTCTTCCCGAGCATGCGGGTGTCGCGGCAGCAGCACCAGCCGTCCATCATCACGCCGCCGCCCTGGTAGCCGTCCTCGAACTCGCCAACGCAGGACCCGCAGCAGAACCCGCGATGATGCTCGGACGTGCAGTAGTAGTCGTCCCAGTCGCCGCGCTTGCCGAGCTGTTCGCCGAAACGCGCGAACCACCGGATCTGGGTGCGGGGCCCGAAGCGTGCGACAACGTCCGGGATCTGCCCGTTGATTGGCGGGTGCTCCGGCTCGTAGTCGGGGTCTTCGAGAGGCGGGGTGGTCATGCCCGCCTCCCTGCTGCGTCGCCGCGCCCCGGGATCCCAGAGCTGTTCGCGCCATGATGAACCCAGGCCCACGTGCGGCGCGGAATGTGGATCATCTTCGCCCCGGACTGCGCACACCCCACAGTGAAGAACCAGTCCTCACCACCCCGGTGCCCACCGATCTCCGCCCCTTCGGGCGGGTCGAAGAACCCGACGCGCTTCGCCAACTCGGTGCGCACAAGGGTGGTGATGGTGGTCTGGTGCGGGTGCTGCGGGTCGAACTGCTTCCCGAAGTGTCCGAGCGGATCGTTCGCAGGCCAGGGCTTCCCGTCGGGGAAGTGGACCATGTAGTAACTGAATACATAAGAGGCGTTGAAGATCTTCGCCCCGGCCGCCAGCACTCGCAGGTGCTCGGGGTAGAACCAGTCATCGCTGTCGAGGAACGCGACCCACTCGGTCTTGACCGCGTCGAGTGCCCGCTGCCGGGTCAATGCCGCGCCGTCGCCGTTCTCGTCGATGGCGATGCTGATGTTGGCGGCAGGGAGAAGCTGCGCCTTCACCGACTGGACGGCGCGGTCGAGCATGCCGTTCTCCACCCGGGCGACGTGCGCCGGAATGCAGACGGTGATCTCAAGCTGCGATGGCACGACGCACCCCCTCCTCCAAGCTGACCTTGACCTCGTAGAAGCCCTGCATCCGCGCCGGATCACACACCCGCGTATGCACCCCCTGCGGCGCCCCGGCCTCGTACCGCAACTCGGGTCGATACCCCGCCTCCGCCGCCATCAGAAGAGCCAGCTCATCGAACGACGTCGCCCGTCCGGTGCCGAGGTTCACCGGCCCGGTCACGCCCTCGTCCAGCCCGGCGAGGACCGCGCCCACCAGATCGTCGATGTGGATCCAGTCCCGGCACGACGACCCGTCACCCCAGATCGTGAACGGATCCTCCCGCCGGCGGGCTCGGGCTGCGAACGCGGGGAACGGGTAGCAGTCGGCCTGATCCTCGCCGTACCCGGAGAACGGGCGGGGGATGAGGATCTGGCAGCCTTCCGCCTCCGCGTGCCGGGCCAGCCGCTCGCCGGTCAGTTTGGCCCAGCCGTAGGTGGCGTCTGGCAGTCCCGGGTAGTTGAGGTCGACGAATGACTCGGTGAGCGCCCAGTGCGCGGTCTCCGTCTGAAGGTCCACCGGGTATGCGGCCGAGCTGGAGAAGTACACCGCGCGCGGCACCCGCGCCTTCACCAGCCACCGCATGTACCAGCTGTCCAGCGCCAAGTTCGTGGCCACACCCAACGGTGAGCCGTCGATGGACACCCGGCCGCCAACGATCGCCGCACAGTGGACTGCGAGGTCGAATCGAGCAGTCTCGCCCCGGAAGAAGTCGAGGGCATCGCAGCCGTCGGCAAGGTCGATGCCGGTGACGTCCCAGCCGCGCTCGTCCATGGCGGAATGGAGGTGCCAGCCGACGAAACCGCGGTGGCCAGTCAGGAGGACACGCACGGCGCAGCCTCCTTCTGCTCGGCGAGGATGATCTGGAACTGCCCGACGGTCTCGTGCCGGAGGATCGTGAATCCGCCCTGCTCGATGAGCGCCCGGTAGCCGGGCTGATCCCAAGCCCATGCATGGCACTCGTCGTGTGATTCCAGAGTCTCGTTCCACGGTGACGAGGCGACGAGGTAGCGGGAGTGGGTGCCGATCCAGCGGACGGCGGCGTGCGGGTCAGCGAGGTGTTCCAGGACCTCGGTGGTGACGGTCGTCAGTCCGAGGATTGCGTCGCCCTGGTCGGCGCCGAACACGTCGAGGGATTCGGCGTGGACGCCACGCTGGTCCCATCCGGCCCGATTGGAGGGCTGGAAGTCGTAGCCCCAGGCGTAGACGCGGCCGGGGTCGTCGAGGAGAGAGAGGAGGCCGCCGTCGCCGCAGCCGAGGTCGGAAACAGGGTGGGGGACGCAGTTGCGGCTGCCGGGGCAGTCGCGGATGTGCTGGATGACGGCGCGCCTCACGTACTCGGCGGCCTTGTAGAGGCGCGGCTGGTGGACGGCCTGTTCGAGGTGCGGTGCGCGTTCGCGGTGCGCGTGGAACGCGGCGGTGGACACACGGGGTGTCTCACCCTCGGGAAAGAGACGGTACTCAGCCACGCTCGTACTCCTTGATCTGCTGCACCCAGCGCGGCAACTCGTGCTCCCGCCACTGCCCGAACACGGCCCGGTCCGCATCCGACAGGGCGTCCGCGTTGCACTCCTGATAGCCCGCATCCCAGTCCGCGCGACCCGCAATCGGGTGCAGGTGCTCGACTACCACGTCCGGCAGGTAGCTGATCGCGTCCAGCGCCCGGCCGAGCGCCAGCCACGCGTTGTCGAGCCAGAGATGCAGCGCGCCCGCCGGCACCATTTGCCCGGTCGCGAGGATGATGTCCGACGTCATCGCCACCTGCGTCGGCAACGCGGCCTGCTGGATCAGGTCGTTGCCGTACACCAGACCGGTCCCGAGCCGCTCCAGCTCCGCGAGATACCGGCCGTCCCAGCCGACCGTCCGCGGCAGATGATCGTCGCCCATGAACCCCACCGCCCGCGCCCTGGCGGCCCACTTCGGGGCCGCCGCATTCAGCGTCGGCCCAAGCCGCAGCCGCGGCCCGATCCCCATCCGGAACATCGGCTCCTCGGACAGTCGATCGGCCAGCTGCTGGTAGGCGGGCAACTCGGGATCGTCGTTGTCGACGAGCGCGACCAGCCGCGTCTCGAACTCGCACGTGTCGACGAACGCTTGCCACAGCCGGGCGAGGTTCTCCGGACGACCGCGGGTGGGGACGAGGATGGTGAGCTCAGTCATGCGTTCACCGCCGCGTCCAGGCCCAGCCACTCCGGGTGTCGAAGCGTCCAGTCCACGGTCCGCTTGAGCGACGTCTCCAACGCGAGCGGCGCCGTCCAGCCAGCCGCAGCAAGCTTGCCGCCATCAAGGGCGTACCTGAGATCGTGTCCAGGCCGGCTCGAATGGAAGTCGACCAAGTTCAGCTCCGGAACGGACAGGCCCGCGGCCGAGGCGAGGAGGTGCACCATCTCGATGTTGGTTACCTCGCGTTCGCCGACGATGTGGAACCGGGACGGGCGGTCATAGCCGTCGGCATACTGCTGCGGCCGGTGGTTACGGGCCAGCCACAGCCACGCATCCGCGAGGTTCCGGGCGTGCAGGTAGAACCGGGAACCGGGCCGCCCGTCAGGCGCAACGTGCACGGTCGGAGCCTCACCACGAAGGAGCGCGCGGAGGGTCTTGGGGACAAACTTCTCCGGGTCCTGTGCCTCGCCGAGAATGTTCATGGTGTTGGTGACGACGACCGGAACCCCGTAGGTCCGCCAGTAGGTGAAGCAGATCGCCTCCTGCGCCGCCTTGCTCGCGCTGTACGGATTGGACGGCATGATCGGATCCCACTCACGGTGCGCGTAACCGTCCGGCGCAGGCCCGTACACCTCATCCGTCGACATTTGCAGGACCAGCTCGGGCCGGACCTGGCGGGCGTAGTCGAGGACATTCGTCATCAGCCGCACGTTGTTCTCGACGAACGGACCAGGCTGCTCGATACTGCGGTCCACGTGCGACTCCGCCGCCACATTGAACACGTAGTCGACCCGACCGAACGTCGCCGCCGTGACCGGATCGATCGGCGCAGACAGATCGCAGTACACGACATCCACTCGCTCCCACCACTCGGGATGGTCGGCGACCGCGGACGCGATCCGGGCCGGCACGCCCTTGTGCCGGAACGTGACCGGCGCGCTGATGGTCCAGTCGGTGTTGGTGAGGAGGTGGCGTAGGACGTGGGAGCCGACGAATCCTGCGGCGCCGGTCAGGAGGACGTGTTTGGTCATCCGAGGATCGCTTTCTCCCAGAGTGGCGCAGTGCGGGTGATGGTGTACTGCCTGGCTTGTTCGCGGGCCGCTGCCCCCATCTCGGCTCGCATGGCCGGGTCTTCGGTGAGAGTTCGCAGGTGGCGCGCCCATTCGTGGTCCCGCCGCACGAGCAGGCCAGTGACGCCGTGCTGGATGTAGTCCTCGTAGGGGCGGACAGCGGACGCGACGACGGGGATACCGAGAGCTCCGGCCTCCAGGGCTTTCAGAGCGCTCTTCGACTGGTTGAAGACGTGCGGGCGGAGCGGGGCGACCCCGATGTGGTAGTCGATCGTGCGGAGGAAGTCCTCGACGTCGGCTACCCATGGGGTGAAGCGGGCGCGCGGGGCTTTGAGGCGGGCGGCGTAGTTGTTGCCGATGCAGTGGAGTTCGGTGTGGGGGTTGCGTTGGAGGAAGCGGCGTATCTGCTGGTCGGCTTGGTCCCAGTCCATGTCGTGGGTTGCGGATCCGCCCCAGCCGATGGTGAGGGTGTCGTCGTCGCGCTGTGGGGGCTGGCGGTCTGTCAGCCAGTCGGGGACGGCGTTGGGGACGAGGTGCACGTTGGGGTTCCACTGGCTGACGAGGTCGGCGAGTGGCTGGGTGGTGACGGTGACCGCGGTGGCGACTTCGATGTTGCGGCGGATGTTGTCGCGGACGTCTGCGCGTGCGTAGTAGGCGTGGGCTTTGATGCTGCGGTGGTCGACGTTGAACAGGTCGTCGTCGATCTCGTAGACGAGGTGGCGGCCCTCTTTGGCGAGGTCTTGCCAGTTCTGGGTGGGGCGGGGGTCGCAGACTCGCTGCCCGATGATGGTCACGTCCGGGTTGCGGCGGATGGCTTCGGGCATGCGGGTGCTGTGGCTGGTCGTGTGGCCGAGAGCGTCGAGGCCTTGCATCGGGAGTTCGATGCGGTAGTAGCCGCAGCCTGCATTGTCGGCAGCCCAGCCGAAGATCTCTGTCACGGAGCTGTGCCCTTGTTCTTGTCGCGCGTGCAGTGCTTGCAGGCGGCGGTCTGGTGCTTGGCTTTGGCGACATCGCGGATGGCCGTGACGATGCTGTTGGCGAGGAGTAGCGCGGCGATGATCGCTGTGATGGCGATGGGCGTGTTCACGGCGTCTCCCGGCGTGCGGCGTTGTAGGCCTTGTGCAGGTCCTCGCTGTCGGCGGTGAAGGTGTGCCCGCAGGGCCGGAAGCCGAAGGCGACGCGGTCTTCGAGGAAGTGGGCGGGGTGGTCACTGTTGACGACGAGTTCCGTCGGCTGGCTTCCGCAGGTGGGGCACGGGGCGAGCGGCGGCAGGAGGACGCGCAGGCCGAGGAGTGCTGCGGTCTCACGTAGATGGACGGCAGTGACGATGGGTTGGAGCTGCTCGCGGTCGAGCGGGGTGGGCTCGGTCACGGCTGCTCTCCGAGGTCGCCATCGGCGGCGATGACGACGCGGCGGGCGATCAGGGTGAGGGTGACGGTGACCAATTCGTCGCCGAGTTGGATGTCACCGATCTGCACTGGGGCGTCCTTGGGCGTGTAGACGGGGACGCCGTTGATGCGGACTTCGCGGGGGACGATGATGCTGCCTGCGCCGTCGTCGGTGGGCTGGTAGTCGGGTGCGATCAGTTCGATGACCGAGGCGCGCGGCTTGGGGCGTTCAGGCGTGTCGTGTGGGCAGCGGGTGGGGTTGCCCCAGCCGTCGGTGTGGGTGTCGCCGCCGCACTCGGGGCGGGCGCAGGGGGCACTCACGACTCGCCCCGCACCCGCACGCACAGCACTCGCGCCACGGACGCGAAGAACACCCGCTGTTCCTGCTCGTAGAAATTGAGCCAGCCGCGCTCATCCGTCTCGACCCGGTCCGCGGCAACCCGCTCCACAGTGCCGCCGTCGAACCGGACCTCAAAGACCTGCACCCCGCCGAGTGACCGGGGCTGGGCGCTGAGGAGTTCGCGCGGCGTGGTCTGGAGTGCTTCGGCGAGGGCGTACAGGTCATCAACGTTGATGCGGCGCTTGCCGTTCTCGATGCTCCAGGTGGCCATGTCGCCGAGGGGAACGCCTGCCTTGGTGACCCGTTCGGCAAGGGCGGTCTGCGAGAGGCCCAGGTTCTTACGTAGGCGGCGCACGTTGGCGCTGACGGTGGCTTCGGGCGTTGCTCCTGTCGGGGCGGCCGCCACCTGTGGCTCGGTCATGGGCGTGACTCCTGCGGGTTGTTTGCGGGTTGTGGTGGCAGGGGTCAACCCGCAAAGGAACTCCCCTGCCACCGGCCCCTGAGCCAGGGCTGACGGAATCGTAGCCTACGATTCATAGGTCAATGCGGTATCACAGACTACGATTCCAAGGGCAGCTAGCTGTGGGAGGACTCGCATGACCGTACGACCAGTACTCGGCCGCCACGTCGAACACGACCCCCGCAGCCTGAACTTCGCGCACGGCGTCCTGCCGAAGACCGCGATCAAGTCCGTCGACTGGACGAGGCGCGCGCCGATCTTCGACCAACAGTCACTCGGAAGCTGCACCGGCAACGCAGGCGCCGGACTCGTCGGCACCGACTTCCTCGGCCGCACCGGCCTCACCTCGGTCACGATCAACGGCGAAGTCCTCCCCGTCGACGAAGACTTCGCAGTTCGCGTGTACTCGCTGGCCACCGAGCTCGACGAATTCGACGGCGCCTACCCGCCCGACGACACCGGCTCCTCCGGCCTCGGCGCCGCCAAGGCCCTGAAGAAGCTCGGGCTCGCCAGCAGCTACACGCACGCGTTCAGCCTCGCCGCCCTCAAGTCCGCGCTCCAGACCGGGCCCGTCATGGTCGGCACCATCTGGCTGGAGTCGATGTTCGAACCGACAGCAGCGGGCAACATCACCGTCGCCCGGGACTCCGCAGTAGCGGGCGGCCACGAATACGTGCTATCCGCCTACGACGCCGGCGCCCGCCAGTTCCGCGCCGATAACAGCTGGGGCGAGTCCTGGGGCGTGCGCGGCTCGGCCTGGATCGCCGAGGCGGACATGCAGTGGCTGCTCTCGCAGCAGGGCGACGTCACCGTCCCCGTCTGGACGGTCGCCCCCACCCCTCCTCCGTCGCCCACTCCTGCTGCGGATCCTCGCCTGGTTCAGGTCGTGGCTCTGATGCAGGCGTGGGCGCACGACAACAACATCAGCTGAGCGAAGGGACTCTGACCATGAAGCTCGTCACACGAGCCCAGCTCGGCTGGCCCGCGTCGGCCGCACCGACGCAGACGTCCACGAAGGGCGTGAAGGTCCACTACGAGGGCACCGCGGTCAGCACCAAGCTGCTCACCGACCACGCCGCATGCCTCGCCGAGTGGCAGGCGATACGCAAGTCGCACCTGGCGAACGTCAAAGAGAACTACTCCGACATCGCCTACAACTACGGCGCCTGCCCCCACGGCTACCTCCTCGAAGGCCGCGGCATCGGCAAGCGCACCGGCGCCAACGGCAACCAGGAACTCAACCGGGCGCACTACGCGATCGTCGGCCTCGTCGGCAGCGAAGGCCTCACCGAACCGAACGACGCCATGCTCGGCGCGATCCGCGACGGCATCGAACTGCTCCGCCAGCACGGCGCCGGCAGTGAGATCAAGGGCCACAGGGACGGCTACGCGACCGCCTGCCCGGGCGGCCCGCTGTACGCGTGGGTTCAGAAGGGCGCTCCGCGGCCGGCAGGGACGGTCACTGAGACGTCTCCGACCAAGCCGGCCTACGAGCCGTTCCCGGGTGCTTCGTTCTTCAAGGCGGGCCGCCGCTCGCCGATCATCGCGGCGATGCGCAAGCGGCTCGTCGCCGTCGGCTGCGGCCGCTACAAGTCCAACGCGAACGCCAACGTGTGGGGATCCGGCGACGTCGCCTCCTACGCGGCGTGGCAGCGCCATCTCGGCTACACCGGCGCCGACGCCAACGGCATCCCCGGTCCCACCAGTTGGTCGAAGCTCAAGGTCCCCAACGTCTGATCCTCCCGAAGGAGAGCCCGCAATGACCGTCAACCTCGACGCCGCCTACTGGATCGGCCTCGTCATCTCCATCGTCCTGCCCGTCCTCGTCGGCCTGGTCACCACCAGAGTCACCCACGCCGGCATCAAGGCCACCCTGCTGCTCGCCCTGTCCACGGCGAACGGGTTCCTGGTGGAGTACGCCGGCCCGCACGGCGACGACTACAGCGTGCAGACCGCCGCCGTCCTCGCCCTCGTCTCGTTCGCGGTGGGCGTGCTCTCGCACTTCGGGCTGCTGAAGCCGACGGGGGTTGCGGGGAAGGCGCAGCACTCGCTGGTCAAGTCCGGCTCGCACGCCGCAGGCGTCTGAACAAGGAGATAGCTCGTGCCGGATGAGCCGACGCTGGGTGAAGTCGTCCGACGGTTCGACGAGAGGTTCGCCGACGTCCGCGACGACATCCAGCAGCTCGGCCGCCGACTCGACGAGAAAGTCGACCAGAAGCTCTACGACCTGCGGCACGAAGCACTGGCCGCGCGCGTGGCAACTCTGGAGACGCTACGGGAGAAGGACACCGAGAAAATCGTCGCCACCAGAAGGTGGCTGATCGGCGCGGTCATCGTCCCGCTGGTCGGGATCCTTCTGCCAGTGATCATACTGCTGACGCAGGGATCCGGGTCGTGAGCAGGGTGCAGATCAGAGCAGAGGAGCGGCGGTGGCGCCGCGGGGACGTCCTGGTGGTGACAGCAGCGCTGCTCTTCGGTACGGCGCTGGCATGGATTCTGCTGAGCGTGCAAAGCCTGAACCACGACCTGGAGACGTCGAATCAGGCGAGGGACGCTCTCGCCCGCCAGGTGCAGGGGCTCGGCGGGACACCGGTCGCTGGGCCCCCTGGTAGCCGCGGGGAGCCGGGCGAGTCGGTAACCGGGCCGCCTGGCACGCAGGGCGAGACGGGGCCGTCCGGGCCGCCGGGACCGTCCGGGTCGTCAGGGACCAACGGCAAGGACGGAGCGGCCGGTGAGACGGGCGCACCCGGAACCCCGGGACAGGACGGCGCGCCCGGAGCCGACTCGACTGTCCCCGGACCGCAAGGCCCCCAGGGCGAGACGGGACCCGCCGGCCCGCAGGGCGAGCAAGGGGAGCAGGGCCCGAAGGGCGACACCGGCGAACAAGGCCCGGCAGGTCCGTCCTGCCCAGACGGCTACTCCCTCCAGGCGCCCGTCTACGACCCGGACGCGCTCGTCTGCCGCCGCGACACGGCGCCTACCGACGACAAGCCCGGGAACGGCAACGGCAACGGCTCCCTGGCAATGGCCCTTGACCCTCAGCGCAGGCAGTACTCGTAGGGGGCGCGATGTACCTCAAACAGCCGACAAAACCTGATCTGACCTGCGAAAATAGGACCATACATGCTGACCCCCGCGACGGCGGCAACCGTCCGGGGGCGTGGCCGACCTGAATGGGAGATCGACGTGAGCAAGCCTAGTTGTGCCGTGACAGAGTGCGAGCGCCCTGCCCGATGCAAAGGCTGGTGCGCCATGCACTACGCCAGGTGGAAGACGACTGGCGACCCGGAGAAAACCTTGCGCGTCAGGAACACGTGCACCATCGATGGATGCGATAGGCCATGCAAGGGGAACGGCTTCTGCGGTCTCCACTACCAGCGCAACTGGACCTACGGCGATCCGCTGGCAACGAAGATGCTTCCGATCGAGGAGAGGTTCCGGTCCAAGGTCGACAAGCGCGGGCCGAACGAGTGTTGGCCGTGGAAGGGCAGCACAGATCGGGAAGGGTATGCGGTGTTCTGGGTTAGCGACGGATCGTCCCGCGCCGCGCGCTTCGCATACGCCCACCTTGTTGGCCCGATTCCTGATGGGCACACGATCGATCACGTTCGCGCACGAGGCTGCATCCGCAGGGACTGCACCAATCCAGCGCATCTCGAACCCGTACCCCCGGGCGTCAACACCCTTCGGAGCAACGCGTGGTCGGGCGTCAACGCCCGTAAGACGCACTGCCACCGAGGGCATGAGTTCACCCCCGAGAACACCTACACCCCTCCCAAAAAGCCTCGGACGCGCCACTGCCGGGCGTGCCAAAGGATCAATGCCCAAGAGAGCCGAGCAAGGCGATCGGAGCGTGCCTGAATGTTTCCTCCTGGCGTGCAAACAGTGACCCTCTCGGCTGGCGCTGCCGGTTACCGGACGCTGGACGGCACCCCGTATCAGGGGACGATCCGGCTGACGCCGTCCGTCTCGCGAGTCGTGTCCGCCGAGCACGGAGTCATCGCGCTCGGCTCCGTGAACGTCACGCTCGGCGCGTCCGGCGAGTTCACCGAGACGCTGCTGGCCATCGATGCCGACGGATTCGAACCCTCCGGCTGGACGTACCGGGTCGACGAGGAGTTCACCAACGCTCCGGGTAAGGCATACAGCATCAGCCTGCCCGCAGCCGCACCTACGGTCGCTCTGCCGTCGCTGTCCCCGGTCGACTCCGCCACCGGCACCGTGCAGTCGCCGGCCGTGCTGTCCGTCAACGGCGAGACCGGCATCGTCGTCCTCGATGCAGCGGACGTCGGCGCCGTGGCCAGCAGCGACCCGCGCCTCTCCGACTCCCGTACCCCGACCGCGCACGCCGCCTCCCACGGTTCCGGCGGAAGCGACCCGGTCACGGTCGCTCTGTCCCAGGTGAGCGGGCTCAGCACGGCCCTGGCCGGGAAGGCGGACGGCCCGGCAACTGCCACGGCTGGCGCTGTGCCCCGCTTCGCCGACGCGACCGGGAAGATCCTCAAGGACTCCTCCCTCCTCGTCGCCGACGACGGCTCCGTCACCGTCGTAGGCAAGGCCGGATTCAACGGCGCGACCCCGGTGGCCCGGCAGACCGTGGCAGGATCGCGGGCCGACGGGACGGCGCTGGCTAGCCTGCTCACGGCGGTGGCCGCGACGGGCCTGATCACGGACAGCAGCAGCGCCGGTATCCCCGCGGCCTGGCGGCAGCGGCACCTCCCGGACCCGGCCATCGCGGACTCCCTGTACACGGGGACGGCGCCGACGATCAGCACGGCGCAGACGACGACCCCCACTAGCGGGTACATCAAATACGCGCCAGCCGGTGTGACGTTGTCCGGGACAGACGTCACCGGACCGTTCTCGTACATGGGAGCTGGCGGGTTCCAGGTCGGGGTTGGCACCCCGGACAGCAGCTATGTGCTGCCGCTGTCGAAGTACCCCAACACGTATGCGAGCGGCCAGGCCATCTGGAGTGTCGAGTTCGGCTGCGATGCGCAGACCATCCAAGTCCGCATGAAGTGGATCTCGGCGGCGACCATGTTCAGGCTGTCGGTCGACGGCCGGAAGGTCACCGATCTGATGCAGTCAAGCGGCGGCACCGGCGTCGGGTCCGGGCATCTCATCACCATCGATTTCGGGTCCGCCACTCCGCGCCGGATCCGACTCGATTTCACCACGTTCCCCTTCGGTGGCGTGTACATTCCGCCGAGCGCGACCCTGTGGGGCGTGCCGTCCCAGGGCGGCCGCCTCATGGTTCTCGGCGACAGCATCTCCGACGGCAGCGCACAGAACACCGGGGCCGGCAGTGGCACCTGGTTCGCGCGGGCAGCCCGCTTCCTCGGAGCGACGGATGCGTGGGAGCAGGGCCGCGGCGGCACCGGATACATCACGCCGGGCAGCTACGCCACCTTCGGGGACCGAGTCGCGGCCGACGTGGTCGCGTGGCTGCCGACGAGGCTCGTCATCTGGGGCGGCTACAACGACAACACCGGCACCCAGTCCGTGATCGCGGCCGCCGCAGCATCCCTGTACTCGGCGATCAAGACAGGGCTGCCGTCGTGCGAGGTGTACGTAATCGGCTGCTGGGCCCCGACCGGGTCGCCGGCGGCAAGCATCGTGAACACGGACAACACCCTGAAAGCGGCGGCCGCCGCTGCGGACTTCCCCTTCATCAGCCCCCTCACCGGATCGATCTACGACTCGACCGGCACCCTGGTGGCCACCCACGGGGCGTGGATCACCGCGGCGAACACGGCCGGCTACATCGGAGCCGACGCCATCCACCCGACCGACGCTGGCCACATCTACCTGGCCAGGCGGATCACAGCGGCGATCCGCGCCCTCATGCCCGCCTGACCGAGCGCCGTGTGGCCCTCGTCCTCCTGGAGGGCGGGGGTCACTTTTGCTGGTTGGACCGGCCAGGCTCAACGTCAGCACGTCGACCGTAGCGCCTCGGCCGCGGGCGGTCTCCCTACATCTGGGGAGTCTCGCGAGATCAGGCGGCGGTGGTCATCTCCGCCCGCGTGGCCGCCACCCACTCATCCAGCAGCAGCCCGTACAACGTCTGCTCCGCCATGGTCCACGCCCGGCCCTGCGCCCGCACGACGATCGCCCTGATCGCGGCGTTCACGACCGCAGCAGGGCGCACGACGCCAGAGGCGGGAGGGGTGGGGGGCATACCTCTAGCCTAATGATCCAACCGGCGATTCACTCATGCCCTGTCGGCCAATTCCCCCGCCCGCTATGCTCGGACCGCCCCCGAGGCCCGACACCCGGGGGCACCCAACTGTCGGGAGTAGAACCGCATGGAACGCCGCGTCGCCTACTGGGTCCTGCCCGCCGGGGTAGGCCCGGACGACTACGAGACCGCCGACCTCGAACAGCGCGAGGACATTGTCGACGTGCCGGAGCCTGAGGACGGCCTCGGCCTGAGCGTGCCCGACGTCCAAGACGCCCTACGCGACATGCTCCCCACCGGCGCCCGCCCGATCGGCATCCGCTTCCTCGACTAGGCCCGCCGCACCGCATCGTCCAGACGGGTCCGATAGTAGGCGTGATCCCGCGGAAACCCTTCCAGCCCGGGCAGCGCCTCCCGGAAACCCTCGGCAGCCTCCGCCCACCGCTGGCAGGCATACGCCGTATCCGCCGCCTGCAACCGGGCGCGCACCGGATCGAGCCAGTACAACCAACCCGGACGCTCCCCTTCATCTGGGGCCCGCAGCGCAAGCTCCCGAGCCTCATCCGCAAGCCGCCCCGCCCGATCCCGCTCACCGAGCTGGGCCGCCGCCATCGCCGCCTGATGCACCGCCACCGCCTCGGCCGCGGGGGAGAGTGGCCGCGGGCCGGCGAACCTGGCGGCCTCTGCCGTCCGTAGCGCGCGGACCGGGTCGCCGTAGGTGAGGCTGTAGTAGGAGCGGACCCGCTGCGCCCACGACGCCATATCCGTATGACCGCCATCGACAGCCCACCCGTGCGCGAGGTCGATCCACGCGAGCGCTGGCCCGCGGCGCTCGGCCTGCCAGGCCACCCAGGACAGCCAGTGCGCGTGCTCAGCGGCGAGGAGCATGAGCCGGTCGGCTGCCTGCCCGCTGGTGCCGGGGAGGAGTTGGGTGACGGTATCGAGCTGGGAGCGGACGACCGGCCAGAGTGCTCGGCCGCCGACTTCGTCTTCGGCACGCCGGTGTTGGGCGAGGACTACGCCGATCCAGTCTGCGGTCCGCAGGTCGGTACGGCCGACGGTGTGCGCGTGGGCGATCCGCTCGCGTAGCTCTGGCGTCGGCGCCCACTCCGGGTCCCCGCTGCTGGCACGGACGCCACCCAGTTCGATCGGCACGCTCAGTCCCTCGATGAACCGGGCGACAACAACTTCACTGGTCACCCGTGCACGCCCGCGTTCGAGGCGCGACACGTAGCCCTGATCCACCCCGATCAGCTCGCCGAAAGCGGTCTGAGAGAGGCCCGCCAAGGCCCGGTACCGGCGGATGAGCGTGGGCCAGTCACGGGCCGCCCACGCTGCACGTAAGGGCCCGTCGGCCCAGAGTTCCCGACGACTCACACGGTGACCATACTGCCGCTCCATGTAGCCGATACATGGTGTTGCTGCAATTGCAGCCAGACGATGGGGGTCCTTCACCGAGTCGGGTCGGAGAAAGAGATGACGATGCTCATGGACACCACGAGAAGCGCCTCCCCACCCACCTTCGAGGTACTCGCCCAACTACCGTTGCCCAAGCGCCTGTCGGACGCACAACGCGAGGGCCACGTGTGCGTGTGGGGCGGCGAGGCACTCTCCGCAGAGACCGCGGTCGACCTCGGATCACGGCGGATGGATGGCGTGCTGGCCTTCCCCCGCGCCTGCCACTCCTGCACGGGCCGCGTCGCAATGGGCGCGCTCTTCGACCACTGCTCCGGCCCTGACGCCTGCCCAGAGTGCCGGGAGGTGCCGGTCTGCGACACGGGCCGGGCTCTGAACCGGGTGATCCGAATGGGCGGGGCCGCCACATGAGCGGGCGGAAGCCCACGCTGCCGGACGACGAAGAGAAGTCGCTCGCGGCCGGCCGGGCGGCTGGGTACTGCTGGGAGCGGAACCCTGACGGGCCGGGCCGCTGCACCCGCCCGCCGAACCACGGCGGCCAGCACGTCGACCACTACAACGGACGTCTCCGCCCCACGGACACCCACGGCTACACCTGGCCGTGACGACCCCCGGTCCCGGCGCGACGGTGTGCCGGGGCCGGGGCGGCCGGCCTGATCTCCCCGTGTCAGGTGGCCGCCGGGGCCCGCTGCTGGTGCTGTCCGTGGCGCCGGCGGCGGGCCTTCTATCGCACGAGGTCGGCGAGCGGGGTGTTGAGGGCGTCGGCAATGCGGATCAGGTTGTCGATCAACGCGGCCTGGTGGCCCTGCTCGATCCTGTTGATGGCCTGCCGGTCCATGCCCGCTAACTCGGCGAGTCGTTCTTGGGACAGCTTCCGGCCGCGTCGGGCGTCGCGGATGCGGTCGCCGATGGCCCGGCGGCGGGCGAGGACCCAGTCGGGCGGCGGGGCGGATGGCACCCGCCACACGCTTCCGCGATCATGAGCGGGTGTCTGTATCGTCGACCGTACATTTCTAGATCAGGCAAGGGTCACGATCGCAAGCTTCGACTACCTAAAACACACGTTCGAGTGAACGATGGCATATGCATCTTGCCGCAGGAGAATCACAACCCAAGGGTGGAGACACCCCCCACGGACCGGCCGGTCAAGCACAGCCCCCCAGGCATGCGGTGCCCGGCCAACCGCGCCCCTCGGCCCCAAACCTCCGGGCCGAGGGGCGCACCCCTACTTCCACCCAATCTCCACCGACGACTCATCGAAATACGCGCCGCCCGGCAACCGCCCCCGCCGCGCCGGACCCACCCTCACCGTCATCGCATAGTCCAGCGCTGCCCGCTTCCGAGACAGATCCAACGCATTCCACGCAGCCACCGGATCCTCAGCACCCACAAGCTCCGCCAGCGGGTTCGCCTTCACCGCCGAACTCATCCGAGCCTCAGCATCCTCCAAGCGACGCCGCGCAGGCGCCCGAGCCGCAAGCCACTCCTGCCGATCCATCTCCCCAGCACCAAGCGCCGCCGCCAGATCATCCAACGTCGCCCGAGCCGCCCGCATATCCTGCTGGATCGCCTTGACATCGACAGGATCTTCACGCTGAAGCAGCAGAGCTGCAGCATCATCCCGCTGAAGCCGCGACAGAAACACCAGCTGCACATATTTATCGAGACCCGCCAGGTTCCGCGTCACGCAGTCCCCCTCACGGCACCGGTAGACGGCACGCGTGTGCCCCCGCCCGTCGGACTTCGACGACGCCTTCAACGTGGCCCCGCACACCATGCACTCGTAGATGTTCGACCCCAGATGCTTCCGCGTGTTCGGCACCGACGGGATCCGCGACGGATCCTCCAGCACGGCAACCACGCTCCGCCAGACAGGCTCATCCATCAGCCGCATCCAGTTCGCCCGACCGACGATCTCCCCCCGATGCTGCAACAGCCCCGCATTCCTCGGCCGCAAAAGGATCGCCCGAAGGTTCGACCCCCGATGGTTATTCCCGTGGCTCGTCGTCACACCCGCCTCAACCGCCGCCGAGGCGAGCGCATTAAGCGCAGCACCTGCCAGCACGCTGGCCCCAGCATCCCGGACCAGCGCCGCCTCAGAGCCCTCGGCGAAGGTGGCAGGCGTGTCGCAGCGATCGCAGCAATACACGACGACGAGGGTGTCCTTCGCCTTGCACGCCTGGCAGACAAGGTCACGGCTGAACTGGTCGACGGCTTCGCAGGCATCGCAGTGCTGTTGCAGGGTGAAGCCCTTGGGTCCGCGGCGGCCGCAGTGGGGGCATTCGAGGGTGCGTGGTGTGCGGCCGTCGCTCTCGTAGCCGAACGGCCGGGGGCCGCCCGCATACTCGCCGTGGGTGGCTTTCTGATCGCGCGCCCGCTTGGACCGCTCAATCATCCGCTCGACCTCGTAGCGGGCCTGCACGCCGAGTTGGCGGGCGATCATCCGGCCGGTGGCGGTGGAGAGGTCGAGCTGGCCGGCCTTGACGGTGCGGGTGTCGATGTCGCCTGGGGCGCAGACGTCGATGTACTCCTCCAGCTCGACGGGGGATCGGTGGAGGCGGTCGGTGTGCCACGACAGGACGCAGTCCGCTTCCCCGTTGCGGAGGGCGTCGAGCATCGCCTTGTAGTCGGGGCGTGGCTTGCCGGTGTACGCGCTGAGGTCGTTGTCCTCGAAGACGCGGACGATCCGGTATTCGACCTGCGGGGTGGAGAGTTGTTCGGCGAGGGCGCGGCAGTCGTCGGTCTGCCGCTCGGTGGCGAGGTGTGCGCCTTCACGGTCCTCGCTGATGCGGGCGTAGATGAAGCAGCGAACGACCCTACGGACAACGGTGATTGCGGTTTCGAGTGGCACGGTGCGAGTGTCCCACCCTAGGGGTGTCTTCCGCAGTCATTCGGCACGACGAAGAAGTGGCGCAACCTGCGGCAGAACCCGAAGGTCGCCCTGGTCGTCGACGACGTCGTCAGCGTCCGCCCCTGGCGGGTGCGCGGCGTCGACATCCGCGGCGAGGCCGAACTGCTCGTCGGCGCGCACGACCTGGGCCCGCACCTCAGCGAGGAGCTGATCCGCATCCATCCGCGGCGGATCCACAGCTGGGGGCTGGAGGAGGACGGCGCCTGAAGGGCGTCTAAAGCGCGCCTTCGAGCGTCAGCAGCCGCACCTTGCGCTCCAGCCCCGCCGCGTATCCCGTCAGCGAGCCGTCGGCGCCGATCACCCGGTGGCACGGGCGGACGACGAGCAGCGGATTGGCGCCGATCGCACCGCCGACGGCCCGCACGGCGGCTCGGGAGGCCCCGATCCGCGCGGCGATCTCGCCGTACGTGGTGGTCGCCCCGTAGGGCACGGTGTCGAGGGCGTCCCACACCTTCTCGCGGAAGGCCGTGCCCTCGGCGCGCATCGGCAGCCGGAACTCCTTGAGGTCACCGGCGAAGTAGGCGGCGAGCTGCTCCGCGGCCTCGCGGAAGGGCGCGGGGTCCTGCCGCAGGCCGCCCAGGTCCGCGAGGGTCCGTCCGCCCTTCTGGCCGGGCAGGGACAGCGAGGTCAGTACACCGCCGGCGTCGGCGGTGAGGAGGAGCTGCCCGAGGGGGCTGTCGAGGCTGGTCCAGCACGTCGGGCCGGTCATCGGTTCTCCCAGTTGTCTTCATCCCGCTCACCTGCTGCGCGCAGGTGGTGCAGTGCGTACGAGCGCCAGGGGCGCCAGGTGTCGGGGACGTCCATGCCGGGTGGCGCGACGTCCGGGTCGCCGAGGGCGCGGGTGCGGATGACGGCGACCGTCCCGGCGTCCATGCCGGGCAGGGCGAGCAGGGCCTGCTGCGCGTCGTCCCGGTCGGCGCCCGCGTCCAACCGTACGGCCCCGTCGGCGAGGGCGGCGGCGAGCGTGCCCAGGGGGCCGTCCCGCTCGGCCTCCGCGAGGGCGGCGGGCTCCGGGAAGAGGTGGGTGAGCGTGCCGCTGGGCGCGTCCAGTCCCTTGCCACAGCCGCGCACCAGCTGCTCGGCCGCCGCCCGCCCCGCCAGCGCCCGCACCGCCAGCTCCACCGGGTCGGCGGCGCCCGGTGAGCGCAGCCCCGGCCGGGCGGCGACCAGCGGGGCGAGCCTGGGGTCGGCACCGAGCCGCTCGTCGACGGCGTACGGATCGGCGTCGAGGTCGAACAGTCGCCGCAGCCGCTGTACGGCGGTGGTGAGGTCCCGCGGATCGGTGAGCTGCAGCCTTGCGTCGAGCCAGCCGCCGGCGTGGGCGGCCGCTGTCTCCCGCTGCGTTCCCGGCCGCTCGTGGACCGCGACGATCCCGGTGCCGTGGGGGAGGCGCAGGGTGCGCCGGTAGGTACGGCCGCCGGGGGCGCCGCTCACCTCTTCGACGCCGGGGACGGCCTCGCGGGCGAGCAGGTCGAAGAGGGGACCGGCCTGGTAGGGCCCGCGGTAGGCGAGCCGCAGCGGGATGCCGGCGGCGGGCGTGGCCCTGGTCCTCGGTCCGCCCCGGGGCGCGGCGGCCCGCAGCTCACTCGGCGTCGAGGCGTACACGGCCCGGACGGTGTCGTTGAACTGCCGCACGCTGGCGAACCCCGACGCGAACGCGATCTCCGTGACCGGCAGCTCGGTCGTCTGCAACAGCACGCGCGCGGTGTGCGCCCGCTGGGCTCGGGCAAGTGCGACCGGCCCCGCGCCGAGCTCGGTGGTGAGCTGCCGCTGCACCTGCCTGGCGCTGTACCCCAGCCGTACGGCGAGCCCGGCGACGCCCTCCCGGTCGACCACGCCGTCGCCGATCAGCCGCATGGCCCGGCCCACTACGTCGGCCCGCACGTTCCACGCGGCCGACCCCGGCACGGCGTCCGGCCGGCACCGCCGGCAGGCCCGGAACCCCGAGCCCTGCGCGGCGGCGGCCGTCGCGAAGAACCGCACGTTGCGTCGCCGCGGGGTCACGGCGGGACAACTCGGCCGGCAGTAGATACCGGTCGTCTCGACGGCGAAGAAGAACTCGCCGTCGAAACGGGCGTCCCGGCTGCGTACGGCCTCGTACCTGGTGTCCTCGTCCATCACAAGGTCCAGTGTGGGCGATGACCGGGGCGTGGGGCTGGCGGGAATCGGACATGGCGCTCACCCACCGGCCCGTAGCCTCGCCCACCGGCCCGCACCTACGTACGGATCACTGCCAACGCCCCCTCTTCGCCTCCATGGCGGCCCGCCCCTCGGCGCCCTTGCGCTTCCAGTCCTTGCGGATCTCCGCCCGGAGCCTCGCGTCGGTCTTGGCGACGATCCGCTGGTTCTCCCGGACGAGCTTGCGGTAGCTCTCGAGCCGTCGCTCGGGCAGCTCCCCCGTCTCGATGGCGGCCAGCACCGCGCACCCCGGCTCGCTCACGTGCGCGCAGTCGTGGAACCGGCACTCCCGCGCCAGCTCCTCGATCTCGGCGAAGACCTGCCCGACGCCGCTTCCGGCGTCCCACAGTCCGACGCCGCGCAGCCCGGGGGTGTCGATCAGCACGCCGCCGCCCGGCAGCGCGAGCAGGTTGCGCGTGGTCGTCGTATGGCGGCCCTTCCCGTCGACGTCACGCGTGGCCTGCACCTCCATCACATCGTCCCCGAGCAGCGCGTTCGCGAGCGTCGACTTGCCCGCGCCGGACTGCCCGAGCAGCACGGACGTACCGCCGCAGACGAGGGCGACGAGCAGGTCGAGGCCGTCCCCGTCATGGGCGCTGACGGTCAGCACCGGCACTCCGGGCGCCGCCGTCTCCACGTCCTGGACAAGGTACGACAGCCCCACCGGATCCGGCACGAGGTCGGCCTTGGTGAGCACGACCACGGGCTGGGCCCCGGACTCCCAGGCCAGGGCGAGGAACCGCTCGATCCGGCCGAGGTCGAGTTCGGCGCCCAGGGACACGGCGATGATCGCGTGGTCGACGTTGGCGGCGAGGATCTGCCCCTCGGACCGCTTGGAGGAGGTGGAGCGCACGAAGGCGGTACGGCGTGGCAGATACGTCCGTACGTAGCGCGGGTTGCCGACGGGTTCGACGGCAACCCAGTCGCCGGTGCACACGACCCGCAGTGGGTCGTGCGGCGTGACGAACGCGGTGTCGGCCCGCAGGACCCCGTCGGCGGTGACCACGTCGCACTGCCCGCGGTCGACCCGGAGCACACGTCCGGGCAGCAGCCCCTCGGAGTCGTAGGGGGCGAAGTCGTCCGCCCATGCCTCGTCCCAGCCGTAGGGAGCGAGCGCGGTGAAAACAGAGGTGGAAGTCAAGGGTGACCCTTCGCAGGGTGGCCCCGGCAGCCGCGCGCACGGGCGCGGAAGAAGTGAGTGTGTGTCAGCCGGTGGCCACGGAGGTGGACTTGATGAACTCCTGGATGCGGGCAGCGCCCATCACAGAGACAGCCATCGGTCAACACCTCCCGTTCCTCACACGACCGGACACGGCAGCCGACAGCCACCGCGTGTTTCGCCCCCCACCGTAGAGACGTACGCCCCCGGACGCCACGGAATATTCGAACTTCCTTGACGCCACGAGCCGCGCGGCGGTGCACTCCGGTGGGAGCGCACCGCCGCGACAGCCTTCTCAGCCGACTTGTGGTCTGACCGAGCGGTTGGCCCTCACACTCCATCGCCCGTCGACGCGGGTGAGGCGAATCGGGTGGTCGTAGCACTTGCTGACCTGGTCGCTGGTCAGGACCTCAGCGGCGGGTCCGGAGGCCAGACAACGCCCGTCGCGCAGCAGCATCACGTGGGTCGTCCCGGGAGGCAGCTCCTCCAGATGGTGGGTGACCAGGACCGATGCGAGATCCGGGTAGGTGTGCTGAAGCGCGTCGATCCGCTCGATCAGCTGCTCGCGCCCGGCGACGTCCAGGCCGGTGGCGGGCTCATCGAGCAGCAGCAGTCGCGGACTGGGCATGAGGGCGCGAGCGATCAACGCACGGCCCCGTTCGCCTTGGGACAGGGTCGGCCAGCGTGCACTGTGACGATCGCTGAGGCCGAGCAGGCTGATGAGACGGTCGGCATGGGCGACTTGCTCGGGTGTCGGGTTCCAGCGGGGCACGCGTTCGACGGTGTTGGTCAGTCCGGTCAGCACGACGTCCTCGACCTTGAGGGGCGAGCGCAGGTCGTGCCGCGGGTTCACATGGCCGACGTAGGAGCGCAGCTGCCGCATGTCGACCCGTCCCAGCCGGTGGCCGAGCACTTCCACGATGCCACGGGTAGGGTGCGCGAGCGCCCCGAGGAGACTGAGGAGAGTGCTCTTGCCCGCCCCGTTGGCGCCGAGCAGCGCCCAGTGCTCACCGGCTCGTACGGTCAGCGACACCTCGCTCAGAATCGGATTGCCGTCGCGGACGACATCCGCGTCTTCCACGCGGAGTACCAGGTTTTCGCTCACGAGGAGGCCCGCCCGGAGCGGTTGACCGCAGACATGACCGCGTGGACCGATGCGGTCAGGACAGAGGTGTCCCAGCCGGCTCCCCAGCAGGTGACGTCGTCCACGCGGCACTCGACGTAGGCGACAGCGGGGCTGCCCGGCCCTGTGCTGGTGGAGTGTTCGGTGTAGCTGAGGATGTCGACGGTGATGCCGACACTCCGGAGGGCGGCGGCGAGGGCGGACAGCGGCCCGTTTCCGGTGCCCTGGCAGGAGCGCTCCTGCCCGTCGACTTGCACCGCGCAGGTGAACCGGTGCTCGCCGGGAGCGGGTTCCGTGGTGTTCCAGGAGGCCAGTGTGACCGGGCCGTCCAGGGCCGGGGCGATGTAGGTGACGCGGAAGAGTTCCCACAGCTCCTTGTGGGACAGCTCCTGACCGGTGGCATCGGTGACGTGCTGCACCGTGCGGGAGAAGTCCGGGCGCATGGTGCGGGGGAGGTCCAGGCCGTGGTGGGTGTGGAGGAGGTGGGCGATGCCGCCCTTGCCGGACTGGGAGTTGATGCGGATGACTTCCTCGTACGTGCGGCCGATGTCGCCCGGGTCGATGGGCAGGTACGGCACCGCCCATGGGGCCTCTTCGGTGGAGACGCCCTGCTCCGCGGCTTGCTTGGCATGGTGGGCCATACCCTTGGCGATGGCGTCCTGGTGGGTTCCGGAGAACGCCGTGTGGACGAGGTCGCCCCCGTAGGGGTGGCGGGGGTGGACCGGCAGCCGGTTGCAGTGCTCCACGGCCTCGCGCACAGCGTCGATGTCCGAGAAGTCGATCATCGGGTTCACGCCCTGCGCGTACAGGTTCAGGGCCAGGGTCACCAGGTCGACGTTGCCCGTGCGCTCGCCGTTGCCGAACAGGCAGCCTTCCACGCGTTGCGCCCCTGCCAGGACGGCGAGTTCGGCACAGGCGACGCCAGTGCCGCGGTCGTTGTGCGGGTGGACCGACAGAATCACGGACTCACGGCGCGCGAGGTGGCGATCCATGTACTCGATCTGGTCCGCGTACACGTTCGGGGTGGCGATCTCCACCGTCGCAGGCAGGTTGTGGACCACCGGCCGGTCCGGGCTCGCTTCCCAGAGCTCGGTCAGGCTGTTGCACACTTCCAGGACGAAGTCCGGCTCTGTGAGGTTGAAGACCTCCGGGGAGAACTCGAACCGGATGTCGGCACCCGGCCGTTCTTCGGCACGGCGCATCAGGTAGGTGGCCGCGTCCCGGATCAGCTCGTGGACTTCGGCACGGGAGCGTCCCAGGACCACGTCCCGCCACGTGGGCGCGGTCGCGGTGTAGAGGTGCACGAGGGTGCGGGGGAGCCCTTCGACAGAGGCGATGGTCCGGTCGATCAGGTCCCGGCGGGCCGCGGTGAACACGGAGATGGTCACGTCGTCGGGGACGGCGCCGCTCTCGGCCAGGTGGCGTACGAAGTCGAAGTCGGTCTGGCTGGCGGAGGGGTAACCTACCTCGATCTCCTTGAAGCCCATGGTGACCAGGAGGTCGAACATCCGGCGCTTGCGGTCGGTGTCCATCGGCTCGGCCAGCGCCTGGTTGCCGTCGCGCAGATCGACCGGTACCCACAGCGGGGCGCTCTCGAGCCTGCGCGAAGGCCAGGTCCTGTCCGTCAGGGGCAGTGGGACCCGCTGGTGCGCGGGCCGGTAGCGGTGATGGGGCATCGCGCTCGGGCGCTGGAGGTTCCAGCGCGGCGCGTTCGCCGGGATGTCGCCGGCGGGAGTGCGAAGGGTGGGGAACACCGTGCTCTGGAAGGAGGAAGCCATCGTGCGGAACTTCTTTCAGTCGGCCATCCTGTGACCGGCGCAGCTCGGCACCCCGCTGCGGGGTGCCGGTCGTGTCAGGCCCCGCAGCGGCAGCCGAGGAGAAGAAGCTCGTGCAGCAGCATGACGGTACAGTAACGACAACTCAGCTCCTCAGACAACCTGAGAGGTATCGGAGAGGTGAACCTCGTATGTCGCTAGGTGCCTTGCGGCCGTCCCCCTTGGTCGAGCAGGCCACCGTGCACCTGCGCGAGCAGATCACCGGTGGCGAATGGGCCGTGGGAACGAAGCTCCCCGGTGAGACCGCCCTGGCCAAGTCCCTTGGTGTGGGGCGCTCAACTGTTCGCGAGGCCCTGCGGGCGCTGGCCGGCGCCGGGCTGGTGCAGGCGCGCCAGGGAGCCGGTGTCTTCGTCATCGCGACCAGGCCCAACGAGGACTGGTCCGTCCAGCTTCGTCAGGCGGCCATCACCGATGTCTACGAGGTCCGGATGCTCATCGAGGTCGAAGCCGCGCAGTTGGCAGCGCAGCGTCGAACCGACGACGACGTCGCCATCCTGCATGAGGCATTGGCCAGGCGTCGCGACGCCGCGAACGCGGGCAACGCCGAGTTCGTGGCGGCCGACATCGCCCTGCACGAGGCCGTGGTCGCCGCGGCGCACAACCCGGTGCTCACCGGGTTGTTCACCGAGTTCGCACCTGTACTGCGACAACGGCTGCTCGATCTGGTCGAGTTGCTCAGTCTGCGCTCCGACGATCCGAACCATGGCGATGAGGGGCACGCCGCACTGATCGACGCCGTCGTGAAGGGAGACGCCCAGGCCGCCGGACGTGCGCTGCGGGACGAGCTCAAGCAGACACTCGCCCTGCTCCACTCGCTCTGACGGGGCGAACCCGCCCGCCCGTGTCTCACCCTGTCGACGCGCTTGGCGCAGCTCAGGACTGCGTGCAGTCACGCCCGTTGAGCGTGAAGTCGTACGGCGCCGAGTTCTTGTCCTGCCACGAGGCGAGGAAACCGAAGGCGAGAGCGCTGTTCGCGGCGACGGACTTGTTGTAGTCGGCGGCGGTGGCGGTGACGCGGGAGCCGTTCTGGGCGACGGTCGCGTCCCACATCTGGCCGACCTTCTGGCCGTCCCGGAAGGACCAGGCGACCCGCCAGCTGTCGAGGGCCTGCACGGTGGTGACGGTGACCGTGGCCTGGAAGCCGTCGGGCCACTCGTTGACGAGGTCGTACTGGACGTGACAGGCCGCCGCCCCGCTCTCCCCGGGGTCGGGCGTGTTGCCGGCGGCGGTGGACGAGGAGGTGCCCTGGGGCTCCGGGTCGGGGTTGTCGTGGCGGGGCGTGGCCGACGTACGGCTGCGGGAGGGCTTCGGGGAGTCGGGGGAGGCCGACGCGGACACGGTGGCGTCGATGGACGGCACGGAGGGGCGCGGGTCGGCGACCGGCTGACGGTCGTCGCCGGCGGCGGTGGTGTCGTCGCCGGTGCCGCCGAAGGGCATCATCGACACGGCGAGCGCGAGCAGCGAGACCAGGACCGCGGCGACGAGGAGTCCGTTGCGTACGACCCGCGCCTTGTGGGTGCCGGCCTTCGTCTCCTCGCTCTCCGCGTCCTTGTCTTCGGGGCGGGGGGCGCCCAGGCGCACCTCTACGGCCCGACGGCGGCGCTCCAGGTAGGCGAGGCCGCCCCAGCCGATCACCCCGCCGGCGAGGGCGGCGGGCAGCCCGCCCCCGTGCAGCCGCAGACAGGCGGCGGCCTCGGCACACTCCACGCAGGTGGCGAGGTGCCGGGAGAGGTCCCCGGGGGTGTCGGCCGCGGGCGAGCGGGTGACCGCGTCCAGCAGCCGGACGTAGCTGCGGCACTCCGCGTCGAGCGGCGTGTCCAGGTGGTTGCGGTGGCAGCGGTCCCGGAACAGGCCGCGCACCTGGTTGAGTTCCTCGGCCGCGGCGGCCGGGTCGAGGCCGAGCCTGCGGGCCACCGCCCGCACCGGCAGCGCCTCGACCTCCGCGAGCCACAGCAGCGCCGCGTCCGGCTCCTGCATGTCGCGCAGGCCGCGCAGGGCGATGGGGCGGCGCAGCGGCGGTCCGGTGTAGCGGGCGGCCTTGTCCGAGTTGAGCCACAGGCGCAGATCGGGGTCGAGCTTGTGCCCCTGGCCGTCGGCCTCCCAGGCGGCCGCCGTGGTGCGTACGGCGGTCAGCAGCAACGGGATCCGGGGCAGCCCGGAGGGACGTCGGCCGGCGCCGCGCCGCACCCCGGTCTCGGCCTCGCGGGTCTCGCGCACACCGAGTGCGAACGCCTCCCTGGCCAGCTGCTGGGCGGCGGTGGAACCGGCCGTGCAGAGGTCGGCGTAGGAAAGGACCGCGTCCCAGCACTCCGAGAACAGCGCGGCCTCGGCGGCGTCTCTGGGGGTCGGCAGGTCGGGCATGGGTCTCCTGCATCCACGAGCGAGGTCAACTCACCATATTTGGCAATGGAGTTGGGGGGAACCTCGCGGCAGAGCCCGAGCCTTTCACGCTTCAGACACAACTGACAAGCGCCCTGTTCACATGTCATGACGTGGCGGTCGCGCGGTCGGCCGGCATACGCGGGAACTGTCAACTCCGCCCCACTGTACGGATTGCGACCGCACTTGTACTCACCGCGCGCACCACGCGTCACACCGTCGCGGTCTCCTCCGCGGCTCCCCCGGCGATCCCTTCGGCGCTCTCCTTGGCGGGGAGGCTGTCCATGAAGGAGCTGACGGAGAAGACGGCGTTGCCGGGGCCGGGCGGGCCGTATCCGGGGGGCGACGACAGGCCGAAGTCGTCCATCGTGGCGCGGTAGGCCTCGAGGAGCCGGATGTGGTACTCCAGTGGCGCGCCCTGCGGGTTGGCCTTGCCGAGCGGGGTCGTGGGCTCCGGGCACCAGGTGGTGAAGCGGGGCGTGATGCCGTGCGACATGAAGAAGCGCAGGCCCTCGGTGGTGGACGCGATGGCCTCGTCGACGGTGGTGAAACCGAAGGGCTCGGCCATCTCCACACCGGCGACGAAGTTGGGGATCACGTTGCGCGCGCCGAAGATCTCCGCGGAGTCCAGGATCCGCTTGTGCCACTCGTCGCGGCCGACGTAGCGCTCCTTGCCCGGGCAGTACAGCTCGAACAGCCGGCGGTCCCACACCTCGTAGTTGGGGTGGTAGATCTGCACGCCGTAGTCCTTGAACCGCTGCACGTCGTCCTTGGGCAGCGCCTGCGCGACGACCTTGCCGATCCACCGGCCCGGGAAGCGCTCCTCGATGGCCTTGGCGTAGTGGCCGTAGAAGTCGGCCTCGTCGCGGCCGGCGACCGTCTTGGTGATCGCGCCGCCGGTGAGGGTGTAGGCGGTGGACGCCTTCTGGGTGTCGTAGCGGTCGATGATCTCGAGCGCCTCCAGGACCTCCTCCACGTCCTTGACGCCCGTGTACGGCCGCCCGGCCGCCTTGTGCTGGCGCCAGTTGTGGTTGATGTCGCAGTACTGGCACTCCTCCTTGGCGCCGAAGTACTGGCAGACCCGGAAGACGGTGAGGTAGATCAGGTAGCCCCACTGGATGGTGGGCGCCACCTCCATCACGGACTTCCCGTTGGAGAGGGTGTGCCGGTAGTACTCCGGCATGGGCGGCACGCCGACGTCGGCGATGCGCGCGCCGTCGAGGTAGAGGCCGAGCAGCCCCTCCTCGTCCGCCGCGACGCGGTAGGGCGAGGCCGGGTTCACGCGCACGGAGACGACGGTCCGCCGCAGGTCGTACGGCCCACCGGTGAGGATGATCTCCTCCGGCGGCCGCCTCAGCGCGGCCTCGCCCAGCTCGGGCAGGGTGCCGTGGTCGAAGGAGAAGATGAAGTAGGACTTCGGCTTGACCTCGCCCTTCTCGTTGTCGCTGAGGGCCGACGGGTCGAACGCCACGCCGCCCCGGAGCAGGTCCTCCTTGAAGACCGCCTCCCGCGGTACATGCGGGAAGCGCTCCATCAGATCCTCGACCAGCGCGGTACGGCTGCCCATCCGTCTCTCCTCCCAGCTCAGACGTACGACTCCTCACGGTATGCCCCCGGTGTCGCGCGGTTGGTGCCGGGTCCCCCCGCGTGGCGCGAACCACACACAAACCGCCCATTGACGATCATGACACTTCTCGTCCACGGCGGCAGCCGCGGGCGTCCTCGTCGTCGGGCTCGTCCACGCCCGACTGTGGCGGGCCGATCCATGGGGCAGGGCGCGGCACCGCCTCCGCGGCCGCCTGAGGCGACGAGGTAGGTTCCATCGAGGATTCCTTGATCTCGTTCTCCTAGGGAGGGACGACCGCATGGCCGAGACCGTGAGCAACTGGGCGGGCAACATCACCTACGCCGCCAAGGAGGTGCACCGCCCTCGCACGGCGGCCGCGGTGCGCTCGATCGTCGCGGAGAGCGCGCGGGTCCGGGTGCTGGGCAGTGGGCACTCGTTCAACGAGATCGCGGAGCCGGGGGGCGACGGGGTCCTGCTGTCGCTCGACGCCCTGCCCGTCGAGGTCGACGTGGACACAGCCGCCCGTACCGTACGGGTCGGAGGCGGCGTCCGGTACGCGGAACTCGCGCGGCAGGTGCAAGGGCACGGGCTCGCGCTGCCCAACATGGCGTCCCTGCCGCACATCTCCGTGGCCGGGTCGGTGGCGACCGGTACGCACGGGTCGGGGGTCGGCAACGGGCCGCTCGCGGCGGCCGTGCGGGAGGTGGAGATCGTCACCGCCGACGGGTCGACGCTCGTCATCGGGCGCGGGGACGAGCGGTTCGGCGGGGCCGTCACCTCGCTCGGCGCCCTCGGTGTCGTCACCGCGCTCGTCCTCGACCTGGAGCCCTCCTTCGAGGTCGAGCAGCATCTCTTCACCGAACTGCCTCTCGCCGGGCTGGACTTCGAGACGGTGGCCTCGGCCGCGTACAGCGTGAGTCTGTTCACCGACTGGCGCGAGCCCGGTTTCCGGCAGGTGTGGCTCAAGCGGCGCACCGACCAGCCGCTCGCGGACTTCCCGTGGGCCGCGCCCGCCACCGAGGCGCTGCACCCGGTGCCGGGGATGCCCGCGGCCAACTGCACGGAGCAGTTCGGTGTGCCGGGGCCGTGGCACGAGCGGCTGCCGCACTTCCGGGCGGAGTTCACGCCCAGCAGTGGTGCCGAGCTCCAGTCGGAGTACCTGCTTCCGCGGGCCCGTGCTCTCGACGCGCTGCAGGCGCTCGACGCGATCCGGGCGGCCGTCGCGCCCGTGCTCCAGACCTGCGAGGTGCGCACCGTGGCCGCCGACGAGCAGTGGCTGAGCCCCGCGTACGGGCGGGACACCGTGGCCCTGCACTTCACCTGGGTCGAGGACACGGCCGTCGTACTGCCGGTGGTGCGGCAGGTGGAGGAGGCGCTGGACGCCTTCGAGCCGCGGCCGCACTGGGGCAAGGTGTT
Organism: Streptomyces sp. NPDC002088; assembly: GCF_040296605.1. Classification (NCBI taxonomy): domain Bacteria; kingdom Bacillati; phylum Actinomycetota; class Actinomycetes; order Kitasatosporales; family Streptomycetaceae; genus Streptomyces; species Streptomyces sp. NPDC002088. The sequence continues at coordinate 76,353 of NZ_JBEOXO010000005.1, read as the reverse complement.
CGCCGTGCCGGCGGGCGTGCTCAGGGGGCGGTATCCGCGGCTCGGTGACTTCCGGGCGCTGGTGCGGGAGCTGGATCCGGCCGGAAAGTTCACCAACGCGTTCGTGCGGGACGTCCTGGACGACTGACTTTATAAACCCCCTTTCCTAACCCCTTGTCGAAAGTCCCCGGGCCCCATAGCCTGACGCCGCGCCGGTGCCGACGTGGCCCCGGCCTGGACCGGAAGGGATGCGAGGGGCTCCGGTGAAGCGCACATCACGTGACATCCGCACCGCCAACCGTTACGAGGTGCTGCGTCAGATCATCGCCGCGTCGCCCACCTCCCGGCAGGAGTTGGCGGCCGCCACCGGCCTCAGTCTCGCCACGGTCGCCACGCTCGTCGGCGAGCTGCTCGACCTGCGCATGATCACGGAGGTCGGCTTCGAGGACTCGGCGGGCGGACGCCCCCGGGGCCTGGTGGCCGTCAACACCTCCGGGGGCGCGCTGATCGGCGTCGACATCGCGGAGACGTACGTCCATGTCGAGCTGTTCGACCTCGCGCTGAACGTCCTGGCCCGCGCGGAGGAGGACATGCGCCCCGGCGAGAGCCTCCCGGAGCAGGTGGTCAGCCATGTCGCGGCCGCCGTCGGCTCGGTGGTCGCGCAGGCCGGGGTCGAGGCGGCCCGCGTGCTCGGGGTCGGGGTGAGCGTGCCGGGGCAGGTGGACCGCGACACTGGGATCGCGGAGTACGCGCCCAACTGGGACTGGCACGACGTGCCGTTGCTGGATCTGCTCTCCGAACACATCGCGTATCCCCTGTACCTGGACAATCCGCTGCGCGCCTGCGCGGTCGCCGAGCTGTGGTTCGGGGCCGCGCGCGGGCACGGGGACGCCGTGGTGGTCAACCTCGGGACCGGGGTGGGCGCCGGGCTCGTCCTGGGCGGCGGACTGCATCGGGGTGTCAGCAACAGCGCCGGCGAATGGGGACACACCACGCTCGTGCTGGACGGGCGGCTGTGCCACTGCGGCAACCACGGTTGCGTGGAGACGTACGTCGGCGCGCCCGGGATCATGCTGAACCTGCGGGAGTTGAGCCCGTGCAGCCCACTGCTGCACCCCGAGGACCAGACGGCCACCATCGACGCGCTGGCCCGGGGCGTGGGCACCGGTGACCCGGTGGCGGTCAAGGTGGTCCGGGACACCGCCCGTTACCTCGGTGCGGCTGTCGCCGACCTCGTCAATCTCCTCAACCCCGAAGTGGTCGTGCTGAGCAGCTGGGTCGCCTCCAGGCTCGGCGAACCGCTGGTCCAGGAGGTGCGCGAGGCCGTCGCCCGGCACGCGCTGCGGCGGCCGCTGGCCGCCACCGAGATCGTCCTGTCCCCCATCCCCACCGACCCGGTGTGCCTGGGCGCGGCGACCTTCGCGCTCGAAGGCGCCCTCCAGTCGGTGGGACAGCGGGGCGCAGGAAAGGACACAGCCGGCAAGCGCACCACCCGCGCAAGGAGCCGTACCGCACCGCCTTCGTGACGACGTGATCCTCTACACCTGCGGCCCAGGCCCCGGTCGGGCCTGGGCCAAGCTGTAGCCACCTCTGTAACCGAGGGCCGCCGGCACCCCTGCCCCGGCGGCCTCAACTCCTTCGCATCACACCCCCGTTCGTGATTCCGAACCGAACACAACGCTTCGAACAGGCTTCGTCCAACCCCTTGCCGAAGCCTTAGCCGAAGGTTAACGTCCCGCACCGCAACGCCTTTTGAGCCACGCAGCGCTGAAGCCGTAGAGCCGCGGCCGCACTCGAGACAAGGACGTCAGCATGTCGGCAATGAGCAACAGCAACTGGTCCCGCCGATCACTCTTCCGGGCCGCGGCGGGCATGGCCGCCGCCGGCACGCTGGCCGCCTGCGGCAGCAACAACGGCCGTGGTGGCGGGTCGGGTTCGGGCAAGAACCTCGTCCAGTACTTCCACGCCTACGGCGAGGCGGGCACCGAGCAGGCCATCAAGAAGTACGCGAAGGCGTACACGGAGGCCAACGTGACCACGCAGTGGATCACCGGCTCCGACTTCGAGAGCAAGCTCTTCGCGACCCTGCTCACCAAGAACGCGCCCGACCTGTTCGAGTTCCACCCGCAGATCCAGCTCGTCAAGAGCGGCCAGGTGGCGGATCTGACCGACATCATCGACCCGGTCAAGGACGACTTCAACCAGGCCGACATCGCCTCGCACACGGTCGACGGCAAGATATACGGCGTCCGCATGATCGACGACCCTCAGTTCTTCTTCTACCGCAAGTCGATGCTGGAGAAGGCGAAGGTCGAGGTGCCGCAGACCCTCGACGAGCTGATCGAGGCCGCCGCCAAGCTCACCACCAGCAAGGTCAAGGGCGCCTTCCTCGGCAACGACCTGCACTCGGTGATCAACCCGATGATCTGGTCGGCCGGTGCCGACACCCTCAACGACAAGAACGAGCCGGCCTTCAACACGGACGGCGTCGCCGAGGGCCTGACGAAGATGCGCAAGCTGTTCACCAGCGGCAACCTGCTCCTCGACGCCCCGGCCGACTACTGGGACCCGTCCGCGATCAACCAGGGCCTGTGCGCCATCCAGTTCTGCGGCATGTGGGCCATGCCGGCCATGCAGCAGGCCCTCGGCGACGACCTCGGCGTGTTCGCCTTCCCGAAGGTCAACGACGCCGGCAAGCCCTCGGTGTACAACGGCGGCTGGTCGATGTTCGTCAACGCCAAGGGCGACAACGTCGACGCGGCCAAGGAGTACGTGAAGTGGCTGTGGATCGAGCAGAAGAAGTACCAGGAGGACTGGGCTCTCTCGTACGGCTTCCACATCCCGCCGCGCACCTCGATCGCCGAGTCCGCCACCAAGCTCAAGTCGGGCCTGCCGGCCGAGGGTGTCAAGCTCTTCGGTGAGTACGGGCACTTCGACAACATCGGCTGGACCCAGGCGATGATCACCGCCACGGAGAACGTCTTCGCCGACAGCGTCCGGAAGGGCGGTGACCCGAAGGCCTCCCTCGACAAGGCCGAGAAGACCGTCAACGCAGAGCTCAAGAAGCTCTTCGGATAGGCCGGCGGACGGACCACGACATGTCGACCACCACCGAGCTCGACCTCGCGGGCCCCGCCCCGGCCAAGGCCTCCAAGGCCCGGCCGCGGCGGGGGCTGCGGGGCAGCCCCACCCTCAACTTCTGGCTCTTCACCGGCCCCTTCCTGCTCGGCCTGGTGATCTTCGTCTACGTTCCGATCGGCTGGAGCGTCTGGCTCAGCTTCTTCGAGGCGCGCTTCACCGTCACGCCCGACAAGTTCACCGGGTTCGACAACTACCGGCAGATGCTGGACAACGGCAACTTCACCGGCGCGCTCCTCACCTTCACCGTCTTCGCCGCGTTCATCGTGCCCACCACCTGGGCGCTCTCGCTGGGCCTGGCGATGCTGGTGAACCGGATGCGCTTCATGCGGGCGTTCTTCCGCTCGGTGTTCTTCCTGCCGACCGCGTGCAGCTATGTCGCGGCCTCGCTGATCTGGAAGATGTCCATCTTCAACGGCGTCCGCTTCGGCCTGGCGAACACGGTCCTCGGCTGGTTCGGCGTGGAGAACATCGCCTGGCTCGCCAACCCCGACCCGCCGTGGTACTGGCTGGTCATCGTCACCGCGCGTCTGTGGCTGCAGTCCGGCTTCTACATGATCCTGTTCCTGGCCGCGCTGCAGAACATCCCGCAGGAGCTGTACGAGGCCGCCGCGATCGACGGCGCCAAGCCGGGCTGGCAGACCTTCCGGCACATCACGCTGCCGCAGCTGCGCGCGACCTCGACGGCCGTGATCCTGCTGCTGCTCGTGGCCGCGTACCAGGCCTTCGACGAGTTCTTCAACCTCCTGTCGAAGACCACCTGGGGCCGCCCGCCCCTCGTCGAGCTGTACTACATGGCCCTCGGTCAGAACCAGGACTACGGCGCGGGCAGCGCGGGCGCGGTCATGCTGACCCTGCTGATCTGCGTCGTGACCCTGTTCCAGGGCAAGATCATGGGCTTCGGAAGGGGGGAGGAGTCCAAGTGACCACGACCGCACCCGAGGTGACCAAGGGTGCCACGCCGACGGCCCGACCGCCGCACACCAGGCGCGGCGGTGTCATGAGCTCCACCGGGCTGTACATCGCCATCGGCGTCGCCGCCCTCCTCTTCCTGATCCCGTTCTACCTGCTGATCCGCAACGCCCTCTCCACGGACTCCGACATCACCGGCGAGAACTGGAAGTTCTTCCCGACGGACATCCAGTGGAGCAACATCACCGAGCCGTTCCACGACACGACGGTCGACTTCGGTCAGTCGATGGTGAACTCGCTGATCGTCGGTGTACTGCATACAGTCGGCACCCTGCTGGTGTGCTCGCTCGCCGGCTACGGCCTCGCCCGCATCCCGTACCGGCACGCCAACAAGATCTTCTACGCCGTTCTCTTCACCCTGATGGTGCCGACCGCCGTCACCTTCGTCCCGAGCTTCGTGCTGGTCTCGTCCCTCGGCTGGGTGGACAGCTACCGCGGTCTCATCATCCCGGGCCTGTTCAGTGGTTTCACCTGCTTCTTGTTCCGGCAGTACTTCCTGGGGTTCCCCAAGGAGCTGGAGGAGGCGGCGCGCGTGGACGGGCTCGGTTACTGGGGCGCGTACTGGCGTGTCGTCGTGCCCAACTCGCTGAACTTCTTCGCGGCGATCGCGACGATCACCTTCATCAACGGGTGGAACTCCTTCCTGTGGCCGCTGGTCATCGGCCAGGACCCCAGTGCCTGGACGGTCCAGGTCGCGCTGTCGTCGTACATGACCAACCAGACCGTCAACTACCACCTGATCTTCATGGCGACCGCCATTTCCATCCTGCCCCTGCTGTTCGTGTTCCTCTTCCTCCAGCGCTGGCTGGTGCAGGGGATCGCGCAGACCGGCATCAAGGGCTGACGCCTTCTTCTCAAGATCTGGAGACCGATGTCTTTCCGCACCTCCGCCATCGACTACGTCGAGGACGTCGCACCGGGCAGCGGGGCCCTTCCGCCCCGCGCCTGGTACGCGTCCTCGGACGCCACGTCCCTCTCCCTCAACGGCAGTTGGCGCTTCCGGCTGTCGCCGACCGCGGACGCGCGGGACGACTCCTTCGCCGAGGAGGGGTACGACGCCGGGGACTGGGCGGAGGTGACGGTCCCCGGGCACTGGGTCCTCCAGGGACACGGCTCACCCATCTACACCAACCATCTCTACCCCTTCCCGGTCGACCCGCCGCACGTCCCGACCGAGAACCCGACCGGCGACCACCTGCGGGTCTTCGACCTGCCCGCCGAGTGGCCGTCGGACGGTGGTGCGGTGCTGCGCTTCGACGGGGTGGAGTCCTGCGCCCGCGTCTGGCTGAACGGCACGGACATCGGCGAGTTCAAGGGCTCCCGGCTGCCGCACGAGTTCGCGGTCGGGCATCTGCTGAAGCCCGCCGGGAACGTGCTCGCGGTCCGCGTCCACCAGTGGTCGGCGGGCTCGTACCTGGAGGACCAGGACCAGTGGTGGCTGCCGGGCATCTTCCGGGATGTCACCCTGCTGCACCGCCCTGCGGGCAGCGTCCTCGATTTCTTCGTGCACGCCTCCTACGACCATGTCACGGGCGAGGGCACCCTGCGTGTCGACTCCGACGTCGACGGCCGGGTGTCCGTGCCCGCCCTGGACATCGATGCAGCCACCGGTGAGTCGGTGACGGTCGCGGTGCAGGCGTGGACGGCGGAGACGCCCCGGCTGTACGACGGCGTCCTGGCCGTCGAGGGCGAGCGGGTGCCCCTGCGGATCGGTTTCCGGACCGTGGAGCTCGCGGACGGCCTGATCAAGGTCAACGGGAAGCCGATCCTCTTCAAGGGCGTCAACCGGCACGAGTGGCACCCGGAGCGGGGCCGCGCCCTCGACCTGGAGACCATGCGCGCGGACGTGCTGCTGATGAAGCGGCACAACATCAACGCCGTCCGCACCTCGCACTACCCGCCGCACCCGGCCTTCCTCGACCTGTGCGACGAGTACGGCCTGTGGGTCATCGACGAGTGCGACCTGGAGACCCACGGCTTCACCGAACAGGGCTGGCGGGACAACCCGGTCGACGACGACCGCTGGACCCCGGCGCTGCTGGACCGTGCGGCCCGCATGGTCGAGCGGGACAAGAACCACCCGTCGGTGGTCATCTGGTCCCTCGGCAACGAGGCCGGCACCGGCCGCGGTCTGACGGCGATGGCCGAGTGGATCCACGGCCGGGACGCCTCGCGGCTCGTCCACTACGAGGGCGACATCGACTGCCGTGACACGGACATGTACTCGCGGATGTACGCCTTCCACGCCGAGGTCGAGCAAATCGGCCTGGGCCTGGACGGCGGCACCCACAAGCGCCGCGAACTCCCCTTCATCCAGTGCGAGTACGGGCACGCGATGGGCAACGGACCCGGTGGACTCGCCGACTACCAGCGGCTCTTCGAGGCCCACGACCGGCTCCAGGGCGGATTCGTCTGGGAGTGGATCGACCACGGAATCAGGCACCCTGAGCTGGGCTACGCCTACGGCGGCGACTTCGGCGAGGAGCTGCACGACGGCAACTTCGTCTGCGACGGGCTGCTGTTCCCCGACCGCGAGCCCTCCCCCGGACTCCTCGAGTACAAGAAGGTGATCGAGCCGGTCCGCATCGAGGGCGGCTCGGACGGCACCGTCCGCGTGACCAACAAGCACGACTTCGCCGACCTGTCCGCGCTCGCCTTCGAGTGGGCGTACCAGGTGGACGGCGAGACCGTCGAGGCGGGCACGCTGTCGGTACCGGCGCTGGCGGCGGGCGAGTCGGCCGACGTGAAACTGCCCGTGCAGCCGCAGAACGGGCGGGGTGCGGAGACGCTGTGGACGGTGCGGGCGCTGCTGGCGGCCGACACCGCGTGGGCGCCGGGGGGCCATGTGGTCGGCTGGGGTCAGTTCCCCGTCGCGGCCCGCCCGGCGGTGTCCGTGGCCCGGACCGAACGGCCCGTGCTCGTCGAGCGGCGCATCACCCTCGGCCCGGCCGTCTTCGACGCCCGTACCGGCGCGCTGACGTCGATCGGCGGGGTGGAGGTGAGCGGGCCGCGCCTGGACGTGTGGCGGGCGACCACCGACAACGACGACGGCGCCGAGTGGCAGCCGGACACCCGCTACGGCGTGCTGTGGCGGCAGCTGGGCCTGCACCGGATGCAACACCGCCTGGATGCGGTGGAGTTGGATGACGACACACTGACGGTGCGGACCCGGGTGGCGCCGGCCGCCCGGGAGGTGGGTCTGAGCACGGTGTACCGCTGGACCTCGGACGGGGACCGGCTGCGGCTGACCGTGTCCGTGACTCCCGAGGGCACGTGGACGCTGCCGCTGCCCCGGCTCGGCGTCCGCCTCGGAGTGCCGAGCTCGGCGGACCGCGTGCGCTGGTACGGCGGCGGGCCCGGCGAGGCGTACCCGGACACCAAGTCGGCGTCGTTGCTCGGCCGTTGGGACTCCTCGGTGGACGACTTGCAGACGCCGTACGTCCGCCCCCAGGAGAACGGCGCCCGTGCCGACGTCCGCTGGGCGGAGATCGGCGGCCTGCGCATCGAGGGCGAGCCGGAGTTCTGGTTCTCCGCCCGCCGCTGGACGACCGAACAGCTGGACACGGCCGCGCACCTGACCGACCTCACGGCCGGCGACACGGTGTGGGTCAACCTCGACCACGGCCAGCACGGCATCGGCTCCCAGTCCTGCGGCCCGGGCCCGCTTCCGCAGTACTTCCTGCGGGCCGAGCCGACGGAGTTCTCCTTCGTCTTCTCGAGGACGGACTGATCGATCAGGGGCCCGTCGATTAATCGATTGACCCATTGATCGACATTCCGCCAGGGTCGTGAAGTCGTCCGCGGCCGGTCGGCTCCCCAGCCGACCGGCCGCACTTCACGTATACGACAAGGAGTTTGTCCGAGTGACCGGCAGTATCGAAGTCCGCGGCGTCTCCCGCACCTTCCACACCACCGTCCGCCGCCCCGGCTTCACCGGCGTGCTGCGTTCCCTGGTCAACCCGGAGCGGGTCGCCAAGCACGCCGTCTCCGACGTCACCTTCGACGTGGCCCCCGGCGAACTCCTCGCCCTGCTCGGCCCGAACGGCGCCGGCAAGTCCACCACCATCAAGATGCTCACCGGCATCCTCACGCCGTCCTCCGGCGAGGCCCGGGTCGCGGGCGTGGTGCCGTACCTGGAGCGCGAGCGCAACGCCCGTAACATCGGTGCGGTGTTCGGGCAGCGCACCCAGCTGTGGTGGGACCTGCCGGTGCGGGAGTCGTTCGCGATCCTGCGGGACATCTACGAGGTGCCGAAGGCCGAACACGCCGCCCGGCTCAAGGAGTTCGACGACCTGCTCGACCTGTCGTCCTTCTGGGACACCCGGGTGCGCCATCTCTCCCTGGGCCAGCGGGTGCGCTCCGACCTCGCGGCCGCCCTGCTGCACGACCCGCGGGTGGTCTTCCTGGACGAGCCGACCATCGGCATGGACGTGGTGGTCAAGGAGCAGGTGCGGGAGTTCCTCCGGCACCAGGTCGAGGAGCGCGGCCGTACGGTCCTGCTGACCACGCACGACATGACAGAGGTCGAGCGGCTCGCCGAGCGGGTCGTCCTGATCAACCATGGCCGGCTCGTCCTGGACGGCAGCCTCGACGAGATCCGCCGCAAGTTCGGCTCGACCTGGCAGGTGCGGGCCACGCTCGCCGACGCGCACACGGACGTCGTGGGACTGCCGGGCATCGCGGTGCTGCGGCACGACGGGCCCGAGGCCGTGTTCGGCCCCGACGGGCCCGACGCCCCCACCGTGCACCAGGCGTTGAAGGCGGTCATCGAGCGGTACGAGGTGACGGGCGTCGCCATCGACGAGGCCGACCTGGAAGACGTGATGCGGGCCGCGTACGTCCACGCCGAGGCGGTGTGATGGCCGTTCTGCACGCGTGGCGCACCGCCCGCGTCACCCCGCTCGGCGAGCTGCACACGCCACCCCGGATGACCGCCGTACTGCTCCGGCTGACGGTGCAGGTGGTCCTGGTCGCCTCCCTGTGGCACGGCCTGTACTCCCACACCGACAGCACCGCCGGACTCGACGAGGGCCAAGCGGTCACGTACGCCGTCCTTGCCGTACTCGCCTCCCGGCTACGGGAGTTGGACCAGTACGCGGGCCGGGACACGGTGCTCCAGCACATGCACTTCGGCACCATCGTCTACTGGTATCTGCGCCCGCTGCCGCCCCAGCGCTACTACGCCCTGCGGGCCCTCGGCGAGCAGCTGTACGGGTTCGCGTGGGCGCTCGGCGGATACCTGGTGTGCCTGGCGGCCGGGGTGATCGATCCGCCGGAGTCGGCCGCCGTGGCGGGGGTGTTCGCGGTCAGTCTGCTGCTCGGGCAGTGGGTGCTGTACTACGTGATGCTCCTCCTGGACCAGCTGTGTTTCTTCACCATCCGCAACAACTCCGCGATGCTGATCCTGATCTTCGCGCAGAACCTGCTGTCCGGGGTGTACGCGCCGCTGTGGTTCTTCCCGGACTGGTTCATCACACTGAGCGGCTTCCTGCCGTTCCAGGCGACACTGAGCGTGCCGCTGTCGATCTACGTCGGCAGGATCCAACTGTCCGACGCCGGAGTTCAGTTGGCGGTCCAGGCCGCCTGGGTCGTCGTACTGGCGCTGCTCACCCGGCGGGTGTGGCGGCGGGCCGCGCGACGCGTGATCTCACAGGGAGGCTGACGTGTCGCTGAAGGCTGTGCGCATCGTGTGGCGCATCACGCTGCTCAACATCCGTGCCGCGATGGAGTACCGCGTCGAGTTCCTGCTGAACATCGCCATCGGCGCGATCTGGCAGGTGTCGGTGATCGTGTTCGCGACGGTGCTGCTGGCCCGGTTCGCCGGGATGGGCGGCTGGGACAGCTCCGACGTGCTGATGATCCCGGCGACGCGGATGCTCGCGCACGGGTTGTTCGTGCTGGTGCTGGGGCGCCTGCACTTCATCGGCCGACAGGTCCAGGAAGGGATGATCGATGTCTACCTGGTCCGCCCGCTGCCGGTGCACCGGCAGGTCCAGCTCGCCTACTTCCCGACCAACGCGATCGGTGACCTGACGGTCGCGGCCGGTCTGATGGTGGGCGCGCTCAGCCGCAGCCGCCTGGAGTGGAACGCGGGCCAGATCTCGTACCTGATCGCCGCGGTCGTCGGCGGCATGCTGCTGGAGGCCGCGCTGTTCTGCGTGGTGGCCTGCGCGACCCTGCGTTTCCCCGCCGCCGACTACTGGGGCCGCTGGCTGGAGGAACTCCTCGGCACCTTCGGCAGCTACCCGCTGAACGTGCTGCCGAAGGCGGTGGGCGGCTTGCTGACCTTCGGGCTTCCGCTCGCGTTCATCGCGTACTTCCCGGCCGCCGTCCTCACGGGCCACGGCCACGACACCGGCGTCCCGTACTGGCTGGCGGCGATCTCACCGCTGTTGGGCGTGCTGGCGTATCTCGCCTCGCGGCTGCTGTGGCGGCGGAGCCTGCGCCACTACGCGGGTGTGAACGGATGACGCACGCCGACGCCTCCGTCTCCGGCTTACGGCCCCGGCTCGCGGTCAGCCTCGTCTTCGCCGTCCTCGGCGCCACCCAGGGCGGCTGAATGACCCGGATCCCCGCGGATCCGGGGCCAGGTCGGGGCGAGTACCGCCCAGTGGAAGCCTCAGCCGGCCCGGTACGCCCGCAGGAACGCCGCGACACCACCCGTGATCAGGCGGTCGGTCTCCTCCTTCGCCAGCGGGAGGACGCCGTAGTGGGAGGTCTGCACGATCGCGTGTGAGGTCAGGGCCATGAAGTGGCCGCCCGCCAGGGCCGCGTCGCCGTGGACGTCGATGAGGTCGGCGTCCGCGAGGCCCGTCATGGCGTCGGCGAGCGCGCGGCCGACCGGCGCCGGCCCCGCGTCGTGCCACGCCTCCAGCACCTCGGGCGGCACGTGGTCGGCCTCGGCGTGGATGTGGCGGACGAGCGCGAAGTGGTTCGGGTACTCGCTCATGAGGCCGACGAAGGCGCGGGCGAGGGCGACGAGGTCGCGTTCCAGATCGTCCGGGCGGGGCGGGCGTGCGGGGTCCAGGAGGGCCTGGATCCGGGCGATCTGGGCGTCCTTCACCTCGCTCGAGGTCCAGGTGACGACCGTACGGAAGAGCTCGGCCTTGCCGCCCGGGAAGTGGTTGTAGAGCGTGCGCGTCGAGACGCCGGCCGCGGCGGCGAGCGCGTCGACGGAGGCGCGCGCGTAGCCCTCGTGACCGAAGACCGTGCAGGCCGCGCTCGCCATGGCCATCTGCTTCTCGAGCTTCCGGGGCGGGATCTCGCGCCGCGCCTGCTCCACCCGGGCGTCATTGCTGCTGCCCACACTCGCCTCCTCAAGACTTACAACGAGCGTTGTAATTTTCACAACGCACGTTGTACTTTACCGGAGGGCAGGCCGCACCGGGCGGCCGACCCGCTCACGAGGGGACATCACCATGCCTGCCACCCAGTTCGAAGCCGGAGCCGGAACCGAGGGCGCACCGCTGCGCGTCGCCGTCGTCGTCGGCAGTGTCCGCGAGGGCCGTGCGGGCCGGTCCGTCGCCGACTGGTTCCTGGACGTCGCGGCCGCCGACGACGGCCTGGAACTGGACGTCATCGACCTCGCGGACGTCCGGCTGCCGCTGGTCATGCCCGGCTGGGGCGGCACACCGAGCCCGGAGGCCGTCGCCGCGCTGCGGGACGTCACGCCGCGGCTGGCCGACGCCGACGCCTTCGTCGTCGTCACCCCCGAGTACAACCACAGCTTCCCCGCCGCCCTGAAGAACCTCATCGACTGGCACCACGGGCAGTGGCACGCCAAGCCGGTCGGCTTCGTCTCCTACGGCGGACTCTCCGGAGGCCTGCGCGCCGTCGAGCAACTCCGGCTCGTTTTCGCGGAGTTGCACGCCATGACGGTGCGGGACTCGGTCAGCCTGCACGGGCCGTGGTCGGGCCTCGGCGAGGACGGCGTACCGCGCGACACGGCCGTGTGCGAGGGCGCGGCGAAGGGCATGCTGGGGCAGCTGTCCTGGTGGGGGCGGGCCCTGCGGACGGCACGCGCGACCCGGCCCTACGCGGGCTGAGGGGGCGCGGAAGATGACATCGGCACGGGCAGCGGCCGACGAGGAGACCGAGGCGCCGTGGGATCCGGCCCGGCTTTCCTCGCCCTCGGCGCTCAACCGCACCATCGCCGTAGTGATCACCGGCTCGGTGATGTCCGTACTCGACATGACGATCGTCAACGTCGCGCTGCGCAGCCTCTCCGACGCGTTCCACGCCCCGCTGGAGACCATCCAGTGGACCGTGACCGCATACACGCTCGCGCTCGCCGCCGTCATCCCGACGGCGGCGTGGGTGATGGCCCGCATCGGCGCCAAGCGCGCCTACCTGACCGCCCTCGTCCTGTTCACCCTGGGGTCGCTGCTCGCCGCGTGCGCCTGGGACGCGGGCAGTCTCATCGCGTTCCGCGTGGTGCAGGGGCTCGGCGGCGGGCTGCTCATGCCGGTCGGCATGACGATGGTGATGCGCATCGCGGACCCCGCGCGGATGGGGCGAGCCATGGCCCTGTTCGGGCTGCCCGTGCTGGTCGGGCCGGTGGCCGGACCGGTGCTGGGCGGCTGGCTGCTCGACGCCGCGTCCTGGCACTGGATCTTCCTCGTCAACCTGCCGGTGGGGGCGGTGGCGCTGGTGCTCGCGGCGAGGCTGCTGACGCGCGACGCGCCGGGCGAGGCGCGGTCGGCACAGTCACCGCCGCCGCCCGGGCTGGACGTGCCGGGCCTGCTGATGCTCTCGCCGGGCCTGGCGCTGCTGCTGTTCGGGCTGGCGCGCGCCGGGGAGCACGGCGACTTCGCGGGAGCCGACGCGCTCGCCCCCACCCTGGCCGGCGTCGCACTCGTCGCCGCCTTCGTGAGGCGCGCCCTCACAGCCTCCGGGCCGCTGCTCGACCTGCGTCTGCTGCGCGACCGCACCTTCGCCGCCGGCATCGGCACCCTCGCGCTGTTCACCTGCGGCTACTTCGGGTCGATGCTGCTCGGGCCGGTGTACTGGCAGCAGGAGCGCGGTCTGAGCGCCACGGCGACGGGACTCCTGGGTGCGCCGGTCGGACTCGCCGTCGGCGCGACGATGCAACTCGCCGCCCGCCGGATCGACCGGGTCTCACCGCGCCCCCTGATCCAGGCCGGCATCGTGGTGGGGTCGCTGGGCATGGCACTGACGGCCCTCCAGATCGGCACGGAGGGCGTGGCGCCGTGGCGGCTGGTCGCCTCGTCGATGGTGATGGGCGTCGGCGCCGGAACCGTCCTGATGCCGACGATGACCACCGCGACCCGCGATCTCCCGAAGTCCCGCATGGCCGCGGCCGGCACCGCCCTCAGCATCAGCCAGCAGCTGTGCGCATCGGTCGGCACCGTCCTCACCTCCGTGATCCTGGGCTCGGCCGGCCCGGACCCGACGTCCTTCCGCGCCCCGTACGCGGCCGCGGCGACCTCACTCGCCCTGGCCCTGCTGCCGGCGACACTGCTTCCGGGACGGCGACGGGCGCCCCGCTACCCTCGCCCCGGTGACTGACGAACGTACGAAGGCATACGCCGCCGAAGCCGCCGTATGGACCCGGCTCGCCGGACTGCTCCCGGCATCCGAGGACGTCGACGAGGTTCAGGGCTGCTGGGACATCGGGGAGCAGGAGGGCGGGCTCGACGTCCTGGTGGGCCGGTTGCTCGAACTGGGTCTGCGTGTAGGCGAGTCGACGCGGGCCGAGATCGCTGTGATGGCCGAGCAGTGGGGCGTGTGGGACCGGCTCGCGGCGCGGATCGTGGCGTGTCCGCCGGATCCCGAACAGCTCGCGGTGTTGCGGGTGTTCGAGGACGGGGCCAAGGAACCGACGGCCGTGCGGGATGTGCTGCCGGAGCATCCGTCGGCGGATGTCGCGCTCGTGCCGTGGATCACCTGTGTGCGGTGCGGCCGGGTGCTCGCGCGGGCGCACGGGCGGGAGCCGTGGGGAGACCTCTCGTATCAGGCGGAGGCGTACGTCGTGTTCGCCGCCGGGGGCGGATTCGCCCCGCGGGTGTTCGACCGGGAAGAGCCCGGCGCCGTCTGGGCGGCGCTGGCCGCACTGCGCGGGGCAGGTGCGTGCGGGTGAGTGAGGCCCCGGTCAGTGTCTGCCCGATCCGCGGATCGGTGTGAACAGCGCGGCGACCGCGACCAGGACGCAGCACGCGCCGGCGACGAGGCCGACCGGCGCGGTGCCCCGCCGTTCCGCCGCCCAGGTGAGGACGACCGCGCCGGCCGGGGCCGCCGCGTAGTGGAGGGTCCAGAAGGCGGAGGTGACCCGGCCCAGCAGGTGTTCCGGGGTCACCTCCTGGCGCAGGGTCATGGAGCTGGTGCCCGCCACGGCCACACAGGCCAGGAAGACCGCGCTCAGGACCGCGACGACCGGCACGTCCCGCGCCCAGCCCAGCCCGGCGAACGCGAGCCCGCACACCGCGACCGCGCCGGTCCAGGTCACGCCGAAACCGAACCGGCGGCGGACCCGGGCCACCAGCAGGGAGCCGGCGATCGTGCCGAGCGCACCGGCGGCCATGACGCTGCCGACGGTGCCGTCGTCGTGCCGGAGGTCGTGCTTGAGGTGGTAGATGACCAGGTCGGTCAGGCCGAGGGTGAGGAAGCTGAAGACGAAGAGGAGGGCGGTCAGGGTGCGGAGCACCGGGTGCCGGTACAGGAAGGACACCCCGGCACGCAGGTCCCGCCACAGCCCGGGACGCGCCGCCGACCGGTCATCACCGGCCCCGGCCCGCCCCCGGAACCGTACGAAGACCATGCAGGCGGCCGACACCCCGAAGCTGGCCGCGTCCACGCCGACGGCGGCCGCCGGGCCGGTCCAGGCGGCCACCAACCCCGCGCACAGCGGCCCCAGCACACCGGCCGCGGCGGCGGTCACGTTCAGTCGTCCGTTGGCCTCCGTCAGCTGCGAGGTGCCGACCAGGCTCCGGACGACGGTGACGTAGCCGACGGCGAAGAGCATGCCGACGGCCTCGCACAGCGGCAGGATGGCGTACAGCAGCCAGATCCGCGGGCCGTACAGCCACACCAGCGGGATCACCGCGTACAGCCCCATGCGTACGAGGTCGCAGGCGATGAGCAGCCTGCGGCGGTCGACCCGGTCCACCACCGCCCCGGCGAACAGCGCCGCCAGCACCGAGGCCGCCCCGCCCACCGCCGTGAGCAGCCCCATCCGCGCGACGGAACCCGTGGCCTGGAGCACCAGCAGGGGCAGCGCGATCAGGGCGAAGGAGTCACCGAGGACGGAGAGGGTCTGCGCGGCCCAGAAGATCCCGAAGTCCCGCTGCCGCCACAGGGGGCGCTCGGTGGGGGGCGGTGGTTCGGATGGTGGTGCGGATGGTGCCGGTGTGCCCTCCGGTGTGCCGTCGGGCGTACGGCTGCCGGGCTCTCCGTCCTCACGTCGCGCGTCGTACGTCAACCGGGCCCCCGTGACTCGAAAACTCCGGCAACCATACGTCCCCCGGCGGCCGCTCCGGGGGTCCGGCGCATGTGGGGGCGGCGCTCGGGGAACTGGACGCGCCGTAACGTCCGCGCCGTGCCCGTCCAAAGCGACGCGGGAAGAAGTGATCGGCGCACAACCGAACAGCGCGGATGTGAACAGCGCGACTTTCACTGTTTCCCCAACAGCCCTTGTCGGTCACACTGGTTGGCCGCACGCTGAGCACCGTTGATCTTCCGCCCCCTCCCCTCTCCCTCCGACCGGAGACACCCCCCCATGAGAAGACTCATCGGCACCCTCGCGGCCGCCGCGCTGGCTTTCACCGGCCTGGCCGCCACCACTGGTGCGACGCCCGCAGCGGCCGCTACCACCGGCACCTTCAACGTCCTCACCTACAACGTCGCGGGCCTGCCCGAGGGCCTGAGCTCCGGCAACCCGGCGACCAACACCCCGCTGATATCGCCGCGGCTCGCCGCGTACGACATCGTCAACGTCCAGGAGGACTTCAATTACCACGCGGCGCTGTACGCGGGCGACAACCACGCGTACCGCACGGCGACGAGCGGCGGGGCAGGCATAGGCGACGGCCTCAACACCCTCTCCGACTACCCCTTCGAGGACTTCGAGCGGGTGAAGTGGAACGACTGCACCGGCACGAACTGCCTGACCCCGAAGGGCTTCACGCTCGCCCGGGTACGCCTCGCCGAGGGTGTCTTCGTCGACCTCTACAACGTTCACACCAACGCGGACGACACGGACGACGCGCTGGCCGCCCGACGCGCCAACGTCGAGCAGCTCTCCGACTTCATCCAGGCGAACTCCGCGGGCAACGCGGTGATCGTGATGGGCGACACGAACACGCGGTACACGCGCACCGGCGACAACATCCGCACGCTGGCCGACGAGAACGGTCTGACGGACGCGTGGGTGAAGCTGGTGAAGGGCGGTACGCGGCCGACGCAGGGCGCGGAGCCGCTGCTGTGCCCGACGACGGCACCGACCAATGACTGCGAAGTCGTGGACAAGATCTTCTACCGGGGCAGCAAGCTGCTGACCCTGAACGCGACCCGCTACAACAACGAGTGGGCGTCCTTCCTGGACTCCTCGGGCGGCAACCTCTCCGACCACTTCCCGCACACGGTCGACTTCTCCTACACGCTCAACTCCACCTTGCAGGCGAGCGACTTCTTCGGCGGACCGCACGGCACGGCCTTCAACGACGCCGACGACCTGCCGTCCGCGCTCTCCCCGCGCACGCTGACCCTGCGCGCCGGCGCCCGTCTGGACGCGGTGTCGCTGACGCACGACGCCGGGACGACGCTGACCCACGGCGGCACGGGCGGCACGGCGACGTCCCTGACCCTGGCGTCCGGCGAACACCTCACGTCAGTGAAGCTGACGGAGGGGCAGAAGGACGGCTGGACCCGGATCTTCTCGGCCGCGTTCACCACGGACAAGGGCCGCACTCTGTCCGCCGGTACGGCCACGACCGACACGAAGACCTTCACGGCCCCGTCCGGCCGGCAGATCGTCGGCTTCACGGGCCGCGCGGGCGACGAGATCGACAAGCTGGGCGTGCTGTACGCGCCGATCGGCTGATCCCTGAGGAGTGCACAGCTCATGGCCGACACCGTACGGCTCGCGTACCGGGAGTCGGGCGACCCCGAAGCCCCGCCGCTCGTCCTCCTGCACGGGCTCACCTCGGACGGCACGGCCTGGGACGCGTACGTCACGGCACCGACGATGGTGGTCGCGGGCGGCCCCGAGAGCCGGCTCCCCCAGGACGAGATCGCCGCGATGGCCGCCCGTTTCCCCGCCGGCCGGCTCGTCACGATCCCGGCGGGCCACCTCGTACACACCACGCGCCCGGGGGAGTTCTGCGCGGCCGTCGAGGAGTTCCTCGAAGCGCTGCCCTGACGGATGACTGCATACACTGGGCTCCAACCTAGACACTCTAGGTTGGAGCCTGGTGATACGGAGGCAGTCCACATGGCCCGTGCCGGCCTCACGACCGACCGGGTCGTCGCAGCCGCCGCCGACCTCGCCGACGAGGCCGGCTTCGAGAACGTCACCGTGTCCGCGCTGGCCCGGCACTTCGGGGTGAAGGACGCGAGCCTGTACTCGCACATCAGGAACCTCCAGGACCTGCGGACCCGGCTCGCGCTGTTCGCGGGCGGCGAGCTGGTCGACCGGATCGCGGTGGCTGTGGCCGGGCGCGCAGGCAAGGACGCGCTGGTCGCCTTCGCCGGCGCCTACCGGGCGTACGCCCTCCAGCACCCGGGCCGGTACGCGGCCACCCAGATCCGCATCGACCAGTCCCTCGTCGCCGACTCCCCCGCCTTCCACCGCACCGCCGAGATCACCTACGGCATGCTCCGCGCCTACGGCCTCGACGAACCCGACCTCACCGACGCCGTACGCCTGCTGCGCAGCACCTTCCACGGCTACTGCGCCCTGGAGGCCGGCGGAGGCTTCGGCGCCCCTCGTGACGTACAGAAGTCATGGGACCGCGCCGTCGACGCCCTGCACGTGGCGCTGGAGCACTGGCCCCGCGAGGAGAACAACGACGTCACCTACGACCCCCCGAGCAGGTCCTAGTCGAGACGGCTGGTCACCGGATTGCTGACGTGCTGATAGATCACCGCGCTGCGGAAGTTGACGACCTCGCGGCGCTTGCTGAAGCGGTCCAGCAGGAAGCCGTGCAGGTGGTCGACGTCGGGCACGGCCACATGGACCAGGAAGTCGTCGCTCCCGGCGACGACGAACACCGACAGCACCTCCGGGAGCGAGGCGACGTACGCCTTGAACCCCTCGATGACCTCCCGGCTGAGTGGCCGCACGGTCACTGACAGCAGGGCCTGCACGTTGCGGTTGAGGGCGCGCAGGTCGACGGCGGCGTGGTAGCCGGTGATCACACCGCGGTTGCGCAGGTTCCGTACGCGTTCCAGGCAGGTGGACGGTGCGATGCCGAGCGTGCGGGCCAACTCGCGGTTGGTCAGCCGTGCGTCACGCTGAAGGTGCTCGACGATCGCCGAATCAAGTTCGTCCATGACCGGCAGTCTGCCTCGGATTCCGAAGGGAATTCGGTGGATCGACCAAGGACCGGTCCACCCGCCTACGTTCGCCGCGACATACCGAACGACGGGTGAGGAGTTGCGCGGTGAAGGGTGAGCAGTGCGGGCGTACGGGGATCGGGCTCGGGACCGGGGTGGCCCTGTCCGTCGGGGCGGTGCTGGGACCGGGGGTGCTGGCGCTGCCGTCCGCGGCCGCCGCCGCGGCCGGTCCGGCGTCCGTGCTGGCCTGGGCCGGGCTGATCGGGATGAGCCTGCCGGTGGCCCTGGTGTTCGCGGCGCTCGGGGCCCGGTACCCCGGCGGGGGTGGCGTCTCGGCGTTCGTCCGGCGGGCCTTCGGGACACGGGCGGCCGTACCGGTGGGCTGGTGGTTCTACTGGGCCGTGCCGCTGGGCGTACCTGCCGCCGCGCTGATCGGCGGGGAGTACGTGGCGCAGGCGGCGGGCGGGGGGCGGGGGGCCGCGCCGCTGGTGGCCGCCGTGGTCATGGCTCTCGCGGTCGGCGCGAACCTCGTCGGACTGCGGACGTCGGGCCGACTGCAGCTGCTGCTCGTCGGCCTGCTCGCGCTGCTGCTGTGCCTGACCGTCACGGCCTCGGCCGGCGAGCTGAGGGCCGCGCACTTCTCGCCGTTCCTGCCGCACGGCTGGGCCTCGGTCGGCTCGGCGGCGGGCGTGCTGTTCTTCGCGTTCGCGGGATGGGAGGCGATCACCCATCTCTCCGGCGAGTTCGCGGCGCCGCGCCGCGACCTGCCCCGGGTCACACTGGCGGCCTGGGCGGTCGTGTCCTGTCTGTACGTCGGGCTCGCCGTGACGGTCGTCGGCGTGCTCGGCGCCCGGGCCGGGACGACGTCGACACCGCTCACGCTCCTCCTGGAGCACGGCATCGGCCCGTACGCCCGCCCGGTGGCCGCCGCAGCGGCCCTGCTGCTGACCTTCGGCGCCGTGAACGCCTACCTCGCCGGCGGCGCGCGGCTGGGTGCCACGCTGGTGCCGCGCGCGACGGTACGGCAGAGCCTGCTGGTGCTCGCCGGGGCGTGCGCGGGCGTGACGTGCGCGGCCGGGTACGGCGTGCTCGAAGTGGCGGTGCTACTGCGGGCTACCTCTGCCTGCCTGGCGGCGGTCACGCTCGCCGGGCTGGCTGCGGCGGTCGTCCTGCTGCCCGGACGCAGACTCGCGGCGCTCGGCGGGAGCGCGCTGGTGGCCGTCGTCCTGCTCTTCTGCGGGGTGTACGCGCTGGTGCCGGCGGTCCTGGGCGCCGGCGCACTGGCCACCGAGCGCCTGTACGTCGTCATACGTCGGCGCCGCACCCCGTGGCGTGCGGCCGGCCGCGATGTCCGCGACCGTCTCCAGGGCGGCACCCAGCGCCCGCCGGTACAGCAGCGAGCCGAGGCTGATCCGACGTACGCCGAGGCCGGCGAGGTGGGCGACGGTGGGACCGGTGGGTGAGTAGAGGATGTTGAGGGGGACGTCGAGAGCACGCACCAGCTCGGTGATCCAGCGTGGATCAGTGAGGCCGGGCACGAACACGCCGTCCGCGCCCGCCTGTTGGTAGGCGTCCAGGCGCGCGATCGTCCCCGCGCCGTCACCCGACCAGTACGTGTCCGTGCGCGCGTTGACGAAGAGTCCCGGAGCGGCCCTCTTCACCGCGGCGATCTTCGCGGCGTGCAGGTCGGCAGGGCCCAGCCCGTCCTCCAGATTGATGCCGACCGCGCCGAGCACCGACAGCTCGCGCGCGAACTCCGCGACCTCGTCCGGGTCCTCACTGAATCCGCCCTCCGCGTCGACCGACAGCAGGAACGGCTCCGAACCGAGAGCGAGGGCGAGCCACAGGGTCTCCTCGCGGGTTGCCGCGGCACCGTCGGGCAGCCCGGCGGCAGCGGCGACACCCAGGCTCGTCGTACCGATCGCCGGGAAGCCCCGGGCGGCCAGGGCCAGCGCGGAGGCGTGGTCCCAGGCATTGGGCAGGAAGAGGGGCTCGTCGGTGTGGTGCAGCGCGGCGAAGGGGGTCATGAGAGATCGCCCACGGCGTCGGCGTAGTACGTCGATTCCTCGAGGTGCAGGGCGAGCTCACGGAAGCTCCAGCCCTCGCCGGGCGAGGTGTCGAGCTGTTCGTCGGTCAGGGCGTCCAGGCGGTTGGCCCAGATCCGGGCGAGCCGCACGAGACGGCTGCGGGCCTCGTCCAGATCCTCCTGGGTGAAGGGGGCGAAGTCCGCCTCGGTGGTGCTGGCCGAGGCGTGCCAGTGGTCGGGCCGGGGCCGCTCGCCGACCAGCCTGGCCTCCATCTCCGCCAAGTGGTCGACGAGGTGGTCGGCGACCCGGCGGATCGCCTTGTGCGGGGTGTAGACGCGGTCGTCCGCGTGGGCGGGTTTGCCGTCCCAGGCGGTCCAGGTGGAGGCGAGGGCCAGCACATGATCCACCATGCCGGTGACGGCCTGAGCGGGTGTCTTCTGCGAGTGCGAGCTGTCAGTCACACCTGCACGCTAGGCGCGCATCACTTCGGCCTCGGCCGAAGTGTCGCGGGCGGCACGGGCAGGCCTGGCCGAAGAAGGCCGCCCCGGCACTTCAGTTTCCGCGCTCCCCCGCACTCCGCTCCACGCAGAACTCGTTCCCCTCCGGGTCGGCCAGCGTCGCCCACCCCGTGCCGTCCTCTTTCCTGTGGTCGTCGACCAGCTTCGCGCCCAGCCCGAGCAGCCGCTCGACCTCCTCGTCGCGGGTGCGGTCCTGCGGCTGGAGGTCCAGGTGGACGCGGTTCTTGACGGTCTTGGCCTCGGGCACGGTGACGAAGAGCAGGCCCGCGCCCTCGATCAGCGCCTCCGGGTCGCCGGGGTGGTCGTCGTCGTGCAGGGGCTGGTCCAGGACCTGGGACCAGAAGCTGCCGAGGGCGTAGGCGTCGGCGCAGTCGATGGTCACGTGGCGAATCGCGGAAGTCATACGAGGGATTCTTGGGCACGTCCGTGAAACGGGGCAACGGGTTTCGGCGACCCCTCGCCGCCCGGCGGCAACCAAGGGGCATGACATCTGCACGACGTACGACAGGTCACCGTCGTACACGACAGCCCTCACCCTCAAGGCTGCTCAGCGCAGCCGCTCGACCATCCGGCGCATGACCTCGACGGGCAGCGCCGGATCCCGGGCGGCCGCCTCCGCGGTGTCGGTGTCCCGGAGCCGGCAGGTGGGACCCGTCAGTCTCGTACGGTGACCTCGACTCCGCTCTCGTCCACCCGGATCCGCGCCCCGGACCCCCCGCTCCAGCGGACGTCCAGCTCCCCTTCCCCCTCGACCCGCACGGACACCGACTCCGCCAGCGGGACCGGTTCCGGCTCGGCGGTCAGTCGGGCCAGCGCGACGAACAGGGTGGCGCTCTCGCCGGTGACGCCGGTGAGCTCGTCGGTGAGTCCGACGGCGGGCAGGAGTTCGGCACGGACGCCGTCCGGCGCCGCCCACCCGGTCACGCGCACCAGGGTGCCGGGTGCCGCCCCCGTCACCAGGTGGGCCCGCACCTCCGCCGCCCCGTGGGCGAGCACGAGGCTCGTCACCCGGGCGCCGGAAGCCGTCGTGTGCCGCGAGGCGGCCCAGCCGTCGCCCACGCCGAGCGGTTCGATGCCCGTACGGCTCGGATCGTCGCCGACGATCACACTGTTGTCGTACGACGCCGAGGGCGCCGTCACGGTCGAGTAGGCGAGGCGCGTGTAGTACGGGTCGTAGCGCACGTCCTCGCTACCGTGGTTGTGGAGCCGGACCAGGCCGTCCGAACTCGTCGACTGCACAAGCCAGTTGGGCGCGGCAATCGACGTCACCGCGTCGGCCCGCTCGGCCGGGCCCGGCTCCTCCGGTGCCGTCCACACCGGGTGGTCCGGGGGCAGGAGCAGCCCGAGGAAGCCCTTACTCGCCCAGTACGGCGACGCGGGGCCCGAATATCCCTGCAGTACACCGGAGTCGGGACCGTGCCAGCCCAGCGTGAGCAGCCCCCGCTCGTCGACCGCGCCCCGGTCGAGGAAGTACTTCAGCGCGCCCGAGGCCAGCCGGCGGGTCTCCCCCGGCGACAGCGGCGTACGGCCCGTCAGCGCGCCCAGCCACAGGGGGACCGTCGTGGCGAAGCGGTACGTCAGGGAGCGGCCCTGGTGCATCGGGGCGCCGTCCGAGCCGAACAGGCGGGCGTAGTCGGTGAGATGGCGTTCAAGGCGGCCTCCGTACAACTCCAGCAGCCGGTCGTCCTTCGCCAGCCACGCGTGCAGCACCGGGTAGAGGTGCATGGCCCAGCCGTTGTAGTAGTCGAACTTGCGTCCGTCGCCGTCGGTGTACCAGCCGCCGCCGACGTACCACTCCTCGATGCGCTCCAGGCCGTGGTCGATCGCCTTGCGGGACGCGTCCGGCTCGTGGCCGATCTCCTGGAGGAATCCGCCGACCGTCACCGGGAACAACTCCCAGTTGCACGGCCAGGCTTCTGCCGTCAGCGCGTCGGCCAGCCAGTCGGCGGCCCGCTGTCGTACGGCGTCGTCCAGGCGGTCCCACAGCAGAGGCCGCGTCAGCCGCAGCGCGAGGGCGATCGAGGCCGCCTCGACAAGGGGCTGGCCGCGGTCCTCGATCCGGGGCCAGACGCCGCCGACGCCCGCCGCGAGTCCCTCGGCGTAGCGCCCGAGCGCGGTCTCGTCCCGGCGGAAGGCCGCCAGCAGCAGCGTACGGGCGTAGCCCTCCAGCCCGTCGGAGAGGCGGCCCGACCAGCTCTCGTGGTCACCGGGGAGGTGGTAGAGGGCGCGGTCCTCGGTGGCGTACGGCTCCACCGCGGCGAGCAGGGCGTCGGCCGCCGCCTCCCAGTGGGCGCGGGTGTAGCCGGTGCGGGGGCCGGCGGTACGGTCGGGCGGGGGCAGATGCATGAGTGGTGTCTTTCGTTCAGGCAGGGGCCTGGGGCGCCCCGGTTCCGGTCGAGACGCCCCAGGAGTTTCACCGGTTGCTCATCCCATCCGGACTTTGCCCTTCGGCACCAGATGCTGGGCGACGAGTTCGTCGCGGACCAGGCCCGCGTACACCGTGGCGCCGTGCGCGGAGGTGTGGGTGTTGTCCCGTTTCTCGTTGTAGAGATAAATCGCCTTGGAGCCCTCGACGCCCAGGGACTCCACCAGCGCCTTCGTCTTCGCCGTGAGGTCGATCAGCGGGACGTCCTCGGCGGCGGCGACCTCGCGGATGACGGCGGGGTGGTTGACGCCGAGGCCGTTGACCAGCAGGGCCGTGTCGTTGTTCAGCGTGCCGTCGGAGTTGAACCAGCGCCGCACGATGGGCGTGACGAGGACCGGCTGCCCGCCCTTCTCCCGGACGCCCGCCACCAGTGTCTCCAGGTTGGCCCGGTAGGTCGACTCGTCGGTCGTCTTGTCGTTGTGGGCGAGCTGGATCAGGACCAGGTCGCCGGGGCGGATCAGCGGCTGGACGGTGGCCCAGAGCTGCGGGTTCTGGAGGTAGGTGACCGTGCTCTCCCCCGAGTCCGCGTAGTTGGCGACGGAGACGCCCTTGCGCAGGTACTGCGGGAGCTGCTGGCCCCAGCCGGAGTAGGGGTCGCCGGGCTGGTCGCAGACGGTGGAGTCGCCGACCAGGAAGATCTGGCGGGCGTGGGTGGCCGGGGTGACCCTGATGTCGGCCAGCGCGGGCGCCGCGCCGCCGATCGCCAGGTCCAGGCCGGGAGTCCCCTCGACCCCCGTCGGCTCGCCCTCCGGCGTGCGGACGTTCACCGTGAAGCTGCGGGCGACGTGCTCGCCGGCAGCCGCGGCGGTCTCCGGCAGGAGGGAGCGGCGGGTCTCGCCGTTGATGCTCGTGCTCGACTCCGCGTCGCCGCCGAGGAGCACCTGCACGTCGTACGTGCCGGGCGGGACGTCGAAGTGGCACGCGGTGGCCGTGCAGTCGTCGATGCCGAGCGGCCGCTGCCCGTCCTGCGCCTGGGCGGGCGCGACGGACAGGGTGGCGGTCAGCGTCAGCGCCGCCAACACGGCGATATTGAAACGTCTCACTTGCGGCTCCTCCGTCACGGCGACAAGGCCTGGCGGCTGGACCGTACCGCTCTCGGCAAGCGCTTTCTAGTCCTTGTGTCGATTTCACGAGATTGCCAACTCGGAGCGCGTGAAAGCCCTTTCGCGAAATCGATTCAACTGTCACTCTCACAGACACCCGCACCCCCCCACACCTCCCGAAGGAGGCCCCCCCATGTCCGGATCCGTGAACAGACCGGTCCGACGCCGTACCTTCGTGCTCGGCACCGCGGCCGCCGCCGGTTCGGCCGCCCTCGCCGGTCCCCTGGCCACCACCGCATCGGCGGCAAGCTTCGGCTGGAGCGACGACGGCTCCAACTACGTCGTCAACACCGGCGCCAACCTCGTCTTCAAGGTCAGCAAGACCAACGGCGACCTGACCTCGCTCGTCTACCGCGGCACCGAGTACCAGGGCTACGGCGGCAAAAACTCGCACGTCGAGTCCGGCCTGGGCACCTCCAGCGTAACAATCACGCAGTCCGGTACGACGATCCTGATCTCCGTCACGTACGTCACGCTCAAGCACTACTACGCGGCCCGCAGCGGCGAGAACAACGTCTACCTGTGGACCAACAAGGCCGACACGTCGGTCTCGGCAACCCGTTACATCGTGCGCGTCAAGGCGGGCCTGTTCCTCAACGACGAGCCCGACTCCTACACGTACGCGCCCACCACCATCGAGGCCTCGGACGTGTTCGCGAAGTCCGACGGCCAGACCCGCTCCAAGCACTACTCGAAGCTGAGGGTCATCGACTACGACTACATCGGCTGGACCACCGGCAGCGTCGGCCTGTGGATCGTGCGCAGCAACCACGAGAAGGCGTCCGGCGGCCCGTTCTACCGCTCCCTGCTGCGCCACCAGAGCGCGGACGGCGGCGGCCTGTACGAGATCCTGTACTACGGCGAGAACCAGACCGAGGACCAGCGCTTCGGCCTCCAGGGCCCGTACGTCATCGCCTTCACGGACGGCGGCGCCCCCTCCTCGTCGCTGTACCCCGGCACCCTGACCACCTCGTGGGCGGACTCGCTCGGCATCTCCGGGTACGTCGGCGCGAGCGGCCGGGGGAGGGTCGCGGGCGTCGGGATCTCGGGGCGGGACACGGCGTACGCGTACACGGTGGGGCTCGCCAACTCCGCGGCGCAGTACTGGGGTTCGGCCCGTGACTCCGACGGCTGGTTCTCCATCGGCGGTGTGCTGCCGGGGACGTACACCCTGACCGTCTTCAAGGGCGAACTCGCCGTTTACACCACGTCGGTGACGGTGACCGCGGGCGGCACGACCGCCCTCAACACGATCACGGTCCCGTCCTCGAACGACCCGAGCAACGCGAGCGCGATCTGGCGGATCGGTGACTGGAACGGCAGCCCGAGCGGCTTCAAGAACGCCGACCTGATGACGTACGCGCATCCGTCCGACCCCCGGGCCGCTTCCTGGACCGGCAACGTGGTGATCGGCAGCGGCAGCGAGACGTCCGCCTTCCCCTGCTACATCTGGAAGGACGTCAACAGCGGCCTGCTGGTCTACTTCAAGCTGACCGCGGCCCAGGCCGCCGCCGCGCACACCCTGCGCATCGGCGTGACGACGGCGTACGCCAACGGCCGGCCCCAGGTCACCGTCAACTCCTGGACATCGGCGATCCCCTCCCCGCCCACCCAGCCGAGCACCCGGTCGCTGACCGTGGGCTCGTACCGGGGCAACAACGTCACGTTCACCTACAGCGTTCCGGCCAGTGCCTGGCTCACGGACACCAGCCAGTACAACGTGCTGAAGATCGACGTGGTGAGCGGCTCGGGGACGACGTCCTATCTCAGCGCGGGCACGTCGATCGACGCGCTCGACCTGCTGGCCTGATTAGCTGTCATGTTCCGCGTGTCCACTGCTGGTTGGTGGCTCCGTTGCAGGTGTACGTGATGATCGCGGCGGAGTTGGCGGTGGACGCGCCGGACACGTCCAGGCATTCGCCGGTCGTGCGGGCCTTGACGAGGACGTAACTGCCGGAGGCGGTCAGCGACCACTGCTGGGTGGTGGCGCCGGTGCAGTTCTCCTGGGTGACGTTGGTGGCGTTCTCCGTCAGGCAGAGGGAGCTGCCCCGGCCCACCAGCGCGTAGTAGCCGCTGCCCAGGTCCTTGAACCACCACTTCTGGTTGCCGCCGCTGTTGCAGGTGTACTGGCTGATGGCGACACCTTGCCAGAGGGACTGGTTCGCCACGTCGGCGCACTTGGCGCTGTGCCGGGCGATCAGCGTGTTGTACGTGGCGCTCGTGCCGGTGACCGTCCCGGCGGCCGTGTCGACCGTGACCTCCGGGGACCAGGACATGGACAGCGAGGTCGTGGTCGGGAAGGTCAGCGGCAGCCAGACGTAGCGGGAGTCGTTGACGGTGCCGCCGAAGGAGTTGCCCCAGCGGTCGCCCATGTAGAGGTACGACGTGCCCGAAGTCCCCTGGATCGGGAGGACGTACGCGGTCTGCGAGCCGTACGCCGTCGAGTCGCCGACGTTGGCCATCGCGGTCCAGGGGCCGGCGAGGGAGGTCGCGGTGGCGTACTGCTGCTGGTTGGCGCTCCAGCCGGTGGCGCCCGACGTCAGCATGAAGTAGACCCCGTTGCGCTTGAACAGGGCCGGTGCCTCGCGATGGCCGCCCGCCCAGGGGTTGGCGACCAGGCTGTCGATGCCGGTGTAGTCGGCGGTGAGCTTGTAGATGTGCAGGTCGTAGTTCTCGTTGGCGGCCGAGACCATGTAGCCGGTGCCGTCCGCGTCGACGAACGTGGTGATGTCTCGGGACATGTAGGAGCCGAGCGGGCGGAAGCTGCCCTGGTAGGTGTAGGTCCCGTCGACGGTGTCCGAGACGGCGACGGCCGCGCGGGCCTCGCTGTAGTCGGTGCCGTTCTCCTTGTGCATCCACATCACGAACTTGCCGGTGGACGCGTTGTAGATGACCTTGGGCCGCTCGATGTAGGCGGTGGCGAGTTCGGAAGCGCTGGACTGGGTGAGGACGTGGCTGCGGAACTCCCAGTTCTTCAGGTCGCTGGAGCGGTAGGCGTCCACATACCGGAAGGTGTTGTCGGCGTTGCGGTCCTCACCGAACCAGTAGTAGTACGAGCCGACCTTGATGACCCCGCCGCCGTGCGCGTGCAGGGCGGCGCCCGAAGTGTCCGTGAACTGCGTGCCGTTGGCGACCGTCTGGGCCGCCGCCTGGGCGGGTCCGGCGGTCACGAGGGCGCCGGCGAGGGCGCAGCACAGGGCGAGCAGGACGGCGTAGACACGTCTCATCTCACGCACTCTCCTTCACGGTGTCGGCGACGGGAACGCCGAAGTCGGGGGTGCCGTCCGGGTGCCAGCCGAACTTCTGGACACGGGTGTGGCGGTTGGGGTCGTGCAGCGGGTCGCCGGTGATCTCCTTGTACTGGCGGGCGTGGTAGACGAGGACGTCGGTGCGGCCGTCCTCGGCGACGGTGAAGCAGTTGTGGCCGGGCCCGTACTGGCCGGTCGTGTCGTTGCTGGTGAAGACGGGGGTCGGGGACTTGGTCCAGTTCGCCGGGTCCATGAGGTCGCCGGCTGCGTCGGCGGTCAGCAAGCCGACGCAGTAGTGGTAGTCGGTGGCGCTGGCGGAGTAGGTGAGGAAGATCCGGCCGTTGCGCTTGAGGACGTACGGGCCCTCGTTGACCTTGTAGCCGATGGTCTCCCAGTCGTACTCGGGGGTGGACAGCCGGATCTGCGGTCCGGTCAGGGTCCAGGGGTTGGCCATCTCGGAAAGCCAGAGCGCGGTGTTGTTGTCCATGCCGGGCTCGTGCTGGGCCCAGACGAGGTAGCGGGTGCCCCGGTGGGTGAAGGTGGTGGCGTCGAGGGAGAAGGTCTCCCAGGCGGTCTTGATCTGTCCCTTCTCCACCCAGGTGCCCTTGAAGGGGTCGGGGTGGGAGTTCTCCAGGACCCAGATGCGAATCGCCCACACGTCCTCGACGGGCGCGGAGGCGAAGTAGACGTACCACTTGCCGCCGATGCGGTGCAGCTCCGGCGCCCAGATGTGCGCGCCCATGCTGCCGGTGGTGTGGGCCCGCCAGATGACGGACTCGGAGGCGGTGGTGAGGCCGTTCAGGGTGCGGGAGCGGCGCAGGATGATGCGGTCGTACTCGGGCACGGTGGCCGTGAAGTAGTAATGGCCGTCGCTGTGGCGGTGGATGTGCGGGTCGGCGCGCTGGGCGACGAGGGGGTTCACGTACGGGGCCGCCTTCGGGGGCGTGGCGGGCGCCTCGGCGTGGGCGACACCCGGGACTGCGGGGACCGCGGCCAGGGCGCCGGCGGCTGCGGCGCCCTTCAGCAGCAGTCGTCGGTTGGGGACTTGGGGCAGATCGTGATCGCGGCTCATGCGGACTGCCTCTCGGTGGGGGACACACGAGGCTGTTCGATATGGCGAACAGCATTTGTCATTCCGAACGCCGAAAAGGTAAGGGTGTGCTCCGGGGAGGTCAACGGGTCGGACGAGACGGACACGCTCAGCGGAGCGAGCCGTTCAGTCGAGGTCTCGGCCCGTCGCCCGTCGGCACGCCTCCGCATAGGCCCGCACCAGCGGGCGCCGCTCGCCGGCCCGCCAGGCGAGCGCGAGCCGGCTCGCCGAGACGCCGCGCACGGGCCGGGTGACGACACCGCCGCGGGTGAGCAGCGGCGCGTTGCCCGCGGCGAGCAGGACGACCCCGCGGCCGTCCACGAGGGCCTCGTACGTCTCGTCGGCACTCGCGGCCTCCGCGCCGATGCGGGCGGGGCGGCCTGCGCGGCCGTCGAGGGCGAGCCAGTAGTCGCGCAGCACTCCGGCGGATTCGGGGATGGCGATGAACGGTTCGTCGAGGAGGTCCGAGAAGTCGATCTCCGGGCGGCCCGCGAGACGATGCGTGTCCGGAAGGGCGACGTGGCGGGGCTCCTCGGCCACCACCACCCACTCGTAGCGCTCCGCGTCCGGCACCGGCAGCCAGACGAACGCGGCGTCCACCGAGCCGTCCGCGAGTCCGACACTGGAGTCCGTCCAACTCACCTGCCGCAGCCGGACCTTGGCCGCCGGATGCGTCTCACTGAACCGGGACCTGATGGCGGGGAGCAGGCCGCCGCGACCCGGGCTCGTGCTCATTCCGACGACGAGGGTGGCCTGCTGCTCGGTCTTGGCGCGCTCCACGGCGTCGGCCGCGGCGTCCCAGTCGGCGAGTACCCGGCGCGCGTACGGCAGGAGGGCCGAGCCCACCGCGGTCAGCCGCACTCCCTGCCGGTCTCGCTCGAACAGGTCTGCCCCCAACTTCCGTTCCAGCAGGCGAATTTGCTTGCTCAGCGCGGGCTGCGAGACGAAGAGGCGCTCGGCGGCACGGGTGAAGTGCAGCTCCTCCGCGACCGAAACGAAGTACCGCAGGTCCCGTCCATGCACGTCCATCGCCATAACCGTTGGCTATCACGGCGGGTCTTGGACGGGCGACCGGGTTTCCCGCGAGGCTCTTCCCATCGACAGCGGGAGATCCGCCAAAGATCCAACCGGAGATCCACGAAGGAGCTTGACATGAGCAAGGTTTGGCTGGTCACAGGTGCGAACAGCGGTTTCGGACGGGCGTTCACCGAGGCGGCCGTAGCGGCCGGCGATGTCGTGGTCGCCACCGCCCGCAGGCCCGAGGCACTGGCCGATCTGACGGCGGCTCACCCCGACCAGGTCGAGGCACTCGCCCTCGACGTCACGGATCCGGCGGCCATCACCGCCGTCGTGGCCGATGTGGTGGAGCGGCACGGGCGGATCGACCTCCTGGTCAACAACGCGGGCCGTGGCCATGTCGGTTCCGCCGAGGAGACCACGGACGCCGAACTGCGGTCGCTCTTCGACCTGCACTTCTTCGGACCGGCCTCGCTGGTGCGGGCCGTACTGCCGCACATGCGGCGCCGTCGTTCGGGGGCGATCGTGCAGATGAGCAGCATGGGCGGGCAGATGTCGTTCCCCGGGTTCTCCGCGTACAGCGGTACGAAGTTCGCGGTCGAAGGCTTCTCGGAAGCGCTGGCCGCCGAGGTCGGCCCGCTCGGCATCAAAGTGCTGGTCGTGGAGCCGGGCGCCTTCCGCACCAACCTGATGCGCGGCACCACCGCCAGCGAGGAGATCGCCGACTACGCGGACACGGTCGGTCCCACGCGACAGATGGTCGCCGCCGGTGACGACGGCCATCCCGGTGACCCGGCCAAGGGTGTCGCGGCGATCCTCACCGCCCTCGACGCCGAGAACACCCCGCTGCGGCTGCCGCTCGGCGACGACGGGCTGGATGCCGTGGTCGGCCACCTCGACCGGCAGCGGGCGGAGATCGCCACGTGGGAGAAGGTGGCACGGGACACGGCGTTCGACGTGTGACGGGGTTTGCCGGGACCGGAACATCTCAGGTGCGGCGAGGCCGCGGTCAAGTTTCTGTTATCGGCCGCCGCCCCGCCCGTCTCCGATGACGTGCGCAGCCATACCCACAGAACAGCAGCGACCGTAGGCGCCCTCGCGGCGGTCGCCGCCCTCCTCACCACTACGCCCCCCGCGGTCGCCGCCGAAGCCCGGGACGTCACCGCGGACGTCCTCGCGGGCCGGGATGTGACGCTCGGCGGGGACGCGGTGGTCACCCCGCCGGCCGGGACGACGACGTACGACGGGGTGTTCCGCGGGCAGGGCACGCTCACCGTGCGCGGCGGCGGGACGCTGGTCCTCACCAAGGACAGCGACTTCACGCTGCCCGCCTCGCGGCAGCGGCAGAAGGTGACGACGCGGGGCGGCAACCACCCGTACACCACCGTGGCCGACCCCGACCCGCCGGCGATCACCGTGGAACGCGGCGCGACCCTGCAGTACGGCACGGGCGGCGGGACCGGGCTGATCGGCCACTTCCCCTACAGCACGCCCGGCTATCGGCTGAACCAGCTCAACATCCGGGTCGACGGCACGCTACGGCTGTCCCTGACCCGCACCTTCAACATCGGCACCATCAGCGGCTCGGGCCTGGTCACGCAGCCGCGCACCATGTGGGGCACCCTCGACCTGGCCGGCACCCACCCCTTCTCCGGGGTCATCGACAACGGCACGGGGATGGCGGCCGGCCGTCCCGAGTACCCGGTGGCGCTGCCCAACGCCCGCGCGATCCTCAACCAGGGCTCCTGGATCATCGACACCCCGCTGTACCAGACGATCACGCTCCGGCAGGACTTCTACCAGCGCGAGTACGGCAGTGACGTCAACGTCCATACGCGTCCCGGCAGCAAGGTCGTACTCACGGGGCAGTACAGCTACAGCGACCAGGGCGGCGACACGCATCCTTCACTCAGCGATCCGGACCTCAACTGGCATGCCGTCGCACACCAGTCGAACAAGCGCGGCACCAACATCGAGGGCGCCGACATGCAGTGGGGGGACGGGACCACGCATCGGATCTTCATGCCGGGGACCAAGGACACCGTCTACGTCAACCTGCACGAGGCGAGCGGACGGCGGTCACTGCTGACGTTCGACTACAACGGGCCGGTGACGCTGGGCGCACCGATCGGCGGCGGCAGGTACCACGACACGCTGGGCGCGCCCGGTGCCGGGGACGTCGTCGTCGCGGGGACCCGGGGCAACGACGTGACGTTCGCGGCGCAGCAGTACTACGACGGCTCGACGACCGTGGAGAAGGCGGCGGTGCTGCGGCTCGGTTCCGGCGAGAAGGGCGGTGACGGGTCGCTGCTGACAGGGACGGAGCGGCGCCGGATCGTGGACGACGGGACCCTCGTCGTCCAGAACGTTACAACTTCCGTGAAACTGTCACACTTCGGCGGCAAGGGGTCCCTGGTGCAGTCCGGCGCCGCCAGGACGACGCTGACGGGCGGCGCGGTGACGTACACGGGGTCGACGACCATCGCCAAGGGCACCCTCGCGCTGCGATCGGGGGCGACTCTCGCACACAGCAGGACGATCCGGCTCACGACGGCGGGGGCGCGGCTCGACCCGGGCACGACGGGGCTGCGGGTGGCGACCACGCTCACCGGCAAGGGCACGGTGCAGGGGGCTGTCACGAACGACGGCGTGGTGACGGGCGGCCTCACGGTGACCGGGAGCTACACACAGAGCACGAAGGGCAAACTGATCCTGCGGGACAAACCGTTGAAGGTGACCGACGCGGTCCGGCTGGCCGGGGACCTCGATCTGTCCGCCGCCGGCACCGATCCCGCGGCCGAGATCACCGTCGTCGACCACACGGGCCGGTCGAAGAACACCGGCACCTTCACCGGACTGCGCGAAGGGGCCGAGCTGAAGCTCGCCGACACCACGTACCGGATCAGCTACCGGGGCGGCGACGGCAACGACGTCGTCCTGACCGCCTCCACCGCGAGCCCGTCGGCGACCGCACCCGGCGGCAAGGCCTCGTCCGGGGCGGTACCGGCCGACACCCGCAGCGCGGGCGCCGCCGAGGACACACGGTTCGGCTGGTGGCCGTACGCGCTCGGGCTCGGACTGCTGGGCGGGCTGCTGGTCCCGGCGGCCCGGCGCACCCGCCGTGGCGGACGGCGCGGGGGCGGCCGCCATGCCGCACAGCGGACTTGACTGCCCGTCAGCGGCCGGTCGGTGCCTCCGGAAACCCCAGCTGAGGCGCCAGCGCACGCGCCTCGGCGGCCCAGCCCGCGAGTCCGGTGCGGTATCGCGCCCCGTAAGGGGCGCGGGGCTATGTCGATATGCGGCTCCGCCGCGTGGGCGCGACCGGCCCCCACCGGCCCGCGGGTTCGTCATCGCGCTTCCAGCGGAGCGCTTAGTGTCGTGACATGACCAGCGACACCCCTGCCCCCGACCCCGAAACCCCCGCCTGCGAAGCCCTCGCCGAGGCCCTCGCCGCCCGCACCGTCGTCCTCGACGGCGGCATGTCCAACCAGCTGGAGTCCGCCGGACACGACCTCGGCGACGACCTGTGGTCGGCGCGGCTGCTCGCCGAGCGGCCCGAGGCGATCACCGAGGCGCACCTCGCCTACTTCGAGGCCGGTGCGGACGTGGCCATCACGTCCAGCTACCAGGCCACCTTCGAGGGCTTCGCCAAGCGCGGTATCGGCCGCGAGGAGGCGGCCCGGCTGCTCGGGCTGAGCGTGGAGCTGGCCCGCGAGGCAGCACGGCAGGCCCACGCCAAGAGCGCGACGCGTCCGCTGTGGGTGGCCGCGTCGGTCGGTCCGTACGGGGCGATGCTGGCGGACGGCTCCGAGTACCGGGGCCGCTACGGCCTGAGCGTCGACGAACTGGAGCGCTTCCACCGCCCCCGCCTGGAGGTGCTGGCCGCCGCCGGTCCCGACGTCCTCGCCCTGGAGACGGTCCCCGACGCCGACGAGGCCCGGGCGCTGCTGCGGGCGGTGCGCGGGCTCGGGGTGCCGGCCTGGCTGTCGTACACCGTCGCCGGCGACCGCACGCGCGCCGGGCAGCCGCTGGAGGAGGCCTTCGCCCTGGCCGCCGACGCGGACGAGGTCATCGCGGTCGGCGTGAACTGCTGCGCCCCCGAGGACGCGGACGCGGCCGTCGAGGCGGCGGCGCGCGTCACCGGCAAGCCGGTCGTGGTCTACCCCAACAGCGGCGAGGTCTGGGACGCCGAGGCACGCGCCTGGACGGGCCGCTCCTCCTTCGCCTCCGAACAGGTGGAGGGCTGGCGGGAGGCCGGGGCGCGGCTGATCGGCGGCTGCTGCCGGGTGGGCCCCGAGGCGATCGCGTCGATCGCGGGGACGCTGAATCCTGTTCGCTAGCGGGGCACTCGCGCCGTAACTCCGGTGAAGCACGGGGTCAATGAGGACTTCATCGACCGGTGATGAAGTCCCCGTACCCGTCGCCGATCATGGAGGCCGTTGTGACCGAGCCGCCCACTCAGGACCAGCTTGACGCGTACGTACGGACCCGGCTCGCGCTCGCCGGGTTCGACCTCTCCCTGCTGCCGGAGCAGGCCGATCCCGCGACAGGAGTTCCGACGCGGGCCCAAGTCCTCGCCTCTCTCCGGTCGTTCGTGGCGTCCACGCCGGGGGCGATAGCCGGCTGGACACCGGCCGCCGACAGCCCCGCGTCCGCACAGCAGGCCTCTCCCCCGCTGCTGTACCCGTCGATCACCGAGGCGTGGACCGGGAAGGCGGGCGCGTGATGAGCAGGTCCCTCAACCGACGAGTGTTTCTGGCGAGTTCGGCGGCGTTGGCGTCGAGCGGGGTCTCGCTGGGGACGGCTGCCGCGGCACCGGCAGCCCCCGCCGCGGGCGTCCCGTCCATACGCGTCCCCGACATCGATGTACGGCAGGCGGCCCTGGACGACCCCTCCGAGGCCACCCTCGCCGAGGCCGCGGTCCTGATGCGGCGCGGAAAGCTGACGTCGACCGGGCTCACCCAGGCGTACTTGGACCGCATCGAGCGCCTCGACTCCACCTACCAGGCGTACGCGGAGGTCACCGCGGACGCGGCGCTGCAGGCCGCCCGCAAGGCGGACCAGGCCGACCGGGGATCGGGCGGCGGCCCGCTGCGCGGCATCCCCCTGTGCATCAAGGACAACTACTTCACGCGGGGCGTGCCCACTCGGTGCAACTCGTACATCTTCGCGGACTTCGTCCCTGAGGAGGACGCCACCGCCGTGGCGCGACTGAAGGCGGCCGGCGGAATCCTGCTCGGGAAGGGGCAGATGGGCCCGCTGGCCACCACCCGCGCCACGACGCCGAACGGCACGGTGACCACGGTCAACGCCTGGACGCCCGACGACCCGTCGGTCGATCCGGGCGGTTCCTCGACCGGCCCGGCCTGCGCTGTGGCCGCGCGGCTCGCCTCCTCGTCGATCGGGACGCAGACCGGCGGTTCGATCGTGCTGCCGTCCAACCAGCAGAATCTGACCGGCCTGAAGCCGACGATGGGCCGGGTGTCGGTGCACGGTGTCATCCCGCTGTCGTTCACGCGTGACCACTCGGGGCCGCTGGCCCGCGACGCCCTGGACGCGGCGATCATGCTCCAGGTCATGGCCGGACCGGACGCGAACGATCCACGCACGCTGGGGCTTCCGGCCGTGCCGGACCTGATCAGGGCGGCCACCCCCGTCGTCGCCCGCGGCGGCGCGGTCCGCCTGCGGCGGGCCACGAAGATCGGCGTGCCCGCCGATTTCCTGTCCGCCCAGAAGGAAGTGCGGGGCGCGTTCCTCGACCGACTCGACGCGATCCCGGGCGTGACACTCGTCGACGTCGTCTACCCGGACGACTGGACGCTGCTCACCGGCACGTTCAACGCGGCCCGGCTCGCCGAGCGCACCGAGCCCTTCCGGCACTGGCTGCGCAACGACCCCGCCAAGTTCGGAGTCTCACTGCTGAGTTGGCTCCAGGGACTCATGCTGTCGGGCGACGAGTGGATCACCGCTCAGCGGGCCAAGAACCACCTGCTGCGCGAAGTGCTGGACAGCGTGCTCGACACCTGCGACGTGGTCCTCCAGACCGGCCCCGTCCCCTTCGACATCCTCGGACTGCCCGAACTCGCCCTCCCTATCGGGTTCGACGACGCCGGCGTGCCCGTCGGCGCGATCCTCGGCGGTCAGCCGTACGAGGAGGACCGGCTGCTGGAGGTCGCCGCGGCCCACCAGGCGGTCACCGACTGGCACACCCGTCGCCCGGCGGACCCGACGACGGGCACCCGGCTGCGGCTGGCGCCCGCCGCGCGGCCTCGGGTGTCGGCCGAGGAGGCGGCCGAGACGTCGGCGTAGGCGTCCCGGCCGTGACATCGGCGCGGGCACGGCCGGGTGATCAGTGCCGACGAGCGCCGCCGGAGCGACGGAGCCGCCGTACCGCTGAGCGCAGTTCCGTACTACGCGTGGGCCAACCGGGAGGAAGGTGCGATGCGGGTGTGGATTCCGGAGGGCTGACGTCGGCCGTCCACAGGGCACGTTCGGCATCCCGCGGACCGTATGCAATATGCGGGCTGCCGTCGCCGAAAATCTGCACAGGATGTGCGCCGTCCCACGCCTGCCACCCAGGGTCACCCTGGACGGCGAACCGCACCCACGCTGCGTGCATGGCGTCGGCCAGCTCAGTCGGGGCACCCTCTCCGGCGAGTTTGCGCGCCTCCGGGACATCGCCGGTGTCGAACACGAAGCCGAGCTCCAGGGCGTGGCAGGCGCCGAGGCCGGGCAGCTGCGACGACCACGCGAACTCGTAGACGTACGACGATCCCGGCCGGGCGTCGGCCAGCCGGTGCAGCGGGATCCGCAGCAGATGGTCGGTGACCATCTGGCCGACGATCTCGGCGGTGCCGGCGTCGGGGTGCAGGGCACGGTAGCCGCGCACCACCTCGCTGCCGCAGCGGCAGCGGGCCATGGCGCCCGCCAGGGCGACCGGTCCGAGCCGGTCGACGCGTTCCAGCAGCCCACCCGGCACCAGCCACAGCCGGTACTCGTCGCGGGTCCAGCCCAGGAGCAGGTCGGCTCCCGGGGCACCAGACCCTTCGACCAGCGCCTCCAGGGGGTCTCGGGGCACGAGGTCGCCGTCGACGACGATACCGAAGGCGGGCCCGCCCAGGACCGGGCTGCTGAGGCGGCCGACCTCGGCCTGGGTCCTGAGCAGCAGCGCGCGGTCGACGGCGGCGAAGGCCTCGGCGGTGGCGGGAATCTTCAGCCGGGTCGCCATCCGGCGCACCACGCGCCGTACCTTGTCCCGCTCCACGGCCTCCGGCGGCCCGCTCTGCAGCACGGCCCGCCGGAACAGCCCCTGCGCCTGCGGGGCGGCGATCAGCGCACCGATGCTGATCGCGCCCGCCGACTGCCCGAACAGGGTCACCCGGCCGGCGTCGCCGCCGAACGCCTCGATCGACTCGTGCACCCACCGCAGCGCGGCGAGCTGGTCACGCAGGCCGGGGTTGGGCGGGGCATCCGGAAACAGTCCGTAGCCCTCCACTCCCAGTCTGTAGTTGACGGAGACGAGCACGACCCCGTCCCGGGCGAAGGGGTGCCCGTCGTACACGGGCACGGCCGACGAGCCGCGGGTCAGCGCGCCGCCGTGCAGCCACACCATGACCGGCAGCCGGGCACCCGGGCCCGGCTCCGGCGTCCACACGTTCAGGTTGAGACAGTCCTCGCCCGGCACGACCGGGTCGGACAGATACTGCGCGAAGGCCTCCGAGTACGGCGGTTTCGGCGCTGTCGGCCCGAACACGCCCGTGTCGCGCACGCCGACCCAGGGCTCGGGCGGCACCGGCGGCCGGAACCGGCGGGGGCCGAAGGGGGGTGCGGCGTACGGGATACCCCGGAACACCGCGATCCCCCGCTCGTATCTGCCGCGTACCGCCCCGTACGGGGTCCTGACCACGGGATCCGCCCGGCCTGCCGTCATGTGCCCACCAGCCCTTCGCCGTGCTCGCGCACCGGTAAGACCAGAGCACCACACCGGCGCGTGGTATTCCGGTGCACGAGGCCGCTTCAGGGCCGTTCGGCGTACGACGGGGCTATTTGGCGTACATCAGCGTGCCGAATCCGAGCTGGTCGTAACCGCCGCTGGTGGAGCCGTAGTCCCCGCCGCCGCCCTCGGGGGCGACCGAGAAGCACATCTGGGAGATGTACCTGTCGTCCAGGTACAGGCGTCGGTTGTAGTGGTAGTGCAGCATCGCCCAGACGGGACGGACCTGGCCGCGGGAGGCGGCGGAGATCGCGGTCTGCGACTGCTGGGCGCAGTTCTGGCCGCTGCCCCACGTGTAGGTGGTGAACGGGACGTCGGAGCCCAGGTTGTACTTGGCGACGTACTGTGCGGCCTTCATGAACCGCTTGTCGTCATACGAGTAGAGGTCGTCGCCCTGGTTCCAGGCCATCTCGCAGATCGCACCCATCTGGCCCATGCCCAGCACGGAGTGCCCCTGGTCGCGGCCGGACTCCTGCCACTGGCCGAGGGCGTAGCCGTCGGCGTCGGTGTAGAGGTACGGCACGGCGTGCGCGAGGGAGCCGTTGCCGGCGCCGGACTTGAAATAGGTGACGGCCTGGTCGTACTTGGTGCCGTCGTCGGTGAGGATCCCGATGGCCATGATGGAGGCCAGGGTGCACAGGTCCCAGTTGGCCCAGTAGTTGGTGATACAGGCGTCGTTGTGGCCGGTGAGGAACTGGTTGTTGAGCGGGTAGAAGACGTCGGCCATCATCTGCTGGAAGGCGGCGAGGTCGAAGCCGCCGTAGTCGCGCATCAGCTCGGCCGCGTTGGCGAACTGCCAGCCGTAGAGGCCGGCGGCGAGGAAGCGGTCCGCGTTGCCGGTGACCGTGGTGAGCGTCGACGACCACGCGTTGAGGATGGCCGCCGCGCACTGGGCGTTGGCTTCGGTGCCGCCGACCTGCCAGCGCAGGGCGTTCTGGTAGGCGGCGGCGATGTCGTTGTAGAGGATGCCGTAGTTCTCGCCCGTGCCGCCCCGGATGATCGTGGCCTGGGGGTTGGGCGTCCAGGTGGACTGGGCGTGGGAGTTGGCGGTCAGTTTGTTCCAGCCGGACAGCCAGGGGTCGGTGCTGGCCGCGACCCTGACCTTGGCCCGGTTGATGTCGCCCCAGTTGTGCAGCATGCCGGGGTGGGTGAAGGTCGCCGGGGCGGCGGTGGCGGAAGCCGTGCCGAGGGCGAGGGCGGCGGTGAGACCGCCGGCGGTCTTCAGCAGACCGCGGCGGCTCACATGCTGGTGGAGGTGGGGGGATGTGCGGCTCATTGCGGAGCTCTCCCGTCCGTGGGGGGGATCAGGTCGTGGTGATGCTCATGTCGTCGAACTCGGAGGTGCAGAGGGCGAGGGGGCTGCGGGAGCAGACCACCGGGCCCACGTAGTAGGGGGCGTCGCCGAAGCCGGGGACCGACCCCTGGGCGAGGAGGCTCCAGGTGGCGCCGTCATCGGTGGAGACGGAGGCGGCAAAGACGGTCCCGGTGCGCTTCAGCCGCAGCAGCAGGGGCAGTTGGACAGGGGTCGCCCCGGAGAAGGCGGAGGCGCCCGCCACCGTGGGGCGCAGCATCAGCTGGGCGCTGCTCCCGCCCGTGACGATCACCCCGGCCGCCTGGTCGAACGGCGACAGCGACTTGGCCATGAGCAGCCCGACCCGGTCGGCGGTGGCCCCGCTGCGGGAGACCAGACGGGCGGTGATCTCGCCGTCGCCGGTGACGGACTGTCGTACGAACTGGCCCGTCATTCCCTGGGAGTTGACATTGAGGTCGACACCGGAGCCCCGCACGGTGAAGGTCCCGTCCACGTACGTCGTGTCGCCCGGGGTGAGCACGGCCACCACGCCGAGCGTGCCGAGCGCACGCTGGTCGAGGACCACGTCACCGAGGTCGCCGTGGGTCCAGGGGGCGGGCAGGGGTGCCGCTCCGGCGGCGGTGGGGACGGTGAAGGCGGTGGTGGGCGCGGTGACGGTCGGCATCGACGCGGTCGCCGTCGCCGAACGCGGGCCACGGCCACCGACGTTGGTCTTCGCCACGGCGTAGTGGTACGTCGTCCCTGGCTCACCCGTGGCGTCCGCGTACCGGATGCGGGTGCCGAAGCCGACCGCGCCGACGTCGGTGGCGAGGGTCTCGTAGGGGCCGCGGGCGCGGGTGGAGCGCAGGACGGTGTAGCGGGCCGAGAGGTCCGGGTCGGTCCAGGCCAGCTCCACAGCGCCGGTGCCGGTCGTGGCCCGCAGGTCGCCGGCGGTGCGGGCGGGGCGCGGCACGCGCCAGACGTCGCCGGCCTCCGCGGTGACGCTTACGTTGTCGAAGGCGCCGGTGCCGGTCTCGGCGTACTCGGCATCAACGCCCAGGCAGGAGGCGAGAGCGAGGCCAGCGTATGCAGTGTGCGACATACCGTCGACCTCGGCGCTACCGACTACGGTCCACTGCATACCGTCCGCAGAGATGGCCCCGGTACACCGGCGGCCCTTGCGGGTCACCCGCACCCAGTACGGCGCCCGCAGCCGGTATCCGTCGCCCGCGCCCTCCACGTACGGCGCCTCCAGGGGCGTCGCCGACTCGGGCAGCGCGCCGAGGTCGGATATCGGGAAGGAGGCTCTGCTGGTGATGGCCTCCTGCTGGGACGGCGGTACGGGGGTGCTGCCGGTCGCCGACACCGGCGCCCCGGTCCGCGGGCGTACCGTCCACACCCCGCTCCAGGTGTGCAGAGGCAGCCCCTGGATCAGCATCGAGGCGTGGGCGGCGTCCGCGTCGAGCGAGGCCCGGACGGTGACACCGATCTTGGAGTACTGGGAGCTGAGCGGCCACACGATCCGCGCGGTGACCGTGCCGTCGCCGCGCAGCGGCACATACGCGAGGCGGTGGGTGTCGGCGGTACCGGAAGCCTCCAGCACGAAGCGCTCGCCGTCGAAGCCGGCGGAGCCGGGGATCCTCACCTCCCCGACATCCCGGGTGGACCAGGGAGCGGGCAGGCCGGCCACGGCAGTCGCCGGGCTCGAATCAGAGCTGCTGCCAAGGGAGTTGGCGGCGGTGACGGTGTAGTGGTAGGTCCGGCCCGGGCGTACGCCCCCGTCCGTGTACGTCGGCTCGTCGACTCCGGAGGCGATCTCCTCGTACGGGCCCTCGGGGCGAGTGGCTCGTCGGACGGTGTACGCGCTCGCCCAGGCGGACGGCAGCCAGGCCACCGTGACGGCCGTGTCGTCACCGCCCGCCGTCACGCCCGCCGGAGGCGCCGGCACGGTCGGGGTGGACGGGGTCGCGCCGGCGTAGGCGAAGGTGCCCCAGCTGGGCAGGTCGTCGTTGCTGCCCTCGACGACGCGG
Source organism: Streptomyces sp. NPDC002088 (assembly GCF_040296605.1). Classification (NCBI taxonomy): domain Bacteria; kingdom Bacillati; phylum Actinomycetota; class Actinomycetes; order Kitasatosporales; family Streptomycetaceae; genus Streptomyces; species Streptomyces sp. NPDC002088. The sequence continues at coordinate 35,011 of NZ_JBEOXO010000005.1, read as the reverse complement.
GCGCCGCCGGTGCCACGGAAGACGGCGGCCTTGGTGTACGGGGCGTCGAGACCGCGGACGCCGGCGTAGTGGGCGTAGTACATCTCGTAGATCGGGGGCAGGGTGCCGCGTCCGGTCGCCGAGACGGCCTGTTTGATGTACTTGCCGGTGCGGTCGAGGTCGGGGGTGAAGGGGACGTCGCCGCCGAGGTTGTAGCGGGCGGCGTACTCGGCGTTCGCCAGGATGCGGTTGCCGTCGAGACCGAACAGGTCCACGCCCTGATTCCACGCGACCTGCGCAGCGTCACCCATCAGGCCGACGGCGAGTTGCTCGTGCCCCTGGTCACGGCCGCTCTCCTGGCCCTGGCCGGACGCGTTGACCACCCGGTGCGGGACGCTGCCGTTCCCGGCACCGGCTGCGGCGTAGCGCAGGGCGTCCTCGAAGAGGGTGCGTTCCTCACAGAACACGCTGATGGCCAGGATGGTCTGAATGGCTGTCAGATCCCAGTTGCCGTTGGCGTAGAGCATGTAGCCGGAGACGGCCGGATACCAGACGTCCAGGAAGGACCGCTCGCAGCGCGTGATGTCGGCGTCGGCCCAGCCGTCGTAGTCGGTGTGGCGCAGTAGTTCGGCCGCGTTGGCGAACTTGAAGCCCTGGAGGCCGGCGCCGAGCGGGCCGTCGGCGCCGGTGACGATCGTCAGGGACGCCAACCAGGCGTTGAGGATGTCGCGGGCCTTGTCGGCGTGTGCGCGGTCGCCGGTGACGGACCAGATCAGGGCGTTCTGGTAGGCGGCGGCCGAGTCTGCGACGGCCTGGTTCATGAAGTTGGAGGGGCCGCGGCCCCAGGAGGTGATCTGGCCGGTGTTCTGGACGGTGTACGTCGCCTGCGAGCGGGCGTGGGCCGCGAGGGCGAGGAAACCGTCATGGACCGGGGACTGCTCGGCCTCGATCGCGGCCTTCATACGGGCGAGATCGGCGGTCGTGTGCAGGAGGCCCGGGTGGGTGAACGCGAAGGCGGAGTCCGTGGCGCCGTCGGCTGCCCGGGCCGCGGGCACGAACAGGGAGTTCGTGCCCGCGGCGAGCAGCAGCGCCGTGGAGGACTTCAGCAGGCCGCGGCGGCTGATCGGGGTCACTGCGCGGCCGCCTCCGCCTCGGCGGTGGTGAGGAACCTCAGGTTCAGGACGTGCTCGTTGTAGTACCACTGCACGGAGTCGGTGGTGTAGTACCAGGTGGGCTTCTTCATCGAGTCGGCGACGACCGTGCCGTTGATCACCAGGTTCTCGAAGGTGACGTTCTTGATGGCGTGGTCGGCGTCGTAGCCGAGAAAGAGCGACGGATTGGCGTGGGTGCCGTTGTAGCTGAGGTTCTTGACGTAGACGTCCTCGATGCCACGGCCGACCGAGGTGTTGTACTTCGTGTTGTACATGACCCGCATGTGGATCACCTGGCCCCAGCGGAAGTCCTCGATCCGTACGTCCTCGATGCGGACGTTCTTGATCAGGTTGGAGTCGCCGGGGTTGAGCGCGATGCAGCCCTGGTAGCCCATCTGGGGTTCGCGGTGGTCGAGGATGTCGAGGTTCTTGATGACCAGGTTCTCGATGATCTCGGGGGCCTCGGTGTTGCCGTGCGTGCCGACGTTGATCGGGTGCGCGACGTCCGCCCACAGGGTGCAGTTCTGGATGGTGACGTCGCGGGTGTCGCCGTAGTAGTCCCAGCGGTGGGCGTAGATCGCGAAGCAGTCGTCGGAGTTGCGCATGAAGCAGCCGTCGAAGACGACGTCGGTGGAAGAGAAGACGTCGAAGCCGTCGCCGTTGCCCTTGGAGCTGAACGAGCGGGCCTTCTTGACGTGGACGTTCTCGCTCTCGCCGAAGGTGCCCGCGTACCCGTTGGGGTTCATGATGATGACGTCCTCGACGCGGATGTTCTTGCTGCCCTCGCACAGGACGCCGCCGGGGCCCGCGTACAGCATGCCGTGGCCGGTCAGGCGGGCCTTCTCGACGTCCTTGAAGAAGACCTGGGCCTTCAGGACGGCGCCGCCGGCCAGATGGACGGTCTTGCCGCTGGGGACGGTGAGGACGTTGCCGGTGACGGTGTGCACGCCGGGGCCGAAGTAGATGACGTCCGGGTCGTCCTCGGCGGGCGGGTGCCGGTCGACGCGGTTGGTGATGACGTGCAGGCAGTCGAAGATCTCGTCGTTGACCTGGACGACGACGTCACGCGGCTCGTCGAGGGTGAAGCGCAGGGTGTCGCCGAGGAGTTCGGGCGTGATGCCGAGCGCGTCCGGTCTCACCCGGGCCTTGGTGGTGCCGCCCTTGAGGTAGGTCACCTCGATCTCGACGGAGCCGCAGAAGTCGAAGTACACCATCGACGTGTTGTAGACCTTGCCGGAGCCGGTGGTGGCGTTGATCTCCTCCAGTTGCGGCCGCCAGATGTCGAGGGTCTGCCACTCGCCGTCGGGAGCGGTGCGGACTCTCACCTTGAAGCTGGTGTTGGTCGGCATGTCGGCCGGGCGCGGGTAGGTGACCAGCTTGGGTGCGGAGTTGTCGTCGTCCGCGTGGGCCGCTGTGGCCGTCATGCCGGACAGACCGGCGGCGAGCACGGTGGCACCCGCGGCCTGGAGGGCGGTGCGGCGGGACAGGGGCGTGTTCATGCAGGACTCCTTGCGAAAGACAAGCCGGAAGGGCTACTTGAGGCCGGGGGTCGACATCCCGGCGACGAAGCCGCGCTGGGCGACGAGGAAGATCAGCAGGATGGGCACGACGTACATCACGGACGCCGCGGCCTGGAGGTTGGCGACTGGTGTGCCGGCCGAGGTGACGTAGGTGGACATGACGGCGACGGCGAGTGTGGAGCGGTCGGTGGACAGCAGCAGTTGCGGGGCGATGTAGTCGCCCCAGGTCCAGGTGAAGGCGATCACGAAGCTCGCGGACAGGACCGGCCAGGACTGCGGCAGGAAGATCCGCCAGAAGATCGTGGCGTAGCCGCAGCCGTCGACGATCGCGGCCTCCTCCAGCTCGCGGGGCAGACCGGCGAAGAACTGCCGGAAGAGGAACACGAGATACGGGGCGGCGGACAGGCCCCACAGCACCCACGGCCAGTACGTGTCGACCATGCCGAGTTTCGCGAAGATCAGGTAGGTCGGCAGGAGGGTGATGAGCTGGGGCAGCATCATCGAGCCGAGCAGGATGCCGAACAGGGTCTTCTTGCCGGGCGCGGACAGGCGGGCGAAACCGAAGCCGACCCAGGCCGAGCTGAGGGTGACGAGGGTGGCGTAGATGAGGGCGATGACGAGGGAGTTGCGGGCGTAGCCGAGGAAGTCGATGAGGTTGAACGCGTCGGTGAAGTTGTGCCACTGGACGTGGTCGGGCAGCCAGTGCACGGGAGAGGCGGCCAGTTCGGCGGGGGTCTTGAGACCGGTGAGGATGAGCCAACCGAAGGGGCCGAGGAACAGGCCGGTGAGCGCGACGAGGACCGTGTAGAGGACGAGGCGGTTGACGCGTATCCGTACCCGTGGGGCGGACCCCGTGGTCTTCGTGGGCAGGCTGGTGGCGGTCACTTCTTCGCCTCCGGGTCGACGTTGTAGAACACCGCACCGGACGTGAGCCTGAAGATGAGCCCGGTCACGGCGAGAATCAGGACGAAGAGCACCCACAGCAGCGCGGAGGCGTAGCCGTAGCGGCCGAGCGCGAAGTACTGCCCGAACACGTGCATCATGTAGAGGTAGTTGGACTGCGGCAGCGCGGTGACGCCCGCCGTGGTGCCGTCCGCGGACAGCAGCAGCGGCATGATGGTCTGCACCGAGGCGATCACGCCGGTCACCGTCTGGAACAGCAGCACGGGCGACAGCAGCGGCACGGTGATGCTGCGGAAGGTCCGCCAGGCGCTCGCTCCGTCGATGCGGGCCGCCTCGTGGAGTTCCCGGGGCACGTCCTGGAGTCCGGCCAGCGAGATGATCATGATGTTTCCGGCGCCCCAGAGCACCGTCATCAGCAGCACATAGCGGGCGTAGGGGTCGGCGAGCCAGCCGACGGCGTCGATACCGAAGAGGGTCAGGACACCGTTGGCGGCACCGGAGTTCTGGTCGAAGAGCGCCTTGAAGGCGAGGCCCGCGCCGACCGGGGGCACCACGGCCGGCAGATAGAGCAGGGTGCGGAACAGGCCACGCGCCTTGAGCGGCCGGTTGACCAGGACGGCGAGCCCGAGCCCGGCGATGATCGACAACGGCACCGAGGTCACCGCGAACAGGCCGGTGCGGCCCAGGGCGTGCCAGGTCTGCGCGTCGGAGAACAGCTCCCGGTAGTTGCCGAGCCCGACGTACCGCCAGTGGGGCGAGATACCGTCGAACGTGGTGAAGCTCAGCCACAGCGCGTACGCCATGGGAACAACGGTCAGCAGCAGGAACCCGGTGATCCAGGGTGAGGTGAACAGGTAGAACGCCCGGTGCCTGCGCGCGGTCATCGAGTTCCGGGGACGCCCGGCCGCCCGCGCCCGGCCGGCGCTCGCGGCCGGGCCGGACCGGCCCGCGACCGAGGGGATCTGTTCGACGGTCATCCCACCTGCTCCTTACCGCGCTTCAGCTGCTCGTTCATGACCGAGTTCAGGCGGCCCGCGAGGGTGTCGACGGACATGTCTCCCCGCATCGCGGCCGGGGCGGTCTGGTTGAAGAGGGCGTAGAGCGAGTCCGCCGTGGCGTAGGGCGTGAAAGCGATCACCGAGAAGTGCTTCAGCTCGGCGTTCTGCACCTCCAGCACCCGCTTCTGGTAGTCCTCCTGGGCCGGCATCAGCGTGCGCAGGGACTTCAGGGTGGGAATGCCCCAGCCGCTGGAGGCACGCGCCTTGGCCGGTGCCTCGCCGAAGAACCACTCGAAGACCCGCCATGCCGCGTCCTTGTTCCGTGCCTTCCTCGGCATCCACAGGCCGGTGCCGGCCTGGCACGGGCTGACCCGTTTGCCGCCCTGGAAGACCGGGGCGGGGGCCAGGCGGGACACCGGCGCCAGCTTCTTGTCGGCGTTGATCAGGCCGCCGAGCCAGTAGCCGGAGTTCGTCATGGCCATCCGGCCGGCCTGGTAGGTGGGCCCGTCCCAGGCGTTGGGGTCCGGCTGGATGAGGCTCGGTCCGACCTTGGCCCGGCAGTAGTCGATGTACCAGCCCAGCGCCTTGCGGGCCTCGGGAGTGGTGAAGTCGATCCGGGAGAAGTCGTCGCTGAAGAGGCTGCCTCCGGCGGCCACCGTCAGACTCGTCAGGAGATTGGGGGTGAGCACCCGTTGTAACTGCCGCCGAACACTGTCGTCTGACCGTTCTTGCGCCGCGTGAGCCGCTTGGCGGTGTCCAGCCATTCCTCGTACGTGACCGGCTCGGTCTCGGGCGGGTGGTCGACGCCCGCCTGGTCGAAGAGCGCGGTGTTGTACCAGTACATGGAGTCCTGGGAGAAGTCCTTGGCCATGCCGTAGCGCGGGCCCTTGCCCTGGGTCCGGCCGTCGTACCGCCACAGGTCGTTCACCGGGTCCAGGTCGTCGAGCGCGAGGACGCCGCTCCGGGCGAAGTACGGGTCCAGTTCCTCCATCACGTCCCGCGCCGCGAAGTACGGCGCGTCCACGGCACCGACACCGCGCACCAAGTCGGGCGGGTTGCCGTTGGTCATCATCCCGATCAGCTTGGTGAGGTCGTACCGCACCGTGACGATCTTGACGCCGATGTCCTTCTGGGCCTGCTTGACCAGTTCCGGAGAGAGGTCGTCGGGCTTGACCATCAGCGTGACGGTCTCGCCGGAGCCGCTCACCGAGCTGGACACCTGCAGGGCACAGCCGTTGAGCGCCGCCGCACCGGCCACGGCACCGCCGGCCGACAGGGCGAGGAAACGGCGACGACTGGGGGGAGTACCGGCATGCGAGCGCATGGACGCCTCACCTTCCGCATCGGGGACAGGCCGGAGGACAGAGAAGAACAGCGGCGAACCGGGCTGGCGCGGTAACAGGTAGCAACCGTTTGCTTCAGCCGAGTGGGGCAGAGCTTCAACCGCCCGAGCGGACTCGTCAAGGGGCTGCGCGAATTTTCGAAAACCCCGCACGACAGCGACGACACACGCGAGCCGGCTCACCCGTCACCGCGCGAGCCGTAGCGACACGGGCACTGAACTGGTGATTCTTCCCGGCCGGACCGCAGCGCCCACCGGCGGCGGCGACGCCCCGCACACGGACACGCCGCACCGGGGCGACTGACGGGCCCCGTTCCCAGCGCACGACAACTGGTGGTGACCAGCCCCCGCCCAGCTCCATCCCACCGATTGACCCCGCCCCCACCCAGACCTACGGTAGAACACGCTTTCAGAAAACGTTTCCTCCGCACGCATCTCAGGAGAGTCATGCCCAGCGCCCAGCTGCCCAGGGCCGTGTTCGCCATGGATCCGGTGCACCTCCCCCTGCTCTTCCCGGCGCCCCTCCAGGCCCGGCTCCGGCAGACGGCAGAGATCGACCCCGCCCTCGTCGTACGGGACTTCGCCGACCCCGCCACCGCACCGGCGCTGGCCCGCGCCGAGGTACTGATCACCGGCTGGGGTTGCCCCCGCCTCGACACGGACACGCTGGCCGCGGCACCCCGGCTGCGCACGGTGCTGCACGCCGCCGGCTCCGTGCGTTCGCTGGTCGGCGACGCCCTGTGGACGCACGGGGTCGCGGTCTCCAGCGCGGTCACCGGCAACGCGCTGCCGGTCGCCGAATACACGCTCGCGATGATCCTGCTCACCGGGAAGGACGCGTTCACCCACCGCGAGCGCTTCCGCGCCACCCACGCCCAGCCCTCCCGCGCCGAGACCGCGGCCACCGGCAACCTCGGCCGCCGGATCGGCGTCATCGGCGCCTCCCGCGTCGGCCGCCGACTGCTCGAACTGCTGCGGCCGTTCGACTTCGAGGTCCTCCTCTACGACCCTTACGTCGACACCGCCGAAGCCCGCGCGCTCGGCGCCGAACTCCTGACGCTGGAGGACCTGCTGCGCCGCAGCGACATCGTCAGCCTGCACGCCCCCGACATCCCCGAGACCCACCGCATGCTCGACCGCGACCGGCTCGCCCTGATCCGGAGCGGCGGCGTACTGATCAACACGTCCCGGGGCGCGCTGGTCGACCCCGACGCCCTCACCGACGAACTGGTCTCGGGCCGGCTGCACGCGGTCCTCGACGTCACCGAACCCGAACCCCTGCCCGCCACGTCCCCCCTCTACCGGCTCCCCAACGTCTTCCTCACCCCGCACATCGCGGGCTCCCTCGGCAACGAGCTGGAGCGGCTCGGCCGCATCGTCGTCGAGGAACTGGAACGCCTGGCCACGGGCCTGCCCCTGGCCCACGAGGTACGGCACGCGGACCTGACCAGGGTCGCCTGATGCCCGCCGCCGAAGCCCCGTCCGCCCCACGGCGCCCAGCCGTCCGACCCGGCCGTCCACAGGCCGTGATGCCGGAAGGGACGATGGGATACGGTTTCCGCACCACCGACGGCGCGGCGCATGGCCGCCGCGGTGATCGGGTCATGACGGTGAAGGAGCCCCGAGGGTGAGTCAGCGCAGGGCGACCGGTGACGCCGCGGGCCGGGCGACCATCCGGGACGTGGCGGAACGCGCGGGCGTCTCCGTGGCGAGCGTGTCGCGCGTGCTCTCAGGGAACTACCCGGTCTCCGAGGAGCTGCGCCGCCGGGTGATGAAGGTCGTCCGCGACCTGGACTACGTCACCAACGCCCACGCCCGCTCCCTGGCCGGCGGCGGCACCCCGACCGTGGCGATCCTCATCAACAACATCACCGGCGCCGCCTTCGCCCACGTGGCCAAGGGGGTCGAGGGCGCGGCCACCCTGCGCGGCTGGCTGTCGCTGGTCGGCACCACCGGCGACGACCCCGAGCGTGAACTCGCCCTGGTCAACCTCATGCGCCAGCAGGGCGTCGCCGCGGTGGTGCTGCTCGGCGGTGCCTACGACTACGACGAGTACCAGCTGCGCATGGCCCGCTTCGCCCGCTCCCTCGACGCGGCCGGATCCCACCTCGTCCTGGTCGGCAGGCCTCCGCTGGAGGGCGACGTACCGGCCACGACGGTCGACTACGACAACGAGTCCGGCGCCTACGCGATGGCCAGCCACCTGCTGTCGGCCGGCCACCGCGAGATCCTGGTGCTGCCGGGCCCGGCCGAACTCACCACCGCCCAGGGACGGTTGCGCGGGGCGCGGCGGGCCTTCGAGGCGTACGGGGTGCCGTTCGACCCGGGCCTGGTGCGGCACGGGCCGTACGACGACGAGCACGGCCACCGGGCCGTCGAGACGGCGCTGCGCGAGGGCGTGGCCTTCACGGCCGTACTCGCCGGGACCGACGTCGTCGCCGCGGGCGCGATGCAGGCGCTGCGCACGTCGGGCCTGCGGGTGCCGGAGGACGTGTCGATCGTCGGCTACGACGACATCCCGCTGGCCTCCCAGCTCACCCCCCAACTGACCACCGTGCACGTGCCGTACGAGGAGATGGGCCGCGTCGCGCTGCGCGCGGTGGCCGACCGGCGCGAGGGCTCCGGGGCGGGCCGCCGCAAGGGCGGCGACGGTGAGCATCTGGTGCTGGGCACCCATGTCGTCGTACGTCACTCGGTCGCACCGCCGAAGCGGCACAGCAGCTGACAGGCGTCGATCTGGTTTCGCCACAGCCTTCTGATCCAGTTTCGTAAACGGTTTCCGCTCCATTTCAAGGCCGACTCGACCAAATTCCGGCACACCCCTTGATACGGCTGGGCTTCTCGGCCTACCGTCCCAGCAATCGGTTTCTACAGCTTCCGCTTGGCCGACCCCCGCAACCGCGAGCCGACGTCCCCGTCGACGTCTTCCGGCCGCCGTCCCTGGCCAGTACCGAGCCGCCGTCCTCTCGTTCAAAGACGCCTACTTTCCGAAGGATCACGGTCAGATGAACTCCATCAGCCCCCGGAGAAGGTTCGCCCGCGCCGCCGTAGCGGGTCTCGCGCTGACAGGTCTGCTCGCCGCTTGCGGCGGGTCCGGCTCCGGGGACGACTCGTCCTCCGGGGCGTCCGGCCCGGTCACCCTCCCCTTCTGGGGCTGGGCCAACGGCCAGGAGGCCGTCGTCAAGGCGTTCAACGCCGCTCACAAGGACGTCAAGCTCAAGTACACCAAGGTCACCGACCAGTTGACCATGCAGAAGCAGCTGACCAACGCGGTGAAGGCGAAGAACGCGCCCTGCCTGGTGCAGAACACCGCCGAGTACGTGACCAGTTGGGTCTCGCAGGGCGCACTCGCCGACATCACCAAGTACGTCGAGGCCGACAAGGACAAGTTCAACTCCGGCTCCTGGGCCGCCGCGCAGGTACAGGGCAAGCTCTACGGCGTCCCCACCAGCTCCGCGCCCAACTTCACCATCTACCGCACCGACATCTTCCGGAAGTACGGCCTGAAGGCCCCTGCCACCTGGGACGACTTCATCGCCGCGGGCAAGGAGCTGAAGAAGCACGGCGTCAAGATCACCAACTTCGCCGGTGAGGATCCGAGCACCCTGGAGGTGCTCGCCATGCAGGCCGGGGCGCACTGGTACGCGATCGACGGCAACTCCTGGAAGGTGGACTTCCAGGACGAGGGCACTCTCAGGGCGGCGCAGGTGATCCAGGAGATCATCGACAACGACCTCAACTCCAAGCTGTCCTTCGCCGACTACGCGGCCGTGCAGCGCAACTACGACGACGGCGGCACAGCGACCCGGCAGATCTCCACCTGGCAGATGGCGGGCATGGTGCAGAACTTCACCAAGTCCGACGGCAAGTGGGCCCTTTCGCCATGGCCGACGTTCAGCGGTGAGGCGGCCAAGACCCCGGCCGGCACCAACCTCACGGGCAGCCTGACCCTGGTCACCAAGCAGTGCGACCACCAGCAGCAGGCCGCCGAGGCCGCCCTGTGGATGTCCACGAACGCCGGCGCGGTGAAGACGATGGCGAGCCCGGAAACCGGCAACGGTGTGATGCCGGCGCTGGCCGACAGCAGCGCCTACGTCGACGACGCGATCTCCGCCAAGCTCCTCGGCACGAACTACGAGCCGGCCAAGAAAGTCGTGACCGACAGCCTGAGCACGGTCACCACCGACTGGACCTTCGGCCCCGACTGGACCGCGATGTTCACGGAGATGCAGGCCGGCTGGGCCAAGGTCGTCAACAAGCAGCAGAAGGTCACCGACCTGCTGGCGCACATGCAGCAGTGGACGGTCGACGACCTGAAGTCCCGCGGCATCAGCGTCAAGGGCTGAGGAAGCAGCGATGATCCGCTCCCAGCGCTGGAAGGGCGCCGCCTTCACGGTGCCCTTCCAGCTCGGCTTCGTCTTCCTCTACCTGGTCCCCATCGGCTACGCCGTCCACCAGTCCCTCTTCCGCGAGCAGCAGTCCGGACTCGGTCTCGGCGGGGCGACGGAGAAGTTCTCGGGCCTGGCCAACTACCGACAGGGCCTGACCGACCCGGCGTTCCTGAGTTCCATCCTGCGCGTGGTGCTGTTCGCCTGTGTCCAGATCCCGGTGATGCTGTTCGTCAGCCTGGTGCTGGCGCTGTTCCTGGACGCGCTCACGTCCAGGGTGGCGAGCAGGTTCCGGATCCTGCTGCTGGTGCCGTACATGATCCCCGGGGTGGTCGCGGCGATCGTGTGGATCAACCTCTACAGCCCCTCGGTCGGCCCGCTCACCTCGCTGGGCAAGCTGTTCGGCTCCTCCTGGAACTTCTTCGCGCCGTCCATGGTCTGGCCGTCCATCGGCAACCTGCTGACCTGGCACGGCATCGGCTACAACATGGTGATCATCTACGCCGCGCTCCAGGCCGTGCCGCGCGAACTGTTCGAGGCCGCGCGTCTGGACGGCGCCTCCGAGATCCGGATCGCGCGCAGCATCAAGGTCCCGTACGTGCGCGGGGCGCTCGTCCTGACGGGTCTGCTCTCCATCATCCAGATGCTGCAGATCTTCAACGAGCCCGCACTGTTCCGGAACGTCACCCCGCAGACAGTGGACGACAGCTTCACCCCGATCATGATCATCTACAACCAGGCGTTCAACGCCGGCAACTACCACTACGCCGCTGCCCTGTCGGTGCTGCTCGCCCTCATCCTCGGCATCGCCTCCTTCCTCTTCTACCGGCTGACTTCGAGGGAGACCGACTGATGGTGCTCACCGAAAACCGCGCCAAGCAGCCCCCCACACCGGCCGTGCGCCGGCTCACCCGCCCGGACCCGGCGGCCCGCGGCCGGGGCGGCCAGCGCTTCGTCCTCGTCGGCCTGGTCCTGGCCGGCGCCTACAGCCTGTTCCCGGTGTGGTGGCTGATCGTCGCCGCGACGAAGGACCGTACGGGGCTGTACCAGAGCAACGGCCTGTGGTTCTCCGGCATGCACCTGTGGGACAACCTGCACCAGCTGTTCACCTACGAGGACGGCATCTTCCTGCGCTGGACCGCCAACTCGCTGCTGTACGCGGGTGTCGGCTCTCTCGGCGGCACGCTCATCGCCCTCGCCACGGGCTACGGCCTGGCCCGCTTCGACTTCCCGGGCCGCAGCGCGGTGTTCGCGTGCGTGGTGGGCTCGTTCCTGATCCCGATCGCCCTGCTCACCCTCCCGCTGTACCTGCTGTTCTCCGCGATCGGCCTGGTCGACACCCCCTGGGCGATGCTGATCCCCTGCCTGATCAACCCGTTCAGCGTCTACCTCGCCAAGGTCTACACCGAGGCCACGGTCCCCTTCGAACTCCTGGAGGCGGCCCGCCTGGACGGCGCCGGCGAACTCCGCATCTTCTTCAGCATCGTGCTGCGGATGATGACGACGGGCGGCGCCACGGTGTTCCTGCTGGCCTTCGTCAACACCTGGAACGCCTTCTTCCTCCCGCTCACGGTGCTGCGTGGCGAGGAGAACTGGACGCTCAACCTGGGCCTGTACAACTGGTCCGGCAGACGCCTGGAGTCGGGCGTCGACCTGACCAGCCTGGTCCTGACGGGCGCGCTGCTCTCCATCGTGCCGATGGCGATCATGATGGTCGCGATGCGCCGCTACTGGCGTACCGGGGTCACGCTGGGAGCCCTCAAGTGACCGTGCAGCAGGCGGCCTCGGCGACCGTACTGCGCAACCCGGTGATCCGCGGCTTCGCTCCGGACCCGTCGCTGGTCCGGGCGGGCGACTGGTACTACGTGGCGATCAGTTCCTTCGAGTGGTTCCCGACGATCCCGGTCGGCCCGCCGCTGGACTTCAGCCGCCTGTCCGACGACCACGGCTCGCGGCTGCGTTTCACCGGCGCGATGGCCGGGATCCACGCCCGGGATCTGGTCGACGCGTCCTTCAGGCCGACTTCCGCGACTTCCGGCTGACGTGCACGCCCGCGTAAGGCCGTTCCGAAAGTCCCGAGGCGCAAGATCCGGTGATTCCCGGTCTCTTCACGTCGCGTGGAGACACACCTAGGATAGCAAGCGCTTTCTGCGCGCTGGTGTCCGGAGAGGTGGTTCCCGATGGTCCGTACGGGGAGTGCGAGCGTGACGGCCGGACCGACACTGGCGGTCGTGGCCCGCGAGGCGGGGGTGTCGGTGCCGACCGCCTCCAAGGTGGTCAACGGCCGGGAGGACGTGGCGCCCGAGACGCGCCGCCGGGTCACGGAGGCACTGGACCGGCTCGGTTACGTCCGCAGACCGAGGTTCGACACGGTCAGAACGCCCCGGCTGGTCGACCTCGTCGTGCACTCGCTGGACAGCTCGTGGTCGGGTGCGGTGCTGCACGGGGTGGAGGAGGCGGCCCACGACGCGGGCCTGGACGTGATCGTCTCGGCTGCCGGCCCCTCCCGGACCCGGAGCGGCCACCCGCAGCGCGGCTGGCTGGACAAGCTCTCCGCGCGCGGCTCGGCCGGAGTGCTGTTCAACCTCGCCGAGCTGACGGAGTCCCAGTACGCCTGGCTCGACCAGCACCGCATCCCGTACGTGATGATCGACCCGGTCCTCGAACCGCCGCCGGGCGTCGTGTCGGTGGGCGCGGCGAACTGGCAGGGCGGGGTCACGGCGACCGAGCACCTGCTGTCGCTCGGCCACGAGCGGATCGCCGTGATCGCCGGCCCGCGCCACAAACTGTGCAGCAGCGCCCGGGTCGCCGGCTACCGCTCGGCATTGGCGTCGGCCGGACTGCGCCAACGGCCCGAATACCTGCGCTACGCCGACTTCGACGAGGCCACCGGCCTCCTCCGCATGCGGGAACTGCTCGACCTGCCCGAACCACCCACGGCCGTCTTCGTCTGCTCGGACAGCATGGCGCTCGGGGCGTACGAGGCGCTGGCCGAGCGGGGACTGAAGGTCCCGTACGACATCAGCGTGGTCGGCTTCGACGACCTCCCCGAGGCCCGCTGGGCCACCCCGCCCCTGACCACCGTCCGCCAGCCACTGGCGGAGATGGCCGCGACGGCACTGCGCCTGCTGGTACGGATGATGGACGGCCACCGCCCGGAGGGAACCCGCACGGAACTGTCGACGCGCCTGGTGGAACGCGCGAGCACGGCTCCGCCGGGGGGCTGAGGTGGGCGACGACCTCGGGCCAATGGCTCTGGCCAGAGTTCCGTAAAGCCCCCGTTCCGCAGCCCTGGCCACAGCAGATGCCCGGTTCGGATCACCCATGCGCCTGTCCGAGTGCCTTTCGGACATCCCGCGAGCGAGAGACGCGGGTGGGTGGTAGGTCGTTTCGGGTGAGTTGACCTTGGGATCCGTGAGGAGATCAGCTATGTACGCAGTAGTTCGGCGGTACGACGGGGTGACGGATCCTGCCGAGGCGGGACGCCGAGTGGACGAGGGATTCGTGCCTCTCCTCCGCCAAGTACCCGGATTCGTGGCCTACTACTGGGTTGACGCCGGGCATGGAGTGATGGTCTCTACCAGCGTCTTCGAAGACCAAGCCGGAGCCGAAGAGTCGATCAAGAGGGCGGCGGACTTCGTACGGGACAACCTCGCGTCGCTGCTCCCCAACCCTCCTCAGGTCACGGCCGGCCAAGTTGTGGCTGCTGGGTAGCGACCTCCGAAGTGGCGCTGGTTGGTTCCCACCTACCCAACATGCCTACTGCCGAAGAAGCCGGACTTCAGGTCCCCGACGATGGCGTCGAGTGGATGCCCACTGACGATGAACGGTCCACTCCAGGGCGCGCTGAGTGCGAAGAGCAACGCCAGGCTCAGCCCGACCACACTCGCAACACCCACGACGAGCAGTGACGTTCGCAGGCTGCTGCGGAAGACCAGTGCACCGGAGTTCACGATCAAGGCCAGCCCGCTGACCACAAGCGTGACGACGTAGAGCGAGGGAACGTCGCGCGCGGCGGACGCGACGCGGGCGCGACGACTACTGGTGACACCGTCCAGGGAAGCCAACACCTCCGTGCCTGTCGGGGTTCCCACCTCGGGCCGGGCCGCCTCGGCGCGCACGCTCCGCTCCAGCCGTGCGATCGCGTGAGCGGTGGCCGGGTCGTCACCGGACGCCGCTGCTGTACCCTCCCATTCCCTGGCACGCGTGGTCTGCAAGTAGTCCAGCAGTGCCGCATGGATCGGCTCCGACTGGACTCGCGGACTTGTCGCCGCCCATGCCAGGCGGGAGGCCGCGGCCGCCTCGTCGCTCACCAGTCCCTCTGCTGCGCGCAGGTAGCCGGCCTCGCTGGCCAGTGAGAGTGCCGCAAAGATCGCGAAGGCAGCGCCGAGTGTCGGCATCAAGGGCGTGGCGATCTGCGGCACCCGGTCCTGTTCCCCGACCGGTACGAGCGCCCGGACGCCGACCCGCGCCACGGCCGCGACCAGTAAGGCGAGTAAGAGCCCGCCCACCACCAGCGCCGGCGCCGGCAGCGAGGTCAACCAGTTCACCACATCACCTACAGCGCGTTCCCGCGAGCGCCACACGGCGGCGGCGTATCGGCCCCCGCGACCTGGAGCTCCTCGTCGATCACTTTCAATGAACGCTCCATGATCACAGGTCGAAGACCTTTGACGCTCGCGACGCCCGGCCAGCCGTCCCTCGTACTGGGCCGTACTCGGCTGATTGGCCGACGAAGCGAGATGCCGTGCACACATGATGCTGCGGCCGGTGGTGGAAATGTGACGGCCGGGCGCCGCTGAGTGCGGTGCCCGGCCGTCGTACTGCGGCGGACCGTTCGTCAGTCGCCGTCGCCCTCGTGCTGCTTCGCCCCGACGAGGGCCTCCATCATGTCGACGGCGCTCCCGTCGTGGTCGCTGCCCGCGGTGCCGCTGCTGCCCTGCTGGACGTTGGCGGCGCGGTCGACCTCGAGGATCGAGTCGGCCTGGGAGTTGTCGATCACTGTGATGAAACCGCCGCCGGCGGCCGCGGGGGGCGCCGCGGCACCCAGGAGGGCCGCCGCCAGAACCGCCGCCCTGCGCAGTCGCCGGGGTCCGGCCTGGCTCACGCGCTCACCCGCTGGGCTTCGGACCGCAGGCGGGCGATGTTGCGCTCCAGCAGGCGAGTAGCGGCCTTGACGCCGATGCCGCTCGTGGTGTCCACCTCGGGCAGCCGGCCGTCCGCCTCCTTGAGACCGGCGAGGGCGGAGTGCATCGCCTCGTGGGCCGCGAACAGGCACGGCGTGCTGTAGATCGCCACGTCGACGCCGAGTTCGTCGAGCTCGGTCAGCGAGATTCTGGGGGACTTGCCGCCGGCGATCTGGTTGAACAGCAGCGGCTTGTCCCCCACCACGTCACGGATCCGGCGGATCCACTCCACGCTGCGGACCCCGTCCACGAGGACCACGTCCGCGTCCGTCGCGGCCAGCGTCTTGGCCCGGTGCAGGATGTCGTCCTCGTCGGTGGCGTCCGTGCGGGCCACCACGACCAGGTCACGGCGGGTCGCCAGCACCATCTCCAGCTTGGCGAGGTACTCGTGCAGCGGCAGCACCTGCTTGCCGTCGGCGTGCCCGCACCGGCGCGGCCGCTTCTGGTCCTCCAGGATCACCCCGGAGGCCCCGATCCGCTCCAGGCCCTCCACCACATGGCAGGCGACCTCGGGATCGACGTACCCGTCGTCGATGTCCACCAGCAGGTGGTGCTGCGGGAACGCGCCCCGCAGCCGCTGGACGAACGCCATCATGTCCGGCCAGGCGATGAAACCGATGTCCGGCAGCCCGTAGTGCGAGGCCGCGAAGCCGAAGCCGGAGACGAACATCCCGTCGTAGTGGTCGGCCGCGATCGACGCCGAGTACATGTCGTACACGCCGATCAGCGGAGTGGTCCCCGGCCCGGCGATCTGCTCCCGCAGCTTCTTTCCGTAAGTCAAGGTCCGGCTCCTCCAATGGGATTGAACACGCTGCACCGTGTGGCCGTCGCGACATGACGGCCCTTTGCCAAGACAAGAGGATCTCTATGGCGAGTCAGAACTCTTCCCTTGGACGGGCTTTGCTCACTCCAATGGTGCAAGCGGTTCACCGGAGAAACGTCACTCGTCCGCCAGCCGGCCCGCCCAGTCGATTCCGCCGCGCAGGTGGGCGCGGAAGTCCGGGTCCACGTAGGCGGCGGAGGCATGGCCGAGGGCCGTGTAGAAGACCCGGCCGGCGCCCTGCTCCCGGCACCAGACCAGCGGATGGTCGTCGCCCATGCCGCCGCCGGAGTACGACGACTCGTCGGCGCGGGCCAGGACGCGCACCGCGCCGCGCGGGTTGGTGTGGAAGTCGTACCACTCGTCGGTGAACTCCCAGACGGCGGGCAGTTGCCGGGTGGCGGGATGGCCGCGGTCCTCGACGACGGCCTTGCCTGGCTGGTACTCGGGGTGCCGGGCGAAGCGCGCGCCGAGCAGTTCGCCGTAGTAGGGCCAGTCGTACTCGGTGCAGGCCGCCGCGTGTACGCCCACGAAGGCACCGCCCGACTCGACGTACCCGGCGAGCCGTTCCCGGCCGGCCGGGGTCAGCACCTCGCCGCTGGTGGAGAGGAAGACGACGGCCGCGTACGCGTCCAGGGGCCGTTCGAGGGCGGTGGGGTCCTCGGTGTGGTCGACCTCGAATCCGCCGAGGGTGCGTACGGCGGCGACGGCGTCGGGGATGGAGTCGTGGCGGTAGGCGGTGGTGCGGGTGTACACGAGCAGGCGGGCGGTCATGGCGCAGGACCCTATTTCACCTCGCCCCACAGGGCCCAGGGACCTCGATGGACGAAAACTTTCGAGGCGGCACAGGGCGGGTCAGGTGCCGCCGGGGCCCCGCTTTTCCGTAGCGGTCATGTGCGCCGGGCACCCGGAGCCGACAAGCGCATACTCCGTCGGCGGACAGGAGGCGTGGCGCGGGCGCCTTCCCCCGGTCACGGGCAGTAGCGTCGCACGGAGAGCCGTCCGCACCTGGTGGCGCCGGTGCCGCCGGGGTACCGCCGTGGAGGAGGACGATGACCGAACTGTCGGAGAGCACCGAGGAACTCCGGCGGCCCTCCGCGTCCCGCAGCTCCTTGGGCCGTACGCTGCTGCGCTGGGCGTCCACGACCGACCACAAGGAGATCGGACGCCTGTACATGGTCACGGCGTTCTGTTTCTTCCTCTTCGCCGGTCTGCTGGCGCTCGGTATGCGGGCCGAACTCGCGCGTCCCGGGCTGCAGTTCCTCAGCGAGCACGGCTACAACCAGTTCGTCACCATCCACGGCACGATCATGATGCTGCTGTTCGCGACCCCGATGTTCGCCGGGTTCGCGAACGCCGTGATGCCGCTCCAGATCGGCGCGCCGGACGTGGCCTTCCCCCGGCTCAACGCGTTGTCCTACTGGATGTACCTCTTCGGCGGCCTGATGGTCGTCTCGGGGTTCCTGGTGCCGGGCGGCGCGGCGGCGTTCGGCTGGTTCGCGTACGCGCCGCTGAACAGCGCCTACCACTCGCCCGGCGCGGGCGGTGACCTGTGGGTGATGGGGCTCGTGGTCACCGGCGTGTCCACCACGCTGGGCGCGGTCAACTTCATCACCACGATCCTGTGTCTGCGCGCCCCGGGACTGACGATGTTCCGGATGCCGATCTTCACCTGGAACGTGCTGTTCACGTCGATCCTGGTGCTGCCCGCGTTCCCGGTGCTGACGGCGACGCTGCTGGCGCTGGAGTCGGACCGGAAGTTCGCCTCGCACGTCTTCGACGCGACGAACGGCGGCGCCATCCTGTGGCAGCACCTGTTCTGGTTCTTCGGCCATCCCGAGGTGTACATCGTGGCGCTGCCGTTCTTCGGGATCATCACGGAGATCATCCCGGTGTTCTCGCGCAAGCCGCTCTTCGGCTATCTGCCGATGATCGGTGCGACGATCGCGATCACCATGCTGTCCGCGGTGGTGTGGGCGCACCACATGTTCGCGACGGGCGCGGTGCTGCTGCCGTTCTTCTCGCTGATGTCGTTCCTGATCGCCGTGCCCACCGGCATCAAGTTCTTC
The DNA here is from genome assembly GCF_040296605.1 of Streptomyces sp. NPDC002088. Classification (NCBI taxonomy): domain Bacteria; kingdom Bacillati; phylum Actinomycetota; class Actinomycetes; order Kitasatosporales; family Streptomycetaceae; genus Streptomyces; species Streptomyces sp. NPDC002088. The sequence goes on along the minus strand of NZ_JBEOXO010000005.1, from coordinate 16,655 downwards.
GCGTGGATCGGCACGATGCACAACGGGTCCCTGTCCTTCGAGACACCGATGCTGTGGGCGATGGGGTTCCTGATGTCGTTCCTGCTGGGCGGGCTGAGCGGGGTGCTCATCGCGTCGCCGCCGCTGGACTTCCACCTCACCGACTCGTACTTCATCGTGGCGCACCTGCACTACGTGCTGTTCGGCACCGTGGTCTTCGCGATGTTCGCCGGGTTCTACTTCTGGTGGCCGAAGTTCACCGGGAAGATGCTGGACGAGCGGTTGGGCAAGCTGCACTTCTGGCTGCTGTTCCCGGGGTTCCAGCTGACGTTTCTGGTCCAGCACTGGCTCGGCGAGCAGGGCATGCCGCGGCGGTACGCCGACTATCTGCCCGGCGACGGTTTCACGCTGCTCAACACGCTCTCGACGGCGGGAGCGTTCCTGCTCGGTGTCTCCACCCTGCCGTTCCTCTACAACGTGTGGCACACGAGCCGGCACGGGCAGCGGGTCCAGGTGGACGACCCCTGGGGGTACGGGCGGGGACTGGAGTGGGCGACGTCCTGTCCGCCGCCCCGGCACAACTTCGTGGCGCTGCCCCGGGTGCGCTCGGAGGCGCCGGCCTTCGATCTGCACCATCCGACCATCGCGCAGCGGAGACGGGAGCAGTTGCCCCATGCGGACTGAGGCGTGGCTGTTCGGCGGTGTCGCCGCCTTCTTCGGGGGCACCGCGGTGCTCTACGGCATCTGGTCGCACGCCGATCCGGCCGGTACGGCGGCGCTGATCGTCGCCTTCCTCATGGCCGCGGTGATCTCGTTCTTCTGCGCGATGAACTACCGGCGCAGGGGACGGCGCCCCCAGGACCGCCCCGACGCCGAGGTGGCCGACGGCGCCGGGCCGCTGGAGTTCTTCCCGCCGGAGAGCCGCTGGCCGATCGTCACCGCCGCCGGGTTCGCGGTCGCCGCGACGGGGGTGGTGTACGGGCTGTGGCTGTTCCTCATCGGCGTCGGCGTACTGGGAGCCGGGGTGTACGGAATGGTGTTCCAGTACGCCGGCCGGGAGGGCTGATCGGGGTCCTGGGGGCACCGGGCCGGAACTGCTCCACCGGCACCTGGTCGCTCTCGTAGCCCCCGGCGACGGACTGACGCACCTCACCGGTCTCCTCGCCCTCGGTCAGGCGTTCGTGCTCCGACTCCAGCAGGGCGTGGCACAGACGCCGGGTGACCATGAAGGCCAGGACCGGGCCCACGACGAGGGCGACGCGCAGGATCCAGGTGATGACGTTCACGGAGATGCGGAACGCCAGGGCGATGACGTCGTTGCCGCCGCCCAGCAGCAGAACGCCGTAGAAGACGATGCCGGCGACGCCGAGCCCGGTGCGCACGGGGCGTTCGCGCGGGCGGTCGCACAGATGGTGTTCCCGCTCCCACTCCCCCGTGAGCCGCTGCTCGACGAAGGGATACACGTACAGGACGAGGAAGAAGAGACCGGGAAGGACGACGGCAGGCAGCAGGACGTTCCACATGAGGGTGTGGCCGGCGAGGTTCGTCTCCCAGGGCGGCACGAGCCGTAGCGCGCCCTCCAGGAAGCCGACGTAGAAGTCGGGCTGGGAGCCGGTCGACACGACGTCCGGGCGGTAGGGGCCGTAGACCCAGACCGGGTTGATCTGTGCGAGCCCGGCGAGCAGGGTCAGCACGCCGAAGGCCATGAGGGACAGGCCGGCCGAGGACGCCGTGAACTGAGGGACCATCGGCTTGCCGACGGCGTTCGTGTCGGTCTTGCCCGGGCCGCGCCACTGGGTGTGCTTCAGGTGGAAGACCAGGATCAGGTGGACGGTGACCAGGGCGATCAACACGCCGGGCAGCAGCAGGATGTGCAGGCTGTACAGCCGGGTCACGATGTCCTGCCCCGGGAACTCGGCCCCGAACGCGAACATGCTCACGTAGGTGCCCACCACCGGGAGGGACAGCATGATGCCCTGCGCGATGCGCAGTCCCGTGCCGGAGAGCAGGTCGTCGGGGAGCGAGTAGCCCGCGAACCCCTCGGCCAGGGCGAGCGTCAGGAGGGTGACGCCGATGACCCAGTTCATCTCCCGGGGCCTGCGGAAGGCGCCGGTGAAGAAGATCCGCAGCAGATGCACGCCGATCGCGGCGACGAAGACGAGGGCCGCCCAGTGGTGCAGCTGCCGGATGAGCAGTCCGCCGCGCACGTCGAAGCTGATGTGCAGGGTGGAGTCGAAGGCCGCGGACATGAGGATGCCGCGCAGGGGCACGTACGAGCCGTCGTAGACGACCTCGCGCATCTCGGGTTCGAAGAAGAAGGTCAGCCAGACGCCCGTCAGCAGCAGGACGATCAGGCTGTAGAGCGCCAGCTCGCCGAGGAAGAACGACCAGTGGTGGGGGAAGGCCTTGCGCAGGAGTGCGCCGCCGCCGTCGTACAACGGCAGCCGGGCGTCGGCGGCGTCGGCCAGGCGCTCGCCGCGGTGGCGGGCCCGGCCTGCGGGCAGCTCGCGGTCCACGGCACGCCCCCTTCTGCCCTGTGTCGCGTCGTCGGTCGTCACTGGGGATGCCTAGCCGCCGGGCCGCCCGGCGAGTACGCCGGGTGCGTGAAACACTCGCGCGGCTGGGCGGCGACACCCTTTTGGCCGACCGGGCAGGGGGTTGCGGCGGACCGGTGGTCAGCCGCCGGCCCCCGGGTTGTTGTTCGGTGCCCCGTCGCCGACGGTGGGCAGGTCGCCGCGTTCGACGGGTTCGGTCGCCGCGGGGGCGGCGGACGGCAGGAGGGCGTCGAGTTCGTCGGCGGAGGGGCGGTGGACCTTGTGGGCCGCCGCGCGCAGGACGTCGCGCGGGACGCCGTCGCCGCCGACCCGGACGACGTAGCCCTTCTTCGGGACGGCGTACTCGCTCTGCTCACCGGCGCTGCGGTACCAGGCGTCGCCGTCGCGCGTGCAGCTGGTCCGGTCGGCGGTGGCGTCTCGGACGGGCTGCGTCGGGCAGCTCCGGGTGTACGGATCACGGGCCCATCCTGCCGCACAGGTGTTCCACAGATGGGGTTGTCGGGAGGAGTGGGGCGCGTAGTCTCTGGCGGGATGAACGCCAACGCCTCTGTCCCGTTGCTGGATCACCTCGTCCTGGCGACCCCCGATCTGGTGGCGACCGTCGCCGACTTCGCCCGGCGTACCGGTGTGACGCCCGCCCCCGGCGGTGTCCATGTCGGGCTCGGCACCCGCAACCACCTCGTCGGTCTGGGCGGCACGAGCTATCTGGAGATCATCGGGCCGGACCCGGAGCAGCCCGAGCCGTCGGGCCCGCGCCCCTTCGGTGTCGACGGCCTGGCCGCCCCGCGGACGATCACCTGGGCGATCAGCCCGTCCGACCTGGACGCGACGGTCGCGGCCGCGCGTGCCCGGGGCTACGACCCGGGCGACGTACGGGCGATGAGCCGCCGCCGCCCCGACGGCACCCTGCTGGAGTGGCGCCTGACCGACGGGGCCTCGGCGCATCCCTCCGGACTGGTGCCGTTCCTCATCGACTGGGGCGCCTCGGCCCACCCCTCGGCATCCGGCCTGCCCGTCACTCCTCTGCTGGCCCTGTCCGCGACCGCTCCCGACCCGGACGAGATCCGGCCCTTGCTGACCGCGCTGGGCACGGATCTCGCGCTCACGGAGGGGCCGGTGGGGCTGTCGTTCATGGTGGAGACGCCCCGGGGGCCGGTGACCTTCGGCTGACGGGCGTGTCCGATTCGTTCAAGACCGGCGGCCGGGTCCCTGCCTACGGTGGCCGTATGAGTCCACGATTCGATGCCATCGGGCTGGTCGTCTCCGACATGGCCGCCTCCGTCGCCTTCTACCGCCGGCTCGGGTTCGCGTTCCCCGAAGGGTCCGAGCAGGAGCCGCACGCCGAGGCCGAACTGCCGGGCGGGCTACGCCTGTTGCTGGACACGGAGGACACCGTCCGCTCCTTCCGCCCGGAGTGGCGGGCACCGTCCGGTGGGGGCCGGGCTGCGCTCGCGCTGCGCTGCGAGGGGCCGGGGGAGGTCGACGCCGTGTTCGAGGAGCTGGTGAGCGCCGGGTGTCGCGGCGAGCTGAAGCCGTGGGACGCCTTCTGGGGGCAGCGGTACGCCGTCGTACTCGACCCCGACGGAAACGGGGTCGATCTGTTCGCGCCGCTAGGACCTGTCGAGTAGCTCTCCCAGCGTCATTCCCGTCAACTCCCGCACGTTCCGGGCCAGATGGGCCTGGTCGGCGTATCCGGCCCGGGCCGCCGTCTCGGCGTGGGGGACGCCGTTGCGGGCCAGGGCGAGGGCCCGTTGCAGGCGCAGGATGCGGGCCAGCGTCTTGGGGCCGTAGCCGAAGGCGGCGAGTGAGCGGCGGTGCAACTGGCGTGCGCCCAGGCCGAGTTCGTCTGCGGTCGCGGCGACCGGGTGGCCCGCGTCCAGGGCGGCGACCAGCCGCGTCAGGAGGGGGTCGGGCGGGGCCGTGTCCGCCGCCAGGTCCATCGCGATGTCCTCCAGCGCGGTCACCGGGTCGGCGGCCGCGTCGACGCGGCCGCACAGGCGCCGTACTTCCGCGGCCGGCCACAGGTCGGCCAGCTCCACGCGCCGGTCGCGCAGTTCGTGCGCCGGTACGCCGAGGAGGGCGGGCGCGGTGCCGGGGTGGAAGCGGACGCCCGCCCAGTGCGCGGGCGGGCCGCCCGGGACGTGCGCCCGCGTGTCCGGACCGGCGACCAGCAGCCGGCCCTCGGTCCACAGCAGGTCCATACAGCCGTCGGGCAGCACGGGGCGCGCGCCGGGCGCCGACGGGGTGTTCGTCCACACCACCGCACCGGCCAGGCGGGAGGGCCGCTCCGCGTACACGTGGGCCAGGCTACGCGGCGCGCGTCCGGTGTTCCTGCGGGTTGAGGACGTACGCCCGCTTGCAGGTGTCGGACGCGACGGACGCGCTGCCGTGGCCGACCCCGCCGGCGATGCCTTCGAGGGTGTCGTCGGTGGCGAGGGCGAGGCGCCGGCCGGTGAGGAACGACATCGGGGGCGCGCCCACGAGGTCCGTGGGGCGGCCGGCCGGTGCGGGCCCCCAAGACGCCCGCTTCGGCCGCGAGCGAGGCGAGCGGGCCGTCCTGGAGGAGACGCGGGCCGTAGCCCGACCCGGAGCGGCCGGTGCCCCGAACCAGCCCGACGCCCCGGCCTCGGGGCAGGAGGAACCAGGCCCGGAGCACGGCGATGACCAGCGGGCCGAGGAGGCGGGCCAGGACCACGTCCTGACCGCCGCTCGAGCGACGTCGAGACTGGACCCGGGACTCGTCCTGCTTGGTGTACTCGTCCGACGTGGGTTCGCCGGACGCGCCGGAAGCGGTCGTGGCTGCTCGCCCATGAGGCGGTCTCGCTCGGCGTACGGCGACTGGTGCCGGTGTCGTGCCGACGTCGCGGGGCGAGGAGCGGGCACGGCCGAGGGGGGGACGCTCCGGGCCGGGACGCCGGGCCACCGGGTGCGCGACGGACTTCGCGCGGGAGGCTGCGGCTGCGGGGCCTGGGAGGCGTGAGCGACACCGGCCCCGCCGGTCACTTCTCCGGGCGCGGTTCCTCCGCGTTCCCGTTCCCCTTCGGGGAACTCTTCGCATGCGTCCGGAGCCGTCCCGTCACGTCCTCCGGTGGCAGGAACCGGGACCAGCGCTCGGGGAACTCGGACGGCATGTCGGGGTCGTCGGGATCATCGTCGGCGTCGTCGTGGTACGAACGTGCGGCCGTCACCCGGGCGACGTACTCCGCGGCCACCTCCTCCCGCAGCCGTTCGTTGGCCGCGCGGGCGGCGGCGGTCGCGGCGGCCGGCCAGACGCGGTCGATCGCGGCGTTGACCGCGGCCCCGACGAGCACGGCGAAGGCGGACACACCGATCCACAGCAGTACGGCGACGGCGGCGGCGAGGGAGCCGTAGATCGTCGCGCCCTCGATGGTGTTCTGGAGGTAGATGCGGAGCAGGAAGCTGCCCAGCACCCACATGGCGAGCGCCACGAGGGCGCCGGGCACGTCCTCGATCCACGGGGAGCGCACCGGCACGGACACGTGGTAGAGCGTCGTCAGGAAGGCGATGGACAGCACGATCACCACGGGCCAGTACAGGACCTGCACCACCGTCGTCGACCAGGGCAGGATCCGCACCACCGCGTCCGGGCCCGCGACCATCAGCGGCAGCGCGACCGAGCCGATCAGCAGCGCCCCGATGAACAGCAGGAAGGCCACCAGACGGGTCTTGACGATCCCGCGGACGCCGTCGAGGCCGTACATGACAGTGATGGTGTCGATGAAGACGTTCACCGCGCGGGAGCCGGACCAGAGCGCGAACAGGAAGCCTATGGAGATGACGTCGGGGCGGCCGCCCTTCATCACGTCGTCCAGGATCGGCTGCGCGATCTCCCTGACGCCCTTGTCGGACAGGACGGTGCGCGAGGCCTCCAAGATGTTGCTCTCGAGGCTGCTGATGCTGTCGGTGCCGGTCCAGTCGTCGACGTAGCCGAGCAGTCCGATGAGGCTCAGCAGCAGCGGCGGCACGGACAGCAGCGAGAAGAACGCCGCCTCGGCCGCGAGGCCCAGGATGCGGTACTCGATGCACGAGTTGACGGTGTCCTTCAGGAGCAGCCAGGCGGTCCTGCGTTTGGAGACGTTCCGGTAGAGGGCACGCGCCCGGTGGAGACGCCCGGAGGGGCTCTCGGGTTGCTCGGAAGACTGACTTGCTGGCTGCACGCCCTAAAGGTATCCGTCGCACGTGCATGCGCTCACCTCCGGTGTGACGGTCGGTCCGGCCGCGCCTGTGGCACCGCTCCCTTCCCTCCCGCAGCGCAATGCGGCAGAAATCGATGAGCAACCCACCAGAAACGACAGGTGAAATCGAACCATTTTTCGGTCATGCCCGTGTTGGCAGAATTTGTATGGTCGGAAAAAAGCGGAACCGGTAATAGCAGATGCACTGCCCGTTCGGTGAGTTTCCCGGTGGGGCGGGTGCGCGGGGTCGGCACCACCGGCACGCTGATGGGCTGCGCCCGCTGGTTCTGGCAGTGGCGGCGCCGGGTGCGGGTGGTCGCCGTCGACAGCGTCGGCTCGGTGACCTTCGGCGACCCGCCGGCCCGCCGGATGATCCCGGGCCTGGGCACCAGCGTGCCGCCACCGCTGCTCGACCCGTCCTACGTCGACGACGTCGTCCGCGTCGAGGAGCCGGACACCGTCCGCACCTGCCGCCGGCTGGCCGGACGGGGCTTCCTGTTCGGCGGCTCCACCGGCACGGTCGTCAGCGGCGCCGCCCAGTGGCTGTCCCACCACGGCCGCCCCGGCCTCACCGCGGTCGCCATCGCCCCGGACCTCGGCGAACGCTATCTCGACACCGTCTACCGCCCGGGCTGGCCGGAGGAGGCACTGGCGCAGGACCCACTGGCGACGGCGCTGTCCCGGCTGGGCTGACCCGGGCAGCCACCGCGGCCGCCCACCGGCACGGTCGTCATCGGCACCGATCGGCGGCTGTCCCCGCACAGCCGCCCCGGCCTCACCGCGGTCGCCATCGCCCCGGCCCTCTCCCGGCTCGGCAGCCCCGGGGCCGCCGCAAGCCGTGTCAGGGCGGTCATGACCGCCCCGGTGGCGGGTAGGTTCCGGGCATGGCAGGCAGTACGCACACCGTGACCAATCAGCCCCCGCCCCTGACCGGATACGACGTCTACTCCGCCGACCGGGCGCTGACGGAGGCGGTCGAACGGCATGTCGATCCGGCGGTGCTGGACGAGGCGCGCGGCGAGCTCGCGGCGCTGGGTCGGGCCGCCGGGTCGACGCAGTCGCAGGAGTGGGGGGTGCAGGCCAACGAGAACCCGCCGAGGCTGCGGACGCACGACCGCTACGGCAACCGGATCGACGAGGTCGACTTCCACCCGGCCTGGCACCGGCTGCTCGGCAAGGGCGTCGCGGCGGGCCTGACCGGGGCCTGGGTCCGGCCGGGCGGGCATGTGCGGCGGGCGGCCGGGTTCCTGGTGTGGACGCAGGTCGAGGCCGGCAACGGCTGCCCGCTGTCGATGACCCACGCGGCCGTACCGGCCCTGCGCCACGACCCGGAGCTCGCCGCCGAGTGGGAGCCGCGGCTGACGTCCACGATCTACGACCGTGAGCTGCGGCCCGCCCGTCTCAAGGCGGGGGCGCTGTTCGGGATGGGCATGACCGAGAAGCAGGGCGGCAGCGATGTGCGGGCGAACAGCACGGCGGCCGTGCCGCTCGCGGAGGCCGGGACGTATGCGCTGACCGGGCACAAGTGGTTCTGCTCGGCGCCGATGTCGGACGGGTTCCTGGTGCTGGCGCAGGCCCCGGAGGGACTGACGTGCTTCCTCGTGCCGCGCGTGCTGGAGGACGGCTCGCGCAACGTGTTCCTGATCCAGCGGCTCAAGGACAAGCTGGGCAACCGGTCGAACGCCTCCTCAGAGGTCGAGTTCGACGGGACGTGGGCGCGCCGGGTCGGTGCGGAGGGGCGCGGGGTGCGCACCATCATCGAGATGGTCGCGGCGACCCGCCTGGACTGCGTGCTGGGCTCGGCGGGCCTGATGCGGCAGGCCGTGGCGCAGGCGGTGCACCACTGCACGTACCGGGAGGCGTTCGGCGGCCGGCTCCTCGACAAGCCGCTGATGCGCAATGTTCTGGCCGATCTCGCGCTCGAGTCGGAGGCGGCGACGACCCTCGCGCTGCGCCTCGCGGCCGCCTACGACGACGGGGGCGAGCAGGAGCGGGCACTGCTGCGGATCGCGGTGCCGGCGGCCAAGTACTGGGTGACCAAGCGGTGTACGCCGGTGACGGTGGAGGCCGCGGAGTGCCTGGGCGGCAACGGCTACGTCGAGGAGTCGGGCCTGCCCCGGCTGGTGCGCGAGTCGCCGCTGAACTCGGTCTGGGAGGGCGCGGGCAACGTCCAGGCGCTGGACGTGCTGCGGGCGCTGCAACGGGAGCCGCAGGCGCTGAACGCCTACCTCCAGGAGGTGGGGCGGGCGCGCGGCGCCGACCACCGGCTGGACGGGGCGATCAAGGGCCTGCTGACCGAACTCGCCGACCTGGAGGGCATCGAGGGGCGGGCCCGGCGGCTCGCCGAGCGGCTGGCGCTGGTGCTCCAGGGCGCGCTGCTCGTCCAGTACGCGCCGCCCGAGGTCGCGGACGCGTTCTGCGCCTCGCGGCTCGGCGGCGACTGGGGCGCGGCCTTCGGGACCCTGCCGCACACCCTGGACCTGGCGTCGATCGTCGAACGGGCTCAGCCGGTGTCCTGACCTGCGGGTATGCGCCACATGACTGCGCGGGGGTGGTGCTGCGCCGACACGGCACCACCCCCGCGAAGTTGGCCCTGCGAGGCCAGAAACGCCGCTCGGGAGCGGCGTAGGTCAAGTTTCAAACACCCCTTGGATATTCACCAGGGTTGCAAGGGGTTGCAACTTGCTGGTCTCTGTGTCCGGACTGTGTCCCTCCGTCATCGGCGAGCGGCAGTATGTGACGCACCATCTGAACCAGCGGAACAGGACCGGAAACCGTCGGCCGAGGGGCTTGACATCGTCCGGTTGTCGCAGGCCCCTCCTGGGAGGACCCAGTGGCGAACTCGCCGAAGAACGTGACGCAACTCGCCGCCGTCGACGCGGCGCGCGCGGCGCGGATGCTCAGCGACGTGCGCGACGCCACGCTCGCCGGACAGCGCGCGCGCATCGCTCCCCGCCCCGTGATCGAACAGTCCTGGGGGCGCATGCTGCGCAGCGGCGTCGACCCCGAGCACGACTTCAGATCGGGGCTGCTCGCCCAGGACGAGGTCCAGCGGCGCCGGGAGGAGTCCCCGCTGCGGCACGTCCTGCCGGTGCTGCGCGCGGGGCTGCTCCAGGTCGCGGACGTCGCCCACCACATCATGGTGATCGCCGACGCGGAGGGCCGGGTGCTGTGGCGCGAGGGCTGTTCGCCGGTGCTGCGCAAGGCCGACGGGCTCGGGTTCGAACTCGGCGCGGACTGGCGTGAGGACGTCGTCGGCACGAACGGGGTGGGTACTCCGGCGGTGGTGCGCCGGCCCGTCCAGGTGTTCGCCGCCGAGCACTTCGTACGCAGTCACACCTCCTGGACCTGTACGGGCGCGCCGATCACCGACCCCCGGGACGGCCGGCTGCTGGGCGTGGTGGACATCAGCGGCCCGCTGGAGACGATGCATCCGGCCACGCTCTCCTGGGTCGACTCGGTGGCCAAGCTGGCCGAGGCCCGGCTGCGCGAGCTGCACCAGAGCTCGCTGGAGCAGCTGCGCGCGGTGGCGGCGCCGGTGCTGGCGCGGCTCGGCGACCGGGCGGTGGTGGTGGACCGGGACGGCTGGACCGCGGCCGTGACGGGGATGCCGTACACGAACCGGATCGCGCTGCCCAAGTCGCTCTCGGCGGGCCGCCGGTGGCTGCCGTCGCTCGGGCTGTGCTCGGTGGAGCCGCTGGCGGACGGCTGGCTGGTACGGGCCGCCGACGAGGCTGCCGAGCCGCTGCCGCAGGCGGCCACCCGGATCGTGCTGGACCTGGGCCGGCCGCGCAGCTGGTCGGTGACGGTGTCGGGCAGCGCTGGTTCCTGGTCCCACGAACTGAGCCCCCGGCATGCCGAGTTGCTCTACCTGTTGGCCGTGCACCGCTCCGGGCGCAGTGCCGCGGGCCTGGCCGGCGACGTGTTCGGCGATCCGGGCCGCACGGTGACGGTACGGGCCGAGATGTCGCGGGTACGGAAGTACCTCGGGGGATTCCTGGAACACCAACCCTATCGTTTCTGCGAAGACGCGGACGTCGAGGTCCTCCTGCCGGACGACCCACGCGACCTGTTGCCGCACTCGACGGCACCGGCGGTGACGGAGGGACGGGCATCCGCCTTCCTACCGTAAATGACTCACCCGGTGGCATCTTCGGCATATTTGCGAGGTCTTCGTCCCCGGCAGTCCCCACCTGCCGTAGCATCCCCTGTACGGGTCACCCCACCTGCTCCTCGGTCAACGTGACGACCACCAGGCGCAGTTGGCCCGCCTCGGGAGGTCGGATGAAGCAACGTGGCAGACACCGCCGGCGCAGACGGGGCCAGGCGCTGCGCGCGTTCCTGGCCGGGACGGCCCTCGCGCTCACCGCCGCCGCCACCATGATCAGCGCCTCGCAGGCCACGGTCGCCGGCGACCCGGGCGCGCTGAAGCCGCTCACCTCGTCCGCCGAGACCGCCAGGCTGCGACTGACGGAGAACCTGCTGCCGCAAGGCGACCTCGACCGGCTCGCAGGGGAGATGGGGCGGCCCGTCGGGGTCACCGCCGTCCTCGCCGGGGCCGACCACACGCTGCGTACCGCGGCCGACTGCACGTCCGCCGAGAAGCGGGCGCTGCCCGTCGAACCCGCTGCCACGCGCGCGTACTGCTGGAACGCCGCGGACACCGCCGGCTGGCAGCCCGGGGCGGTCACCACCTCCGGGGACGCGGACGACGACGGCCGCTGGGGCGCGAACCGCGTGATCCTCTCCGGCTGGACCGCAGGCGGCGGCGCGGCGGCCGACCGGGGCCTCGCCCGGGTCGCCTTCGTGGACGCGGGCGACCTGGACCACCTCAGCTACACCTGGGCGCTCCTCGCCGTCCCGGTCGACGGCGGCCGCGACTACCGGGGGCTCACCTCCCATGTGTCCGGCATGGTCTGGTACGAGGACAAACTGCTGGTCACCGCCGACGACGGCGACCGTGCCGCGCTGTACGTCTACGACATGAACCGCGTCCAGCGCGCCACGGTGGACGCCGAGGCGATCGGCCGGGTGGCCGACGGCTGGTCGGCGCACGGCTACCGGTACGTACTGCCGGCCATCGGCTCCTACCGGCTGACCGGCGGCGACGGCGCCCCGCACCCCGGCGGTATCTCCCTGGACCGCAGTACGACCCCGGACAGCCTGGTCGCGAGCGAGTGGACCCTCGCCGGCGGCGACCGGCGCGCCCGCCTGTGGCGCTACTCCTTCAGCACGGCCCCCGACCGCTCCGGGCTCCTCGCCACCGGCGCCGCGGGTCACGCGGACGCGGACGAGGCGTACGAGACGAAGACCTCCGAGGTCCGGGGCGTGCTGTCGTACCGGTCACACTGGTACGTCAGCCGCGCGGCCGGCACCCAGGGCGGGCCCGGCGGCCTGTGGCGGCAGGACACCGACGGCGCCCGGGCCACGCAGTGCGGATCCGAGGGGACGCGCCGCTGCTGGAGCCCGCAGACGGAGTCCCTCTCCTACTGGCAGGAGACCGGAGAGGTCTGGTCCCAGTCCGCGCGGATGCTCTTCGCACTGCCGCTGGCCTCGATCGACAGATCTCTGGACTAGATGGTTCCCTGTCCGGCATGAGCAACATCGCTGTGACCACCTGGTCCCTGGAGCAGACCGCGCCGACCGACGCCCTCCCGGCCGCCGCGCCCGAGGGGGACGTACGGATCGTCCGCTCCGAAGTGCCCTCGCCGGAGTTCAGCCGCTTCCTGTACGCGTCCGTGGGCGGGGACATCCGCTGGATCGACCGGCTCGGCTGGACGTACGCGCAGTGGCAGGAGCACCTGGAGCGTCCGGGTGTGGAGACGTGGGTCGCCTACGACCGGGGCACGCCCGCGGGCTACGTGGAGCTGGAGCCGCAGGACGACGGGGTCGTGGAGATCGTCTACTTCGGGCTGATTCCGGCCTTCCGCGGGCGGCGGATCGGCGGGCACCTGCTGTCGTACGGCGCCGCCCGCGCCTGGGACCTCACGGATCGCTGGCCGGGACTGCCGGGGACCAAGCGGGTGTGGCTGCATACCTGCAGCCTGGATGGCGAGCACGCGATGGACAACTACCTGCGCCGGGGGTTCAAGCTGTTCGACACCAAGGTCGAGGAAGAGCCGGAAGTGTCGGCACCGGGCCCCTGGCCGGGCGCCTACCCCGCCTGACCTGCATTGACAAGGCAGCCCGCAAGCCATGTGACCGAAGACACCCTCGTCTCACATTCCGAGACCAGGATGTCCGCATGACGGACGAAGCTGGACTGTGTCCAGATCGCCGTGACACGCTTCCGTCATGTCTGGAACTGGAATTGCCTTGGTGAGTCGGCGGCACGTCGACCTCGGCCGCATGTCCAGCGCCATCTGTCCGGCGAGCTGACGAGCCGCAGCACCGCCGACTTTCCCTTTTTGGTTTCCCCCTGCGCAAAGCCGCGCACGTACGTTTTCCGTGCGCCCGCACAGGTAAGAGCCGCATTCCGCCTGTCCCGAAGGACGTAGAACCATGGCCGCCACCCCGCAGAACCCTGCTGCCGCAGCGCCCCGCCGCAAGGTGAGCCGTCACCGCGGTGAGGGTCAGTGGGCCGCGGGTCACTTCACCCCGCTCAACGGCAACGAGCAGTTCAAGAAGGACGACGACGGTCTCAATGTGCGGACACGCATTGAGACGATCTACTCCAAGCGCGGGTTCGACTCGATCGACCCCAACGACCTTCGGGGACGTATGCGCTGGTGGGGGCTGTACACCCAGCGCAAGCCCGGGATCGACGGCGGCAAGACCGCGATCCTGGAGCCGGAGGAGCTGGACGACAAGTACTTCATGCTGCGGGTGCGGATCGACGGCGGACGCCTCACCACCCAGCAGCTGCGCGTCATCGGCGAGATCTCGCAGGAGTTCGCGCGGGGCAGCGCGGACATCACCGACCGGCAGAACATCCAGCTGCACTGGATCCGGATCGAGGACGTTCCCGAGATCTGGAACCGCCTGGAGGCCGTCGGCCTGTCCACCACCGAGGCCTGCGGTGACACCCCCCGAGTGATCATCGGCTCGCCCGTCGCCGGCATCGCCGAGGACGAGATCATCGACGGCACGCCGGCCATCGACGAGATCCACAGCCGGTTCATCGGCAGCAAGGAATTCTCCAACCTGCCCCGCAAGTTCAAGACGGCGATCTCCGGTTCGCCACTGCTCGACGTCGCCCACGAGATCAACGACATCGCGCTCGTCGGCGTCGAGCACCCCGAGCACGGCCCCGGCTTCGACCTGTGGGTCGGCGGCGGCCTGTCCACCAACCCCAAGATCGGCGTCCGGCTCGGCGCCTGGGTCCCGCTGGACGAGGTCCCGGACGTCTGGGCCGGCGTGATCGGAATCTTCCGCGACTACGGCTACCGGCGGCTGCGTACCCGCGCCCGCCTGAAGTTCCTGGTCGCCGACTGGGGCCCCGAGAAGTTCCGCCAGGTCCTGGAGGACGAGTACCTCCAGCGCAAGCTCGTCGACGGCCCGGCACCCGCCCAGCCCGTCGAGCGCTGGCGCGACCACATCGGCGTGCACCGGCAGAAGGACGGCCGTTTCTACGTCGGTTTCGCGCCGCGTGTGGGCCGCGTGGACGGCACGACGCTCTCGAAGATCGCCGAGCTGGCCGAGGGGCACGGCTCCGGTCGCCTGCGTACGACCGTCGAGCAGAAGATGATCGTGCTGGATGTCGAGGAGTCGCAGGTCGAGTCCCTCGTCGAGGGCCTGGAGGCGCTGGACCTGACGGCCAAGCCCTCGCCGTTCCGGCGCGGCACCATGGCCTGCACCGGCATCGAGTACTGCAAGCTCGCCATCGTCGAGACCAAGGCGCGCGGCGCCTCCCTGATCGACGAACTGGAGCGCCGCATCCCGGACTTCGACGAGCCGATCACCATCAATCTCAACGGCTGCCCGAACGCCTGCGCCCGTATCCAGGTGGCGGACATCGGTCTCAAGGGCCAGCTTGTCCTCGATGACAAGGGCGAGCAGGTCGAGGGCTTCCAGGTACACCTGGGCGGCGCTCTCGGCCTGGAGGCCGGCTTCGGCCGCAAGGTCCGTGGCCTGAAGGTCACTTCGGAGGAGCTGCCGGACTACGTCGAGCGCGTCCTGAAGCGGTTCCAGGCCGAGCGCGAGGACGGCGAGCGGTTCGCGACGTGGGCCGCCCGCGCCAGCGAGGAGGCCCTCTCATGAGCGAGCGGGCCGCCCCTTTCTACTGCCCCTACTGCGGCGACGAGGACCTGCGTCCCAACGAGCAGGGTCACGGCGCCTGGGAATGCGCGGCATGCAACCGCGCATTCCAGCTGAAGTTCCTGGGGCTGCTGGCCCATGGACTTCACAACTCCAACGCCGGAGGGGACGAGCCGATATGACGACGACTCAGGAAGAGCGCACCACCGAGGAGTTGAAGGCGCTCGCCGAGCAGGCCGGGCGCGACCTGGAGGACGCCTCCGCGCTGGAGATCCTCCAGTGGGCGGTCGACACGTTCGGCAGGCGCTTCTGCGTGACCTCCTCCATGGAGGACGCGGTGGTCGCGCACCTCGCGTCCCGTGCCATGAAGGGCGTGGACGTCGTGTTCCTCGACACCGGCTACCACTTCCCGGAGACCATCGGCACCCGTGACGCGGTCGAGGCCGTGATGGACGTCAACGTCATCACCCTCACCCCGCGCCAGACGGTCGCCGAGCAGGACGCGCAGTACGGTCCCAAGCTGCACGACCGCGACCCCGACCTGTGCTGCAAGCTCCGCAAGGTCCAGCCCCTGGAAGAGGGCCTCAAGGGCTACCAGGCCTGGGCGACAGGACTGCGCCGCGACGAGTCCCCGACCCGGGCGAACACCCCGGTCGTCGGCTGGGACGAGAAGCGGCAGAAGGTCAAGATCTCCCCGATCGCCCGCTGGACCGAGGACGACGTCGACTCGTACGTCGCCGAACACGGCGTACTGACCAACCCGCTGCTGATGGACGGCTACGCCTCCGTCGGCTGCGCTCCCTGCACCCGTCGCGTCCTGGAGGGCGAGGACGCGCGCGCCGGCCGCTGGGCGGGACGCGCCAAGACCGAGTGCGGGCTGCACGACTGACCATGACAAAGATTCAGGAGACACACGTGACGACCGGAGCCACCGTCTGGCTCACGGGTCTGCCGAGCGCCGGCAAGACCACCATCGCGTACGAGCTGGCCGGGCGGCTGCGCGAGGAGGGCCACCTCGTCGAGGTGCTCGACGGCGACGAGATCCGCGAGTTCATCTCGGCGGGCCTCGGCTTCAGCCGCGAGGACCGGCACACCAACGTGCAGCGCATCGGCTTCCTCGCCGAGCTGCTCGCCCGTAACGGCGTCAAGGCCCTGGTGCCGGTGATCGCGCCGTACGCGGACAGCCGGGACGCGGTGCGCAAGCGCCACCAGGAGAGCGGGGCGGCGTACCTCGAGGTGCATGTCGCGACCCCGGTCGAGGTGTGCTCCGTACGCGATGTGAAGGGCCTGTACGCCAAGCAGGCCGCGGGCGAGCTCTCGGGGCTCACCGGGGTCGACGACCCGTACGAGGCGCCTGAGTCGCCCGATCTGCGGATCGAGTCCCACAACCAGAGCGTGCAGGAGTCCGCGGCGTCGCTGTACGCCCTGCTCAGCGAGAGGGGACTGGCATGACGACCGCAGCCGAGGTCAAGGGCGGCGAGGAAGGTACGGCCGGCCCCTACACCCTCAGCCACCTGGACGCGCTCGAGTCCGAGGCGGTGCACATCTTCCGCGAGGTGGCGGGCGAGTTCGAGCGGCCGGTGATCCTGTTCTCCGGCGGCAAGGACTCCATCGTCATGCTGCACCTGGCGCTGAAGGCGTTCGCTCCGGCGACCGTGCCCTTCTCGCTGCTGCACGTCGACACCGGGCACAACTTCCCCGAGGTCCTCGAGTACCGCGACCGCACGGT
>NZ_JBEOXO010000004.1:0-469087 GCF_040296605.1 Streptomyces sp. NPDC002088 | reverse complement strand
AGCGCGTTCGAGGACTTCGACGTGGACGCCGCCGCCGCGCGTGGCATGGCCTTCGAGCAGCTCGACCAGCTGGCCATGGACCACCTCCTCGGCGCCCGCTGACCCAGACCACCCGTCCCGTGCCCGGCGCCGCGCGCGCCGGGCACGGGGGTGAATCACCCCCCACGGACGCGCGTCCGCCGGAACCGCGCCCAGGGCCCCGGGCCCGCTCTCTGTTCTCCTCACTCCGCCGGACACGGGCGTCCGCCGGAGCCGGCACCCCTCCCACGCAAGGGCACCACCGTGACAGCACACCTTCCGAACGGGGCACGTCCCGGACGCCGGCGGGTCCGTCGGCGCGTCCTCGTCCCGCTCACCGTCGCCTCCGCGCTCGTCGGCACCGTCGCGCTGGCCGGCTGCGGCCAGTCCCGCGACCCCGACGTGTACACCGTCCTGAACTCCTCGACGGACGACTCGTACCACAGCTGGGACGCGGCGACTCTCGAGCGCTGCAGCAAGCAGCTCGGCGTCACCATCCAGCAGCAGTCGGTCCCGGCCAACCAGGTCATGACCAAGTCGCTGCGGATGGCGTCCTCGAAGTCTTTGCCGGACGTCATCCAGTTCGACGGCTCCGAGATGCCGACCTTCGCGGAGACCGGCGGCCTGATGGACCTGAAGAAGCTGGGCGTCGACACCACCGACGTACCGCAGGGCATCATCGACTACGGCTCCTACAAGGGCACGTACTACGGCGCGGCGCGCACGGTGAACACCCTCGCGCTCTTCTACAACAAGGACATCCTCGAGAAGGCCGGCCTCAAGGTGCCCACCACGTGGGACGAGATGCGCGAGACGGCCAAGAAGCTCACCCAGGGCCACCAGTACGGCATCGCCCTGAGCGCGGGCGGCGCGGAGGACGGTGTCTACCAG
The DNA here is from genome assembly GCF_040296605.1 of Streptomyces sp. NPDC002088. Taxonomy (NCBI): domain Bacteria; kingdom Bacillati; phylum Actinomycetota; class Actinomycetes; order Kitasatosporales; family Streptomycetaceae; genus Streptomyces; species Streptomyces sp. NPDC002088. The sequence continues at coordinate 468,178 of NZ_JBEOXO010000004.1, read as the reverse complement.
TTCACGCCGTTCATGTGGTCCAACGGCGGCGACGAGACCGACCTCGACAGCCGACAGGTGGCCCAGGCACTGGACTACTGGAAGTCGCTGATCTCCGACCGCTCGCTGTCGAAGTCGACGATCAACTGGACGCAGGCCGACGTCAACGACCAGTTCATGGCCGGCAACGCCGCCATGATGATCAACGGCCCGTGGCAGGTCGAGACCCTCAACACCAAGAAGAACCTGCACTGGGGCATCGCGCAGATTCCCGTCCCCAAAGCCGGGGACGACTCCGTGGGCCCGCTGGGCGGCGGTGAGCTGACCATCCCGGACATCGGCGACACCACGCGCGAGAAGATGTCCGCGAAGATCGTCAACTGCATGACGAGCGAGCAGGAGGAAGTGACCTACGCGCTCAACAGCTGGATGATCCCGGCCAACCAGAAGGCCGCCGCCACCTGGCGCAAGAAGGTCCCCTCGCTCAGCTCGCTGGCCGACCAGGTCGCGGTGGCGCGCTCGCGCACCGCCAAGGTCGGCTCCGGCTGGACCTCGATCTCCCTCGCCCTGCAGAGTGCGTTCCAGTCGGCGCTCACCGGCGAGTCAAGCGAATCGGCACTGAAGCACGCGCAGGCGCGCGTCGAGAGCGGGAAGTGAGGTAACGACGATGTCCACCACCGCTGCTGTTCCCGCCCCCGCGGCCACCGGCACCACCACCGCCGGAGCCGCCCCCGACCCGGCCCGCACCCGTCGGCGCCGCACGCTCGCGCAGTGGGGCTTCGTGGCCCCCGCCGTGCTGTTCATGCTGCTGTTCTTCGGCTACCCGCTCGTCCGCAACATCGTGATGAGCTTCCAGCACTACACGCCGTCGACGTTCTTCACCGGCAAGGCCCCCTTCAACGGCCTGGACAACTGGCGCAACGTCTTCGGCGACGACCTGTTCGGCAAGGCCCTGTGGCAGACGATCGTCTTCACGATCGGCTCGCTGATCGGCCAGTTCTGCATCGGTCTGGGCCTGGCGGTGTTCTTCAACCGCAAGTTCCCGCTCAACGGGGTGCTGCGCGCGCTGATCCTGCTGCCCTGGCTGGTGCCCATGGTCGTCTCCGGCATCGTCTGGCGGCGCATCCTGGACCAGGACACCGGCGTGCTGAACTCCTTCCTCGGGCTGTTCGGCATCGGCCACACCCCGTGGCTGACCAGCACCCACATGGCGCTGCTCGCCGTGATCCTGGTGAACATCTGGATCGGCATCCCGTTCAACATGGTGATCCTCTACGGCGGCCTCCAGGAGGTCCCGCGCGAGGTCTACGAGGCTGCCTCGCTCGACGGCGCCTCCGCCTGGCGCACCTTCCGCTCGGTCACGCTGCCGCTGCTGAAGCCGGTCATCACGGTCGTGCTGGTGCTGGGCTTCATGTCCACGGTCAAGATCCTCGACCTGGTGCTGGCGCTCACCGACGGCGGCCCCGCCGACTCCACGCAGACCCTGGGCACGCTGACGTACCAGAACTCCTTCGTCCAGCTGGACTTCGGGGCCGGCGCCGTGGTCGGCAACATCCTGATCCTGATCTCCGCCGTGTTCGCGGTGTTCTACCTGCGGGCCAACCGCAACGAGGGGAAGTGACCGGCATGGCGACCACCACTCCCGCCGCCCCGGCCCCGGCCGTCAACAAGACGAAGCGCCGCTGGGGCACGACGGTCGTCGGCATCCTCATCCTCTGCGTGATGCTGTTCCCGCTGTACTGGATGATCAACACCGCGCTGCAGCCCGAGTCCGGTCTGCTGGAGGTGGATCCGGTCCCGCACAGCCTGGACCTGTCCGGCTTCTCCTCGGCCGTGACCGAGCAGGGCGGCCATCTGCTGACCTCCCTCGCGGTGGCGCTGGGCGCCGTCGTGATCTGCCTGGCGTTCTCCGCGCCGGCCGCCTACGGCCTTGCGCAGTTCAAGCTGCCCGGCGCCAAGACCGTGGTGTTCGGCACCCTGATCACCCAGATGGTGCCGGGCATCGTCATCGCCAACGCGATGTACAGCGCCTACGTGGACCTCGGCCTGGTCAACTCCTACTTCGGTCTGATGCTGGCCGACGCCTCGCTGGGCATCCCGTTCGCGATCGTGCTGATGCGGTCCTTCATGGTGGCCATCCCGCGTGAGGTCATCGAGGCGGCCGAGGTCGACGGAGCCGGCCGGCTGCGCACCTTCGTCCAGGTCGTGCTGCCGATGAGCCGCAACTCGCTGATCACCGCCGGGCTGTTCTCCTTCCTGTACGCGTGGAGCGACTTCATGTTCGCGCTCACCCTGAACACCACCGACCACGTCAAGCCGGTCACCCTGGGCATCTACCAGTACATCGGCGCGCACGTCGGCGACTGGGGTTCGGTCATGGCCGCCTCCGTGCTCTCCGCGATCCCCGCGGCAATCCTGCTCGTGCTCGCGCAGAAGTACATCGCCGCCGGCATCACCGGCGGCTCCGTCAAGTGACCACCACACACCTGGAAAGGGACATCGCCTCATGAGTGGCTTCCCCGGATTCCCGTCCGGCTTCGTGTTCGGCGCCGCCACCGCCTCGTACCAGATCGAGGGCGCCGCGCGGGAGGACGGCCGCGGCCCCTCCATCTGGGACACCTACAGCCACACCCCCGGTCTGGTGGTGAACGGTGACACCGGTGACGTGGCCTGCGACCACTACCACCGCTACCCGGAGGACGTGGCGCTGCTGCGCGACCTGGGCGTGGACTCGTACCGGTTCTCCCTCGCCTGGCCGCGGATCGTGCCCGACGGCAGCGGCCCGGTGAACCCCAAGGGCCTGGACTTCTACTCCCGGCTGGTGGACGAGCTGCTGGAGGCGGGTATCGAGCCGGCCGCCACCCTCTACCACTGGGACCTGCCGCAGGCCCTGGAAGACCGGGGCGGCTGGCGGGTGCGCGAGACGGCGGAGCGGTTCGCCGAGTACACGGCCGTGGTGGCCGAGCACCTGGGCGACCGGGTGCCGCGCTGGATCACCCTCAACGAGCCCTGGTGCAGCGCGTTCCTCGGCTACGCCATCGGCCGGCACGCGCCGGGCGCCCAGGAGGGAACTCCCGCGCTGGCCGCCGTGCACCACCTGCTGGTCGGCCACGGCCTCGCGGTGCAGGCGCTGCGGTCGGCCGGGGTACGCGAGGTCGGGATCACCCTCAACCTCGACCGCAACCTGCCCGCCACCGACTCGGCCGCCGACCTCGCGGCCGTGGTCCGCGCGGACACCCAGCACAACCTGGTGTGGACCGAGCCGATCCTGGCGGGCCGCTACGCGGCGACCGAAGAGGACACCTTCGGCGATCTGATCACCGGAGCGGACTTCCGCCGGGACGGCGACCTGGAGCTGATCTCGCAGCCGCTGGACTTCCTCGGCATCAACTACTACCGGCCGATCGTGGTCGCCGACGCCCCGCTGCGCGAGGCCGACCCGGCCAAGCGGGTGGCGACCGACAACCGGTACGAGGAGGTCCGGATGCCGGGCGTCCGGGAGACCGCGATGGGCTGGGCGGTCGCGCCGGACACCTTCACCGATCTGCTGGTGGCGCTGAAGAAGCAGTACGGCGACGCCCTGCCGCCGATCCACATCACCGAGAACGGCTCCGCCGAGCACGACGCGGTGAGCGAGGACGGCGCGGTGCACGACACCGACCGGGTCGAGTACCTGCGCGGCCACCTGACCGCGCTGCGCGCGGCGATCGACGCCGGTGTCGACGTCCGGGGCTACTACGTGTGGTCGCTGCTGGACAACTTCGAGTGGGCCTTCGGCTACGACAAGCGGTTCGGGATCATCCGGGTCGACTACGACACCCAGGTGCGCACCCCGAAGGACAGCTACCACTGGTACCGGTCGATGATCGCCGCCCAGCGCGGCTGACGGCACGCGGCCCGGGAGGGGTGGCGGCAGGTGTGCCGCCGCCTCTCCTGCGCGTCCGCCTCTCCCGCGCGTCCGCCTCTCCTGCGCGTCCGCGGCTCGCGCCCGGCCGGAGCCCGCCGGCCGCTTCAGAGGAGCTCACAGAACGGGCGCCCGGCTCGCATTTTGTGAGCTCCTCTCAGGAGCTCGTCGTCGCGGTCGGCTTCAGTCGTCGTAGCGGTCGGCGAAGGCCGCCGGGTCGGCGAGCACCTCCTGCACGATCACCCCGGCCGCTCCCCTGGCCGCGTCGCCCAGCGGGGAGGCGGCCCGCAGCCGGCCGCTGCCCCTGGCCCACAGTCCCGAGACCACCCTGAGGGACAACTCCCGTTCCACGGCGGGCGCCAGCCAGCGGGTGAGCCCCCGGTAGAACCCGCCGAGCATCACCGCGTCCGGGTCGAAGAGGTTCACCGCGCCGGAGACGATGTAGCCCAACTGCCGTCCGGCGCGTTCGACGGCGGCGAGGGCGTCGGGGTCGGCGCGGCGCACCCGCCGCTGGAGTTCGGCGACGCCCAGCACGCCGGCCGTGGTGGTGATGCCGGCGGCGTCCAGCAGCGCGGCCTGCCCCGCGTACTGCTCCAGGCAGCCGTGGGCCCCGCACGGGCACAGCGGGCCGTCGGGGTCGACGACCATGTGCCCGATCTCGCCGGCGAAGCCGTGCGCGCCGCGCAGCAGTTCGCCGCCGACGACCAGCGCCCCGCCGATGCCGATCTCACCGGTCAGATAGAGGAAGCTGCGCACGCCCTCGGTGCCGGCGCCGTACCACAGCTCGGCGAGGGCCGCGGCGTTGGCCTCGTTGTCGGAGCTGACCGGCAGTGGGCGCCGGGTGGGGGCGAGGGTGGTCAGCAACTGGGCGAACAGCCCCTCGACGGCGACCCGGGTCCAGCCGAGGTTGGGGGCCTGTCGGACGGTGCCGCCGGTGACCAGGCCAGGCACCACGACATGGGCGCCGACCGGTGTGAGACCCTGCTCGGCGGCCGATCCCAGGGCCCGCGCGGCCAGTTGGGCGGCGCGCGCGAGCACCTCCGAGGGCTGCACCCCGCGGTTGTCGACGTGCTCGACCAGCCGGACCCGGTCGGTGCCGGCAAGGTCCACCACGCAGACGACGACGTAGTCGACGTTGATCTCCACCCCGAGCCCGGCCGGGCCGGTGCGCGCCACCTTCAGTACCGTGCCGGGGCGTCCCACCTGGCCGCTGCTGGTCTTGCCCCATTCGGTCAGGAAGCCGTTCTCCAGCAGCTGCTCGACCAGGGAGGACACCGCGGCCCGGGTCAGCCCGACGCGGGTGGCGACCGCGGCCCGGGTGGCGTCGCCCGCGTCGTGCACGGCCCGCAGCACCAGACTGAGGTTGTGCCGGCGGACCGTCGCCTTGTCGGCCTTCGGGCCCAGGGGGATCGGAGTGTTGTTCATCGTGCTGTCGAGGGTATCGATTCGCGCAGGTGAAGCGGTGTCCAGCCCGCTGAGCGGCCCTCTGGGCGAGCGGGGGCAGAACGGGCTGGGCGGCACCCGTGGTCCGGCGGGTGCCGCCCGGGCCCCCAAGCCGTCACGGTGGGGCCGACGACCGGGATGTCTCGGGCGCAACCGCAGCAAACTGAACACATGCCCCGAAAGCTCAACACATGTTCCGACGGCGGCCCGTGCCGACTGCACCAACGACGCGGGTGAGCGCCTTACCGAACCGAAGCAGCCGTTACCGGACGGCGGGCGGCGGCGCGGTGCTCTCCCGGATTACCAGCGCCGTCGGCACCAGCGTCGTTCCCCGTTCCGGGCCGTCCGGGCGCATCTTGCGCAGCACGGCCTGGACGCAGAGCCGGCCGACCTCGGCGAAGTCCTGGTGCAGGGTGGTGAGCGGGGGCAGGAAGGAACTCGCCTCGGGGATGTCGTCGAAGCCGATGACGCTGACGTCCTCGGGCACCCGGCGGCCCCGTTCGTGCAGGGCCCGCAGCAGGCCCAGGGCCATCTGGTCGTTGGCCACGAAGACCGCGGTGCACTCCTCGCGGGCCGCGAGCTCGAGACCGGCCCGGTATCCGGACTCAGCCGACCAGTCGCCCCTGACGAGGGGCGGCGGGGTGCGGCCCGCCTCGGTGAGGGCGGCGCGCCAGGCGTCCGCGCGGCGCTGCGCGGCGAACGAGTCCTCGGGGCCGCCCAGATGCCAGACGGTCCGGTGGCCGAGGTCGAGGAGATGCTGGACGGCGGTCCGGGTGCCGCCGGCCTGGTCGGTGTCGACGACGGTGTAGTGGTCGCCGGCGTCGGAGTCGACCACCACCACCTGGACGTGCGGCGGCAGTTTGACGGTCGCTGCGTCCAGCAGGTGCACCTCCATGATGACGATCACCGCGTCGACGGCCAGTTCCTCCAGCCGGGAGAACGCGCCGCGCACCTCGTCGCTGGTGGGGACGGCCACCGGGAGCAACGTCACCGCGTACCCCTCGGCGGCGGCCGAGGTGGCGATCGCTTCCAGGGTGCGCACATTGCCGGTCGTGGACAGCGTGAACGTGATGACGCCGATGGTGCGGAACTCCCCGCGCTTGAGGGCGCGGGCGGCACTGTTGGGCCGGTAGCCGAGCTCCTTCATGGCCGCGAGCACCTGCTGCCGGGTCTCCTCGTTCACTCCCGCGTAACCGTTGGAGACTCGGGAGACGGTCTGCGAGGACACCCCGGCGAGCCGGGCGACGTCCGCCATGGAGGCGGTGGCCCGGTGGCGTCCCGTCGCTCTGACCGGTGTTCTTTCAGCCATGTCCACTCGGTCTGCCCACCTCGCTGTCTGTTCAGGTGTCACGGTCTCCCCAGAGGACCCTTGACCATCGTTATCGGGGCCGTGTAGACATGCCGCCATCAGATGTTAACGCAAACATAACAGCTCGCCCAGGCTCTTGCGTGGCTGATGTTTACGCAAACATCATGGTGGCGGTGGGGCGTTCGGAAATCTCCGCGCAACACCGCTGGTTCCAGGACTGGACGAGCGAGGAACGACATGACGACGCTGCAACCGCCGGTGGCCGCCGAACCGCGGCCGGCACCTCCTCCGGCGAAACGGGACCGCCGCTCCTGGATGGGGTGGGGTTTCATCGGTCCCTTCGTGGCCGTGTTCGCCCTGGTCTTCCTTGCCCCGATCGCGTACTCGATCTACCTGAGCCTCTTCCGTGACCAGCTCATCGGCGGAAACCAGTTCGTCGGCCTGGACAACTACTCCGAGGCGCTGAAGGACGATCAGTTCTGGGCTTCCCTCGGCCGGGTGTTGCTCTTCCTCGTGGTCCAGGTGCCGATCATGCTCGGCATCGCCCTGCTGGCGGCCCTGGCGCTGGACAGCGGGCGGCTCTACGGCAAGAACTTCTTCCGCATCACGATCTTCCTGCCGTACGCGGTGCCCGCCGTCGTCGCCACCCTGATGTGGGGCTTCATGTACGGCACGGAGTACGGGCTGGTGGGCGACATCAACGACGCGTTCGGCGTCACCCTGCCCGACCCGCTCTCGCCCCACCTGGTGCTGGCGTCGATCGGCAACATCGTCACCTGGGAGTTCGTCGGCTACAACATGCTGATCTTCTACTCGGCGCTGCGCGTCATCCCGCACTCGCTGTACGAGGCGGCGGAGATCGACGGCGCCGGACAGATACGCGTCATCACCGCGATCAAGCTGCCCGCCATCCGCGGCGCCCTCGTCATCGCGACGATCTTCTCCATCATCGGCAGCTTCCAGCTCTTCAACGAGCCGAGCATCCTGCGGCCGCTGGCGCGCAACGCCATCACCACCGACTTCACCCCGAACTTCTACACGTACTCGCTGTCCTTCAACGGCCAGCAGCACAACTACTCCGCGACGGTGGCCATCATCATGGGCCTGATCACGATGGTGATCGCTTACGTCGTGCAGCTGCGCGGCATGCGCAAGGGAGCGTGACCCGATGAGCAGCCCTCTCACCACCGCCTCCCCGTCCGCACCCGTCGAGCCCGTCGGCGCGGGCAAGGGCGTGCCCCGTCTGCGAACCCCCCGCAAGCACACCGCCGGGCGTCCCAAGCGCAGTGTGCTGCTGACCGTGCTGGCCTCCCTGGTGGTCATCTACACCGTGGTGCCGCTCATCTGGCTGGTCATCAACGCCACCAAGACCCAGTCGGGTCTGGCCGATTCGAACGGGCTGTGGTTCGCCCACGACTTCGCCCTGTGGGACAACATCCGCGACACGTTCACGTACGACGACGGTGTGTTCACGCGCTGGCTCCTGAACACCCTGATGTACGTGGTGCTCGGCGCCGGCGGCGCCACCTTCCTCGCGGTCCTGGGCGGTTACGCGCTGGCCAAGTTCGACTTCCCCGGCAAGCGCGGCGTCTTCGCCGTGGTCATCGGAGCCGTGGCCGTCCCCGCTACGGCCCTCGCGGTGCCCACTTTCCTGATGTTCAGCAAGATGGGCTTGACCGACACCCCCTGGGCGGTGATCATCCCCTCGTTGGTCTCGCCGTTCGGCCTGTACCTGATGTGGGTCTTCGCCGCCGAGGCCATCCCCACCGAACTCATCGAGGCCGCCCGCATGGACGGGGCCGGCGAGGCGCGCATCTTCTTCACCGTCGTCCTGCCGCTGCTCGCCCCCGGCATCGTGACCGTGCTGCTGTTCACCACGGTCGCCACCTGGAACAACTACTTCCTGCCGCTGATCATGCTCAAGGACTCGGACTGGTACCCCCTGACCCTGGGTCTGAGCGTCTGGAACTCCCAGGCGGAGACGATCGGCGGTGACGTGATCTTCAACCTGGTGATCACCGGCTCGCTGCTCACCATCCTGCCGCTGATCGCCGCGTTCCTGCTGCTGCAGAAGTACTGGCAGTCGGGTCTCGCCGCAGGAAGCGTCAAGGAGTGACCCCGCGGCCCTCCGGCCGCCCCAAACCCCACGTTCAGCCCAGTGTTTGCGCAACCCCCACCCCTCACCTGTCCCACCCACGAAGAAGTGGAAGCACCTCCATGCGCAGAAAGACCAGCCGCCTGCTGCGCGGCATCGCCCTCCTGTCCACCCTCGCCCTGGGCGCCACCGCCTGCGGCGGCTCGGACGACAGCTCCGACCAGAAGGCCGTCTCCGCCTCGGACATCCAGGCGGCCCTGAAGAAGGGCGGCACGGTCACGGTCTGGGCCTGGGAGCCCACGCTCAAGACGGTCGCCGCCGACTTCGAGAAGAAGTACCCCAAGGTCAAGATCAACCTCGTCAGCGAGCGGTCCGGCGACAAGCACTACACCGCCCTGTCGAACGCCATATCGGCCGGGAAGGGCGTGCCCGACGTCGCGCAGGTCGAGTACTTCGCGGTGGGCCAGTACTCCCTCACCAAGGGCCTCACGAACCTGGCCCCGTACGGCGCCGACAAGCTCGCGTCCAAGTACACCCCGGGTCCGTGGAACGCGGTGAGCGACGACGACAAGGTCTACGGCCTGCCGATGGACTCCGGCCCGATGGCGCTGTTCTACAACAAGAAGGTCTTCGACAAGTACAAGATCGCCGTCCCGACCACCTGGGACGAGTACGTCGAGGCGGCCCGCAAGCTGCACAAGGCCGACCCCAAGGTCTACATCGCCGCCGACGCAGGCGACGCGGGTCTCACCACCAGCCTGCTGTGGCAGGCCGGTTCGCGTCCCTACAAGGTCGACGGCACCAAGGTGAAGATCGACTTCAACGACGCGGGCGCCAAGAAGTACACCGACACCTGGCAGAAGCTCATCGACGAGAAGCTCGTCGCGCCCATCTACGGCTGGACCGACGACTGGTACAAGGGCCTGGGCGACGGCACCATCGCCACGCTGCCCAGCGGCGCCTGGATGCCGGCCAACTTCGTCACCGGTGTGAAGAACGCCTCCGGTGACTGGCGAGCGGCCCCGATGCCGGCCTGGACCAAGGGCGACAAGGCGAGCACAGAGAACGGTGGCAGCTCGCTGACCCTGCCCGCGCTGGGCAAGAACAAGGAACTCGCCTACGCCTTCGTCGAGTACGCCAACGCCGGTGACGGCGTGCAGACCCGTGTCAAGCAGGGCGCCTTCCCGGCGACCACCGCGGAGCTTCAGTCCACCGAGTTCCAGAACACCAAGTTCGACTACTTCGGCGGACAGGAGGCGAACAAGATCTTCGCCGAGTCGGCCGCCAACGTCGGCGGCGACTGGTCGTACCTGCCCTTCCAGCAGTACGCCAACTCGATCTTCAACGACACGGTCGGCAAGGCCTACGTCTCCGGCACCAAGCTGGCGGACGGTCTGAAGTCCTGGCAGGACGCCTCGATCAAGTACGGCGAGGAGCAGGGCTTCACCGTCGAGAAGTAGTCGGTAAGCAGTCGGCAAGAAGTCGGACAGCAGTAAAACGCCGGGCGGCGCGGCACCCGGGCCGCGCCGCCCCCGTGTACCACCTTCGGAAGGACCGCCATGATCTCCACCCTCCAGTCCCGCATGTTGCGCGGGGCGGACGGTGACCCCGCCCCGCGTCTGGCCTACGGCGCCGACTACAACCCCGAGCAGTGGCCCCGGGACGTGTGGGAGGAGGACGTCCGGCTGATGCGCGAGGCCGGCGTCAACGTCGTCTCCGTGGGGATCTTCTCCTGGGCCCGTATCCAGCCGGGCCCGGACACCTGGGACTTCGGCTGGCTCGACGAGGTCATGGACCTGCTGCACGCGGGCGGGATCGGCGTCGACCTGGCCACCGCCACCGCCTCCCCGCCGCCCTGGCTCACCACCGCCCACCCGGAGATCCTGCCGGTCACGGCGAACGGTGAGACGGTGTGGCCGGGCGCCCGCCAGCACTGGCGGCCCACCTCGCCCGTCTTCCGCGAGCACGCCCTGCGCCTGGTCCGGGAGATCGCCACCCGCTACCAGGACCATCCCGCGCTGGTCGCCTGGCATGTCTCCAACGAGCTGGGCTGCCACAACATCTACGACTACTCGGACGACGCGGCCCGCGCCTTCCGCGTCTGGCTGCGCGCCCGCTACGGCACGCTGGACGCGCTCAACCACGCCTGGGGCACCGCCTTCTGGTCGCAGCGCTACAGCGACTGGGAGCAGATCCTGCCGCCGCGGCTGGCCGCCTCGCACCCCAACCCGACCCAGCAGCTGGACTTCAAGCGGTTCTCCTCGGACGCGCTGAAGGACCATCTCGTCGCGGAGCGCGAGATCCTGCGGGAGATCACGCCCGGGGTGCCGGTCACCACCAACTTCATGGTGATGGGCGGCACGAAGGGCATGAACTACCCGGACTGGGCGGGCGAGATCGACTTTGTCTCCAACGACCACTACGTCCATCCCGGCCCGCAGGACCGCGACGAGCTGTCCTTCTCCGCGAACCTGGTCAGCGGCATCGCGAGCGGCCGGCCGTGGTTCCTGATGGAGCACTCCACCAGCGCCGTCAACTGGCAGCCCGTCAATGTGGCGAAGCGGCCGGGCGACCTGGCCCGGGACTCGCTGCTGCACGTGGCGCACGGCGCCGACGCGGTGTGCTTCTTCCAGTGGCGGCAGTCGGCCGCCGGTGCCGAGAAGTACCACTCGGCGATGGTCCCGCACGCCGGTGAGGACAGCGACCTCTTCCGCGCGGTGGCCGACCTCGGCGCCAAGCTGAAGGCCCTTGCCCCGGTGGCGGGTTCGGAGCGGGAGTCGGCTGCCGTCGGCATCCTCTACGACTGGGAGTCGTGGTGGGCCAGCGAGCAGGACTCCCACCCCACCTCCCTGCTGGACTACCGGCAGGAGGCGCTCGACTGGTACTCGGCGCTCCTCGCCCTCGGTATCCGCGCCGACCTCGTCACCACCCGCGCCGACCTCTCCCGTCACCAGGTGATCATCGCGCCCGTGCTGCACGTCGTGCCGGCCGAACTCGCCAAGGAGCTCACCCGCTACGCCGAACAGGGCGGCCACCTCGTCACCACGTACTTCTCCGGCGTCGTCGACGAGAACGACCACGTCTGGCTCGGCGGTTACCCGGGCGCCCTGCGTGACCTGCTCGGCATCCGCATCGAGGAGTTCGGTCCGCTGCTCACCGGGGAGGCCGTGGAGCTGGACGACGCCACCTCGGGCAGCCTGTGGACCGACCGGATCACCCTCACCGACGACGACACCGAGGTCCTGGCGCACTACCGCACCGGTGTGCACACCGGACGCCCCGCGGTGACCCGGCGGCCCACGGGCAGCGGTTCGGCCTCGTACGTCTCCACCCGGCTCGGCGTCGACGGGCTCCGCTCGCTGCTGCCGCGGCTGCTGGAGCCGGCCGGCGTCAGCAGTGAACTCCCGGCGGATGCACGGGGGTCGGTCGAGCTGACCGTGCGGCGCGGCACCGAGGGACGGTTCCTGTTCCTGGTCAACCGGACCGACGACACGGTGCCGGTGGCGGGGCTGGACGGACAGGTCCTGATCGGCACCGGCGGCGCGGAGGGCGCTCTCGTCCTCGGGCCGGGCGAGGTCGCCGTCCTGCGGCAGCCCGCCGGCTGAAGTCACCCACCCGCACTCGACGACTCCTCGGCACAGCACGCAGCCGTGTCGAGGGCCATCCCCTCCTGCCCGCGCGGCAGGAGGGGCCCACCTCAGCGACCGCACCGCAGTTGGGAGTACAGATGGCACGCCGTACCCGCAGCAGACGGACCCTCGGGGCCGCCGCACTGACCGCCCTGGCCACCGGGGCAGCCCTGCTCAGCGTCCCCGTGCAGGCGCACGCCGAGGCCGCCGTCACCGTGACGCCGGACCCGTCGTACAAGCAGGAGAAGTTCGAGGGCTGGGGCACCAGCCTGGCCTGGTTCGCCAACGCCACCGGCGACTACCCCCCGGCGATCCGCGAGAAGCTCGCCAAGCTGCTCTTCGACGACGACGGCCTCGCGCTGAACATCGCCCGCTACAACATCGGCGGTGGCAACGCCCCGGACGTCAAGGACTACCTGCGGGCCGGCGGTGCCGTCGAGGGCTGGTGGAAGGCGCCCGACGGCACGACCCGCACGGACACCGACTGGTGGAGCGCGGACGACGAAGCGGACTGGAACGAGGACGCCGACGCCACCCAGCGCTGGTGGGTGGAGCGCATCAAGAACGACGTCGACCACTGGGAGACGTTCAGCAACTCCCCGCCGTGGTTCATGACCAACAGCGGTTACGTGTCCGGCGCGTTCAACGCCGGCACCGACCAGTTGAAGACCGACTCGGTCGACGGCTTCGCCGCCTATCTGGCGGGTGCGACGAAGCGGCTGGAGAAGTCCGAGGGCATCAAGGTCGACACGATCGACCCCTTCAACGAGCCCAACACCAGCTACTGGGGCACCACTCTGGGCGCGGACGGCCAGCCCGTCGGCGGCCGCCAGGAGGGCGCGCACATCGGCCCCGAACTCCAGCAGAAGGTGCTCGCCGCGCTGGCACCCGCACTGAAGAAGGCGAAGACCAAGGCACAGATCGCGGCGATGGACGAGACCAACCCGTCCGTCTTCGCGACGAACTGGAACTCCTACTCGCAGGCCTCCAAGGACGTCGTCGGCCAGATGAACGTCCACACCTACGGCACCGGGCAGCGCACCACCGTGCGCGACCTCGCCAAGGCCGCCGACAAGCCGCTGTGGATGAGCGAGGTCGAGGGCGACTGGGGCGACGGGCAGAGCTTCACGGACATGCGTCCGGGCCTCGGACTCGCCCAGCAGATGGTGAACGACCTGCGCGAACTGGAGCCCACCGCCTGGGTGTTCTGGCAGCCGGTCGAGGACTACGACAACATGAAGCCGGGCGGGGAGTCCGCCAAGGGCGGCAACTGGGGCTCCATCCAGCTCCCGTTCAGCTGTACCAAGACGGACACCCTGCAGTCGTGCCCGATCTACACGAACACGAAGTTCGACACGGCCCGCAACTTCACGCACTTCATCAAGCCGGGCGACAAACTGATCAAGGTGGACGACACCTCCAGCGCCGCCGCCGTGACCAAGGACGGCAAGGGCGCCTCGCTCGTCCACGTCAACAGCACCACCGCGGCCCGTACGGTCACCATCGACCTGTCCAAGTTCCGCACCGTCAAGGGCAACGCGACCATCACGCCGACCGTGACCAGCGCCGACGGCAAACTCCAGGAGCAGGCCCCGGTCAAGGTCGTCGACGGCAAGGCGACGTACACCGTCCCGGCCCAGTCCGTGACGTCCTTCGCCATCAAGGGTGTCTCGGGTGTCGCCAAGAACGCCGGCCAGGTCAGCAAGGGGCACTCCTACACGCTGACCGGCGTGCAGAGCGGCAAAGGGGTGACCGTCGCGGCCAACGGCACGAACCTGGTCATCGGCTCGGCCGACGGAACCACCGCGCAGGAGTGGCAGCTGGACGCCCGGTACGGCAAGACCGGCGCCCGCCGGCACTACGTCTTCGCCAACCCGGTCGAGGGCAAGCGCCTCGCCGTCCGCGACAACGTCCCGGTGGTGGAGCCCGACACCGGCGAGCGTGACCCGGCCACCGAGTGGATCATGTCGACCACCGGTGACGGGACATGGACCCTGGTCAACGTGGCCACCGGGCGCCTCCTCGAAGTCGGCGGCCAGGCGACGAACGAGGGTGCCGCCGTCACGACCTGGCAGGCCAACTCCGGTTCCAACCAACGCTGGAGGGTCACGGACGTGACGTCGTAGCCCCTGGCCACCCGCTTCCGCCCGCATCGCGATCGTCGTGATGCGGGCGGTGTGCTGTGCGGGGACGGGGTTTGCTGCCGGGACGCGTTCGAGTGCGCCGCCCGCCAGAACGTCGTATGCGGCGGCAGCGTCTCGAGGCCGGTCCGGCCGTCACTTCTTCGGGATCTGCTGCTCGAACCAGACGACCTTGCCCCTGCTCAGCCTCGTCGACCCCCAGCGCCGCGCGAGTTGATCGACCAGGAACAGGCCGCGGCCGCCTTCGTCAAAGAGCGCGGCACGCCGCATCCTGGGCACCTGGGGTGAGTCGTCGGTGACTTCGCAGCGCAGCACGTCGGTGCGCAGCAGGCGCAGCGAGATGGGCCGGGTAGCGAAGCGCACGGCGTTCGTCACGACCTCGCTGACCATGAGTTCCGTCGAGTCGAGCATGGATTCCAGACCCCAGAGCCGAAGTGTCCTGCGGGTCAGCGTGCGGGCCTGCCCCGCGGTCAGCGGGTGGGGCTCCAGGAACCAGTACCGGACACTGTCCGCGGGGAAGCCCTCGAACCGGGTGGCGAGCAGCGCGATGTCGTCGTCCCGGGCGCTCGGCCCCAGGGTGCCCAGCATCTGGTCGCACAGCGATTCCAGCGAGGGGGCGGCGAGCCTTTGGGCTCTGGTCCGGGGTGGGGCCTGGAGGTGGGCGCGCAGGGCCTCGACGCCCGACCACACGTCCCTGTCGCGGGACTCGACGAGGCCGTCGGTGTACTGCAGAAGGGTCGCCCCCGTGGGTGCGGCCATCTCCACGGACTCGAAGACGACGCCGCCGACGCCGATCGGGGCGCCCGGCGGGACCCGCAGTACCTCCACGCGGCCGTCCGGCTGGAGAAGCAGTGCGGGCGGGTGGCCGGCGTTCGCCATGAGCAGCCGCTGCGAGATCGGGTCATAGATCGCGTAGAGGCAGGTCGCGATGTGGTCGCTGCCGAGGCGCTGGGCCTGTTCGTCGAGGTGGTGCAGGACCTCGTCGGGGGGCAGGTCGAGCCCGGCGAGGGTCTGCACGATGGTGCGCAGCTGACCCATGATCGCGGCGGACGTCATGGAGTGGCCCATGACATCGCCGACGACCAGGGCGACGCGGTTGCCCGGCAACGGGATCGCGTCGTACCAGTCGCCGCCGACCTGGGCGGTCTTCGAGGCGGGCAGGTACCTGCTCGCCAACCGGACACCGGTGGGCTCGGGCAGCGACGAGGGGAGCATGGTGCGCTGGAGCGTGTCCGCCACGGAGGCCTCGTGTCCGTACATCACCGCCTTCTGGACGCCGAGGGCGGTGTGCGTCGCGAGCTGTGCGGCGACGAGCAGGTCGTCGCAGGTGAACGCGGGCCGGTCGCGGCGGCGCAGCAGCACGACGGTGCCCACGACGTGGCGGCGGCCGTTCAGCGGAGCGATGATCAGTCTGCGGCCCGGCGGGAGAGTGCCCGGCGCGCCGGCCACGGGCCCGAGCAGCTCGGACACCGCGGGCGCGATCCCCGGCGCGTCGCCGAACGCCGGCCGCCCGGTCAGCAGCAGCCGCGAGAGCGGGCCGGCGACAGCGAGATGCACGCGTTCGGCAACGCCCGAGCGCGGGGGGACACTCTGCCGCAGAGATATCAGGGACCGTTCGGTGTTCTTCGGCGGCTCCGGTGCCCGGTCCGTGCTGTGCAGTCGCAGAACGTCGGGGACGGCCGACTTCTCGTCCCCGACCGGCAACGGGTCATCCAGATGGATGAAGATGACGTCCGCGAACGCGGGAACGGCCGCCCGGCGCAGTTCCCGGAGAGTCTCGTCCAGGTCCATCCCGCCGGCGATCCGCCGGGTCGCCACGTCGAGATACCGAAGCCGGTCGGTCTGTGGTTCGGTGCCGACCGGCAGCGGGGCCGGGGGGTGTGCCGCCACGGCGCGCTCCTCCGTCCCGCCCAGCAGGCCGCCGGACCGCCGGCCGGCCTGGGCGGGGCCTTCATGAGAAGTGCGGTGCTTCGTCACGCGTTTCGTCCCGTTCAGGGGGTGCCGCGGTCCGTGGTGACGGCTCGTGCGTGGTCAGTCATGGCGTCGGCAGCAGAGGAACACCTGTTCCTCGGGTGGGACGTCGGTGACCGCCGGGGCATAGGTGTAGGACGACTCCTTGACGATGTCGAAGCCTCCGGTCTCGATGATCTGGTTCAGCTCCTCCCGCAGGTAACCGGAGACCCGGATCGTGTTTCCGAGGAACGGGATGGAGAAGTCGTCCACATCGGCTTCCACCATCGACAGGGCGAACAGGCCGCCCGGAACCAGCAGGTGGTGGACCGTGCGCAGCGCGAGAGGGATCTCGGCGCGCGGCAGCATCAGTAGGGAGAAGAAGGCCGCGACGGCGTCGAAGCGGCCCAGGTCGCCGGGGCCGCCCGGCCTGAGGTCGGCGAGGTCCAGTCGGTGGAACGTGGCGGCCGGGACGTTCTCCCGGGCGAGTTCCACCATGCCGGGGGACAGGTCGACGCCGACGACCTCGAAGCCGGCGTCCGTCATCTGGCGCATGGTCGGCAGCCCGGTGCCGCAGCCCAGGTCCAGCACGCGGGATCCGCTCGGCAAGGATGCGATCAGCCATTCGCCGGCGGAAACCTGGCCCTCCTTGTGCGGGAAGGCCTCGTCGTAGCGGTCGCCGATCGCGTCGAAGGCCTCGGCCTGACCTGTGCGGTCGATCCGAATGCTCTCGTAATCAGTCCCGCTTTTTCCCTTGGTCACGAAAGTAACCTTTCATCGGGCCTATCGGATTATTTCACAATCGCGAGAATGTGGGTCGCGGGTGTCCGAGAATGGATCACAGCCATCCGTGCACAGGCTGCTGCCCCGGTGGATCGGCATCGCGGAGCCCGTCAGGGGCACACCGGAGCCGCCGTGACGTGCCGCGACGATCTCGGCGGCGATGGACAGGGCAGTCTCCTCGGGCGTACGGGCGCCGAGGTCGAGGCCGATCGGAGAGCGCAGCCGGGCCACCTCCCGCTCGGTGAGGCCGGCCTCCCGCAGTCTCCGGTCGCGGTCCTCGTGGGTGCGGCGCGAGCCCATCGCGCCGACGAAGGCGACCGGCAGGCGCAGGGCCACCTCCAGCAGGGGGATATCGAACTTGGCGTCGTGGGTGAGCACGCACAGGACCGTGCGGCCGTCGGTCGCGGTCTGCCGGAGGTAGCGGTGCGGCCAGTCGACGACGATGTCGTCGGCCTCGGGGAAGCGGGCCCGGGTGGCGAAGACCGGTCGGGCGTCGCACACGGTCACGTGGTAGCCGAGGAACTTGCCCGTGCGCGCCAGCGCCGCCGCGAAGTCGACGGCACCGAAGACGATCATCCGGGGCGGCGGCACGCTCGACTCGACGAGCAGGGTCAGGCCGCCGGGGCAGTGCGATCCGTCCTCCGAGAGCCCGGTCGTGCCGCTGCGGCCGACCTCGAGCATGGCCCGGGCCTCGGCCGCCGCCGTCCGGTCCAGCTGCGCGTGGCCGCCGAGACCGCCTTCGTACGATCCGTCGGGGTGTACGAGCAGGGCGCTGCCGAGGAGTTCGACCGGGCCCCGTGCGACGCGGGCGAGGGCCACCGCCTCGCTCCGGGCGGCGGCCGACAGCACCGCCTCGAACACCTTCCTGTCCGGCGTGCTCGCAGTGACGGGCGTGACCAGGACCTCGATGACCCCGCCGCAGGTCAGCCCCACCGCGAAGGCGTCCTCGTCGCTGTAGCCGAACCGTTCGCGGACCGTCTCGCCGTCCCGCAGAGCCTGCACGCACAGGTCGTACACCGCCCCTTCCACGCAGCCGCCGGAGACCGAGCCGATGGCCGTGCCCTCGCTGTCGACGGCGAGGGCGGCGCCGGGTCCGCGCGGTGCGCTGCCGCCCACGGCCACGACAGTGGCGACGGCGAAGTCCCGGCCCTGGTCGGCCCAGCGGTTCAGCTCGTCGGCGATGTCAAGCATCGCCCCGGCCCCACTCCCGTTCGCCCTCCGCCGCGGCGCCCGCCGACAGGACCCGGTCGGGCCGGATGGGGAGGTGCCGGTGGCGTACGCCGGTCGCGTGCCAGACCGCGTTGGCGACGGCGGCAGCGCTGCCCACGACGCCGATCTCGCCGATGCCCTTGATCCCGACGGGGTCGTCCGGGTCCGGGTCGTCGACCCAGTGCGCCTCGATATCCGGTACGTCGGCGTTCGCGGCGAAGTGGTAGCCCGCGAAGTCGGCGCCGACCTGGCCGCCCGACGCCGGGTCGCGGTAGCCCTCCTCGTGCAGGGCCATGGACAGTCCCCAGATCATCCCGCCGACGAACTGGCTGCGCGCGGTCAGCGGGTTGACGATCCGGCCGGCGGCGAAGACGCCGAGCATCCGCCGTACGCGTACCTCGCCGGTGGTCACGTCCACGGCGACCTCGGCGAACTGCGCCCCGAAGGAGTGCCGTTCCTTCGCCGCGAGGGCGCTGACGGACGCGGAGGTGTCCGATCGCACGGTGATCCCCTCGGGCGGAATGCCGTCGCTCAGGGCCAGCCGCTCCCGCAGTTCGCCCGCCGCCTGCAGCACGGCCCACGCCCAGGAGCGGGTGCCCATCGAGCCGCCGGCGAACATCGCCGGGCCGAGGTCGCTGTCCCCGATGTGCACGCGGACCTGCTCCGGCGCCACCGCCAGCGCGTCCGCGGCGATCAGGGTCAGCGCGGTCCGCGCCCCGGTCCCGATGTCCGCCGCGTTGATGCGGACGGTGAAGGTGCCGTCCGCCTCGGCGGTCACCGCGCCGGTGGACGGGCCGACCCCCGCGCCGTACGTGGCCGCCGCGGTTCCCGTCCCGAGCAGCCAGCGCCCCTCGCGGCGCACACCGGGACGCGGATCCCGCTCCGCCCAGCCGAACCTGCGGGCGCCCTCCTCGAGGCAGGCGAGCACATTGCGGCTGCTGAACGGCAGCCCGGACACCGGGCCCACTTCGGGTTCGTTGCGTGCGCGCAGCGCGATCGGGTCGAGGCCGCACTTCTCGGCGAGTTCGTCGAGCGCGGACTCCAGCGCGAACGAGCCGGGCGCCTCGCCGGGCGCGCGCATCCAGGTCGGGGTCGGCACGTCGAGGCGTACCAGCCGATGGGTGGTGCGGTGCGCGGCGGCGTCGTACAGCACCCGCCCCGGCATCGCGCTCCCCTCGACGAACTCGTGCACGGTCGAGGTGACGCTCTGCGCCTGGTGGTCCAGCGCGCGCAGCCGCCCGTCGGGGTCGGCGCCCAGCCTGACCCGCTGCGCCGTGGGGCTTCGGTAGCCGACGAGCGAGAACATCTGACGGCGGGTCAGTACCACGCGGACCGGGCGGTGCAGGACGGTCGCGGCCAGCACGGCGGCCACCTGGTGCGGGCGGACCCCCTTGGAGCCGAAGCCGCCGCCGATGTGTTCGGACCGCACCCGGACCGAGGCCGGGTCGAGGGAGAACAGCTTGGCGAGCTCGTCGGCCACCCAGACGGTGCTCTGGTTGGAGTCGACGACGTCGAGTCGCCCGCCGTCCCAGTGAGCCGTCGCAGCGTGCGGCTCCAGCGGGCTGTGGTACTCCTCCGGCGTGGTGTACTCCGCGTCCACGACGAAGGCGGACGCGGCCAGTTCGGCATCCACATCGCCCTTCACCGCCTTCGCCTGTACGAAGCGGGAATCCTCCGGCGTGTACAGACCCGGGCGCCCGGCGAAGAACGCGACGTCGTGCGGCTCCTCGTCGTACTGGATCACCAGCGCCTCGGCGGCCTCCCTGGCCTGCTCGGACGTCTCGGCCACGACCAGCGCCACCGGCCAGCCCACGTACGGCACGCGGTCGTGCTGGAAGATCCCGAGGGCCGGGTCCGGACGTCCGACGACGCCCTCGTAGTCGGTGGTGATGCGGGGCGCGTTCCCATGGCGCAGCACGGCGAGGACGCCGGGCATCGCGAGGACGGGCTCGGCCTCCACCGAGCGGATGCGGCCGCGGGCAACGGTGGACGCCACCAGCCAGCCGTGGGCCAGTCCGTCGAAGGGGATCTCTCCGGCGTAGCGGGCCGCTCCGGTGACCTTGTCCCGGCCCTCCACGCGGGTGTGCGCGGTTCCGACGGCGCCCGCCGGCCGGGTGGTGGCCTGGGGCGTCGTGGTCATCGGGCGGTCTCCTCGGTGAGCTCGGTCAGTACGGCCACGACCAGGTTGCGCATCAGCGTCACCTTGTACGTGTTGTGGGGCAGCGGCCTGGCGGCCGCCAGCTCGGCGTCCGCGGCGGCCGCGAAGGACTCGGCCGTCGCCGGCCTCCCGGTGAGGGCACGCTCGGCCTCCCGGGCCCGCCACGGTCGGGACGCGACCGCCCCGAAGGCGAGGCGCACCTCTCGTACGACCCCGTCCTGGACGTCGAGCGCGGCGGCGATCGAGCCGATCGCGAACGCGTACGACGCGCGCTCGCGCACCTTCCGGTACCGCGAGACGGCGGCCACCGGCGCGGGCGGCAGAGTGATGCCGGTGATCAGCGCGCCGGGCGGCAGGGCGGTCTCCAGGTGCGGGGTGTCGCCCACCGGCAGATAGAACTCCGCGAGCGGCAACTCGCCCGGCCCGTCCGCCGTTTCGTACGAGACGACCGCGTCGAACGCGGCCAGCGCCACCGCCATGTCGGAGGGGTGGGTGGCCGCGCAATGCTCGGAGGCGCCGAGGACGGCGTGATTGTGGTGTTCGCCCGTGAGGGCGGGGCAACCGCTGCCGGGCAGCCGCTTGTTGCACGGCTTGGTGACGTCCGTGAAGTAACCGCAGCGGGTGCGCTGGAGCAGATTCCCGCCGACCGTGGCCATGTTGCGCAGCTGCCCCGAGGCACCGGCCAGCACGGCCTGCGTCAACGCCGGGTAGCGGCGCCGCACTTCGGGGTGGGCGGCGAGGTCGCTGTTGGTGACGGTCGCGCCGATGAGCAGACTGCCGTCCGCCGCCGACTCGACACGGTCCAGGGGAAGTTCACGTACGTCGACGAGCCGCGCGGGCCGTTCCACGCCGGTCTTCATCAGGTCGACGAGATTGGTGCCACCGCCGAGGAAGCGCGCGTCGGGGTCGGCGCCGAGCAGCGCGACCGCGCCGGACACGTCGAAGACGCGCTGATAGCCGAACTCCCTCATGCTGCCGCCTCCTCGGACTTGGCCGTACGAGCCTCGCCGGCCTGTGCCTCGGCCGCCCGGGCGACCGCCTGGACGATCGACACGTAGGCGCCGCACCGGCACAGGTTGCCGCTCATCCGCTCCCGGATCTCGTCGGCGCTCAGCGGTGGCGCACCCGCTTCGGGGCGCACGTCGGCGGTGACTGCGCTGGGCCAGCCCGCCGCGTGCTCCTCGATCACCCCGAGGGCCGAACAGATCTGCCCCGGTGTGCAGTAGCCGCACTGGTAGCCGTCGAGGTCGAGGAACGCCTGCTGCACGGGGTGCAGCCGGTCACCGTCCGCCACTCCCTCGATGGTGGTGATCTCGCGTCCCTCGGCGGCCACCGCGAGCTGGAGGCAGGAGACGGCCCGGCGGCCGTCGAGCAGCACCGTGCAGGCGCCGCACTGGCCCTGGTCGCAGCCCTTCTTGGAGCCGGTGAGATCGAGACGCTCGCGCAGCGCGTCGAGCAGGGTGGTGCGGTGGTCGACGGGCAGCGTGTACTTCTCGCCGTTGATGTGCAGGGTGATGACGCTGGACGTCGATGGGGCCATGATCAGCCTTCTTTCGCGTGGGTGGTGCGCGTCGAAGTCGAACGAGATGGCGCTGTACGTGGCGACGGATGGGGCTGGGAATCCTGCGGGTGTGCACGGTGCGCGACAATGCCGGTCGGCGAACGGTCGGTTCCGGCCATCCGCGCAGGCGTGTCCGGCGCTATGGTGAACCTAAACGGACAGCTGTCCGGTAGCTGTGAACCTAGCGGACAGCTGTCCGCTTAGCAAGGCGGGCCATGCCGTGATTCCCGGAAGGGGGACGGGTGCAGGACAAGAGCCAGGACAAGAAGGACGCGCCTCTGCGCTCGGACGCGCAACGGAATCGCGAGCGCATCCTGCATGTGGCGCTGGCGGAGCTGACCTGCTCGGCAGATGTTCCGCTGAGCTCGATCGCGAAGAAGGCGGGCGTCGGGCAGGGGACGTTCTACCGCAACTTCCCCAGTCGAGATGCCCTCGTCCTCGAGGTCTACCGCTACGAGATGCAACAGGTCGCCGACGCGGCGCCCCAGCTGCTGGAGACCCGCGCACCTGAGCAGGCGCTGCGGGAGTGGATGGACCGCCTGGCCCGGTTCGCCATGGCCAAGGCCGGCCTGGCCGACGCGATGCGCAGGGCGACCAGCGCGCCCGGCGGCGCGGCCAAGCCGGGGCACGGCCCGCTGAGCGAGGCCGTCGCGCTGCTGCTCAAGGCGAACGAGGAAGCCGGCACCATCCGCCCCGGGATGACCCCCGAGGACTTCATCCTCGCCATCGCCGGCCTCTGGCAGATCGACCCCGACAGCGACTGGCAGGCGCGCGCCGGACGCCTCCTGGACCTCGTCATGGACGGACTGCGCGCCGGCGCTCCGGGAAGCTGAGCGGGGCGCCCGCGTAAAGGACGTTGACGCCGGCGAGTTCGCGAGGAGTGGCAGGGACCGCGCGTCCGGCTTCGAGCCGGACGGCAACTACTGGACGAACGTCACGGTTGAGAACGTCGTCGGGGGCGAGCCACACTCAACTCCGTTCAGGAACGAGGTCCCTGCTCCTGCTCGGCGCGTTCCGCGTTCCGCTTCTTGAGGCGGGCCGTCTCCTTGCGGACCTCGGCCTGGGTGGAGCGCTCCTTCTCCAGCCACTCCGGCCGGCTGTCCTTGAGCGCGTCGATCTGCTCGGTGGTGAGGGCCTCCGTGACCCCGCCGCGCGCGAGGCCCGCGATGGACACGCCCAGCTTCGCCGCGACCACCGGACGGGGGTGCGGGCCGTTGCGCCGCAGTTCCTGGAGCCACTCGGGCGGGTTGGTCTGGAGCTCGCTCAGCTCGGCGCGCGTGACGACACCCTCCTGGAACGCGGCGGGGGTGGCGGGGAGGTACACACCCAGCTTCTTCGCCGCCGTGGCGGGCTTCATCGTCTGGGTGGTCTGGTGCGACTTCATACTGTCCAGACTATCGGCCCGGGACGAGACATCCGACCACAGCCGGTAGCCTGGCGGGGTGACAGGCACGGAAGAATCCCCATCGTTCCGGCTCGCGTACGTCCCCGGGGTGACACCCGCCAAGTGGGTGCGGATCTGGAACGAGCGCCTGCCCGACATCCCCCTGGTCCTCCTCCAGGTACCGGCCGCCGAGGCATCCGATGTGTTGCGCGGCGGCGACGCCGACGCGGGCGTCGTGCGGCTCCCGGTCGACCGTACGGTGTTCAGCGCGATCCCCCTCTACACCGAGGCGACCGTGGTCGTGGTCCCCAAGGACCACCTCCTCACGGCGGCGGACGAGGTGACCTTGGAGGACCTCGCGGACGAGGTCGTCTTCCACCCCCTCGACGACGTCCTCGGCTGGGAGCGGCCACCGGGACAGCCCGCCTTCGAGCGCCCCGCGACCACGGAGGACGCCGTGGAGCTGGTGGCGGCGGGCGTGGGCGTCCTGGTCGTGCCACAGTCGCTGGCTCGCCTCCACCACCGCCGGGACCTCACCTTCCGGCCGGTGGCCGACGCTCCTCAGTCGAGTGTCGTCCTGTCCTGGCCGGAGGACACCACCACCGAGCTCGTCGAGGACTTCATCGGCATCGTCCGCGGCCGGACGGTCAACAGCACCCGCGGCCGCACCCAGCCACCGCCGGAGCCGAAGCGCGAGCGCGGCGAGACGGGCGGCGCACGGCGCAAGCCGACGACGGGGAAGTCGACCGGCGGCACCGGTAAGAAGACCGGCGGCAGCGCGCGCGGCAGCCGCTCCGGCAGCCCGAAGGCCGGCGGCAGCGGCGGCGCCAAGCGGGGCCGGCCCCGCCGCCGGTCGTAGCCCCGGCCTCGTCCTCGGCCCGAGCCCGGACGTCAGTGCGCGTACGACGCCGTCCGCGCCGTACGCACCACCGTCTCCCCGTCGGCCTGCCCGAGCAGGCCGGCGGACACCCACGCGTCCACCGTCGACCGCACCCGCGCCACCAGCGCACCCTTGCCGTGGAACGGCGCCCCGGCCCAGATCTCGTCCAGCAGGCTCGTGCCGTCGGCCTTCACGGGGTTCGCGACGCCGGAGTCGGCGGTGCCGAAGACCACGCGTGGTTCCGAGCGCCGGAAGTACGCATGGGTCGGATCCTCGGTCCCCTCGAAGAAGGGGGCGAACTCGGTGCCGTCGAGCGTGAAGTGGAGCGGGGCGCCGGTCACGGGGGTGAGTGAGGGCAGCAGGTCGCCCGAGAGGGCGGCGTTGCCGTACAGGCCGAACTCCAGGTAGCCGGTGGCCGGGTCGCGGGCGACCAGGTTGACCGGGCCGTAGAACAGGGTCTGCAGGGACGGGTCGTCCAGGGCCTTTTCGACCCGCAGCCGGAAGGGCAGGGACACGCGCACGGTGTCGCCGTCGCGCCACGTCCGGGACACCGTGAAGTAGCTCCCGGGCGTCGGAGTGCCGTCGACGGTACGGCCGTTGACCGTCACCCGGAATCCGGCCGTCGCCCAGGACGGCACCCGCAGCCGCAGCTCGAAGGCGGCGGTACGGCCCTTCACGGTGAGCTTGCTGCCCTGCTCCCGGGGGAAGCCGGTCGTCTGCGTGACGGTGACGCCCTTCTCCGCCCAGGTCAGCGTGGACGGGCTGTAGAGGTTGACGTACAGGGCGCTGTCGTCGGCCTTCTTGAAGTACACGGAGTCCTGGTACTTGGTGGCGCTCTCCATGCCCGTGCCCTCGCAGCAGGTGGTGCCCTGCTTGGGCGTGTAGTCGCGGACATGGCCGGGCGTGAGGCCGATGAAGTACGTGACGAGCGGCTTCTCCGCGTCCGCCCTGTCCTGCTTCGAGCCGAGCACCTGGTTGAACAGGGCCCGCTCGTAGTAGTCCATGTACGCCGGGTCCTGCTCGTGGAAGAACAGCATCCGGCTCAGCTTGAGCATGTTGTACGCGCAGCACGTCTCGGCAGTGGTGGTGCTGATCGTCCCCGCGATGACGTCCCGTGCCTTCCAGAACTCACCGGTGCTGGTGCCGCCGATGCCGTACGTCCGGTGCGGTACGACCATGGCCCAGAAGTTCTTCGCCGCGGTGAGGTAGCGCGCCTCGCCCGTCGCGTCGTACAGCCGGACGAGTCCGGTGAAGATCGGGATGTGCTGGTTGGCGTGCAGTCCGCCGAGCGTGTCGGTGTCGGCGGCGCAGGCGTCGATGAGCCGGTCGAGGTCGAACAGCCGGGCCAGCGTGAGGTGTTCGGGCCGGCCGGTGAGGGCGTGCAGATCGCAGATCGCCTCGACGATGCCGCCGAACTCGCCGCTGGAGAAGAGGCCCCACATCCGCTGGAGCGTGGCCTCGGGCAGCCTGGACAGCCGTGCGTACATCCAGTCGCCCATGCCGGACGCCAGGTCGAGCGCGCGCTCGTCGTCGGTGGCGAGGTAGGCGTCCAGCAGTCCTCTGAGGATCTTGTGCGCGGTGTAGTACGGCGCCCACACCCTCGTGTAGTCGCTGCCGGTCATCGACTCCAGCAGGATGAACTGCGTCTCCGGGTACGCGGCGAGGAACCCGGGGTGACTGGGCCCGCCCCAGGTGCGGCGCAGGGTGGCGGCGAGGTCCCGGCCGGAGGAGTCCGCGAAGGTGCCACCCGTGGTCTCGTCGAAGTCGTACGACGCCAGGTCACCGCGCCCCGCAGCCGTCTCGGCGGCCCGCGCGTCCTGCAACTCCGTGATCTCGGCGGCGGTCAGGGCGCGTGACCAGGCGTTGAACTCGTCGTAGGCGCCCGCGAAGACGGGGTCGGCGGAGTAGTTCGAGCGGCCGAGCCAGTTGTTGGTGAGGGTGCCGAGGGCGGCCGGGGTGAGGGTCATCGCCGTGTTGCGGGCCACGGCGGTGCCGTTGACGTAGAGGGTGCCGGTGCCGTCCGCGATCGTCACCGCGAGATGGCTCCACTCGTTCAGCGGCAGCGCGGCGGTGCCGTTGAGCCCCTGCTCGCCGCCCGCTCCGCCGGTCGTGATGGCGAAGCGCGGCACACCGCTGCCGTTGCGTGCGGCCAGGTACAGATACCGGGTGGTGTCGTTGCCGAAGTCGAAGACCCGGCCCCAGGCGCCGTCGTGTGTGGGCTTCACCCAGGCGGACAGGGTGATCGACGGGGCGCCGCCGAGTACGGTGGCGGGCAGGTCGACGTACTGGTAGGAGCCGCGCACGTGCTCCGCGCCCGTCCCGAACCTCCCGGCCACGCTCAGCACGGCCGGGTCGCGGCGCAGCGCCTCGCGCACCTCGGTCAGCGCCCCCACCATCGACCGTATCTTCTCCGTGAACACCTGCTCCCCGGTGCCCGCCGACGCCTGCGCCAGCATGGTCAGGAAGTGGCCGGTGTAGTGACCGCGAAGGTTGCCGTTGGCCTCACCGTCCAGGCCCTCCCAGCCCCCGGGCGCCACCGCGCCGAGCGTGGAGAGGCCGGCGTTGGCGCGGAAGACCTGGAGCAGCCGGTTCACGTCGTAGCCGCGGGCGTGATCGAGCATCAGCTCCCGCTTGTCGGTGAAGATGCCGGGGCCGAGTGCCACGTCCTCGAGCGCGAAGGGCTGGAGCGCCCACGAGGACGGTGCGGGGAGCGTGGCCGCCGATGCCTGGGCGGCCGCGGTGGCGGTGACGCCGGGTACGGCGGCGGCGAGCACCGCGCTTTGGAGCAGGGTTCGTCTGGAGAGGGGCGGTGCCATGTGTGCTCCTCCATGAATCCGTATCGTTCGATATTACGAACGCCGTTCGGGTGTCCGCCCGAGACGATAGGTACGGGGCGGGGGAGCGTCAACGGGGCTGACGAGTTCAGAAAGTGTCGGAACTCGCTGCCGACCGCACCAGCCAGTCGTACGCCCCCCGAGCCGTGAACTCTCCCTGCCCACCCCGCACGAGCAGGTCCGCCGCGGCGAACCCGGGGTCGTCGGCCTGGGCGGCGATGTACGGGACAGCGATGCAGCGCATCCCGGCCGCGTGCGCGGCGGCGGCGCCGGGGGCGGCGTCCTCCACGACCACGCAGTCGGCCGGGGCCGCGCCCAGGCGGCGGACCGCCTCCAGGAAGACGTCGGGGGCGGGCTTGCCGTGCGCGACCTCGTCGGCCGACACCACGGTGTGGAGAAAGGCGTCCAGGCCGGTCCCCGCGAGGATCGCCTCGATGGCCTCCGGCGAGGAGCCCGAGGCCACGGCCAGCGGGACGCGGTCGGCGGCGAGCAGTTCGACGAACGCGCGCATCTGCGGGTACGCGGGAGTGGAGGCGCGGGCGAGTTCGAGGTAGCGGCGGTTCGTGGCGGCGAGGAGCGCGTCGACCGGGGCCGTCAGGTCGTACCGCTCCTGCCAGAGGGCGACCGTCTCCCGCGTGCTGATGCCGACGTACCGCTCGTGGTCCGCCCAGGTGAAGTCCCGGATGCCGTGTTCTGCCAGGGTCCGCCGGCTCGCCTCGTAGTAGTTCGGCTCGCTGTCCACGAGCGTTCCGTCGAGGTCGAAGACGACGGCGATGGTGTCGAGTCCGCTCATGGCGTGGCGTCACCTCCTGGCCGTGCGGCCGATCGACTCCACCAACGGCAGCAACCGGTGCGGCACGCGCTCGCGCAGCGCTACCTCCGTGCGGGTGCGGACGACACCGGGCAGGCTGATCAGCTTCTGGATCACGTCCTCCAGGTGGGCGTTGTCGCGTGCCACGACCCGGGTGATGAGGTCTCCGCCGCCCGTGATCGAGAAGGCTTCGACGATCTCCGGTACGGCTGCAAGGGCCTCGCCGACGTCGTTCAGATGGCCCTGGGTGACCTCGATGTGCACGAACGCGAGGACCGGGTGGCCCAGTGCGGCGGGGGAGAGTGCCGGGGCCGTGCCGGTGATCACGCCGTCGCGTTCCAGCCGGTCGAGGCGGGCCTGGAGCGTGCCACGTGCGACCCCGAGGATGCGGGCGTACTCGCGCACACTGGTGCGCGGCTGTTCGAGCAGCAGCCGCAGGATGCGGGTGTCGAGCTCGTCCACGGCCATGACGCCCGGCCTCCTCGTCCGTATTCGTTGATCATCACCGACTGTACCAATGGCCCAGAAAGACGCAGCTGGGGTGGACCGGATGACATGGTCCGTTGGCTCTGCCGGGGACCGGCCGCGGCTGCTGTGACTGCACCAATGGCCCAGTCGAACAGAGGTCGCTTGAGCCAGTGGCGGCAGCGATGCTGTTATGGACACGTCGATGGCGCTGCGGATCCCGCGGCGCCTTTTTCATGCCGATGTCCGACGGGGCGGGGAAACAGTGCTGAAGAAGGTGTTCACGGCTCCGGACCCGGGGCGGGTGCGGCTGCGCTTCGCCGCGCGGGCGGTCCTCGGCATCGGTCTCGCGGTCGTCGGCTGCGGACTGGCCGGGCACTCCCTCGCGGGTACCGTCACCGGGGGGCTCGCCGCGCTCCTCGCCCTGTTCACCGTCGCGGACGCGACGGTCCGCGGACAGGCGGTCACCACCGCGCTGCTGCCCGCCGTCGGCCTGCCCGTCCTGGCCGCGGCGGCCGTCCTGCACGACCATCCCGTGGCCCGCGACCTCACTTTCCTCGCCGTGGTCGGCGCGGGCGTGTACGCGCGCCGCTGGGGGCCGCGCGGTCACAGCCTGGGCGTGTTCGCGTTCATGACCTTCTTCATCGCCCAGTTCCTGCACGCGACCACCGGACAGCTGCCCCGGCTGTACGCCGCCGTCGTCCTGTCCGTCCTCGTCGCGGCCGCGGTGCGCTTCGGACTCTGGTGCTATGAGCGCCGCCTCCCGGCGGCCGCCGTGCCGGCCCCGCCCGGCGGCACCGGGCTGGCCCGCGTCACCACGCGCCAGGCGATCCAGGCCACCGCCGGCGCGGGCTTCGCGCTGGTCGTGGGCCAGCTGGTGTCCGGGCAGCGCTGGTACTGGGCCGTCGGCGCCACCTGGTGGATCTTCGTCAACACCGCCTCGCGCGGCGAGACGCTGGTACGCGGCTTCCGGCGCGTCCTCGGCACGGTGATCGGCATCGGCCTCGGCCTGCTCGTCGCCGTCCCGGTGAGCGGGGCCGCGGTGCCCACGGCCGCACTCGTCGCCGTCTGCGTCTTCGGCGTCTTCTACACGGCCGCCGTCTCCTACACCTGGATGATGCTCTGGGTCACGCTCCTCGCCGAGCTGCTCTACGGGCTGCTCGGCGTACTCACCCCCGGCCTGCTCGCGCTGCGGCTCGCGGAGACCGGCGTCGGCGCACTCGGTGCCGTCCTGGCCGTGCTCTTCGTCCTGCCCGTCACCACCCACACCGTCACCGACGCCTGGATCCAGCGCGCCCTGCGCTGCGTCCACGCGTGCACCGCGGAAGCCGCCGCCCGTCTCTCCGGTGCCGACCACGCCGACCCGGGCCGGCGCGTCGCCGAACTGGACCAGCTGCTCGGCCGGGTACGGCTCTCGGTGGCCCCGCTCGTGCACCCGCTGAACCCGATGCTCGGCCGCAAGCGGCGCGCCCGCCAGGTGCTCGCCCTGCTCGACGAGTGCGCCCGCGAGACACGCGGCCTGGTCGCCGTCGCCGCCGACCCGGAGGCCTCCCACGACGCCCGACTGGCTGCCGCGTGCTGGCGCGTGGAGGCCGCGGTGGAGGCGCTCACACAGCGCGGCGCCGACGACGCGGAGCCGCTCTCCGCCACCGCCCACCCGCCCGTTGCAGAGCCCGCGCTGGCCCACCTGCACGGCTTGGAACGCGCCCTCGCCGAACTCGCCGCGCCCTTGCGCGCGCCGTCGGGCTCGCCGCTGGTCGGGGCCTGAGAGGCCCGCCTCGATCTCCCCGCGCCCAGCCGCGACATGACCGGCGTTCTGGTCTAGACCGCTGGTGATCGACTGCTACCGTCGCGTCCGACAGGTGCGCGCGACGAGAGGGGACAGCGGTGGCAGACGGCGGCAGGCGGCAGCGGCGGGCGTTCATCGGGTCGTTCACGGCGGCCGGAGGCCGCGGGCTCGTGACAGCGGCCGTGGACGCGGACAGCGGCGCGCTGACGGTCCTGAGCAGCGTGGACGGCGTACCCGACCCCTCCTACCTGGCCCTGTCGCACGACGGGGCCACCCTGTACGCGGTCAGCGAGACGGCCGAGGGCGCGGTGGCCGCGTACCGCGTGGACGGTGACAAGGTGACGCAGACCGGGCCGCCGGTCCTGGTCGGCGGCAGCGGCCCCACGCACCTCAGCGTCTTCGACGGACACGTCCTGACCGCCAACTACGGCTCGGGCAGTATCACCGCCGTACCCGTCAGTCCCGACGGAACCCTCGCCTCCGCCGCGTCCGGGGTCCTGCAGCACACCGGTTCCGGTCCGCACACGCGCCGCCAGCAGGGCCCGCACGCGCATCAGGTGCAGCCCGACCCGAGCGGGCGGTGGGCCGTCAGCGTCGACCTCGGCACGGACTCGGTGCGAGTGTGCACGCTGACCGACGGCGCGCCCGTACTGCACCGGGAGACCGCGCTGCGCCCCGGCTCCGGACCGAGGCACCTCGCCTTCCACCCGGACGGCTCGTACGCCTACGTACTCAACGAACTCACGCCGACCGTCACCGTCTGCCAGTGGGACGCCGCGAGCGGCGTGCTGAAGCCGCTGGCCGAGACCCCGGTGCTGCCCGGCGCCCCGGTCGGGGACGCCTACCCGTCAGGCATCGCCGTCTCGCCCGACGGCCGTTTCGTGTGGACCGCCACGCGCGGTGAGGACGTACTCTCCGTGCTCGCCGTCGAGGGGGAGGGGATGCGGCTGGTCGGCACGGTTCCCTGCGGCGGGCACTGGCCCCGCGCCATCGCGGCGTCGGACGGCTTCCTGTACGCGGCGAACGAGCGCTCCGGCGACGTCACCTGGTTCGCCGTCGACCCGGGGACGGGGCTGCCGCGGCGCGGCGGCGCCATCGAGGTGCCGGCGGCGTCCTGCGTGGTCCTCGGCTGAGTTTCGGAGGGGCACCCCGCATACGCCGAGAGGGCCTGCTCCGGCGTGCGGAGCGGGCCCTCTCGGCGTATCGCCGTCCTGTGTCCGTCTCAGCGGACCGGCGTGCCCTGCGGCTGCTGCGGGGCGATGCCCAGGGCCGTCGTGTACTTGGCCAGGGCCAGCTTGCCGATGGCCGGGTAGGGGCCGAGCGCCTCGGCGGCGGAGCAGTCCGCCTCCCTGGCCGCGTCCTCGACCAGGGAGGCGTCGATCTCCGGACCGATCAGGTACGGCGCCAGCGCCAGCTGCTGCGAGCCCGAGGAGCGCAGCTGCTCGGCGACGGACGCGATCGAACCCTCCTGGTCCAGGGCCGCCGCCATCACGGGCACGGCCAGACGCGCGGCGAGCAGCATGCCGGTGATCCCGGCCGCCTGCACGGCCTCCTCGCCACCGACCGAGGCCAGGATGATGCCGTCCGCGGCGGTCGCCACGGTGAACAGGCGGGCGCGGTCCGCGCGGGCCAGACCCGCCTCGGACAGGCGTACGTGCAGCGCCTCCGCGAGCAGCGGGTGCGGGCCGAGGACGTCGGTCAGTTCGGCCGCGACCCGGCTTTCCATCACGGCCTGGCGGACCTGGCGCAGCAGGGCGCTGTCCGGACCGGCCAGCAGCGGCACGACCACGGCCACCGGGCCGTCGGGCTCCTTGACCTCAAGGCCGGCGGCGAGGGCCTGCTCATAGCGGGCGGTGCGCTCGTCGGCGGCGCGCGCGAGCACGGACTGCAGGGTCGGGAACTCCGCGTCGTCCCCGTCGAGATACCCGATCCGGGCGTCGAGGCCGGGGAGCTCGGAGCGGGCGATGCTCACGACCTCCTCGGCGAGGCCGCGCGTGGCGGTGCCGGGCGTGCCCGGCACCGCCAGGACAAGCGCGGGCGCGCCCTCGGGGGCCGCCAACGGCTCGGGTCGGCGGTGCCGCCCGGGCTGGCGGGGGCGCGGCATTCGTACAGGCAGGCCGGACGCGGGCCCAGTGGGGGAGCTCATGGCGCCGCATGTTACTGGCTTACTGGGCTCCCTTGTTCGGGGAGGGTGCAGGTGAGCGGTTTCCGTCCGCTTTTGTCTGATGAGTTACGTACGCATCAGAAGTGATCAGCGTGTTTTCCGGGCGACTTGTCCTCGAACGGAGTAATCCCCTTTTTGGTGACCACGTACAGCATTGTCCCGTCACTCGGCAGGGTGAGCGCGTCTGTTGCCAGGTCAATGGCCATACGGACCGAGCCGTGCAGTGGATCGCCGTCGGCCGGCACCCGCCGTGCGTGCGGCAGCTTTTGTGCCAGTTCGTTCTCCAGGGGTACGAGGAGGGGGTCGCCCATCTTGAACAGGCCGCCGGTGAGGGCGACTCGGGGCTTGCCCGAAGCCGGGCACACGGCGGCCGCGGACTCGGCCATGTGCCGAGCGGCCGCGCGCAGAATGTCCACGGCGACGGGGTCGCCGTCGTGCGCGCAGGCGGCCACCCGGGGTGTGAAGGACGCCAGGACGGCGGCCCGGTCGGTGCGCGGATAGAGCTTGCCCGGCAGTCCAGGTAGCGGCCCGAACTCCTCCTCGGCACGGGCCAGCAGTCGCGCCGATCCGCCCGGCCGGCCGTCGTGCGCGCGCAGCGCGGCCTCCAGGCCGGCCCGCCCGATCCAGGCGCCGCCGCCGCAGTCGCCCAGCAGGTGTCCCCAGCCGTCCGCGCGACGCCAGCCCGTGAGATCCGTGCCGACCGCGATCAGCCCCGTCCCGGCGGCGATCACGGCGCCCGGCCGCGGCCCGAGCGCGCCGACGTAGGCGGTGATGGCGTCGGCGGCCAGGGCGACCTTGCGCACCCCGAACTCCCGCGCCAGCGCACCCGGGAGCTCGGCCCGCAGCGCATCGCCCAGCGTGCTCAGCCCGGCCGCCCCGACGACGGCCGCGCCCAGCCCCGTGACGCCGGTCTCGGCAGTCAACGCCCGCACCATGGGCACCAGTTGCTCCATCAGGTGCTCCGGGTCGATGCCCCGTGCGCCGGTGCGCACCGGCTCCGCGGACGCCCGCTGGGCCAGGGCGCCCCGCGCCACGGTCCCGACGGCCACGCGCAGCCCGGAACCCCCGGAGTCCACGGCGAGCAGGCCGGGCGAGGCGCCCCCCGGCGTGACCACTGGACGCAACGGGTTCCCCTCCTGTCCGGTGGCCGGCTGTGCGAGCTGCCTGACCGTCTCGAGAAACTTCGACGAGGAGGGAGACTAGCGCCGGGCGCGGCGTCCATACGTGGGGACCCCCTCTGTTTGTGTCGGGGGTTGGCCCGTACCAGTAGAGTGACGTGCCGTGGCACCAAGACCGTTGCATGAACTTGTCGAAGCAGGCTGGGCGAAGGCTCTCGAACCTGTGGCCGAACGCGTTGCTTCCATGGGGGACTTCCTCCGAGCCGAGATAGCGGCCGGCCGGACCTACCTTCCGGCCGGGGCGAACGTCCTACGAGCCTTCCAGCAGCCGTTCGACGACGTTCGGGTCCTGATCGTCGGCCAAGATCCTTACCCGACGCCGGGGATGGCCGTCGGATTGAGTTTCGCGGTCTCGCCCGAGGTGCGTTCCCTGCCGGGCAGTCTGGAGAACATCTTCCGTGAGATGCACTCCGACCTGGGGCTGTCCAGGCCGTCGAACGGGGATCTGACGCCGTGGACGGAGCAGGGTGTGCTGTTGCTCAACAGGGCGTTGACGACGGCCCCGCGCAAACCGGGTGCGCACCGGGGCAAGGGGTGGGAGGAGGTCACGGAGCAGGCCATCCGGGCGTTGGCCGCGCGCGGCAAGCCGCTGGTGTCGGTCCTTTGGGGGCGTGACGCACGCAATCTGCGGCCGTTGCTCGGTGATCTTCCGGCGATCGAGTCCGCGCATCCCTCTCCGATGTCGGCGGACCGTGGTTTCTTCGGCTCCCGTCCGTTCAGCCGGGCCAACGACCTGCTCGTGCAGCAGGGTGCCCAGCCGGTGGCCTGGGGCCTGCCGTAGCAGGTTCGAATCCTGCGGGGGTACCAGGCAAAGCCCCGGACCGATCAGGGACGGGGCAGTCAGCGGCGGCGGCCGCTCCGGCGCCTGGCACGGATGAGCTGTTGCGCCACGATGTGGCCCGAGCCGCCACCGAGACCAGGGCCGGGATGTGTTGAGGCGCCGATGTGCCACAGACCTCGCACCGGTGTGGCGTGCCGGGGGGGCGCCGGGCAGCGGACGCCACAGCAGATTCTGGTCGAGTTCCGCGGAACCCCCATAAGGGTCGCCGTTCACCGCGTTGGGATTGTAGGAAGCCAGGTCGGTCGGGGTCACGGCGTCCCAGCCGAGCACCTTGCCCGACAGATCGGGGGCGTGCCGGGCCACGCGGGCAAGGATCCGGCGGACGTAGCCTTCGGTCAGCTCTCTCGTCCAGCCTTCCGCGACGTTCAGTTCGCCTGCCGCGTCGCCGACGGGCACGTAGGGCAGTTCCTGCAGTTGCAGCCAGAGCGCGGCGGCGCCTTCGGGCACCCGCGTCCGGTCGAGAACGTATTGCTGCCCCACGACGACCGTGGGCCTGCGTGGCAGTAGGCCCGCCTCGGCCTCCGCGCATGCGATGGCGGTACTTGCCGACCCGTCGCTGAGGTGCAGCAGCGGTACGGCTGCCAAGCGTCCGTCCTCCCACGTGAGCGGGGCGGAGAGAGCGACGTGGATCTGCATCGCGGCGCGCCCGTACCGGAATCGCCGTGCCTGGTCGCGGACTGCGGGTGGGACCGGGGCCTCCGGCGGCAGCAGTTCCCCGTACAGCGCGCTCGGGGTCACCGAGGCGAGGACAGCGTGGCCGGCCCGGACGGTCTCGCCGCCGCAGACGACACCCGTGACCTTCCCGTCCGTCAGGAGGAGCCGCTCCACCGGTTGCCCCGTGCGGATGTCAACGCCCAGTTCCCTCAGCAGTTCCTCGAAGGCCCGGACGAAGTTCACGGCGCCGCCTGCCACCACGGGCAGGCCGAAGCCATGAATCGTGGCGGCGAGGATGGGCAGCATCAACCCGCCCGAGGCGTGGTCAGGCGAGAGCCCGGCGTGCAGCAGCCACGGTGCCCACAACAGGTCCGGCTCGTCGCCGCGGAACTGGCTACGGCAGTGCGACCGGGCACTGGTGACCGTGGCCCGTAGCCACGCTTCCGTGCCCGTCAGTCGTTCCCGGCGCAGCAGTTGTCCGACGTACTTCAGCGTCCGGGCCGAGCGTGGGTCGCCGCCCAGGAAACCGCCGATGGTGTCGGCGTTGTCGAGGAATCGCTGCAGCATGGCGAGGTAGCTGTCGCGATCCGAGGCGTGGGTGAAGCCTTCCACCGTCGTACGTGCGTCACGGTGGGCGAGGACCGCACGGCCGGCGTCGGTGACGGTGCCGGTGACGAAGCCGTCGGTGTTGCGATACTCCAGGCCGTGGCGGTGCAGGGCTTCACCGAGGGTGGCATAGGCGCCGCCGGACACGAACAGCGGATGCCACGACGAATAGGTGTCGTGCAGATATCCGGGCAGGGTCCGCTGCTCGGTGGCAATGAACCCGCCCAACCGTTCGTTGCGTTCGACCAGGGCCACCGACCAGCCTTCCGCGGCCAGTTCGGCTGCGGCGACCAGGCCGTTGACACCGGACCCGACGACGATGGCGTCCACCGAACGTGACATGGGTGCTCCTCGGGGAGATCGGTCGTGGACCACGACTCCATCAGATCGACCGGGCAAAGGCCCTCAGCGCCGCGCTGAGCTGCGACATGATGCGGCCGGCTCGCGGTGAGGGGGGAGCTGCCCCGGTGACCAGGCGGTGCGGCCGGGCGCGTGGGGGTCAGGCCCGGTGGCCACCGCGGGGCTCAGACGGCCGTCGCTTTGCTGGAGGAGCCCCCGGGCGGCGATCTGTGGGCCCTGCGCCCTGCGGCAGAGCAACTGGACTCCATCGCGGGCTGACCAGTACACCGCCAAGGGCACCTGACGGGCAGTTGTCCTGGTCAGGCGCCCTTTCTCCGGCGCGTCCTGCTGAGCCGTGGTCAGCTGCCGAAGGCGTTGGGGCTGTCCCTGCGGTCGCGGCCCAGGAGCCTGGCGACGCAGTAGACCAGGGCGGCGAAGGCGCAGTCGGAGAGAAGCATCAGCCCGATGGAGTAGGAGCCGGTGCCGCCGTAGACGGAGCCCATGACCAGGGGCGGGAAGTAGCCGCCGAGGCCGCCGGCGGCGCCGACCAGGCCGGTGACCGTGCCGACCTTGGCCTTCGGGGTGACGACGGCGACCAGCTGGAACACCCCGCCGCAGCCCATACCCACGCACGCTGCCATGACCAGGAAGGCGATGGTCGACCAGGGGCTGAGGGCAGGCTGGAAGGCCTGCCACACCGCCATGACGCCCAGCGTGCCGAACGAGAAGATGAGGACCTTGGCCGCGCCGATCCGGTCCGAGAGGGTTCCGCCGAGGGGGCGGAAGAGGACCGCGACCACGGTGAAGCCGGCTGCCCTGGTGGAGGCGCCGTCCTGGGTCAGGTGGTAGGCCTCCTTGAGGTAGGTCGGCAGGTAGACGCCCATGGCGACGAAGGCGCCGAAGGCCACGGCGTAGAGCAGTGACAGCGGAAGGGTTGCCGGGTGCTTGAGTGCTTCGAGGAACCGGCTGCCGAAGAGCTGCTCGGGGATCTGACGTCCTGGCGCGTCCCTGGCCACCAGCACAACGATCACGCCGTAGACCGCCAGGACCGCCGCGACCAGATAGAACATGGTGTTGGTGTTGTCGTACCAGCGCAGGAAGCGCGCGGTGAAGAAGGCCGCGATCGCGGTGCCGCCCGTGCCGATGCCGAAGATGCCGATGGCCATGCCGCGGTGCTCGGGCGGGAACCAGGCGTTCACCCAGGGAACTCCCGCGGCGAAGAAGGTGCCGCCGATGCCGAGGAAGAAGCCGACCACCACCAGCAGCCAGTAGCTGTGCACCACGCTCAGTGCCAGCACCGGCAGGATCGTGAGGAAGCTGATGGTGGGGACCATCACCCGGGCGCCGTACTTGTCGGTCAGCGCGCCGACCGGGATCCTGCCCAGCGCGCCGACCAGCACCGGGACAGCGACCAGGAGGGACTGCTGGAAGGAGCTGAGGTCGAGGTGCTGCTTGTAGGTCGGGCCCAGTGGGCTGATCAGGCCCCATGCCCAGAAGTTGACGGCGATGCCCACGGTGGCGAGAACGAGGTTGATCCAGGCCGTGGCCCCCGGGCCGGTGGCCCCCGGGCCTGCGTCCCGCGTGGGGAGTGTGGTGCTGCGGTCCGTCATGGTGTTTCTCCCGGCGGATGGTCAGCGGGACGGTGGGCTGGAACAGCGAGTGGGCAGGACGTGGGTCAGCGGTCGCGTCGGCCGAAGGACCAGGCTCCGAGGGCGATCAGGAAGGACAGCGCCTCGAATCCGGTGCACCACCAGGCGGCGCCGGTGTGGCCCTGCATCCAGGAGTCGACGCCGACGCCCAGCGCCCAGAGCTGCCCGGCGACCACGCTGAGGACGATCAGCAGGCGCGCCGTGAGGACGGCCGACCGCTCGGGCTCCTGCTCGGTGCCCGCCCCGGGCCCCGGGCCGCTGTGGACCACACGAGGATCGGCGTAGCCGCTGGTGGAACGGATCTGCGCATAGCGCTCCGGGACGGGCCTGTTCAGCCGCGGTTCGGCGCTGCCGGGGCGGTACTCAGGGGGGAAGGTCATGGTGTGCTACCCGGGTTGCGGTCGCAGAGCGCCCCGGCCACGCCGGGGCGTACGGAGCTGAGCTGCCGGCAGGCGGCGTCGCGTACGGGCTCGTCGGAGTAGGCGGTGCCGACCGCCCAGACGCTCCCGTCGGCACGTTCGGCCATGAGTACCTTGGGCAGGCCGCGCGGGGGCGGTCCGCCGGTCACAGCCCCGGTGCGAACGTCGAAGGAACCCTCGTGACAGGGGCAGTACAGCTCGCCCTCCTCGCCGCGCTCCGCGCGCCACAGCACCCCGCAGGCCAGATGGGTGCAGACGGTGGAGTAGCCGACCACGCTGCCGTCGGCGAGTTTCACCGCCATGGCCTGGTCGTGCTCACCGGGGTAGTTGAAGGTGACTGCCTGGCCCCGCGCGAGCCGGCCCGCAACGCGCAGTTCGGGGAGCGCGGCCGCCTCCGCGTCGCCGTGCCGGTGCAGCACGCCGGCCGAGACCGCGATGCTGCCGACGACCAGGCCGCCGGAGACGGTCGTCATCACCCGCAGGTAGTCCCGGCGGGAGGTGAGCGAGTCGGCGCTGAGCCGGTCGCGGAGGGCCTGCTGCGATTCGGGGATCTTGGACACGGCTCCGGGGTGCTCCGGCTCGGGGCGCTCCGGCCCGGGGCGGTCCGGACGGGGTTCGGGGTGGTCCATCGGGTCCGAAGGGTCGTTCACGGCCGTCCTCCGTCGTTGCTGACATCGCGGCCGTTGACCGCTACCAAAGGCAGCACCGGCATTCCTCCAGGCACCGGCTTTTCGCGCTTGTCGGCCGGCACGACCATGGCCACCCCCGTGGTGATCTGGACATCACCGAACTCGAACCAGTTGGAGACGTCCACACCCGGGCGTTCGGCCTGCAGTTCCTCCACGGTCCCGTAGAACAGGGCCCCGGTCGGGCAGACCGTCGCGCACATCGGTGCGAGTCCGATCGAGGTGCGGTCGTAGCAGAGGTTGCACTTCATCTGCAGCTTGGCTTCGAGGTCGATCTTCGGCACGCCGAAGGGGCAGGCGTTGACGCAGTTGCTGCACCCGATGCAGCGGGTCGGATCGGCCTGCTGGACCACGCCGTCAGCGGTGATCAGGATGGCCTCGGCGGGGCAGACCTCGGCGCAGGGGGCGACGGGGTCCTCGCAGTGCATGCAGACCGTGGGGAGCGAGGCCACCGAGCTGCCCTCGTCCGGGTAGTCGAGATGGATCATGGACCTGCCGCGGTGCGAATCGCACTCGCGGCAGCCGGACACGCAGGCCTGGCAGCCGATGCAGCGTCCGGGGTCGATGAACAGCGTCCGCCCCATCATGGTGTTCCGTCACCACCCTTCGCCGGTGCCGCGCCCCTGCGGGGAGCTGGGCGGCAGCGGATCGTTGCGCGAGGCCTGCGCCTCCGGATAGGCCTGGCGGCCCGGGGGCATCGGTGGCGCGGGGACCTCGTCGACCGTCGGGGCCGGGTCGATACGGCAGGCGCAGACCTTGTACTCGGGGATCTTGGATCGCGGGTCCAGCGCGTCGATGGTGAGCGCGTTCGCCGCGGTGGGGAACGGCCAGTGGTAGGGGACGAAGACATGGTCAGGACGGATCGCCTCGGTGACCAGGGCGGGCAGCACCTCGGTGCCGCGCCGGGT
Source organism: Streptomyces sp. NPDC002088 (assembly GCF_040296605.1). NCBI lineage: Bacteria > Bacillati > Actinomycetota > Actinomycetes > Kitasatosporales > Streptomycetaceae > Streptomyces > Streptomyces sp. NPDC002088. The sequence goes on along the minus strand of NZ_JBEOXO010000004.1, from coordinate 428,410 downwards.
GGTGACCCTGACCGGATCGCCGTTGCGGTAGCCGTGGGTGGGATGGACCTCGACCCAGGGGCGCGGGGTCTGCTCGACCAGCGCGCCCAGACGCCGGGTCTGGTTTCCGGAGAGGTAGTGCGCCACGGTGCGCCCGGTGGTCAGCCGCAGCGGGTACTGCCCGTCGAAGGGGTCGGCCGGCGGGTGCCATTCCACGGTCTGCATATGGATCTTGCGGTCGGCGTGGTAGGTCAGGCCGTCCTCGAAGAGCCTGGGGGTGCCGGGGTGGTCCAGGGTGGGGCAGGGCCAGGCGATGCCGCCGGTCTGCTCCAGGCGCTCGTAGGTGATGCCGTAGTAGTCGTTGACCGACCCTGACGAGGCGGCGCGCAGCTCGTCGAAGACCTGGCGCGAGCCGTCGGGAAAGTCGAACTTGTCGCCCGCGCCGAGCCGCTTGGCGAGCTCGCACATCACCCAGGTGTCGGTGCGCACTCCGGGCGGTGGCTCCTGGGCCTTGTTGTGCTTGATCACCCTGGCCTCGGCGTTGGCCATCACGCCCTCGTCCTCGGCCCAGGTGGTGACCGGGAAGACGACATGGGCGTTGGCGGCGGTCTCGGAGAGGAAGAAGTCGAACTGGGCGTGGAACTCCAGGGTGTCGTAGCCGTCCTTGACGACCGCGTAGTTGGGCAGGGAGACAAAGGGGTTGTTGCAGATGCCGATCAGTCCGCGGATCTCCTGGCGCTTCATCTGCCAGACCATCTCCATCATGGAGGTGCCGGCCTGGGGCAGTTCGGCCTCGTCGATGCCCCAGAAGTCGGAGATGAACCGGCGGGCCTCGGGATCGTTGATGGAGCGTCCGCCGGGCAGCAGGTCGGACTTCTGGCCGTGCTCGCGGCCGCCTTGGCCGTTGCCCTGGCCGGTGAGGGTGCCGTAGCCGGCGCCCGGCCTGCCCAGGTTGCCGGTGGCGGTGCACAGGTTGATGACGGCCAGGCAGTTCTCGACGCCCTGGGTGTGGTGCTCGATGCCGCGGGCGTGCCAGGCCATGGCCTTGTCGGCGCCGGCGAACATCCGGGCGACCTGCTCGACCTGGGAGGCGGGAATGCCGCAGATCTCCGCCGCGCGCTCGGGCGGATAGGCGGCGACGGCCTGCTTGACCTCCCTCCAGCCGGTGGTGTGCTCGGCCAGGAACGCCTCGTCGGCGAGTCCTTCGCGGATCACCACGTGCAGCACGGCGTTGAAGAACGCGGAGTCGGTGCCGGAACGCAGCGCGACATGTACGTCGGCGGTGCGGGCGATGGCGGTCTCCCTGGGGTCGACCACGATCAGCGAGGCGCCTCGGTCCCTGGCGCCCCACAGGTACTGGGTCAGCACCGGGAAGCACTCACCGACGTTGGCGCCGGCGATCAGCAGGCAGTCGGTCTGCAGGATGTCGGCGAAGGGGTTGCCGGCGCGGTCGATGCCGAAGGCGAGCTTGTTGGCCCCGGCGGCGCTGACCATGCACAATCGCCCGTTGTAGTCGACATGACGGGTCTTCAGCGCCACCCGGGCGAACTTGCCGACCAGGTAGGTCTTCTCGGTGAACAGGCTGGCACCGCCGAGCAGACCGAAGGCGTCCCGCCCGTGGGCCGCCTGGATCCGGCGGACCTCGGCAGCGGTGTGGTCCAGCGCCTCCTCCCAGCCGACCACGCGGAAGGGCTCGTCCCGGCTGCGGCGCAGCAGCGGCGCGGTCAGCCGATCGGGGTGGTTGACCTGCTGGTAGGCGTTGATGCCCTTGGGACACAGCCTGCTGCGGTTGATGTCGTGGTTGCGCGGCTCGACACCGAAGACCTTGCCTTCTTCGTTGACCCGCAGATACATCCCGCACTGCACGCCGCAGAAGCAGCAGTGGGTGGGCACCAGGGTCTGCTTGGTCTGGGTGGCCTGCCACTGGTCGGCCGGGATGCCGCCGGCGTCGCGGAAGTTGCGGGAGCCCGGCGGGGCCACGGACGGGTCGAGGGGGACCGGGACCGGGCCGGGACGGCCGGATGCGCTGCGGCCCTGGGGATGGCTCACCGGAAGCCCCGCTTCACATTCTGGAGGTAGGCGCCGCCGCGCAGGACGCGCTTGCAGCGCGGGCAGTACTCGGCCCACTGGTCGAAGTCGAGCTTCAGGTCGCGCATGGTGGCGCGCAGGTTCTCGACGTACGGCGCGGTGTCGATCGGTTCGCCGCAGCGGCGGCAGGCGAACAGCTCCTCGCCCTCGGCCCGGCTGCTGTACTTGAACAGCTGCATACCGACAGCTGCGGGACGCTGCACGATGTGGAAGAACTTGCCGAAGGGCAGGTAGACCAGGGTGAACACCACGGAGATCATGTGGGCCACGGCGAGGAACTCGTAGCCGGCGCCGTGCAGGCTGATCTCGGAGAAGGTGAGCAGCAGGCCGGTGACGGAGACGGTCAGCAGTGCCAGCAGGGGAAGGAAGTCGTAGCCGAAGCGCTGCCCGGTGGTTGTGGCCCGGTCCCGGGTGCGCCGCCAGAGGAAGTAGCCCACCCCGCCGATGACCAGGACCGCCGCCAGGTCGAGCCCGTGGAACATGGCCCAGCCGAAGGGGCTGCTGGAGGAGAAGCCGAGGATCTTGAAGCCCCAGATCCGCATCACGTAGCCGGGGCCGGTGGCGCTGTCGGCTGTGAAGGTGAACCAGCCCCAGGTCAGCGGGAACGTGATGACCACGGCCAGCAGGCAGCCCCAGAAAATGGCCTGATGGGCGACCCAACGGGCGTGGGACCGGGCGCCCAGGAAGCGCTGGAAGCCCAGATAGGTCGCGCCCATCCGGAGCAGGGCGGTGGGGGTGCGGCGGAAGTTCTGCCAGGAGAAGGCGGTCCCCAGTCCCCGACGGAACAGTCGCTCGGCGGCCGGGGCCGAGATCCAGACGACATAGCGGTAGGCAACACCCCAGGCCAGGAACACCGTGGCCACGGCGTAGGGGATCAGCGCCGAGTCGAAGTCCCTGAGCCCCCGGCTGCCGAGCACGATGGCCACGACAAGCAGCAGTGAGAGTGCCGTGGCGATCAGTACGGCTCTGTTGCGAACTCTGCGGGCCGCAGCGCCGACGTCCGGCTCGCCTTCGGCGGGTGCCGGCGTCGGTAGAGGTTCCGCAGCGGCTTCATTGTTCACAAATGGAATATAACGGACAATCTACTGTTGTGAACTCCCTATCATCGGCCATTGGTCCGAATGGGATTCGGGACCCCACCGCCCCTGTTCGGGGTGAGTCCGCCAAGTCTGCGGAACCTACGGAGCTCCGAAACTTCTTCGTCAGGCGACGACCGCCGCCCGGACGCAGAGCACGTCCGGCAGGTGGGACGCCAGTTGTCGCCAGCTGTCACCGTCGTCGGCGGACGCGTACACCTCGCCGTTGCGGTTGCCGAAGTACACGCCCGCGGTGTCCGCGTCGTCCGTGCAGAGGGCGTCACGCAACACCGTGCCGTAGTGGTCCTCCTGGGGCAGGCCCGCCGACAGCGGCTCCCAGGTCCTGCCCGCGTCCGCCGTGCGGAAGACCCGGCACCGCCGGTCGGCGGGCACCCGGTCCGCGTCGGCGTTGATCGGGAAGACGTACGCCGTGTCGCCCCGGTGGGGATGCGCGGCCGCGGCGAACCCGAACGTGGACGGCAGGCCCTCGCCGATGTCGGTCCAGTGGGCGCCCGCGTCGTCGCTTCGGTAAACACCCCAGTGGTTCTGGAGGTACAGACGGTCCGGGATCGCCGCGTCCTGGGCGATCTTGTGCACGCACTGGCCGAACTCGGGGTTCGGATCCGGGAGGAACACCGCGGAGACACCGGAGTTGGAAGGCGCCCAGCTCGCGCCGCCGTCGGTCGTGCGGAACACCCCCGCCGTGGAGACGGCCACCGTCACGGCCCGGGGGTCCCGCTTGTCGGTGAGCACCGTGTGCAGGCCCTCACCGCCACCGCCCGGCACCCACTGCGAGCGCGTGGGGTGTTCCCAGAGGGGACGGACGAGTTCGAAACTCTCGCCGCGGTCCTCGGAGCGGTACAGCGCGGCCGGTTCCGTGCCCGCGTACACCACGTCCGGCTCGGCCGCCGCCGGGTGCAACTGCCACACCCGCTCCAGCGAAGCCCCCGTGTCCTTGGGGAACTTGACCGCCGGGCGGGCCGGTTCGGTCCACGTCCGCCCCAGGTCCTCGGAGTGGAACACGGACGGGCCCCAGTGCGAGCTGTCGCCGCCGGCCAGCAGCCGCGGGGTGTCGCCCCTGGTGTCGACAGCCACCGAATACACCGCCTGAGCGTTGAAATAGGGGCTCTCGTCGAACTCCCATGCGCCACCGCGCCGACGCCCGATGAACAGGCCTTTGCGCGTGCCCACGGCGAGCAGTACCTCGGTCATGCCGAACACCTCCGCGACATCGTCGTCCCAGACATCGGCCAGTCTGCACCTCGCCACTGACAGTCACCCCTGGAGACAGCATTTGCGCAGGTCACAGGGCGCGGTGGCGGTCGGGCGCCGCCAGTCTGCGGCGTTTCGCGGACACCTTCCGGGCACTTTCGGACAGACGCCTGCGCGGGTGGAGGGGCCCGTGGGACCGTCGAGCCGGAGGACTCGCCCTGAGCATCGCGGCCGGATCTCCCGTATGGGAGGGCGGTCGGGGGATGTTCGTGCGCTCACGAGGAGGAAGCCTTCGATGGCGTTCCGTGGTCCGAAGGTGTGGCTGTGGCGTTGGCGGCGCAATCCGCTCAGGCGCCGCGCCGACGCGGTGGAGGCCTGGGTCGTGCTCGGTGCCTGGGTGCTCACCGTCCTCGCCGGGGTGCTCGCCGGTCTGACGGCGGCCCGGAGCGTCGAGGACGGACTGGCCCGGGAGCGCGAGGAGTGGCGTCCCGCGGTGGCACGCCTCACCGAGAAGGCGCCCGGAACGGCCACCGCGCACAGTGGCACCGCCAGCGGAGACCGGGTGTGGGGGAAGGCGAGCTGGACCGCGGTCGACGGCACCGCGCACTCCGGGCTGGTCCGGGTCCGGCCCGGCAGCACCGCCGGGACACCGGTCGTGCTCTGGACGGACCGCCAGGGCCGCCTGGTGACCCGGCCCGCCGGCCCCTCCGAGGCCCAACTGCGGTCCTCCCTGGTCGGCGGCCTGGCCGGCGCGAGCACCGCGGCCGTCCCCTTCATCGCCGGCCGGGCCCTGCGCGCCCGCCTGGAACGCGGGCGCATGGACCGGTGGGACGCCGACTGGGCACAGTTCGACCCACTCTGGGGACGCAAAACGGGCTGAGGCCCGCGGAAGCGCGGGCCCACGGTCACGAGGCGGCGGCCCTTGGAGCCGCCTGCCCGCTGACAGCCGGCCCGGCAGCGGGCTCTGGGGCGCGGGACGGGTTGAGGTCCGCGGACGCGCGGGCCCTCGAGACGGTCAGGCCGGCCGCGGCGCGGCCGCGAACCGCGGTCCTGGCGCCGCCTGCCCGCCCGCTCCCCGCCCGGCGGCGGGCTCTGGGGCGCGGGACGGGCTGAGGCCCGCGGACGCGCCGGCCCTCGAGACGGTCAGGCCGGCCGCGGCGCGGCCGCGGACCGGCGGCTCCTGGCGCTGCCTGCCTGCCTGCCCGCCCGCTCCCCGCCCGGCCCCGCCCGGCCCCGCTCACTCCCCGTCCGGCAGTGCCCGCTCCAGGATCCCGTCGACGTCCGCCGTGTCGGGCAGCGTGCCGAAGGCGTACCCCCAGTCGCCGCCGAGCCGGGTCGCGCAGAAGGCGTCGGCGATGGCGGGCGGGGCGTGCCGTACCAGCAGGGAGGCCTGGAGGGTGAGGGCCATCAGCTCCACCAGCCGGCGGGCACCGGACGGTGACGCGTCGGCCAGTCGGCCCTTGAGCCGGGTGACGGCCGCGTCCAGCCGGGCGTCCGCCCCCTCGGCCAGGGCGAGCTCGGCGAACAGGGCGTCCGCGGCACCGGGCTCACGGCCGAGCGCCCGCAGCACGTCGAGGGCGTTGACGTTCCCCGAGCCCTCCCAGATCGACAGCAGGGGTGCCTCGCGGTAGTGCCGGGGCATGCCCGACTCCTCCACATAGCCGTTGCCGCCCAGGCACTCCAGCGCCTCCGCCGTGAAGGCCGGGCCCCGCTTGGTGACCCAGTACTTGCCGATGGCCGTGGCGATCCGGCGGAACGTCCGCTCACCGGCGTCCCCGCGCACCGCCCGGTCGGCCGCGCCCGCCAGCCGCAGGGTGAGCGTCGTAGCGGCCTCCGACTCGAGCGCGAGGTCGGCCAGGACGTTGCGCATCAACGGCTGGTCCACCAGCCGCGCACCGAACGCGCTGCGGTGCCGCACATGGTGCCCCGCCTCGACGAGCGTCTTGCGCATCAGCGTCGCCGACATCATCACGCAGTCCAGCCGGGTGCAGTTGACCATCTCGATGATGGTCTTGACGCCCTGCCCCTCGGGTCCGACCAGCCAGGCCACCGTCCCGTCGAACTCAGGCTCGGAGGACGCGTTGGACCGGTTGCCCAGCTTGTCCTTCAGTCGCTGGATGCGGAACGGGTTGCGGCTGCCGTCGGGCAGGACACGCGGGACCAGGAAACAGGACAGGCCGTCCGGGGCCTGCGCCAGCACCAGGAACACGTCGCACATCGGCGCCGACGTGAACCACTTGTGCCCGCGCAGGGTGTACACGCCCGGTTCGGCGGTCGGCGTGGCCGCGGTCGTGTTCGTACGGACGTCCGAGCCGCCCTGCTTCTCGGTCATCCCCATGCCGGCGAGCAGCCCGCGCTTCTCCGTCGGCACCCGGAGCCCGGGCTCGTACTCCCTGCTGGTCAGCAGGGGTTCGTAGACCTTCGCGAGCTCAGGCTGGCGGCGCAGCGCCGGGACGGCGGCGTATGTCATCGACGTGGGACAGCCGTGCCCGGCCTCGGTGTGCCCCCACACCAGTCCGCCCGCCGTACGGGCCACGTGGGCGCCGGGCCGGTCGTCCGCCCAGGGCGCGCCCGCCAGGCCCTCGGCGACCGCGGCCCGCATCAGGTGGTGCCAGCTGGGGTGGAAGTCGACCTCGTCGACGCGGTTGCCGTAGCGGTCGTGGGTGCGCAGCTCCGGCTCGTGGCGGTTGGCCTGCTCGCCCCACTCCTGCGCCTCGGCGCCGCCGGCCCGCAGGCCGAGTCGCCGGACGCCGTCCTCGGCCCATCCGGCGCCCTCCCGGCGCAGCCCTTCCAGCAGGGCGGTGTCGTCGGAGGCGTCGTACGGGGCCAGGGGAGGGGCCTGGTTGGTGACGTCATGCGTGACGTCGTCCATACCGTTCGGCTGCGCGTGCGCGAGTATCGAGACCATGCCCTCATGTTGCACTCTTTCTACGGTCGCAGCAATGATGCAACAAGAAAGCGCACGTACAGTACGTGCCGTGTCCATGCGGATGAACGTGTCAGAGCAGCCCGGCGAGGTCGACCTGCGGCCACTGTCCGCGCGGTCGGTCGTGCTGAGCCTGCTGCTCGGCGCCCACCCACCCGAGTTGCCGGTACGGGACCTCGTCCATGCCGTCGAGCCCTTCGGCGTCGGCGGGTCCACCCTCCGTGCCGCACTGAGTCGGATGGTGGCCGCTGGAGATCTGCGGCGCACGGACGCCGTCTACGGCCTCAGCGACCGGCTGCTGTCCCGCCAGCGCCGCCAGGACGACGCCGTGCATCCCCGCACGCGCGCGTGGAGCGGTGACTGGGAGATGGTGGTGATCACGGCGACCGGGCGCGGCCCCGCCGAACGCGCCGATCTGCGCGCCCGGCTGACCGCGCTCCGCCTGGCCGAACTCCGCGAGGGCGTCTGGCTCCGGCCCGCCAATCTGCGGCGATCCCTGCCGGGTGACCTCGAACAGGTGGCCCAGCACTACACCGCGCGCCCCGACCGGCCCGCGACCGAGTTGGCCGCGAGCCTGTGGCCGCTGGACGCCTGGGCCGCCACGGCCCGGTCCCTGCTCGCCCATGTGGCCCGCACCGACCGCCCGGCCGACCGTCTCACCGCCTTCGCGGCCGTCGTCCGCCACCTGCTCGCCGACCCCGTCCTGCCGCCCGAACTCCTTCCGGACGACTGGCCGGGCGCGGCCCTGCGGTCCGCGTACACGGACTACCAGGGGGAGTTGGCGGACACGGTGCCGCAGCACGGCCGCCAGGAAGGCCGGGGATGAGACGCGGCGGCCGCGCGACGCCCGGTGAGTCCGGTGTCGTACGGCCGCCGCCGGCGGAAGGTCACTTGTAGGTGATGTCCGAGGTCGCGTACTTGCAGTAGGTGCTGTCGGGGCCGGTGCCGTTCGTGGTCGGCTCCGCGCCGGTGTTGTTGCCGATGTACTTCTGGCAGGGAATGATCTTCTTGCTGCTGTCCCCGACGATCGTGATGCCCTTCAGGGTCGCGCTGTCGCCGTAGTTGGTGTTGATGCCGACGAGCTTGCTGCCCTTGTAGGTCGCCTCGATGGTGTTGAGGTTGATCGTCCGCTTGTACTGCGTCTTGCAGTTGCCGCAACTGCGGACGAAGGTGCCGAAGGTCTGCACCGCGAAGTTCGAGACGTTCAGCGTTCCGGCGCCGTTGAACTGGAACACCTTGTCGCTGGCCTCCTTCGCGCCGCCGCCGGAGACGGTGTACACGTTGGACGACGAGGAGCCCAGGAACGTCGCCGCGTCCTCGCCGACGTCCTCCCACCAGACGTTCTGCAGCGTGCAGCTGCCCAGGCAGTGGATGCCGTCGGCGGCGGGTGCGCCGATGATGACGTTCTTCAAAACGGTGCCGGCGGCCAGTTCCAGGATCGGTCCCTGGTCCTCGTCCTGGCTGTCGCTGCCCAGGTCGCCGGTGCCGTAGAGGCGCGTCATCCCGTAGTCCTTGGTGCCGGAGACCGGGATGGTGGCGGAGACGGCCTGGCTGCCGTTGGCAGTGGGCCAGGTGGCGGCGCTCGCGGGCGTGAGGGCGCCATTCGTCATGATCAGGCCTATCGCCAGGCCGAGGGCGGCCAGGGAGCCGCTGACGGCGCGTCGGCGGCCGCGCGGACGTGCTGGTGAAGTCATGTCCCGATGCCTTCTTCCAGATGGGGGGTGATCAGAGCTTTCCGGTGCCCGAGCCGGACGTCACGGAGGCGACGACGGTGGCGGCCCCTGCGGGCAGTACGGATCTTTGCGCGTGTGTACGTGGGGGGCGAGTACGCATGCGGGTGCGTCCCTTCGGGAAAGCTTGGTCGGACGTATACGTGAATGACGTACGCCATGCAGAACGCTGCGTGCGGTCGGTGTGGCCGTACTGGGCCTGAAGTCCGACGGCTCGGTCACGCTTCTGAACGGAACGTAGGGGGCAAGCGCTTTCTAGTCAACGCTTCGCGCAGAACGCGTTCCGTGCGTCCCGGTCGCCGGCGGGACTGTCCCGATCAAGGCGTGGGAGCGCTTCCATGGCCGTCGTGTCCATGCCACTATGCGGTGCGGACGCTTCCCTTTCGAGAGAGGGCGAGTCGATGCCGACTCCGCGCACGCGCACGTTCGTCAGCGGGCTGGTCCTGCTTCTGGTGGCCGTCGCCGGCCTGGCTCTCGCGCCGGGCCCGGCGGTCGCCGGAGGCGCGGGACCCGGCCGGGCGGGCTCGCTCCCCGAGTCGTTCAGCTGGACCTCGAGCGGCCCGCTGATTCCGCCCCGCAGGTGAGATCACGGAGTGGACGAACGTGCTCGGCGTGAGCCAGATCCCGGCCGCCACCGACTCGCCCCGGTCTGGCTGGACCAGTACCCGCTACGGCGGCACCGGTGACCAGGGTCTTCAACTGTTACGGGTTTGGCTTAAGCAGGCCGGTTGATGCTGCTTCGCGTCATCGGGACGGTTCCTTGGACTCTGCCACCCGTTTCCGCCTTCCTGGTAATGGGTTCCGCTGTTTTTGCGAGTGGGGGTGTTGCTCCTTCGCTGCGTCGTGGGATGTCGGCGGTCGTGGTTTCCCGTGCGTTGCGGTGCCGCTCGGGGTTGGGGGGCTCGGGCGGATCGATGGGACACGGCGAGGCCGTGCCCTTGTGTGATGGTCGTTCGTCAGTCCGATCAAAGCGCCGGGGGCGGCCGCTCCGGGGGACTGACCGGGATCGTGCGGAAAAGGAAGGGGGGTGATGGGTGTGGCCAGGTTGATGGCGACGGCCACCTGCACCGCCTTTGGTGGTGTCGTCGAGAGCAGTGGTGAGCGGGTCGGGCAGGGTGTGTTGTTCGAACGGGTGGGGTTTCTGGCCGAGTTGAGCCGGGAGTTGACCGGTGCTCTGGTGGCTTCCCGGTGGGATGACGCCTCGCTGGACGTGCTGGCCGCCGGGGTGGATGAGCGGGGCGAAGTCCTGCCGTCCAAGGGGTGGATGGCGATGCGCCGCCTCGACTGGCCGCAGGACGTCACACGGCGACCGTCAACGCGTGGAACACCGGCCTGACCGCCGCCGTGATGATCGCCAACACCGGCACGACCGCGGTCAGCGGCTGGCAGCTGGGCTTCACCCTGCCCGCCGGCCAGACCATCCCCAACGGCTGGGGCGCCACGTACGCACCGGCCTCCGATGCGGTGACGGCCACCAACGCCTCGTACAACGGCACGATCGCGCCCGGCGCGAGCGTCTCGATCGACTATCAGGCGAACCACACCGGCAACAGCGCGGCCCGGCCGCCTTCACGCTCAACGGAACGGCCTGCACCGTCGGCTGCCCACTCCCGGCACCGTCCCGGTGGCCGGTGGCCGGTGGCCGGTGGCCGGTGGCCGGAGGCACGGCACCTCCGGCCACCTTGCGTGCGGGGCCGGCCGCCGGCCCTCAGGCCTCCCTCACCGGGTTGGGACGGCCGGTGCGCGGTGGCGTGGGTGCGGTTCGTTGCTCAGACGGACCGGTGGTACTGCTCCGGCACGTGCACCCGGCCGCCCGGCTCGCGCGCCGCACGCCGATCCCACGAAGGATCGCGCAGCAGCTCGCGGCCGAGCAGCACTGCGTCCGCCTCGCCGTCGGCCACGATCTTCTCCGCCTGCCCGGCGTCGGTGATCAGCCCTACGGCGGCGACCGGCATCGGCGTCTCGGACTTCACCCAGGCGGCGAAGGGGACCTGGTAGCCGGGTGCGGCTGCGGATCGTGCGAGAGCTCGCCGCCGACGGCGACGAGCTCTCGTGACCGGGGCACGGCCAAGCTGAACGGCCTGCGCAGGGCCGACCTAGACGACCTCTTCCCTGGCCTTCTCGACGGGCTCCTCGGTGCCGCCGCCCGTCAGGCCGTCCGGCTCGGCGACGGCTGACCCCGCCTTCCCCGGAAGGTGGTTGAACAGCAGGTTCAGTACGACCGCCGTAAGGCAGCCCGCGCTGATGCCGCTGTTCATCACCGTCTGGAACCAGTCCGGGAACTTCTCGTAGACCGTCGGCACGCCGACCGGCAGTACGCCCACGGCCACCGAGACCGCCACGACCGTCAGGTTGTGGTTGTCCTTGAAGTCGACCCCGGCCAGGGTCCGCAGCCCACTCGCGGCGACCGTCCCGAACATCACCAGGCCCGCGCCGCCCAGCACCGGCGCCGGTATCGCCGCGACCACCGCGCCCAGCTTGGGCAGCAGGCCGAGCAGTACGAGGATGCCGCCCGCGGCCGCCACGACCCAGCGGCTGCGCACCCGGGTCATGCCCACCAGGCCCACGTTCTGCGCGTACGCCGTGTAGGGGAAGGTGTTGAAGACACCGCCGAGCACGGTCGACAGGCCGTCGGCGCGCAGGCCGTCCGAGAGGGAGCGCGGCTCGACCTTGCGCCCGGTCATCTCGCCGACCGCGATCAGATCGCCGGTCGTCTCCGTCATCGTCACCAGCGCCACGACCAGCATCGAGATGATCGCCGAGGCCTCGAAGGTGGGCGCACCGAAGTGGAACGGCGTGCTGATCCCGACCCAGTCGGAGTCACCGACCCCGCCGAAGTCCGTGAAGCCGAAGGGCACCGCGACCGCGAGCCCCACCGCGATGCCGATCAGCACCGCGATCCGGCTCAGGAAGGCCGGCGCGAACCGCTGCACGCCCAGCACCACCGCCAGTACGAAGCCGGCGAGCGCCAGGTTCTTCGGCTCCCCGAAGTCCTTCGAACCGGCGCCGCCCGCGGCCCAGTTGCCCGCGACCGGGAGCAGCGAGATGCCGATGATCAGGATGACGGTGCCGGTGACGAGCGGCGGGAAGAAGCGCAGTAGCTTCCCGAAGACCGGCGCCAGCAGCACGATCGCGAGTCCCGCGACGATCACCGAGCCGTAGATCGCGGGCAGTCCGCCGCCCGTCGTGCCGATGAGCACCATCGGCGACACCGCGGCGAACGTACAGCCCTGCATGATCGGCAGCCGCACACCGAAGCGCCAGAAGCCCACGCACTGGATGAGCGTGGCGATACCGCACACCAGCAGGTCGGCGGTGATCAGATACGCCAGGTCGGCCGGCGACAGCTTCATCGCGCCGCCCACGATCAGCGGCACCGCCACCGCGCCCGCGTACATCGCGAGCACGTGCTGGAGCCCGAAGGCGGCCAGTTGGCGTATGGGTGGGACCTCGTCTACGGGATGCGCGGGGGCGGTGGGGGACATGGGCACTCCAGAGCGGCGGGGAGGGGGGCGGCAACATCCGGACAGCACGAGACCGTAGGGGGCTTAAACAGATTGTTGATTTCCGGGTTGTTTCCACCGTGTGTCATGCCCACCTGGGCGCGCCCCACCCTGCTAGGGGTGGCCTTGCCGAACGGCTGACCCCGCCGCCGTCAGCAGTGATTCCCAGTCCGGCAGCTTGACGACACCCCGCCCGAACGAGGCCCCGAGCTCCGCCTCGGCGCGTTCGATGGCCTGCCAGCCCGCCCACTCGACCGGCTCGATCCCCTCGGTGCGCAGCACCGCGAGGGGGTCCTCGGGCAGGTCCCTGCCGACGAGCGCGGGGGCGTCCGCGAGCAGCGACGTCACCGTCTCCTTCGCGCACGGCCGGTTGGTGCCGATGACGCCCGTCGGGCCGCGCTTGATCCAGCCCGCCACGTACTCGCCGGGCGCGACGGCGCCCCCACGTAGGACGCGTCCCGCCAGATTGGGCACCGTGCCGTGTTCCGCGTCGAACGGCAGCCCCTCCAGCGGCACCCCGCGATAGCCCACCGACCGCAGCACCAACTGCGCCTCGACGTCCTCGTACCGTCCGGTGCCCGTCACACCGCCGTGCCCGTCGGGCTCCGTACGCTCGAAGCGCACCGCGCCCACGCGCCCGCCGTCGGCGAGTACTTCCACCGGACGCAGGAAGAAACGCAACCCGATCCGGCGCGAGGCCTCCTTGGGCGGCAGTGACGCCCAGCCGCGCAGCACCTCCACGTTGCGGCGCTGTGCGGCCGGCAGAGCCGAAGGGTCGGCGTACGCCGGATCCGCGGCCAGCTCCTCGGGGTCGACGGTGACTTCGGTGTCCGGCAGGGACCCCAGCTCGCGCAGCTCCTTGGTGGTGAAGCGGGCCTGGGAAGGGCCGCGTCGGCCCACCATCCGGATGTCGGTCACCCGGCTCGCGGCCAGGGCGGTCAGCGCGGCCTGCGGCATGTCCGTGGGGCTCAGCTCCGCCGCGCCCCTGGCCAGCATCCGGGCGACGTCGACGGCGACGTTCCCCATGCCGATGACCACGGCCGAGCGGGCGCCGGCCACGAAAGCGCCGGCCGCGGAGTCCGGGCGGGCGCCGGCCACGAATGTGTCGGCCGCGGAGTCCGGGTGGGCGCTGTACCAGGACACGAACTCCGTCGCCGACCAGCTGCCCGGCAGGTCCTCGCCCGGGATCCCCAGGTGCCGGTCGGTGGCGGCACCCACGCAGTACACGACCGCGTGGTACAGCTCCCGCAGCCGGGCGGCCGCGACACCGTCGGCGCCGACCCGCACCCCGCCGAGGAAGCGCACCCGTTCGTGCTCCAGGACCGTCCGCAGATTGTTCTGGAGCGACTTGATCTTCTCGTGGTCCGGTGCCACCCCGTAGCGCACCAGGCCGTACGGGCACGGCAGCCGGTCCAGGACGTCGACATGCGCCCCGGAGTCCGCCTGGACGAGGCTCTGGGCGGTGTAGCACCCGCTCGGCCCGGAGCCGACGACGGCGACACGCAGCACGGCGGAACTCCTTGTCGGAGGGTCGCGAGGGATCGGAGGAGATCGCCCACGGCTCCAGAATGGCACTGGAAGGGGTCCGCTGACAGGGTGCCGTGCCGGTCGGACGCGCGCGTGTTCCTTCGTACTGGATGTGATCATGCGGTTACGTTGCGCGTGTGCTGGAAGCATCCTTTCTCAACCTTTCTGACCGCTCCGCCGCGGACGGCGCGGTGTCCGTGTGGCCCGCGTGGAAGGTGCAGGAGGGGGAGAGCGTGACCTCGTGGTTCAACGTCCGCCTGGCCTTCGCCGACGGCGCCCGGGTCGACGCGCTCGCCGTGCTGTCCGAGGGCTGCGTCTCCATCGAGGACGTCCGGGCTCAGCCGGCGCTCTCCCTCGGCGATCTGACGGTGCTCGCGGAGTGGCTCGCGGGACCGCTGTCCGAGGCGTGCGGGCTCGACACCGAACCGGCCGAGGACACGGCCGAGGACACGGCCGCGGAACTGGCCCAGGGACCGGCCCAGGGACCGGCCCAGGGACCGGCCCGGGAATCGGCCGAGGGGCCGGGCCAGGAACAGGCCCAGGAACAGGCCCAGGGACAGGCCCGGGAATCGGCCGAGGAACCGGTCGAAGAGCCGGCCGACAGCTGCGAGGTCGCCTCTGGGTCCGAGGAGGTGGATCCTGCGGGCCCGCGCCGTGGCCGACCCGCGTGGCCGCGCGGCATCGAGGGGCGTCGGCTGGTCGCCCGGGAGTACCGCGCGGCCCAGAAAGAGGGCGTCGACCCCGTCCTCGCGGTGATGTGCGCGACCGGGCGCAGCCGCCGCAGGTCCCTGCGTCTGATCGCGCAGGCACGCGACGCCGGGTTCCTGGCGCCGCGCCACGCACGGCGCTGACCGGGGCGTTACTGCATCTCGCGCATCCGCGTGATCTCGCTGGTCTGCTGGGCGATCACGTCGTCGGCCATCTCCTCGATCTGGACGTTGTTGCCCTCTGCCTTCACGTCCGTGGCCATGGTGATCGCCCCCTCGTGGTGGGTGATCATCAGGGTGAGGAACAGCTCGTCGAAGGCCTTGCCCTTGGCCGCGCGCAGCTTCGTCAGCTGGGTCTCGGACGCCATGCCGGGCATCGCGGTGTGTTCGTGCCGGCCGGTCTCGTCGTCCTTGGCGTAGGTCTTCAGCCAGCTCTCCATGGCGGTGATCTCCGGTCCCTGCGCGGCCGAGATCCGCGCGGCGAGCCGCTTGACGCCGGTCGACTCCGCGCGGTCGGGGACGAGGTCGGTCATCTCCAGGGCCTGGGTGTGATGTTCGATCATCATGCGCGCGTACGTGAGGTCCGCCGCGTTGGGCGTGTCGTCGTCGGCGCGCTGCTGTGCCGCTTCCTCGGCGGACAGGGTCCGGTTGGCCTCACCGGGCTCGCCGGGCACGAGCACCGAAGGCCCGCTCGCTCCGGCCGACTTGGGCTCGGAGCCGGAGCCCGAGTCGCAGCCCCCGAGCGCGAGTACGGCCAGGGCGGCCAGTGAGGCCGTGGCGAGGGACGTACGGGACGCGCGACGGAAGAGCACAACGACCTCCTGTGGCAGGCGTGTTGAAGGGACCTCGTGGGTCGACGCGGGTGCCGGCGACGGTTTCCGGCGTGTTCGCGCACGTTACGGAACAGGACGCGTCATGACGATTGCATGGCCCTCTGTTGATATGTGCATGGTGAAGACGATACTTCGGGGGAGCATGAACCGTTTCCGTGTGAACGGCAACTAGGGAGGATGCAGTGACCCTGTTGAACCATTCCCGAACACGGCGCAGACGACTCGGAGTTGTCGCGGTCGCGACCGGACTCCTGGCCGCGCTGCTCTCCGCCGTGCCCGCGGCCGCCACCCCCGACCCGGGGGACGGTGCGGCGGCGCAGAAGGCGGTGTCCCAGAGCGCACAGGCCCAGGCGACGGAGGCGATCGCCGACGGCGAGATACCCGGCCAGGACGAGATCGTCCACTCCGCCAACATCGAGCACCTCGCCAACATCCCCAAGGAGGCCTTCACCGGCCTCAACTCGGACCTGGCCTTCCAGGGCAAGTACGCCTTCGCCGGCAACTACGACGGCTTCCGCATCTTCGACATCAGCAACCCGAAGGCGCCGAAGACGGTCGCCCAGGTGCTGTGCCCCGGCTCGCAGAACGACGTCTCCGTCTCCGGCAACCTGCTGTTCCTGTCCACCGACTCCTCACGCAGCGACAGCAGTTGCAACAGCACCACGCAGCCCGTGACCGAGAAGTCGTCGTGGGAGGGCATGAAGGTCTTCGACATCAGCGACAAGGCGAACCCGAAGTACGTCGCCGCCGTCGAGACCGCCTGCGGCTCGCACACCCACTCGCTGGTGCCGGAGCGCAAGAACGTCTACATCTACGTCTCCTCGTACTCGCCGAACGCCGCCTACCCCGACTGCCAGCCGCCGCACGACGGCATCTCGGTCATCAAGGTGCCGCGCGACGCCCCCGAGGAGGCGGCGGTGGTCGGCTTCCCCGTCCTCTTCCCCGGTGAGGGGCCGGACGGCGGCGGCAACCCGGGCTCGCCCACCAACCCCGGTGTCTCCAAGACGACCGGATGCCACGACATCACGGTGCTCCCGGAGAAGGACCTGGCCGCGGGCGCGTGCATGGGCGACGGCATCCTGTTCTCCATCAAGGACCCCGAGCACCCGAAGGTCATCGACCAGGTCGAGGACAACGTCAACTTCGCCTTCTGGCACTCGGCGACCTTCAATCAGAAGGCGAACAAGGTCGTGTTCACCGACGAGCTGGGCGGCGGCGGTGCGGCCACCTGCAACGCGGCGACCGGACCGAACCGCGGCGCCGACGGCATCTATGACATCGTCGGCAAGGGCGACCAACGCAAGCTCGTCTTCCGCAGCTACTACAAGATCCCCCGCTACCAGGCGGACACCGAGAACTGCGTGGCGCACAACGGCTCGCTGATCCCCGTCAAGGGCAAGGACATCATGGTCCAGGCCTGGTACCAGGGCGGCGTCTCGGTCTGGGACTTCACCGACTCCGCCAACCCCAAGGAGATCGCCTACTTCGAGCGCGGCCCGCTGTCCACCACCACGCTCTCCATCGGCGGCTCGTGGTCGGCGTACTACTACAACGGCTACATCTACTCGAACGACATCGCCAAGGGCTTCGACGTCCTGAAGCTGAGCGACCGGCGCACGGATCCGGCGAAGCGGGTCCACCTGGGTGAGCTCAACGTCCAGACCCAGCCGGACTACTTCGACTGATCGACCGGCCGTTGGTCCGTCGCGAAGAAACGTGACAGATCCGTCTCACCCGTCCCGCCGGGCGCCTCGGTGTCCGGCGGGACTCCCATGTCCCAGTCCAGCCGGTAGCGCTCGAACAGCTCGGCGCGCAGGGTCGTGATCGGCATGGGCACGTTCGGCAGGACCATCGCGTAGACGGCGCCCATGAGCAGGGAGCGCAGCATCGGGTAGTCGGCGTCGACGTGCTGCGAGCCGTGCCGGGCCATGGTGTCCCGGAGCAGCTCGGCCAGCCGCTGCTGCTCCGGGCACTGCACGAAGCCCTCGGCCTGCAACAGCCCCGCCATGTGCTGGCGCATCAGCACCGCCTGTTCCCGGGCCAGTCCCAGGATCGCGTCGACGGCCCGCGCCATCCGCTCCCGGCCGTCCTCGGTGCGCGGCTCGCGCTCCAGCGCCTCCTCCAGCGTGCGGTGCATCAGCCGGTGCACGGCCGACTGCACGAGCTGGCGCTTGCCGGGGAAGTAGTACGACACCAAGCCCCGCGCGGAGCCCGCGCGGTCCGCGATGTCGGCGAGCGTCGTCGCCTCGTACCCGTGCTCCCGGATGAGCTCGACCGCCGCCTGCAGCAGCCGTTCCCGGGAACGCCGCCGCAATTCTTCATTGACCGAGGCGCTGCGCGGGGACATTCTGGAACTCCTGCGTTGACTGGCTGCCAGCCAACTATACTCAACGCGTCCTGGCCGACCCCTGTGCGGGGCCGGCCGGCTGTTGTCCGCCTCGGGCGACGCGGGGGATCGCCCGAGGCGGGCGCTTTCTCGCACTGATAGTTGCCTGAGGCGATGTCTGCTCTGTTCTGATCTGTATGGCCTGGGTGACCGCTGGAGATCAGCCCACCAGGTCCAGTACCGGACGCAGGCCGTCCGGGCGCTCGGTCACCGGCAGGTGATCCACGAAGTGGACACCAATGCCGAGGGCAGCCGCTCCGCCGTCCGCGCGCCGGTCGTCGCCAACCATGAGCGCGTCCCGCGGATCGGTGCCGAGCGCTTCGCAAGCGGCGGCGAACAGCCGGGCATCGGGCTTCTGGATGCCGTGTTCGTACGACAGAACGTACGCGTCCACGTACGGGTCGAGGTCGTGCTCGCGGAACACCGGACGCAGATCCCAGCCGATGTTGCTCACCACTCCCACGGCGATTCCGCGCTCGCGCAGCGAACGCAGCACCTCCACGGCGTCCGGATACGGCGCCCACGCGGCCGGAGTCCTGTGCCGGTCGTACAACACGTCGTGCAATCCCGGGTCGGGCAGCGGCACTTGGCGGGAGAGGCCGGTGTACGCGGCCCGGTGCAGCTCGGCGCTCGAATCCCTGGTCGCCCACACCTCGGCGAGGTGCTCCGGGACGTGCGTGGGAGGGCTCCCGCCGGGCAGCGCTCCGGCCGCGTCCAGCGCCTGGACCGCCTTGGCCAATTCCGGTTCGGAGAGGGCGAGATCCGCCTCGGCCAGGACCGCGCGCAGCCAGGATTCGGTGGACTCGATACGGAAGAGGGTTCCGGAGAAGTCGAAGAGAACGGCAGTCATGTACGGGACCTTACCGGGGCCTTCGTCCGGTGCGGGCGGCCGCTCGGGGGGCGTCGGTTCTGCGGTGTGGGCTTCGGTGTCCCGTAGGAGGAGATGGCAGGCCAGCGGTGCGGGACGAGCAACTCGTCGAGCGCGGGATCGTATGGATGAGTGCCGGTCGGGAGGCGCTGAAACGCACCGGACTTCGTCAAGGCTGCTCAGTGAGGGTGTGCGCGACCGTTCCGCCGCCACTCGTACGCCCAGACCGCCAGCGCCACCACGAGCGCCCCGAGCAGCCAGCCGCCGACGACGTCCGAGGCCCAGTGGACGCCGAGCCACACCCGGGTCAGACCGACGCCGACCACGGAGAGCAGGGCCAGTGTGAGGGCCGTACGCCACCGGGCGCGGCCGGCGCCGTGGCCGTGGAGCAGCCACAGGAGGAGGCCGCAGACCACCGTGGCGGTCATGGCGTGACCGGACGGGAAGGCCGCGTAGTGGGCCGAGTCGACGGGGTCGCGCCAGACCGGCCGGGGCCGGTCCACCGCCGCCTTCAGAGCCTGCTGCACCAACGTGCCCACCGCGCACGTGAGCACCAGCCACGCTGCCGTCCACCACGCCGAGCGCCGCCACACCAGCCACACCGCCACGGCCGCGGCCAGCACACGCATCGTCAACGGGTCCCAGACCCAGTCCGTCAGGATGCGGAACGCATGCGTGAGGCCGGGTTCGTCGACCGCCCAGCGGTGGGTGGTGCGGGCGATGTCGCCGTCGAGGCCGAGCAGCGGCTGCCATTGCGTCGCCACCAGTGTGAGCAGCAGCGCCGAGCAAAAGGCCAGGATCAGCGCGGTCCGGGCGGGGGTGGGGCGGTGGTCCGGCGGGCGGGGCGGGGAGGGCGCGTGCGGGTTGTGCATGGAGTGATCCTCGCCGACCCGTGGGGCGTGGGGCCAACCAACTCCGGGGCCCCTACCCCAGCACCCGCAGTGCCGGTACGAACGCCACCAGCAGCGGGACCACCGCCACCAGCGCGGCCGCCGCCGTCAGTCGCAGCCGGCGGGCCGCGGTGAGCCGGTCCGGGGGAGCGAGGAGTCGGTGGACGCGCTGCTGGACGTGGGCCTGCGGTGCCGGTGAGGGGCCGAACACGCCGCGGTCCTCGTTGAGTTCGACGAGGGCGAGGGCGGTCGTCAGGCGGCCGAAGCGGCGGGAGGCCATGTCGTCGGCGGCCAGTTCGACCAGGTGGTGCATCTCGGCACGGAACGCGGCGAATACCGGCACCCGCGGAAACCCGTTGGCCAGCGCGGCCGAACAGTGCAGCAGCCAGTCGTGCCGGGCCTGTGCGTGGCCCTCCTCATGGGCGAGGACGGCGTCCAGCCGATGCCCCTTGAGGCGGCGCAACGCGGCCGTGGTGACGACGAGTCGGGGGGCGGCGCCGGGCAGCCACCACGCGTCGGGGCGCTCGCCCTCCAGCACCACGAGCTGCCCGCCGGTGGGCTCCTCTCCCGGCAACAGCGGGGCCCGTACGAGGAGTTCGGTCCAACGGCGGCGGCGCCGGAAGTGGGCCCGGGAGACCTCTCGGACCAGCATCGCCGCGCTCCACAGCCCGCCGCACGCGAGTGCCACCGCGGTCGCCGCCGCCCATGGGCCCGCCGCGCCGAGCGCATAGGCCTCCACCACCGCCCGGGGCGCGGACCCGAAGACATGGCCGCGCACGGCCTGCCAGGCCGCCGCGGCACTGAGCGTCATCGACAGCGCACAGCACAGGAGGACGGCCGCCACCACGCACTGCCACACCCACAGCGCGACCACCGGTTCTCGGTCCGCCCAGTCCGCGCGGGCGAGCAGCCGGGGGGCGAGGACGGCGGTCAGGGCGCCGAGCAGCAACAGTGCCGCGGGGACCATCATGGGAGCACCCTATGAGCGCCGTACGGCGCAGGGGTATGGCTTGCCTCGGCAAAGTGACGCAAGCAACGATTTCGTGCGGTGCGGGTGCCTGTTGCGTCAGCGCGGATGTGCGGTGCGGGCGCCGGTGACGTCAGAGCGTCAGCAGCATCGCCACCATCCCGATCCCCATCGACAGCCGGCACGCCCGCGCCAGCTCCGGCCGGTCGCCCCACCCCCCGGCCACGGTGCCGGCTCCGGCGGGCAGCAGCCGGACCCCGGACAGCAGTACGTATCCCGCGAAGTAGAGCAGCAACGCCCCCGTCACCGCCGGGAGTCCGGCCCCGCCATGTCCCTGATGGTGTCCGGGGGAGGCGGCCATCACGACCGCCATGTAGACCATGGCCGACGTCCCCACCAGGTGGTGCAGATGGTGGGCGTCGGTCCGTGCCGCCCACAGGGCGCGCAGTGCCGCCGCGCCGAAGACCACCGCGTAGGCGGGCCAGGCCCACGACGGCGGGGTGAACACCGCCGCCGGTACGGCCATCGCGGCCATGCCGAAGCCCATGAGCGCCTCGCCGCCCGCGGCGTGGCGCTGCTCCTCGACGGTGCTGCGCATCCGCAGCAGGCAGTAGGCCCCGGTTGCCGCGCACAGCGCGACCAGCAACCAGCCGGGCGAAGCCGGTCCGTGCACGGGAGCCTCCCCGCTCGACGCTTGCGGACCGCCGGTCGGCAGTCGGTCAAGGGATGCCCGGATCACGCGGCGCGCATGCGAGCGCAAAGGTGTACACGGAGAGCATGCGACGGAGCACGGCAGGTGAGCGTGCCCTCAGCGGATTTCTTTTACTAGTAAAACACCTGCTAAACTTGTTCCCATGAGCAGCACGAGCCCTAACTCCCGACCCCCGCTGGTCCGACGCCTTCCCCTCGCCGGCGTGCTGCGCGTGGGTCGGCCCTCCGGCATTTGGTTCAAGCCCGCGCTGAGCTCCGTCGCCTCGGTCGGCCCGCCCAACCTGGCCCTGCTGGCGCTCGGCCGGCTCGACCTGGCGATCTACACGATGGCCGGGTCGATGTGTGCGTTGTACGCCCACAACCGCCCCTACGCCACGCGGGCCCGCGCCCTGGTCTGGGTGGTGCTCGGCATGGTCGGCGGCCTCGCCATCGCCCTGGTCTCCGCGTCGCTCACCACGAACGCCGTCGTGCTGGTCACCATCGGCGCCCTCATGGCGGCTGTCCAGAAGGTGCTGTGCGAGGCCACCCGCATCGGCCCGCCCGGCAACGTGGTCCTCACCTTCATCAGCTCGGCCTCCCTGTTCGCGCCGCAGACGCTGGGGCAGGTCCCCGGGCATGTGGGACTGGCCCTCGCGGCGGGTGCCTGGGCCTGGATCGTGGGCATGGCACCCGGACTGATCCGCCCGCACGGCCCGGAGCGCCGCGCCACCGCGCAGGCCCTGAGCACGGCCGCCGCCCACGCCGCCACGCGCGGCACCGCCGACGGCCACGCCCGGACCCGCGCCGCCGCGGCCGCCGCCGTGCAGGCCGCCTGGCAGTGCCTGCTGGCCTCCGGCGCCCGCCCGGCGACCCGCCGCGCCCTCGAACGTCTCGTCATTCGCGCCGAGGTCGCGCTCACCGCGCCCGCCGACACCGACCCGGAGCGGCTGCGGCTCTGGGCGCGCGAGCTCTGCGGCGCCGGGCGGATTCCGCGGGCCGACCACCCGGAGACCGCCCTCGACGAGCTCCTCGGGGTGGACGCCGAACTCGCCGCTCCGGCACCGTCGCTGTGGCGGCGCCTGGGCCCGCTGGCCCCGATCGCCGTGCGCACCGCCATCGGCTGCGCCCTGGCCGGCTATGTCTCGCTCGCCCTCGGTGTCGGCCGCCCGTACTGGGCCCTGGTCACCGCGGCCTCCCTCTACCAGGCCAACATCACCCTCACCTGGAGCCGCTCCATCCAGCGCGTCGTCGGCAACATCGTCGGCGTGCTCGTCTTCGCCGCCATCGCCCCGCTCGCCCAAGCCAGCCAGGTCGCCCTCGTCCTGCTCTGCCTCGCCTGCGGCTTCGGTGCGGAGGCGCTGATCAGCCGCAACTACTGGCTCGGCACCGTGTGCGTGACCCCGATGGCGCTGCTCATCACCGAGTTCACCGGTTACCACCAGGCGGGCGAACTCATCACCGACCGGTTCCTGGACACCATCGTCGGCGCGCTCGTCGGCTTCGTCGCCGCGATCGCCGTCACCAACCGGCGTGCGGGCAACCGCCTCGAACACGCGCTGACCGCCGTCGACCGGGCCCGCGAACTCGCCGCCCGTCTCGTCGCCCAGCCGCACCCGGACGCCGCGGCCCTCGAGTCGGCCCGGCGCGGCCTCGCCGCCGCCCTGGTCGACCTGCGTGCCACCGCCGACGCCGCGGCCGGCGAGTGGTGGCAGCGCGCGCTGCCCGAGGAGCGGGTGGTTCTCGCCGAGCAGTCCGCACACCGTACGCTCGCGGCAGTGGCACGTCGCCAGGGACTGCACAAACCGGCGGCCACGCAGGACTGACCATGGAGGTACGGCAATGGTGCTGACGAACGGACGGCCGGCGGGCGGCCGCGCGACGCGTGCCAGGGAAAGCGGCGCCGACGCGCGGCCGGCGGGTGGCAGCGCGACCGGTGCGCAGCGGGACGACACCGTCGCCGTGGTCGTGCGGCAGTGGCGGGCCGTCCACCCCGATCTCGACACTGATCCCATGGAAGTCATAGGCCGCATCAACCGCTGCGCGGCCCTCCTCCAGCAGGCCGAGGACGCCCCGCTGCGCCGGGCCGGGCTCAGCCGTCCCGAGTTCGATCTGCTCGGCGCGCTGCGCCGCACAGGGCACGAGCTGACCCCGAGCGAGCTTGCCCGCGAGACGTTCTCCTCGGGTGCCGCCGTGACCAAACGCCTCAAGCAGCTGACCGAGCGCGGCCTGGTGGAACGCCGCGGCGACACCAGGGACCGCCGCGTCGCCCACGTCCGCCTCACGGACGTCGGCCGTGACCTCGTCGACGCGATCATGCCCGAGCAACTCGCCTACGAGACGGCCGTGCTGGAGGTGCTGGACCCGCCGAGCCAGGGTGAGCTCTCGGAACTTCTCGCGGAGCTGCTGGGCCGGCTGGAAGGCCGCATGGGGGCGCTGCGCGCCTGACGGCGGGCTCCCGCCCGCGCCTCAGCCCTCCTGGCCCGCCACGTACACGCCGAACACCGCCCCCTGCGGATCCCGCAGTACCGCGATCCGCGGCCCGTCGGGCACAGAGGTGGGCTCCATCAGGACGGTACCGCCTGCCTTCGCCGCCGCGGCCGTGGTGACGGCCACGTCCTCCACCGCGAAGTACGGCAGCCAGTGCGGCGGGACCTCGGGCGGGAACTTGTCGTCCATCGTGATCATTCCGCCGAAGTCGGCGCCGTCGATGCCCCACTGCGTGTAGTGCTCGGAGGGGTTCACGGTCCAGCCGAACACCGTGGTGTAGAAGGTCTCGGCCCGCTCGGGAGAGCGGGTCAGCAGCTCCACCCAGCCGAGAGTGCCGGGCTCGTTGAACAGCCCCGCACCCGGGAACGCCCGCGCCTGCCAGAGCTGGAAGGCCGCGCCGCCCGGATCGAGAGCCACCGCGAAGCGGCCCACGTCGAACACGTCCATCGGGCCGACCAGGACCTTCCCGCCGGCCTCCACCACCAGCCGCGCGGCGACGTCCGCGTCCGTCACGGCGAACGAGACGTTCCACGCGTCGGGCTGCGACTGCTGGTAAAGGGGCGACAGCGCGGCGACCGCCGCGTCACCGAGGTGCGCGATCGTGTACCCGCCCGCCTCCTGCCGCGGATCCGTCTCCGGACGCCAGCCGAACAGCTCCGCGTAGAACTGCTTCGCGCCCTCCAGGTCGCTGGTCCCCAGTTCGGTCCAGCAGGGCCCGCCGGGCACCGGCTTGTCGAGCTTCATGGCGTTCCTTCCGAAGGGAGACCCCCTCCAGCACGCTAGCCCCGGCCCCGGACGGCGGCCATCCGGAAACCGGCCCTGGTCCTGGTCCTGTCCTAGATGCCCGGCCGGTACCGCAGCGGATGCTCGGTCGGCACCTCCACCAGCACGATCTCCGTGCCGTCCGGGTCCGCGATCCACATCTCGACCAGTCCCCACGGCTCCTTCACCGGCGGCCGTACGATCTCGACGCCCTTCGCCAGCAGCTCGTCGTGCGCCGCGCTCACGTCCGCGACCTGCAACCACAGCCGCGGCGGCGGGGACGGCGGGGTGTCGGACCGACCGGAGACCTCCAGGAAGCCGCCGCCGAGGAAGTAGACGGTGCCGCGCTCCGGGCCCGTGCCGAACTCGCGGTAGACGGCGAGGCCCAGCTGCTCGCCGTAGAAGGCGCGCGAGCGTTCGGGGTCGGCGGGGCGCAGGAGCGTCCGGCTGCTGAGTACATGCACCATGCACCCGGAGCCTACTTGCAGCGCTACCCTCGTCCCTGCTGAGCCGCGCCACAGATCGGAGACACCCACCCATGGACACCGCCGCTACCGGACTGACCTTCCGCGACGCCACCGACGCCGACGTGGACGCGCTGGTCGCGCTCGTCGAGTCGGCGTACCGAGGGGACGCCAGCCGGGGCGGCTGGACCACCGAGGCGGACATCCTCGAAGGGCAGCGGACCGATCCGGAGGAAGTGCTGGAGGTCATCAAGTCGTCCGACAGCCGGCTGCTGACGGTGGAGCGCGACGACCAGGTGATCGCCTGCTGCCAGCTCGAGCACCGCGGCGACCACGCCTACTTCGGCATGTTCGCGGTCAGCCCCGCACAGCAGGGAGGTGGCCTCGGCAAGGTGGTCATCGCGGAGGCGGAGCGACTGGCCCGCGAGACCTGGGGTGTCGCGGAGATGCACATGACCGTCATCTCCGTACGCGAGGACCTCATCGCCTGGTACGAGCGCCGCGGCTACCGCCGTACGGGAAAGATGAGCCCGTTCCCGTACGGCGACGAGCGCTTCGGTGTCCCGCAGCGCGACGACCTGGAGTTCGAACTGCTGGTCAAGAAGTTCGCCTAATCGTCCCCGCCTGTCAGGCTGTGCAGCCCGTCAGGCCGTGAAGCGGCCCGTGCGCTTGATGTCCGGGTGGTCGGTGGTCGCGCCGTCCAGCCCCAGGGCGCGTACGAGCCGCAGGTGGTCCTGGGTGTTCACCACCCAGCCGATGATCCGCAGGTTCGCCTCCCGCGCCTGCTCGACGATCTCCAGGGTGAGCCGGCGGATGTTGAGGCAGACGGTCGCGGCCCCGGCGTCGACGGCCCGCCGCACGATGTCGGTGCCGTAGCGGCTGCCGATGAGCGCGGTCCGTACGCCGGGGACCAGCCGGGCGATCTCCACGATCGCCTCGTCGTGGAACGAGGAGACCTCCACTCGTCCCAGCAGGTCCCGCCCGGTCATGACCTGGGCCAGCGCCCGCGCCGCGGCCACGTCCTTGATCTCGGCCTGGAGGGGCGAGCGCACCGCGTCCAGGACCTCCTCGAAGACCGGGACCCGCTCACCGCGGCCCGCGTCCAGGGTGCGCAGTTCGGCGAGGGTCTTCTCGGCGATCGGGCCGCAGCCGTCGGTCGTGCGGTCCACGTCGGCGTCGTGCATGACGACGAGGGCGCCGTCCTTGCTCAGATGCAGATCGAGTTCGATGACATCGAGGCCGGCCTGCTGGGCGGCGACGAAGGAACGGAGGGTGTTCTCGGGCTCGACACCCATGACCCCGCGGTGACCGATGGTAAGGAAGTTCAAGGTTCAACTCGCTTCCGTCGACGGCGGCTCGGCGCACGCGTGGACCAGGGGCCGGACCGGAGCGGACGGCACTGTCCACACGGCAGAGCCGCAGCCTAATGGCCCGGCCCCGTGATGTACCCGCTCGTACGCAGGGCATTGGTGTGGCGCGCGTGTCGGACCTGGCACGTGCCGCCCGGGTCGGTCACCCGCGCGTGGGCGAGTCCTGCGGATATTGACCCCGGTGCGTGGCCGGATCCGGCCGTTCGGTGTGCGGGCGTGCGCCGCCCGGACGCAGGTAGCGGAAGTGCGCGCCGGTCGCATGCCCGGCAGGAAAAAGTGCGGTGACATGTGGGGAGCACAGCATAATTTCCCGACGATCCACTTGCTGGGAGAAACCTCGTATGTATACGGTCTTCGTACGCGAGGTTCTCCCGTGGAGGATGGGTAATGACGGAAATTCTTGTGCAGGTGGGTACGGAGGAGCGGGTTCCTCCCGCGACCAGGGTGATCGAGCACCCGGCGTGGCCCGTGCTCAAGGATGCCGTGGAGCAGATCCGGCCATGGCAGTCGAAGGACGGATCGATCGACTTCGACGCCGAGGGGGCCCCTGACCCGGCTGACGCCGAACTCGCCGTACGGCGTGTCGGCGACGCGGTCGAGGAGCTCTCCCCGCTGCTCCCGCACGACGCCGCGTACCACCAGGCCCTCGTCAAGGACCTGCGCCGCTGGGCCGACGGCGGCTTCCAGGTGCCCGACTTCCTCGACTCGCTGCTGGCCTTCCAGCCCGCCGCGCACCGCGAGGACGGCCTCCAGCACCTGGTCGTCTTCCCGATGTACACCCAGAACGGCAACCCCGACCGCAACCTCGAGGCCGTCGTGCTGCGCATGGTCTGGCCCGACTGGCTGGCCGAGCTGGAGCGCACCCGCTACGACAACCCGCTGTTCTGCGGCATCAAGTTCGAGGACTTCACGGCCGGATACGACACCAACTCCGCCGTCCTCTTCCCCGAGACGATCGCCGTGCGCGAGGCTCCCGAGCGCTTCAGCTGGGGCGGCATCTTCTGCGACCGCGAGGCCGCCCGCTTCCGCCGGGTCACCGATGCCGCCGTCGACATCCTCGGCCTCGACCTGCCCGCGGACATCGCCGCCATGGTCCACGACCAGAAGCGCTGCGAGGAGGCCTTCGTGCTGTGGGACATGGTCCACGACCGCACCCACAGCCACGGCGACCTGCCCTTCGACCCGTTCATGATCAAGCAGCGCCAGCCGTTCTGGATGTACGGCCTGGAGGAGCTGCGCTGTGACCTCACCGCCTTCAAGGAGGCCGTGAAACTGGAGGCCGACGGCGTCCCGCAGGCCCGTGACGTGCAGTACGCGGTGCTGTTCGACCGCATGTTCCGCTTCCCGGTCACCGGCGAGCGCGAGCGCAACTACGACGGCCTCGGCGGCCAGCTGCTCTTCGCCTACCTGCACAAGCATGATGTCGTCCGCTGGACCGACAACAAGCTGCACATCGACTGGCAGCGCGCCCCGCAGGTCACCAACCAGCTGTGCGCCGACATCGAGCAGCTGTACCGCGACGGCATCGACCGCCCGAAGCTGGTGCACTGGTTCGCCGGCTACGAGCTGGTCTCCGGCTACCTCGCCCCGCACCCGGGCTCCAAGTGGGCCAAGGGCCCGGACGCCCTGGACCTGACCCAGCCGCCGCGCAAGCTCGTGGACGACGTGCTTCCGGACGAGTTTCCGCTGAGCATGTTCTATGAGGCACTGTCCAAGAAGCTGAAGAACGTGATCGCCGCCACCAGGGGCATCACGGCGGACAGCGCCGAGCGAGTCGCCGCGTGAGCGACCGCGATACCCGGAACGCTGCTCAGGAGGCGAGGAACATGGTGGGGAACGGTGTTCTCAGCGGTGCTGTGATCGCGGTGGCAGGCGCGGGCGGACCCGCCGGGCGCGCGGCGATGATCCGGCTCGCCGACGCGGGGGCGACCGTCGTCGGCGCGGACAACGACCCCGAGCGCCTGGCGGAGGCCGTGGACGCGGCCCGCTACGGGCACGGCGGGGCCAGCGTCGTCGGCGAGACGGTCGACCTGCTGAACCTGGACTCGACCCGTGACTGGGCCACCCATGTCGAGAAGGACTTCGGCCGGGTCGACGGTGTGGTCCACCTCGTCGGCGGCTGGCGCGGCAGCGAGACCTTCATCAAGACCAGCCTCGACGACTGGGACTTTCTGGAGCTGCTGCTCGTCCGCACGGTGCAGCACACCTCCCTCGCCTTCTCCGAGGCGCTGCAGCGCAGCGAGCGCGGCCGGTACGTCCTGATCAGCGCGGCGGGCGCGACCAAGCCGACCGCCGGCAACGCCGCCTACGCCGCCGCCAAGGCCGCCGCCGAGGCGTGGACGCTGGCCCTGGCCGACTACTTCCGCAAGGCGGGGGGCGAGAGCGGGCCGACGTCCGCCGCTGCCATCCTGGTCGTGAAGGCGCTGGTGCACGACGCGATGCGCGCCGAGCGACCCAACGCGAAGTTCGCGGGCTTCACGGACGTCAAGGACCTGGCCGAGGCCATCCTCGACATCTGGAGCAAGCCCGCCGCCGAAGTGAACGGACAACGTCTGTGGCTGACCGAGAAGCCGTGAACCCTCCGAAGACCGACGCACGTCGCCATCACGACCCGGGGGTCCGCGGTTTCGCCAGTGACAACTACGCCGGAGCCCATCCGGAGGTGCTGGCGGCCTTGGCCCTGGCCAACGGCGGTCACCAGGTCGCGTACGGCGAGGACGTCTACACCGAGAACCTCCAGCGGATCGTCCGCAGTCACTTCGGGGCCTCGGCGGAGGCGTTCCCCGTCTTCAACGGCACCGGCGCGAACGTCGTCGCGCTCCAGGCGGTCACCGACCGCTGGGGCGCGGTGATCTGCGCCGAGAGCGCGCACATCAACGTCGACGAGGGCGGCGCCCCCGAGCGGATGGGCGGCCTGAAGCTGCTCACCGTGCCGACGCCGGACGGCAAGCTCACGCCCGAGCTGATCGACCGGCAGGCGTACGGCTGGGACGACGAGCACCGTGCGATGCCGCAGGTCGTCTCGATCACCCAGAGCACCGAACTGGGCACCCTCTACACGCCCGACGAGATCCGCGCGATCTGCGACCACGCCCACGCGCACGGCATGAAGGTCCACCTGGACGGCTCCCGGATAGCCAACGCCGCCGCGTCGCTGGACGTGCCCATGCGGACGTTCACCAACGCGGTCGGCGTCGACATCCTCTCCCTGGGCGGGACCAAGAACGGCGCCCTGTTCGGCGAGGCGGTCGTCGTCATCAACCAGGACGCCGTCAGTCACATGAAGCACCTGCGCAAGCTGTCCATGCAGCTCGCGTCCAAGATGCGCTTCGTGTCGGTGCAGTTGGAGGCCCTGCTCGCCAAGGACCTGTGGCTGCGCAACGCCCGCCACTCCAACGAGATGGCGCAGCGGCTGGCCGAGGGTGTTCGCGCGGTGCACGGAGTGGAGATCCTCTACCCGGTGCAGGCCAACGCCGTCTTCGCCCGGCTGCCGCACGACGTGAGCGAGCGCCTGCAGAAGCGCTTCCGCTTCTACTTCTGGGACGAGGCCGCCGGCGTCGTGCGCTGGATGTGCGCGTTCGACACGACCGAGGAGGACGTGGACGCGTTCGTCGCGGCCCTCAAGGAGGAGACGGCCCACTAGCCAGCGATGCATAGGTATGCGGTCACCTGAAAAGTCATTGACTCTCGGGTGGTCGCATTCCTATGCTCTGCGGTCATGGAGCTGATCCAGAAAACCCCTGACCTGTCCGCCTACTTGGCCGCAGACGACGTAGTCGACCATCACCATCCGCTGGTGCGGGAGACGGCCGCCCGCCTCGCCAAGGGAGCGGCCGACTCGTATGCCTATGCGCGGGCGGCGTTCGAGTTCGTCCGCGACACCATTCCGCACTCCCAGGACTCCGGCGATCTGCGCGTCACCTGGCGCGCCTCCGACGTCCTGGAGCAGGGCACCGGCATCTGCTACGCCAAGGCACACGCGCTGGCCGCGCTGCTGCGGGCCGAAGACATCCCCACGGCGCTCTGTTACCAGAAGTTCGATGTGGTGCACGGTCTCGTCGCCGTTCGGTTCAACGGTGCCTGGCACCGGCAGGACCCGCGCGGCAACAAGCCGGGTGTGGACGCTCAGTTCTCCCTCGACGGCGAGTGCCTGGCCTTCGTTCCCGATCCGGAGTCCAACGAGCTGGACTATCCGGTCCTGTACTCTGAACCGCACCCGGTCGTGCTGAGCGTCCTCAAGGCGGCCCCCGATCGGCCGTACCTCTGGAAGACCCTCCCCGACGCACTCTGAGGCAGGCGATGACCCTCTCCCTGACAGTGGCCGACGAAGTGCGCGCCCTCGCACCCGGTTTCAGCCATCTCGCCGTCGAGGCGCACGGACTCGTCAACGGACCCAGCACGGACGGCAGTGCGGCACTCCTCGACGACGCGGCCCATCGGCTCGCCGCCCGGCTGGACGGACGCGCCCCGCACGAGGACCCGCACATGGCCGCCTGGCGCGAGGTGTACACGGCGTTCGGGTCGAAGCCGTCGCGCACGCGCAACTCGGCGGAGGCGCTGGCCAAGAGGGCGCTGTCGGGGGCGGGGCTGCCGCGCATCAACCTGCTCGTCGACCTCTACAACGCCATCAGCGTCGCCCATCTCATCCCCGTCGGGGGAGAGGACATGGATCTCATCCAGGGCGGAATGCGCCTCGTGCGCGCCACCGGCGACGAGGACTTCGTGACCGTCGCCGGCGGCGAGGAGGCCGTGGAACACCCCGATGCCGGCGAGGTGGTGTGGCGCGACGAGGAGGGCGTGACGTGCCGCCGCTGGAACTGGCGCCAGGGCCCGCGCACCCGGCTCACCGAGGCGACGACCTCGGGCGTCTTCCTGCTGGAGGGCATGGCCCCGATGCCGGTCCCCGACGTCGAGGCGGCCTCGGCCGAACTCGCCGAGCTGCTCGAGAAGTTCAGCCCGGGAGCGCGGATCACGATCCGCCCGCACGGAAGTTGAACCCGCAGGTGACCCCGGATGCGGAGACCGGTCCGCCGTGCTGTGATGGGGAGAGAGCAATCGGCGAACCAGGCAATCCGCGGAGATGGTCGCGATGGCCGCATTCAAGCTCGGAGAACCCGTGGGAGAAGAGCACGGGAGAGGGCTGACGAAGATCTCGTCCCCGGCGACGGCGCCTCCAGTCGTCCTCCGTGTCCAGCCGGAGTCCTACATCCGCCTGGAGACCCCGGAAGAACTGCGGACTTGGGAAGAGGCGGTCCGCGCCACCACGGGCCTGAGGATCGATGCCAGTCACATGGCCGGCTCGGCGTCCGAGTCCTGCTCGTGCGGTTGCAGCGACGACTGCTGCGTGGACTGCCCCGAGTAATGATCCTCACGGTGTCCGTGGCGGACGACCTCCACGCCCTCGCCGTCGCGGACGCCGCCGCCCGCCGCCGGTACGGCGCGTTTCACGTCGTGGAGTGCGACCGGATCGGCGGTCGGCGCAGCCTGGCATGGAGCTCCCACGCCGATTCGCCCGCCACGGTCCTGACGTCCGAGGGGCTCGCACTGCCCCTTGAAGACGTCGCGGTGCTGTGGTGGCGGAGGATGCGAGCGAACCAGCAGGTCTCCACCCGGGCCGCGAGCGACCATGAGCGACGGCTGGTGAACAACGACTGCCGTGGTGCTCTCGGAGGTGTCCTCGCGGCCGCCTTCAAAGGCCGGTGGATATCGTCCCCGGAAGCCACCGACCGGGCGGCGGACAAGCTGTACCAGCTCGCCGTGGCACGCGAAGAGGGATTCCGGGTACCGCGCACCCTCGTCTCGCAGTCACGCCAGGACGTGGTCGAGTTCGCCCGGCAGGCCGGACGGATCATCGTCAAGCCGGTGGTGGGCGCGACCGGCCCGCTGATGTTCACTCAGTACGTCGACGACCCGTCGTCGATTCCCGAGGAGTCCTTCACGGTGTGCCCCGCCGTCTATCAGGAGTACGTTCCCGGGCGGCACCACATCAGACTCAACTGCTTCGGCGAGGACATGTACGCGGCCCTCATCGAAACCGACGACCTCGACTGGCGCCCCGATCTGAACGTCCCCATCTCCAGGTGGCACGTCCCGGACGAACTGGCCCGGCGCGTCAGCGCGGTACTGCGACGACTCGGCCTGCGCATGGGGATCATCGACATCAAACTCACGCCGGACGGTGAACCCGTGTGGCTGGAAGTGAACCCACAGGGACAGTTCCTCTTCCTGGAACCGCTCCTGGGCGAACCGCTGGCCGACCGCTTCCTGGACTACCTGATCTCACAGACCTGAGCGCCCGGGCGGCAGTTCGGCGCGCGCTGTCCGCGCGGCCACCGCCCGGCCGTCAGCGCGCCTCGGCCGCCCGCACCTCTTCCGGCGTCGGCGCCGTGCCGCCCAGGTGGGCCGGCATCCACCAGGTGTCCTCAGGACCCTTCGGGCGTACGGGATAGGCGCGCTGGGCGGCCTCCAGCAGCTCCTGGACGCGCTCGCGCAGCCGGCGGGTGATGGCGCCCGCGTACTGGTCGCGGGGAGCCTCCACCGGCTCGCCGACCCGGATGGTGATCGGGGTGTGGCTGCGCTTGAAGTTGCGCGGCTGGTCCTTGGTCCACAGCCGCTGCGTGCCCCACACCGCCATCGGGATCAGCGGGACGCCCGCCTCCTGAGCCAGCCGGGCGGCACCCGACTTGAAGCTCTTCAGTGCGAACGACTGCGAGATCGTGGCCTCCGGGAAGACCCCGATGATCTCACCGGACTTCAGCGAGTCCAGGGCGTGCGCGTACGCCGCTTCCCCCTGCTTGCGGTCCACGGGGATGTGCTTCATGCCGCGCATCAGCGGACCGGAGATCCTGTGCCGGAAGACGGACTCCTTCGCCATGAAGCGAACGAGACGTTTCTGCGGGAGCGCCGCCAGACCGTCGAAGATGAAGTCCAGATAGCTGATGTGATTGCTCACCAGCACGGCGCCGCCCGAGCGCGGGATGTTCTCCGACCCCTTGCAGTCGATCTTGAGGTCCCACACCTTGAACAACGTGCGCGCGAGTCCGATGACGGGGCGGTAGACCAGTTCAGCCATGGACGGAGTGGACCCTTCCTTCTCTGTCTGGGAAGGGATCTCCCAGCGGGAAACTTACGCAGCCGTAGGTTTACGGCATCTCGCAGATCGTGCCCGAAGAACGGCTGGGGAGCCAGTCCTGGTGCCCGGGTGTGGCGAGATCCTCGTCACTTCGGCCGCATGATCCACCTGCGCTTTTAACCCGCCTTTACTCTGCGCGGACCGTGACGCGCCGGATGAGCAGGTACATCTCGCAGCCGAGGCAGTACCCGAACGCGGCATTGAGGAAGGCCGCCGCGAGCGCGGCCCCGGTCGCCGCCAGACCCAGCCACTGCGGACCCGCCGTGAAGCCCAGGAGCCCGACGACAGTGAAGGCGAGCCCGACCGCCTGCGCGAACTGCGGTGGCTGGGGCGCCTCGAACTCCGTCGGCGGCCCGATCCGCGGCCGTACGAACGTGCGGAACAGCCAGCCGTAGGGCGAGCGGCTCACCCCGCCGGCCGCCCCCAGCGCGAACGCGAGCAGCTGCCAGGCCAACAGCCAGGCGTTTCCGGTGATCAGAACGACCGCCAGTACGACGGTCGTCAAGGCCGCCCCGAAGCGCGGTCCCCTCACATCGATGTCCATGAGTCAAGCATTCCGTAAGACAAACTCTTCCGGGGAGTCGGGAATCTTTGCAGTCTGGTGAACGCTTGTGCAGGCGATGACCGGACTTGTGGTGTGCGTGGTGGTGCTCGCGGCGGCGAGCGCCTACGGAGTGCTGCATCGGCGGCGGAGCGGGAGGGTACGCGTGCGCGGGCGCGACGACGGAAAGTGGCTGGGAGCCGCCCAGTTGGGTGAGGAACTCGGTGAGCGTGCCACGCTCGTGCAGTTCTCCAGCGCCTTCTGTGCGCCCTGCCGGGCCACCCGGCGGGTCCTCGGTGAGGTCGCCGGACTGGTCCCGGGCGTGACCCACGTCGAGATCGACGCCGAGGCCCACTTGGACCTCGTACGCGAACTCGACATCCTCAAGACCCCGACCGTGCTCGTCCTCGACGCGGACGGACGGGTCGTACGGCGTGCCACCGGTCAGCCGCGCAAGGCGGACGTCATCGCGGCACTCGGGGAGGCGGTTTGACGCCTGTGGCGCGAACGGTGAGGCACCTCCCATATGCCGGGACGCACTTGACTGCGCGTACCACCTATCGTCAGCCTGACCGTATGCCTACGGAACTCCTTCTCTTCGGGCGGGTGCACGTCGACCTCGCCCGCACTGCGAGCGCGCGCTGTCCGGGCTGCTGAGCAGCCACGAACCCGCTCGTCCCCTCCCTCAGAAGGACAACTCCATGACGGCCACGCCCGACCTCGGCACCCCCCAGCTCGCCTCTCCCGATCTGCTGCGCTCCGTCTTCCGGCGGCACGCGGCGGGAGTCGCCGTGATCACCGCCCGCGGCGACACGGGTCCGGTCGGCTTCACCGCCACCTCCCTCAGCTCCGTCTCCGCCGAGCCCCCGATGCTCTCCTTCGGCATCAGCACCGGCGCCTCCAGCTGGCCGGCCGTGTCCGAGGCCTCCCATGTCGGCGTCCACATACTCGGCGAGCATCAGCAGGAGCTGGCCGCCACCTTCGCCCGCAGCGGCGCCGACCGGTTCGGCGCCCCGACGGGCTGGCGCGAGGGTCCCGAAGGTGTCCCCGTCCTTGACGACGTCTCCGCCTGGCTGGTGTGCCGGGTTGTCACCCGGGTGCCCGCGGGCGACCACCGCATCGTTCTCGGCGAGGTCGTCCTCGGCGATCCCGCGGGCCCCGGCCGTCCGCTCATATACCACCAGGGCCGCTTCAACGCTCTGCGTGACTGATCACGTCGCCGTGCCCCTGCGAAGCCGTCGAGTTCCGATTACGCTGCGTTGCAAAGGTCACAGTTCAAAGCGCTTGCTTAGTGGGAACGAACTGGGTGTACTGACGAGTAATATTTCGGTCGGAGCGCGGGCCGCCCCGACCGGGATCGGCCGCTTGGGGCGCCTATGCTGCCTGCAAGTAGGCAGCCGAAATAGAGACGATGCAGTAGGAGAGCCGGCGTGAGCTTGAGGATCGTTGTCACTGTGAAGTACGTGCCCGACGCCACTGGCGACCGGCACTTCGCCGATGACCTGACCGTCGACCGGGACGACGTGGACGGTCTGCTCTCGGAGCTGGACGAGTACGCGGTCGAGCAGGCGCTGCAGATCTCCGAGAACTCCGACGACGACGTGGAGATCACCGTTTTGACGGTGGGCCCGGAGGACGCCAAGGACGCGCTGCGCAAGGCGCTGTCGATGGGCGCCGACAAGGCCATCCACGTCGAGGACGACGACCTGCACGGCACGGACGTCATCGGCACCTCCCTGGTGCTGGCCAAGGCCATCGAGAAGGCCGGCTTCGACCTGGTCATCTCCGGTATGGCCTCCACCGACGGCACCGCCGGCGTGGTCCCGGCGCTGCTGGCCGAGCGCCTGGGCGTCCCGCAGGTCACCCTGCTGTCCGAGGTCTCCGTCGAGGACGGCACGGTCAAGGGCCGCCGCGACGGCGACGCCGCCTCCGAGCAGCTCGAGGCCTCCCTGCCGGCCGTCGTGTCGGTCACCGACCAGTCGGGCGAGGCGCGTTACCCGTCCTTCAAGGGCATCATGGCGGCCAAGAAGAAGCCGGTTCAGTCCTGGGACCTCGAGGACCTCGAGATCGAGGCCGAGGAGGTCGGTCTCGAGGGTGCCTGGACGAAGGTCGACTCCGCGACCGAGCGCCCCGCGCGCACCGCCGGCACGATCGTCAAGGACGAGGGCGAGGGCGGCAAGCAGCTCGCTGAGTTCCTCGCGGGCCAGAAGTTCATCTAAGGCCCGCAGTCGCTGACCGCCCCTCAACTTATCCACGCAGGAGAGCAATCCCATGGCTGAAGTCCTCGTCTACGTCGACCACGTGGACGGTGCCGTCCGCAAGCCCACCCTCGAGCTGCTGACGCTGGCCCGCCGCATCGGCGAGCCCGTCGCCGTCGCCCTGGGCGCCGGTGCCGAGAACACCGCCGCCGCGCTCGCCGAGCACGGCGCGGTGAAGGTCCTCACGCACGACGCCGCCGAGTACGCCGACTACCTGGTCGTACCGAAGGTGGAGGCGCTGCAGGCCGCCGTCGAGGCCGTCTCCCCGGCCGCCGTGCTGGTCCCCTCCTCCGCCGAGGGCAAGGAGATCGCCGCCCGCCTGGCGCTGCGCATCGGCTCCGGCATCATCACCGACGCCGTCGACCTCGAGGCCGGCGACGAGGGCCCGGTGGCCACCCAGTCGGTGTTCGCCGCGTCCTTCACCACCAAGACCCGTGTCTCCAAGGGCACCCCGGTCATCACGGTCAAGCCGAACTCGGCCGCCGTCGAGGCCGCCCCGGCCGCCGGTGCGGTCGAGGCTCTGAACGTGTCCTTCTCCGACAAGGCCACCGGCACCAAGGTCACCGGCCGCACCGCCCGTGAGTCGACGGGCCGTCCGGAGCTGACCGAGGCCGCGATCGTGGTGTCCGGCGGCCGTGGCGTGAACGGCGCGGAGAACTTCGCGATCATCGAGGCGCTCGCCGACTCGCTCGGTGCCGCCGTCGGCGCCTCGCGTGCCGCGGTGGACGCCGGCTGGTACCCGCACACCAACCAGGTCGGCCAGACCGGCAAGTCGGTCTCGCCGCAGCTGTACATCGCCTCCGGCATCTCCGGCGCGATCCAGCACCGCGCCGGTATGCAGACCTCCAAGACGATCGTGGCCATCAACAAGGACCCCGAGGCCCCGATCTTCGACCTGGTCGACTACGGCGTCGTCGGCGACCTGTTCGACGTCGTCCCGCAGCTCACCGAAGAGGTCAAGACCCGCAAGGGCTGATCACCGCCAGGCTGTACGAGGCCCCCGTGACCGCACCGGTCACGGGGGCCTCGCCTCGTCCCAGGCTCAGTGAGGCCAGCACCGGCAGATGGTCGCTCGGGTACTGGCCGTTCACCCGGAACGTGTCGACCGACTCCCGGCGGACCGCGACATCCGGCGTCGCCAGGATCCAGTCGATGCGGTCACCGTCCGGCCTCAGCGCCCCGTACCCGTGGAACGTCCCGTAGGCGGGGCCGCGCCGCCGCGCGGTGACCCACGTGTCGACGAGGCCGGTGCCCAGCAGGGTGTCGTAGGCCGGGCTGTCGTGGGCGACGGCGTTGAAGTCGCCGGTGAGCAGGACCGGCAGGGAGCGGCCGAGGGCGGTGATGCGCTCGGCGATGAGGGTGGCGGCACGCGCGCGTGCGTACTCGCTCTTGTGGTCGAGGTGGGTGTTGAGGACGTGGAACTGCCGTCCCGCGTCGAGCAGATCGCGGAAGCGGACCTGCGTGACCAGGCGGGGGTAGGCACCGCCCCAGGTGTTGGAGCCGGGCACGTCGGGCGTGTCGGAGAGCCGGAAGGTGGTGTGCTCGACCGGGGCGAGCCGACGGGTGTCGTAGAAGACGGCCACCGACTCCTCGCGGCCGCCTCCGGCAGTGCCGATCCAGGCGTAGTGCGGCCCGAGGTCGGCCTCGATGTCGCTCAACTGGGGGAGCCGGCCCTCCTGGGTGCCGATGACGTGCGGGGCCGCCCCGCGCAGGAGGGCGCGCATCACGGGACGGCGGTCCGCCCAGCTGTTGGGCTCGCTGGTGCCGGCGACGCGGAGGTTGAACGTCATGACCTCCAGCGGGGGGACGGGCGACGGCTGCACGGGCGCGTAGCGTTCGTCCCGGGCCTCGGAGGCCCGTACCGTGCCGAGCAGGGGTACGGCGGCCACGGCGGCCACGAGGGTTCTCAGCCCCGCCCGCCGGGTGGGCCCTTTGGTGCTCGCCATGTGTTCCCCTCCCCTTGGGAGCCAGGATGAAGGGGGGACCGCCTGTACGGAAGAGGGCGCCGGGGTGCGGTGAACCGCGAGGGACCAGGGCGTGGACGGGGTGTTGACCAGCGGGAAGATCGGTGGATAATTTTGTTCTACGGATTGTTGATTCCGTAGAGCGGAAAACGGGAGGGTGTGGGATGGGTCAGGGCCGGCAGGAGAAGGTGGCGACGAGCCTCGCGGGCGCGGTCAGCGAGGAGATCAGCGCCTCCCTCGCGCCGGTCGACGCCGAACTGGAGCGGAACTACCCGGGAGACCCCGGCACCCGTCAGCCCGTCCACACCGTCTACGTCCCTGGTGACGTATTTGCGGCCGACACCATCCGTTCCTGGGGCGACCGGGCGCTGGCCACCCTCGACGAACACGCTCCCGACGCGGCCTCCTTCGCCGCCGTCCTCGGTCTGAGTGACGAACTCGCCGAGCCCGTGTACGCGCGCGTGCGTGCCAAGTTGGAGCGCGAGCCGATCGAGGACCTGCGCGTCGACTTCGAGGACGGCTACGGCCCCCGCCCGGACGCCGAGGAGGACGAGGCGGCCGCCCGCGCGGCCCGGCTGATCGCCGAGGCGTACGCGAACGGCACGGCGGCCCCCTACATGGGCATCCGCATGAAGTGCATGGAGGCCGCCGTGCGTGACCGGGGCATCCGCACTCTCGACATCTTCCTCACCGGCCTGATCGAGGCCGGCGGCCTGCCCGACGGGCTCGTGCTGACCCTGCCCAAGGTGACGTACCCCGAGCAGGTCACCGCGATGGTGCGGCTCCTGGAGGCTTTCGAGAAGGCGCACGGCCTCGAGCCCGGCCGGATCGGATTCGAGATCCAGATCGAGACCAGCCAGTCCATCCTCGCTGCCGACGGCACCGCCACCGTGGCCCGCATGATCCAAGCCGCCGAGGGCCGCGCCACCGGCCTGCACTACGGCACCTTCGACTACAGCGCCTGCCTCGGCGTCTCCGCCGCCCACCAGGCCAGCGACCACCCGGCCGCCGACCACGCCAAGGCGGTCATGCAGGTCGCGGCGGCGGGCACGGGCGTACGCGTCTCGGACGGCTCCACCAACGTCCTGCCGGTCGGCCCGACGGAGAAGGTGCACGACGCCTGGCGGCTGCACTACGGCCTCACCCGGCGCGCCCTGGCCCGCGCCTACTATCAGGGCTGGGACATGCACCCCGCCCACATCCCCACCCGGTACGCGGCCGTCTTCGCCTTCTACCGCGAGGGCTTCGAACAGGCGGCGGCCCGGCTCGCCCGCTACGCCAACCGTGCCGGCGGCGACGTCATGGACGAGCCCGCGACCGCCAAGGCCCTCAGCGGCTACCTGCTGCGCGGCCTCGACTGCGGCGCGCTGGACCTCGCCGAGGTGACCGCCGCGACCGGGCTGACCCGGGCCGACCTGGAGGGCTTCGCGGCGCCGAGGCGGGGCGACCTGACGGCATCCGCCAAGTAGCGGGGCCGCCGCGGCCATCAGCCGCCGACCCCGGTCTCGGGCCGGCTCGAGGACGCCGGCGTGGGCATCGTCCGGCGAGCCTCGACAAGGTCCTGGGCCGCCAGGCCGCCGCCCGGGAACTTCGCACCCGCACCAACGCCGACGCATCCGCACCGGTCGGCTGCGGATGCGGCGCGAGGCCCGTGCGGCGGCCCGGGTGCGCCACCCCGGAGTCGTTGCCGTGCACGCCATGGCCGCGGTGGCGGCAAGCGGGGGTGCGAGCGGATCCACGCGTGGTGGACGGCGGCGACATCGGCGTCCACGTCGGCGACGTCTACGTAGAGGGCGGCGACAACGGCGCTCCGGTTCCCGGACTCCCGGTCTGCTGCGGCCGTACGAACCTCTCCAGACCGGACGCCGTCACCAGCTTCTCCTCCACGAGCAGCCGCGTGCCCCGCGCGCACAGCGCGGCGTCGGCGCGGGCCCGGGCGCAGAAGTCCTCTGCGGTGACGCCGAACAGCTTCCGTAATCGGGCCGAGTCCAGCAGGAGTTTGGTGATCAGCTCACGCT
Organism: Streptomyces sp. NPDC002088; assembly: GCF_040296605.1. Classification (NCBI taxonomy): domain Bacteria; kingdom Bacillati; phylum Actinomycetota; class Actinomycetes; order Kitasatosporales; family Streptomycetaceae; genus Streptomyces; species Streptomyces sp. NPDC002088. Next base: position 388,032 of record NZ_JBEOXO010000004.1, on the reverse strand, counting down.
GGCCGGGATGCCTGCGCGGGGCGCCGGTGCCGTCGTGCAGGACGCCGTGGCGGTTGACGTAGACGTACGCGCCGGGGAGTGGCCGGCCCGTCTCCAGCTCGATGCGCACCTCGGGCCCGGGCAGCCACGCGCGGTCGTAGTTGCCGCCCGGCACCGGCACTCCCTCGCTCGCGTCGACGACGGCGAGCTGCTCGGCGTCCAGCCAGATGACGAACAACTCCCGTACGGCTCCCGGAGCGTGGAACGGCGACGCGGAGACGTACCCCATGCGGCTGACGTGCGCGGAGACCCCGACGTCGATGCCCGTGACCCGCGTCCGCACCATCGGGATGGGCGAGGTGATCCCGGACTGGGCCATCTTGTGGCGGAGTTGGCCTGGGCAGGCGTTGGAGCCGACGGCCAGCACCGGGGTGCGGTCGTCGTGGGTGAGGTCCTCCAGCGGCAGCAGCCGGTCGCCGTCGAGGAGCCCCGAGCTCTCGGGCCAGGCGCCGGGATAGGCCAGTGGGTGGTCGCGCGGCGCCTCGGCCAGCCCCAGGTTCTCCAGGGTGCGGTCGTCCACGGGCCACTCAGTCCGCCGGCGGCAGCTCGCCCGAGCCGCGGGTGATCAGACGGGTCGGCAACTCGATGCGCTCCGGGACGATCAGGGAGCCGTCCAGCTGGCGGAAGAGCCGATCGGCGGCGGTGCGGCCGAGGGCCGCCGCGTCCTGGGCGACGACGGTGAGGCCCGGATGGAGCAGGTCGGCGAGCTCGATGTCGTCGAAGCCGACGAGGGCCACGCGGCGGGTCTGCTCGGCGAGGACACGGATCACCGTGACGGTCACCCGGTTGTTGCCCGCGAAGACCGCGGTCACGGGGGAGGGGCCGGAGAGCATGTCCGCGGCCGCCTTGCGCACCCGCTGCGGGTCGGTGACGCCCAGGGACATCCAGGAGTCCGCCACGGGTATGCCCGCGTCCTCCATGGCGGCCCGGTAGCCGCGCAGCCGCTCGGCCGCCGTGTGGATACGCGGCATGTCGCCGATGAAGCCGATCCGGCGGTGGCCGTGGGCGATCAGGTGGGCGACGCCGTCGCGGGCACCGCCGTAGTTGTCCGACAGGACGACATCGGCGTCGATCTTCCCGGCCGGCCGGTCGACGAAGACCGTCGCGACGCCCGCTCTGATCTCCGGCTCCAGATAGCGGTGGTCGTCGCCCGCCGGGATGATGACCAGCCCGTCCACCCGGCGCGCGCACAGCGCCAGCGCCAGCTCCTGCTCGCGGTCGGGGTCCTCCGCGCTGGAGCCGTTGATCAGCAGGGCGCCGTGGGCGCGGGCCACCTCCTCGACCGAGCGGCTGAGGGGGCCGTAGAACGGGTCGGCGAGGTCCTCCAGGACCAGGCCGATGCTCGCGGTGCGGCCCTTGCGCAGCACCCGCGCGCTGTCGTTGCGGCGGAAGCCCAGGGACTCGATGGCCTCGTGGACGCGGCGCTCCGTCTCCGGGGTGACACCCTGCTCACCGTTGACGACACGAGAGACCGTTTTCAGTCCTACCCCGGCTCGTGCGGCCACGTCCTTCATGGTCGGACGGTTGCCGTAGCGGTTCTCGGATCGGCGGGGCGTGTCGGGCACGGTGCGGTGTCCTGTCCTGTCGGCCACGGGGGATGCGTCGGTCCACGGGCATGTATGAGGATGTGGCTTCGAGCATAGGGCCTGGACAACGTTGTCAGGTGCGGGAGAGACTGTCCACCACAATCTACGGCCCACGTCCCCCACCGCTGGACCGGCCAGCCCTTTTCCACGGGGAGATCCCACACTGATGCACACCGACCTCGTGGCCGCGCTCGACATCGGCGGCACCAAGATCGCCGGAGCGCTGGTCGACGGCCACGGCACGATCCTGGTGCGCGCGCAGCGCCCGACGCCCGCGCAGGAGGACGGCGACACCGTGATGAGGGCCGTCGAGGAGGTGCTCGTCGAACTGAGCGCGGCGCCGCTGTGGGAGCGCGCGGACGCCATAGGCATAGGCAGCGCGGGCCCGGTGGACGCCTCCGCCGGCACGGTGAGCCCGGTGAACGTGCCGGGCTGGCGCGACTTCCCGCTCGTCGAGCGGGTCCGGGCCGCCGTCGGAGACCTGCCCGTCGAGCTCATCGGCGACGGCGTGGCGATCACGGCGGCCGAACATTGGCAGGGCGCCGCCCGTGGCCACGCCAACGCGCTGTGCATGGTGGTCTCCACCGGCGTCGGCGGCGGGCTGGTCCTCAACGGTCAGCTCCACCCGGGCCCCACCGGCAACGCGGGCCACATCGGCCACATCAGCGTGGACCTGGACGGCGACCCGTGCCCGTGCGGTGCGCGCGGGTGCGTGGAGCGCATCGCCAGCGGCCCCAACATCGCCCGCCGTGCCCTGGAGAACGGCTGGCGTCCCGGGCCCGACGGTGACGTCTCCGCCGCCGCGGTGGCCGCCGCCGCCCAGGCCGGAGACCCGGTCGCGGTGGCCTCCTTCGAGCGGGCGGCGCAGGCCCTGGCCGCCGGAATCGCGGCCACCGCGACGCTCGTCGAGATCGACATCGCCGTCGTCGGCGGGGGAGTGGGCAAGGCGGGGGACGTGCTCTTCGCACCGCTGCGCAAGGCCCTCGGCGACTACGCGACCCTCTCCTTCGTGCAGCGTCTGACCGTGGCGCCGGCCCAGATGGGCACGGACGCAGGGCTGGTGGGAGCGGCCGCGGCCGCGCTGGCGGGGATGTCGGGTACGACGGCGGCGGGAGTCTGAGGCGCTGGTTGCGGGAACGTCGACGCGGGGCCGCCGGCCCTGCGCGGCGGTCCCGGGGCGCGCCGTCCGAGGCATGGGCGTGACCCCGTACCCCCTTGCGTAGTTGAGCGGGGCATGAAGAAGCGCAGCATGCTCGCCCTCGCCTCCCTCGCCACCGGATTCGTGGTTGCCGCGATCACCCCGTCCCACGGGGCGGGCGCCGATGACCTCGGTGACCTGAACACGGGGGACAGCGTCAGCACCCCCGACCACACCGCCGCCGGCGCCGGCCTGGACGTCCACAAGGACACCTCGGGGCAGAGCGACTGAGGGTCGCGGCAGGCGGCCAGGGGGCCTGTATCTCGGATCAGGCCGACTTCTGTATACGGCGCCGGTGCCCCGTTCCAGGGGCGTCGGCGCCTCCGTACATGCACCCTCAACTGGAGCTGGTTTCCGTGGCAGGGTGGAGCGGGCAAGCCACAGGGGGCCAACAGAAGAGGGGGAACCGTGATCGTCTGGATCAACGGTGCGTTCGGTGCGGGGAAGACCACCACCGCACGGGAACTGATCGAACTGATCCCGAACAGCACGCTCTTCGACCCCGAGGTCATCGGCGCGGCACTCACGCACCTGCTGCCGCCCAAACACCTCGCCGAGGTCGGCGACTTCCAGGACCTGCCGATCTGGCGACGGCTCGTGATCGACACCGCGGCCGCGATGCTCGCCGAACTCGGTGGCACCCTGGTGGTGCCGATGACCCTGCTGCGCCAGGAGTACCGCGACGAGATCTTCGGCGGCCTCGCCGCCCGCCGGATCGCCGTGCGCCATGTGCTCCTCGCCCCGGCGGAAACGATCCTGCGCGAGCGAATAGCCAGGCGGGAGATCCCGCCGGACCTGCCCGACGGGGAGATGCGGGTACGCCAGTGGTCGTACGACCACATCGAGCCGTACCGCACCGCCCTCGCCTCCTGGCTCACCGCCGACGCGCACCCCGTCGACACCAGTGCTCTCACCCCGTACGAGACGGCCGTCCGTATCGCCGAGGCTGTCGGCAGCGGTGCCGTGGCCACCTGCGACATCGTGCAGACCCCGGAGCCGACGGCCGAGACGATCGCCGCCGGGGTGCTGCTCTTCGACGAACAGGACCGGGTGCTGCTCGTCGACCCGACCTACAAGGCCGGCTGGGAGTTTCCCGGCGGTGTCGTCGAACCCGGTGAGGCCCCCGCGCGGGCGGGCGTGCGCGAGGTGGCGGAGGAGACCGGGATACGCCTCGACGACCTGCCCCGCCTGCTCGTCGTCGACTGGGAGCGGCCGGTACCGCCCGGCTTCGGCGGTCTGCGCCTCCTCTTCGACGGCGGACGCCTCGACTCCGCCCGGGCCGCCGGGCTGCTGCTGCCCGGACCCGAACTGCGCGAGTGGCGCTTCGTCACCGAACAGGAGGCCGCCGACCTGCTCCCGCCCGTCCGCTACGAACGCCTGCGCTGGGCCCTGCGCGCGAAGGAACGCGGGGCGGCGCTGTATCTGGAGGCGGGCACACCGATCGGCGGCTGACGCCCGACGGGATGAACCGTCGGGCGGTCCGGAGCGCCTCGAACGGGTAAGGCGTCAGTCTGCTCTCCTGCTCACGCTGCTGGATGACCGCGCGCCGTCGGCGCACGCGCGGACGAAGGCCTCGCGGTCGTCGCGGCCGTAGCCATACAGGGCAATGACCAGCCAGTTCACCAAGTGGACGGTGTTGTAGGCGCGGTCGAAGAAGGCGCGCTCGTGCGGAGAGGGCCCCTCACTGTGTGCAGAGGGCCCTCTGCTGCGGGCAGCGCGGATCAGCCGCCCGCGTAGTTGCGCAGGAACAAAGCCTCCGCCACCGACAGCCGCTCCAGCTCCTCGGGTGACACGCTCTCGTTCACCGCGTGGATCTGCGCCTCCGGCTCGCTCAGGCCGATGAGGAGGATCTCCGCGCGCGGGTAGAGCGACGCCAGGGTGTTGCACAGGGGGATGGAGCCGCCCTGGCCGGCGTACTGCATCTCCTGACCCGGATACGCCACCGCCATCGCCTCGGCCATCGCCGCGTACGCCGGGCTGGTCGTGTCGGCGCTGAACGCCTGCCCCTGACCGATCTGCTCCGTCCGCACCCGCGCACCCCACGGCGTGTGCGCCTCCAGGTGGGCCCGGAGCAGCTTCGTCGCCTCGATCGCGTCGACGCCCGGCGGCACTCGCAGGCTCACCAGCGCGCGGGCGCCCGCCTGCACGGAGGGGGTCGCGCCGACGACCGGCGGACAGTCGATGCCGAGGACTGTGACGGCCGGGCGGGCCCAGATGCGGTCGGCGACCGTGCCGGACCCGATCAGTCCGACGCCGTCGAGCACCTTGGCGTCCTTGCGGAACTGCTCCTCGTCGTACTGGAGTCCGTCCCAGTGGGATTCGGGGGCGAGCCCGTCGACCGTCGTCGAACCGTCCTCGGCGCGCAGCGAGTCCAGTACGCGGATCAGCGCGGCCAGCGCGTCCGGCGCGGCGCCGCCGAACTGGCCCGAGTGCAGGTTGCCTTCGAGCGTGTCGACCTGCACGCGGACCAGAGTCATGCCGCGCAGGGTGGAGGTGACGGTCGGCAGGCCCACGCGGAAGTTGCCCGCGTCGCCGATGACGATCGTGTCGGCCTCCAGAAGGTCCGGGTGCTCCTCGGCGTACCGCTCCAGGCCGCCCGTGCCCATCTCCTCCGAACCCTCGGCGATCACCTTGACGTGCACCGGGACGCCGCCGTTCGCCTTCAGTGCGCGCAGGGCGAGCAGGTGCATGATGACGCCGCCCTTGCAGTCGGCGGCCCCGCGGCCGTACCAGCGGCCGTCGCGCTCGGTCAGCTCGAAGGGCGGGGTGGTCCACGCGGCCTCGTCCAGCGGCGGCTGCACGTCGTAGTGGGCGTAGAGGAGGACGGTCTTCGCGCCCTCCGGGCCGGGCAGGTAGCCGTACACCGACTGCGTGCCGTCGGGGGTGTCGAGCAGGGCCACGTCCGCGAAACCCTCGGCGCGCAGGGCGTCGGCGACCCAGTTCGCGGCGCCCTCGCTCTCGCTCTTGGGGAACTGGTCGAAGTCCGCCACCGACTTGAAGGCCACCAGCTCGGTGAGCTCCGCCTTCGCCCTGGGCATCAGCGAGGCGACGGTCTCGGCGACCGGATTCGACGACATGGGCACGCTCCTCGTAGGTGCGACGTTGTACTTGTGAGTACGGATGATCGTGTCAGCGTATGCGCACTTGTGTGTGCAGGGCACATACGCTGCTGATCCTCCCACAGCGGCCTGCGGCGACAGCGGCCGTAGGATGCGGGTGACAGGTGCGGCAGCGGCTTGATCGGGAGCAGTAGACCATCGTGAGCAGCGAGAACTCTTCAGCGGACGACGTGCGGCAGGTGTGGGACGTCGTCGTGGTGGGCGCGGGACCCGCGGGGGCCTCGGCAGCCTATGCGGCGGCGGTCGCGGGGCGCCGCGTTCTGTTGCTGGAGAAAGCGGAGCTGCCCCGCTACAAGACGTGCGGCGGCGGCATCATCGGCCCGTCGCGCGATTCTCTGCCGCCCGGCTTCGAGCTGCCGCTGCGGGACCGTGTGCACGCGGTGACCTTCTCGAACAACGGCCGTTTCACCCGTACCCGCCGCTCCAGGCGGATACTGTTCGGGCTGATCAACCGGCCCGAGTTCGACCAGCAGCTGGTCGAGCACGCGCAGAAGGCGGGCGCCGAACTGCGTACGGGCGTCACCGTGCAGCGGGTGGAGCAGCACGGGTCGGCCGTGCCGGATCGGCGTACGGTCGCCGTCGTGCTGCAGGGCGGCGAGACGCTCTTCGCGCGGGCGGTCGTCGGCGCGGACGGCAGCGCCAGCCGCATAGGGGCGCACGTCGGGGTGAAGCTCGACCAGGTGGACCTCGGCCTGGAGGCGGAGATCCCGGTGCCGGACACGGTCGCCGAGGACTGGCAGGGGCGGGTCCTCATCGACTGGGGGCCGATGCCCGGCAGCTACGGCTGGGTGTTCCCCAAGGGGGACACGCTGACGGTCGGTGTGATCTCGGCCCGCGGTGAAGGCGCGGCGACCAAGCGCTACTTGGAGGACTTCATCGCCCGGCTCGGCCTCGCCGGCTTCGAACCGAGCGTCTCCTCCGGCCACTTGACCCGCTGCCGGGCGGACGACTCGCCGCTGTCGCGCGGGCGGGTCCTCGTGTGTGGAGACGCGGCGGGGCTCCTTGAGCCGTGGACGCGCGAGGGCATCTCGTTCGCGCTGCGCTCGGGGCGGCTCGCGGGGGAGTGGGCGGTCCGGATCGCCGAGGCGCACGACGCCGTGGACGCACGCCGACAGGCCCTGAACTACGCGTTCGCGATCAAGGCAGGGCTGGGTGTGGAGATGAGCGTCGGCAAGCGGCTGCTGTCGGCGTTCGAGCGGCGGCCCGGTGTCTTCCACGCGGCTCTTACGGGGTTCCGGCCCGCCTGGCGGGCGTTCACGGACATCACGCGGGGTGCGACGTCGTTGGGTGAGCTGGTGCGCAGCCACCCCTTCGCCCAGCGCGCCCTGACCGCGCTGGACCGCCGGCCCGCGGCGGCGGCCGCGGGCGCCTCGGACGGTGGGGTCGCCGAGGTCCGCGAGGCCGGCGAGGCCGGTTCCTGATGCTGGTTCAGCTCTTGACGCTGATGCGGAAGACCGGGTGGTCCGGGGCGATCCGGCGCAGCTCGTCGTCGGGGGAGTCGGGGCCGACTCCGTTGAAGAAGACGCCGACCTCGGCCTTCCAGCGCTTGAGGTAGGCGCGCAGCAGCGGGACCTTGTCGTCGTCGGTGACCTCGGTCGCGGTGAACGTGTCCACGTTCTTGCCGAGGCGCAGTTCGCCGCCGCCCGCCGCGCGCATGTTGTGTGTCCACTGGACGTGACCGCGGGGGGCGACCAGGTACTGCAGGCCGTCCACCGTCAGGAGGTTCACGGGGGTGGTCCGCCACTCGCCGCTCTTGCGGCCGCGGACCGCCAGGACCCGGGAGCCCCAGACGCTGATGCCGCGGCGGGTCATCCACGCCACGGCACGGTTGAAGACGTTGACGGTGAACCAGCCGGGCTTCTTGACGTGCGTGGACATGGCAACTTCCTCCTGGAAGTCCTGGGCGCGCTGAGGGCCCGGGATGCGGACTTTGTGAGCAGTGCTCTCGCTTGAGAACAGTCTGCTGTAGATCGGTGATCCAAAGCAAGAGCACCGCTCTCTTTTTGGGGCGGTGCTCTTGAATGTGTTCGCCGCTCTTGAATGTGTGCACTGCTCCAAATACGTGGGACACTCGCTCCTATGAGCAACAGCGCACGCGGCACCACGCACGGAGCGACGAGCGGCGCCCGAGCCCGCGCCAGGATCGAAGTGACCGCGGCCATCAAGGACGAGGCGCGCAGACAGCTCGCCGCGGAGGGTGCCGCCAAGCTCTCGCTGCGGGCCGTGGCCCGCGAGCTCGGGATGGTCTCCTCCGCGCTGTACCGCTACTTCCCCAGCCGTGACGACCTGCTCACCGCACTCATCATCGACGCCTACAACTCCCTTGGCCAGAGCGCGGAGGCGGCGGAGGCCACGGTCGCCGAGGCCGGTCCGGTACAACGGTGGACCACGGTCTGCGAGGCCGCGCGCGGGTGGGCGATCGCGCACCCGCACGAGTACGCGCTGATCTACGGATCGCCGGTACCGGGATACTCCGCGCCCGAGACGACCGTCCCGGCCGCCGCCCGCGTCGGCGCCGTCCTCATCGGCATCGTGCGGGACGCGCACCGGGGACTCGGCGTGGCCAAGCCGCCGCTGCCGGCCGAGCTGCGCGCCGAGGCCGAGCGGATGGCGGCCGACCTCGCGCCCGATCTGCCCCCAGGGGTGGTCACGGCACTCGTCGCGGCCTGGGCGCAGCTGTTCGGGCTGATCGGGTTCGAGCTGTTCGGGCAGTTCAACCGGGTCGTGGAGGACCGGGAGCCGTTCTTCCGGCACGCCGTGACCCAGCTCGCGCACGGTGTGGGGCTGGTGTACCCGCAGCAGGGGCGGGCTGACTGAGCGCTCCGCTGGAAGCGCGGTCACGAACCTGCGGGCCGGTGGGGGCTGGTCGCGCCCACGCGGCGGAGCCGCATATCGACACAGCCCCGCGCCCCTTACCGGGGCGCGATACCGCACCGGACTTCGTCAAGGTTGCTGAGGACCTGTCTTAGGCCGTCTTGGGTTGTCTTGGGTCCGGATTGCTCAGGCGCATTTCGTCCGGGCTGTACCAAGGGCCCCGGGTAGGGCAGTGCGCAAGCCGGGGCACGGGACGTACTCCGCGGGGAGTACGCGTGATCGCCCCGCCCGGTGGACGCCCGCCGCGGTTCGCGGCGTCTAGCGTGGCGGGCATGGACGAGCAGCGCGTACCCGGCGGTGGCCCGCCCCAGTGGCGGCGGCACGGGCCGTCGTGGGGGAACCTCCGGGACGGCGGCGACTGGGGCGCCCGGTGGCCGTGGCGCTCCACCGTGCTGGTCACCGTGTTCGTGCTCATCGGGTCGAACTTCGCGGCCCACGCGCAGGAGGGCGGGCGGGCCTCACTCGACGTCTTCGCACGCGTGTTGCTGTTCGCGGGCGCGGGCCTGCTGCTGTGGCGGAAGCGGTATCCGGTGGTCGTCGCGTTCGGCACGGCTGCGGCCGCGATGGTCTACCTGGGCGCCGGATACGCCTACGGGCCGGTCTTCCTGACCGTCGCAGTGGCGTGCTTCAGCGCGGTCGTCGCGGGGCACCGCTGGGCCGCCTGGTCGGCGGCGGGGATGCTCTGGGCCGGGCATGTGCTGGTGGCGCACTGGCTCTACCGGTGGCTGCCGCCGTCCGGTGACTCGTCCGCCTCCTGGTGGCAGGAGGTCGGCGCCGCCACCTGGGTGGTGGCGATCGTGGCGCTGTCCGAGCTGGCCCGGGTACGACGTGAGCAGTGGGCCCGGGAACGGGCCGAGCGCGCGCAGGCCGCGCGGCGGCGCGCCGACGAGGAGCGGCTGCGGATCGCCCGGGAGCTGCACGACGTCCTCGCGCACAGCATCTCCGTGATCAACGTGCAGGCGGGCGTTGGCCTGGCGCTCCTCGACACGGACCCGGAGCAGGCGCGCACGGCGCTCACGACCATCAAGGCCGCGAGCAAAGAGGCGCTCGGGGAGGTCCGTCAGGTGCTCGACACATTGCGTACACCGGGTGACGCGCCGCGCACGCCGGCGCCCGGCCTCGGGAGGCTGCCCGAGCTGGTGGAACAGGCGGCGGGCGCGGGCCTCACGGTCGAGGTCGAGGGGCAGCCTCCAGGGCTTCCGCCCGGCGCGGACCTCGCCGCGTTCCGCATCGTCCAGGAGGCCCTCACCAACGTCGTACGGCACTCGGGTTCGCGGCACGCGCGCGTGCACCTCGAGTACGGGGGAGGGGCGCTGCGCCTGTGCATCGACGACGACGGGCCCGCGACCGGCGCCGACGTGGGAGGCAGTGGCAACGGCCTGGCCGGAATGCGGGAGCGGGCGGCCGCGCTGGGTGGCACGATCGAGGCGGGGCCGCGCCCGGACGGCGGCTTCCGGGTGCTCGCCGTACTGCCGCTGAAGGCCGAGGAGGACCGGTGATCCGTGTACTGCTCGCTGACGACCAGTCCCTGGTCCGGGCCGGTTTCCGGGCGTTGCTCGACGCGCAGTCGGACATCGAGGTGGCCGGGGAGGCCGCCGACGGCGAGGAGGCGCTGCACGCGGTGCGTGAACTGCGCCCCGACGTCGTCCTGATGGACATCCGCATGCCCCGCCTCGACGGCCTGGCCGCGACCCGCGGCATCACCGGCGACCCCGGCCTGACGGACGTCAAGGTGGTCATGCTGACCACCTTCGAGCTCGACGAGTACGTCTTCGAGGCGATTCGCTCGGGCGCCTCCGGCTTCCTGGTCAAGGACACCGAGCCCGACGAACTCCTGCGCGCTGTAAGGGCAGTGGTCGAGGGTGACGCGCTGCTCTCGCCGGGCGTGACGCGCCGGCTGATCGCCGAGTTCGCGGCCCGCTCGAAGGAGCCCGCGGCCGCCGACGCCCTCGACCGGCTCACCGAGCGGGAACGCGAGGTGATGGCCCTGGTCGGCATCGGCCTGTCCAACGAGGAGATCGCCCGCCGTCTGGTCGTCAGTCCGCTGACCGCGAAGACCCATGTGAGCCGCACGATGGTGAAGCTGGGCGCGCGTGACCGGGCCCAACTGGTCGTGCTGGCCTACGAGTCGGGGCTGGTGCGGCCGGGTTGGCTGGGCTGAGGTCCCTACCGGACATCGTCGTCGGCACCGGGGACGGCCCGGCCCCGGAAGCGGAGCAGCACACCGACCACGCGGGCGGCGAAGAGCACGGGCGCGAGTACGAGCGCAGTGCGCAGCAGCAGCGTCTCCACCGCACCCGGCAGTTCGAACAGCAGCGCAGGACCGGCGACCGCGCCGGAGACGACCGCCGCCGCGAACGCCGCGCTGCACAGCGCGTATCCGATCTCGACGGTGATCGCGTCCCGCTCCGCCTGGGTGCGCCGTCCCCCGTGACCAGTCATGCCGTGAGTCAAACAGGCGTGTGCCCGGCGGGGCAAGCAACCCCGCCGGGCCCACGCACTACTGGAGGCGGCGCCCCCTGAGCAGCCTTGACGAAGTCCGGTGCGGTATCGCGCCCCGTAAGGGGCGCTGGGCTGTGTCGATCTGCGGCTCCGCCGCGTGGGCGCGACCAGCCCCCACCGGCCCGCGGGTTCGTGACCGCGCTTCCGGCGGAGCGCTCAGTCGCGGACCGCAACGCGCTCCGCATCCGCCTCCTTCACGGTGGACTTGGCGACCACGACGGTCTGCTGCGCATGCGGGCGCACGCGTCGCAGGCCGGTGAGCGTGATCAGGAGTCCGGCGAGGGCGATACCCGTGACGACCACGAGCCCGGGGCGGTAGCTGTCCAGCACTGCCTGCGGATCGGCTTCGGCGGGGGTGTGCGCGGTGACGACCGCTGTCACGACGGCCAGGAAGATCGCGCCACCCACCTGCACCGAGGTGTTGAGCAGACCGGAGACCATGCCCTGCTCGTGGTCCTCGACGCCGTTGGTGGCCTGGATGTTGAGCGAGGGGAAGACCAGTGCGCAGGCCGCGCCGATCAGCAGCATGCTCGGCAGGATCACGGCCGCGTACACCGGGTCGAGGTCGACGCGCAGGAACAGCCCGTACCCGACGACCATGAGCGCGAAGCCCACGGCGATCAGCCGCTGCGTACCGAACCGGTCGACGATCGCGCCGACCTTGCTCGACGACATCGCCACCAGCGCGCCGGCCGGCAGGAACGCGAGCGCGGTGTGCAGCGCCGACCAGCCGAGCAGCGACTGCATGTACAGCGTGACCAGGAACTGGAAGCCGACGTACGACCCGAAGAAGGCCATCGCGCCGAGCTGGGCGCGGATCTGGCTGCCGGAGCGCAGCACGCCGAGCCGGATCAGCGGCCCCGGCGAGCGCCGCTCGACCAGGACGAAGACGGTCAGCAGGGCGGCGACGGCGAGGAAGGACAGCAGCGTGCGGGCCGATGCCCAGCCGGCCTCCGGTGCCTGGACGACGGTGAAGACCAGCAGCAGCATCGAGGCGGTGCCGAGGACGGCGCCGGGGATGTCGTAGCCCTGGTGGTCCTTCTCGCGTTCGCTGCGCGGCAGCAGCCGCAGTCCCGCCGCCAGCGCGACCAGGGCGATGGGCGCGGGCAGCAGCATGGTGAGGCGCCAGCTGGCCTCGGTGAGCAGGCCGGACAGCACCAGGCCCATGGAGAAGCCGGTGGCGGCGCAGGTGGTGTAGATGGACAGGGCACGGTTGCGCAGCGGGCCCTCGGGGAAGGTCGTCGTGATGATCGACAGGCCGGCCGGTGCCGTGAAGGCCGCGCTCAGGCCCTTGATGAAGCGGCTGGCGATCAGCAGTGGGCCCGAGTCGACGAGGCCGCCGAGCAGGGACGCCAGCGCGAACACACCCAGGGCCACCAGGAAGACCTGGCGCCGCCCCAGCAGGTCGGCGGTCCGGCCGCCGAGGAGCAGCAGGCCGCCGTAACCCAGGATGTAGCCGCTGACGATCCATTGCAGCGTCGAGGTCGACAGGTGGAGGTCGGAGCCGATGGACGGCAGGGCGACGCCGACCATCGACACGTCCAGCGCGTCCAGGAACATGGCGGCGCACAGCACCAGCAGGGTGCCCCACAGCCGCGGGGTCCAGCGTCCGTCGGACGCAGGAGTGGTGAGCGGAGAGGTCATGACGCCGAGACTACATGCGCATGCATCGAATGCAAGTGCATTTAATTCCGATGCAACAATCCCGTTTCTCTGCTACGGTGCCGACATGGCGGCGAAGAAGGCCGAGCAGGCGCTCGTGGATCAGTGGCGGGACATCCTGGCGCTCCATGCGCGCACCCAGTGCGAGCTCGACCGCGCCCTGCATCAACACGGCCTGTGCGCCAGCGACTTCGAGGTGCTGGAGGTGCTGTCCGAAGGGGCGGCGGCGGACGGCTCCTGCACCTACCGCGTTCAGGAGATCGCCGAGCGGGTCCATCTCAGCCAGAGCGCGCTGTCGCGGCTGATCGCCCGCCTGGAGAAGGACGGTCTCGTCGAGCGGGCCATGTGTCCGGAGGACCGACGGGGCGTGCGCGTGGCCCTCACCACCCAGGGCCGCGACCTGCACGGCGAGGTGCGGCCGGTGCAGCGCGCCGTGCTGACGCGGATGCTGGCGGACGGCCCCGCCGACTGACGCCCGCCGCCGTCGGCCTTCGGTGTCCGACGGTCAGTTGATCGCCGACTTCTCCCGCCACAGCGCGGCCAGCGACGCGTCCCCGGTCACGCTCGGCATCGGCCGCCGGTTCCACAGCGCCAGGTACAACTGCTCGGCCGTACCCGCCAGTTCGCACTCCGCGGTCCCCGTCTCGTCCCGCGTGGTCACGGGCGGTTCCGTCGACAGCCGTACGGTCCACACCGCGTCCGTGTCCGTCGCGCGCACCCGCAGTACGCGCGGAGCCTCGGTGCGGACCCGGCTCTTGGGCCGGGCGTGGAAGCCGCGCAGGAGCTCGTCGATGCCGTCCGCCGCGAAGTCCACGGCGACCGGGCCCGGGGTGCCGCCGAGCGCCGACTCCGCGTCGTAGCGGTGGACGGCCGTCTCGTGGGCCTGCCGGCGGGCCCAGAAGAACAGGGGGGAGGGCGCGGGCGCGGGGTGGAAGGTCCAGGCCGCCGTGTCGGGCGGCGCCGCGGTCAGGGTGTCGACGAGGAGGCGGTGGCTGTCGCGGTACCAGGCCAGGAGTTCGGCGCCGTCGAGGTCCGGAGCATCGTCGAGGGGCCGGGGCGCCGTGTGTCCCTCGGCGACGAAGGAGGCGGCCCAGCAGTGCACCGCTCCCGTGTGCCGCAGCAGGTCCCGCACCTGCCACCCCGGGCAGGTCGGCACCTTGGCGTCGACCCCCGCCGCCTCGGCGGCCGCGGCCAGCGACCGTCCCTCTCGGTCGAGGAAACCAATGAACTCGGCAGTTTGCATGGGGCGAGTGTGCCCGACGGAGTGCGGTCGAAGGCAAGCCGGGTACGGCCGCTGGTGGTTGCCCGGTGGCGGCTGTGTGTCGTGTGGTGGGTCCGAGGAGGGGTGGCGGTGCGGGCGAGGGCGGTGAGCGGTGGCGTGAGCAGGCCGGTCCGTGGGGTGAGTGTGCCGGGTGGAGTGCCGTGGAAGGCGGGATTGGTACGGCTGCCTGTGGCTACTCGGTGGCGGTTGCCCGCCGCGTGGTGAATCCGATGAGGGCGGCCACGCCGGCCAGTGCCGCGACGCTGGTGAGGGCGGTGGGCAGGGAGAACCAGTCGGCCATGAACCCGATGGCGGGCGGTCCGAGGAGCATGCCGCCGTAACCGAGTGTGGAGACGGTCGCGACGCCGGCCGGTCCGGCGAGGCTGCCGGCGTGCTCGACCGCGATCGGGAAGAGGTTGGCGAGACCGATCCCCGTGACGGCGAAGCCGAGCAGAGCCGCCCACGCGGACGGGGCGAGGGAGCCGACCAGCATGCCGACGGAGGCGACGGTGCCGCCCGCGACCACGGTGCGGGTGCGGCCCAGCCGCACGAGCAGCGCCGTACCCGACAGCCGTCCGGCCGTCATCGCGAGCGCGAAGCAGGAGTACCCCACCGCCGCGATCCCCGGCGAGGTGTCCAGGTCCTCTTTGAGGTGCAGGGCGCCCCAGTCGGCCATGGCTCCTTCGCCGTACGTCGTGCAGAGGGCGATCAGGCCGAGGACGGCGACCAGTCCCCGGATGCGGGTGTCCGGCCGGCGGGTGCCGTCCCGGCTGCCGGGGCGTGCGTCGTCCGGCGGCGTAGGGGGCTCGTGGCGCAGGAGCGTGCGCCCCGCGACAGCGGTCACCAGCAGGCCCGTGAGTGTGAGGCCGAGCAGGTGGCGGGTGGGCGAGAGCGAGGCCGCGACCAGACCGCCAAGACCCGCGCCGACCATGCCGCCCAGGCTGAAGGCCGCATGGAAGCTGGGCATCACCGGCCGTCGCAGCGCGGCGACCAGGTCTACGGCGGCGCTGTTGAAGGCGACGTTGATCCCGCCGTACGCGGCACCGAAGACCAGCAGTACGGCGCCGAGTGCCGGTGCGGAGTGCGTGAGCGGGGGCAGGGCGACACTCAGCGAGAGCAGGACGGCGCAGACGACGGTGACCTGATGGTTGCCGTAGCGGCGGCAGAGGCGGCCGGTGAGCGTCATGGTGATGACTGCGCCGGCGGAGACGCCGAGGAGGGCGAGGCCGAGCGTGCTGGGTGATGCGTCGGTCTGTTCCTTGATCGCGGGGATGCGGACGACCCAGCCGGCGAAGATGAAGCCGTCGAGGGCGAAGAAGACGGTGATGGCGATGCGGAGCCGGGTCAGGTCGTGGCCCGGCACGGCGTTGTGCGTTCGGGCTTTGTTTATTAGCGGCACAAATTCAGGCTAGGTGTCGGTCGGTGGCTGGGCAAGGGAGTCGACGGGCGGCCCGCCGCTCCACGCCGCCCCGAGACCCCCGAGACTGCAAGGCCCCGAGGTGCACGATGTGGTGCGCAATTTGACATTAGCTTCCCTTATGGAAGATAAAGAAGGTGCTTTGGGCATCGGTTCACGCAGTGTGACCTTCGAGGCCTGACAGTCGAAGATCGTCTACGCGAATGAGAAACCGTGTCCCACACCGCCGCCCCGGACCAGCCGACCGCCGACCCCGCAGGGGAGTGGCGGGAATGGTGTGCCGAGCGGCGGCGGTCGCTCACCGCGCCGACCGGCAACCTCGCCCTCGTCGAGACCCGCTGGCTCCCGGCCGGTGAGCGGTCCGACCTCGATGCGGCCCGTGCCGGACAGTCGGAGCACGTCACCGTCACCCCGGTCGAGCGTACCGACCTCGTCACCGGCGAGCCCGAGTACGGCCTGCGCTTCTGGGACGCCCGGTCGCCGGCCATCCAGCACTTCGAGCGCACCGACGTCTTCCCGTACGACCCGGCGTGGGTCCTGGAGGCCGCGTACACCCCGGTGCCGGGCGCGCGGAAGGTCGCCTTCGAGCACATCCGGGACAACGGCGGCAGCCGTGACCTCGTCGTACCCGGTGACATCACCCTCACCGTGGACGGCCGCGCCTACACGCTGAGCGCCTTCGACGACGACGGCACCCTCCTGCTGGTCTTCGGCGACCCCACCAACGGCGACAGCACCTACGGTGCCGGGCGCTTCCTCTTCGTGCAGCGCACCCCCGACGACGGCCGCGTCGTCCTCGACTTCAACCGCGCCTTCGTGCCGCCCTGCGGATTCTCCGACCAGTACAACTGTCCGATGCCGCCGCGGCAGAACCGCTTCCACCTGCCCGTCGAGGCGGGCGAGAAGCTTCCCGTTTTCCGCGACGGCTTCCTCGCGCAGCACTGATCACCGCTCCGGTGCCCGGCTGCTCCGGCGACCGGGCACTCCGGCTTCTCACTTTCCCGCATCACGAAGGCGCTAGTTCCTCATGAGTATCAAGAAGACCTCCCTGTACGGCGGCGCGACCGCGGCCGCACTCGCTCTCACTCTCACCGCCTGCGGCGGCGGTGCAGGCGGCGGCAGCGCCTCGGGCGGAGCGGTCGACAAGAACGCCACCGTCAACATCGGCTCCCTCTACGAGCCGCAGAACCTCGACAACACCGCGGGTGGCGGCCAGGGCGTCACCGAAGCCCTCAACGGCAATGTCTACGAAGGGCTGTTCGGGCTCACCGACGACGGCAAGGTCGAGAAGCTGCTCGCCCAGGACTACAAGGTCAGCGGTGACGGCCTCACGTACACCTTCACGCTGCGCGACGGCGTGAAGTTCCACAGCGGCAAGGCGCTCACCAGCCAGGACGTCAAGTACAGCCTGGAGAAGGTCATCGCGAAGGACTCGCAGTCCGCGCGCAAGAGCAACCTCGAAGTCATCAAGGACGTCGCCACGCCCGACACGAAGACCGTCAAGGTCACGCTGTCGAAGAAGTCGATCTCCTTCGTCTACAACCTCTCCTACGTCTGGATCATCAACTCCGAGGCGAAGGGTCTGAAGACGGGCGAGGACGGCACCGGTCCGTACAAGCTGAACAAGTGGACCCGCGGCTCCGCCCTCAGCCTCGACCGGTTCGCGGGCTACTGGGGCGACGCCGCGAGCAACAAGCAGGTCGTCTTCCACTACTACAAGGACGCGACGGCGCTGAACAACGCGTTGCTGACCAACGCGGTGGACGTCGTCACGAGCGAGCAGTCGCCCGACGCCCTCGACCAGTTCAAGTCCAACCAGAACTACAAGGTCAACGACGGCAATTCGACGACCAAGCTGCTGCTCGCCTTCAACGACAAGGCCAAGCCGTTCACGGACGTCAAGGTGCGGCAGGCCGTCTCCGCCGCGATCGACGACAAGAAGCTCCTCGAATCGGTCTGGGGCGGGTACGGCAAGCTCATCGGCTCGATGGTGCCGCCCACCGACCCCTGGTACGAGGACCTGACCAAGGTCAACGCGTACGACACCGCGCGCGCCAAGAAGCTGCTGAAGGAAGCCGGGTACGCGAACGGCTTCACCTTCACGCTCGACACCCCGAACTACGACCCGCACCCGACCGCCGCGACCTTCATCAAGTCGCAGCTCGCCAAGGTCGGCATCACCGTCAAGATCAACACGATCACGCCGGACGAGTGGTACACGAAGGTCTACAAGAACCACGACTTCACGGCCACCCTCCAGGAACACGTCAACGACCGCGACCTGGTCTGGTACGGCAACCCCGACTTCTACTGGGGTTACGACAACAAGCAGGTCACCCAGTGGGTCGAGCAGGCCGAGGAGGCCTCCAGCACGGCCGAGCAGACCGCCCTGCTGAAGAAGGTCAACCAGCAGACCGCCGAGGACGCGGCCAGCGACTGGCTCTACCTGTACCCGCAGATCGTCGTCGCGAGCAGCAAGCTGTCCGGCTACCCGCTCAACGGCCTCAACTCGCAGTTCTACGCCTACGACATCAAGAAGAAGGGCTGATGGCGCGCTATCTCCTGCGTCGCTTCGCCTTCCTGCTGGTGTCGCTGGCGCTCGCGAGCGTGGTGCTGTTCGTGCTGCTGCGCATGTTGCCCGGCGACCCCGCCAACGCGCTCACCTCGGTGGGCGCGAGCCCCGAGCAGATCGCGGCGGCACGGCACTCCATCGGCTCCGACAAGCCGCTGCCCGAACAGTTCACCCACTGGATCGGGCAGTTGGCCAGCGGCGACCTCGGTACCTCGTTCGTCAGCTCGCTGCCGGTCGGGCCCGAGGTCGGCTCGCGGCTGAACGTCACGATTCCGCTGACGCTCGCCGCGTTCGTCCTCGCCGTCCTCATCGCGGTACCGACCGGCTTCCTCGCCGCGTACAAACGACGCACCTGGTACGGCGCTCTCCTGAGCGGAGTGTCCCAACTGGGGATCGCCGTGCCGGTGTTCTGGCTCGGCATGATTCTCATCGACGTCTTCGCGCTGAACGCGGGCTGGCTTCCGGCGGGAGGTTTCCCGCCGGACGGCTGGTCCCAGCCCGGTGAGGCGATCCGCTCACTCGTGCTGCCGGTCGTGACCATCGCGCTCGTCATGAGTGCGTCCCTGATCCGCTACGTCCGCTCCGCCACCCTCGACATCCTGGGCAGCGACTACCTGCGGACCGCGCGGGCGCTGGGCTCGTCGTTCGGGCGGGCCATGTGGCGGCACGGGCTGCGCAACGCCTCCGTACCGGTGATCTCGATCCTCGGCATCGAGCTGGCGTCCACGCTGCTCGGCGCGGTCGTCGTGGAGTCGGTGTACGCGCTGCCGGGCCTCGGCTCGATGCTCGCCACCGGCATCGCCCAGCACGACTACCCCGTCATCCAGGGGGTGCTGTTCGTCTCCACGCTCGCGGTCCTGCTCATCGGCTTCGCGGCCGACCTCGTCCAGCGGATCATCGACCCACGGCTGCGCGGCAGGCTGTCGGGAGGCACCCGATGACGCACCTGTCGCAGACACCGCCCGTGACCCGGACGAAGCAGTCGGCCAAGCGCTCGTACACGCTCGTCGTCGGATGCGTCCTGACCGGTCTGATCGCCCTGCTCGCACTGGTCTCGGCCTTCTGGCTTCCGTACGCCGCCGACGACACGTCGGGCGGACGGCTCACCGGCCCCGGCGCAGGTCACCTCCTCGGCACGGACAAGCTCGGCCGCGACCTGTTCACCCAGTTGATGACCGGCTCCCGGATCGCCTTCGAGGCGGGCCTGGGATCGGTGCTCATCGCGGTCGCCGTCGGCGTCTCGCTGGGCATCCTCGCGGCGTTCGCGCAGGGCTGGCTCGACGACACGCTCTCCGCGTTCCTCGACATCCTGATCGCCTTCCCGACGCTGCTGCTGGCCATGCTCATCGTCGCCGCCCGCTCGGCCACACTGGGCTCCGCCGTGCTGGCCATCGGCCTCGCACAGAGCGCCGTCGTGGCGCGACTGGTACGCATCCTGGTCAAGCGGGTGCTGGCGCAGGACTACATCACGGCCGCCCGCACATCGGGTACGTCCTGGCCGCGGATCGTGGCCGGACACGTCCTGCCCAACATCTGGCCCACCCTCGTGGTGAACCTGGCGCTCCAGTTCGGCCTCGCGGTACTGGCCGAGGCCGGCCTGTCGTACCTGGGCCTCGGGGCGCCGCCGCCCAACGCCTCGTGGGGCCGCATGCTCCAGGAGGCTCAGGCCACCTTCACCACGGCCCCGGCGGGTGCGCTCGCTCCCGGCATCCTGCTCGTCCTGCTCGTGGTCGGCGTGAACCTCATCGCCGACGGCCTGCGCGACACCCTCGACCCGGCGACCCGGCGGAGGCGCACGTGACCATCCTCGACGTACGCGGACTGACGATCCGCACGGCGGACGGCCGCACCCTGGTCGACGACCTCTCGCTCACCATCGCCCCCGGTGAACGGCTCGGCCTCATCGGCGAGTCCGGCTCCGGGAAGTCGCTGACCACGCTCGCCGTGCTCGGTCTGCTGCCCGACGGCATGACGGCCACCGGCAGCGTCGAACTGGCCGGCACCCAGATCGTCGGAGCGCAGGAGAAACTGCTCACGGGCGTGCGTGGCCAGGACGCCGCCATCGTCTTCCAGGAGCCGCTCACCGCACTCGACCCGCTGATGCGCGTCGGCCGGCAGATAGCCGAACCGCTCGGCAGGAGGCGGGGGCTGAGGGGCGCGCAGCTGAAGCGGGCCGTCGCCGAGGCCCTGGAGCAGGTGCGGCTGCCCGAACCCGACCGCATCGCCCGCGCCTTCCCGCACGAGATCTCCGGCGGTCAGCGCCAGCGCGTCGCCCTCGCCATGGCGCTGGCCTGCGAGCCGAAGCTGCTCATCGCGGACGAACCGACCACCGCCCTGGACGTGTCCGTCCAGTCGGAGATGCTCGACCTGATCGACACCCTCGTACGCGAACGGGACATGGCCGTCCTCTTTGTCAGCCACGACCTCGCGGTCGTCGCGAGGATCACCGACCGTGCCCTGGTGATGAAGGACGGCCGCGCCGTCGAGGAGGGCGACGTCCGGCAGATCGTCCGGGCCCCCCGCGCCGAGTACACCAAGGCATTGGTCGACAGCGCTCGGCGACTGGAGTCAGCCCTGGACCTGAGGAGCGCCCGATGACCCCCGTACTGGAGCTGACCGAGACATCCCTGCGCTACCGGGGGAGCGCCGCCCCCGTCGTGCAGGACATCTCACTGGCGGTGGAGACAGGACAGAGCCTCGCCCTGGTCGGCGAGTCGGGTGCGGGCAAGACGACGCTGCTGCGCCTGCTGCTCGGGCTCGCCCGGCCCACCTCGGGCACCGTGCGCTTCGACGGTGACGAGCTGCGACTGCGCGACCGCGAGCAGATGCGCCGGTTCCGGCGCAGCGTGCAATGCGTCTTCCAGGACCCGTACTCGTCGCTGGACCCGCGCCGTCGCGTGGGCAGCATCGTGGCCGAGCCGCTGCGCTCCCTCGGTATCGACACCAGGCACTCGGCCGCGCCCAAGGTGGCCGAAGCCCTGGAGCGGGTCGGGCTGCCGGCCGACACCGCGGAACGCTATCCGCACGAGTTCTCCGGCGGCCAGCGCCAGCGCATCGCGATCGCCCGCGCCACCGTCTGCGATCCCCGGGTGCTGCTCGCCGACGAACCCGTCAGCGCGCTCGATGTCACGACCCGGGTGAAAGTCGTCGACCTGCTGGCCGAGTTGAAGGAGGAGCGGGGCCTGACGCTCGTCATGGTCTCCCACGACCTGTCGGTCGTCGCCTCCCTCTGCGAACGCACCGCGGTCCTCGAACGCGGTCGCGTCGTCGAACAGGGGGCCACTGACCAGGTGCTGGGCGACCCCGAACACCCGTACACCCGCCGCCTCATCGACAGCGTGCCGCGCCTGCCTGTCTGAGAGCGGAACCAGTACGTGGGGAGGGCTGCCAGGGCGTGGTGGCCGGCGGCATCCCGCGTCTCGGATCGGGGGCGAGCAGGGTCTCGTTGCCGTAGTCGAAGATGCACATGGTGTCGCCGTCCTAAGCGAAACCCCCACCAGTTGAAGACCCTGGTGGCGCTGCCGTGCTGTGCCTGATCACCAGACTGGTCGGGACGAGGTCGGTCCCGGGCTGGGAGCCGCCGCGGGTGTGGATCTGTCGCAGGACGCCCTGGACGCAGCGGCGACCCACCTCGGCGAAGTCCTGGTGGACGGTGGTGAGGGGCGGGACGAAGTAGGCGGCGTCGGCGATGTCGTCGAAGCCGACGACGCTGATGTCGGTGGGGACGGAGAGGCCGCGCTCATGGAAGGCGCGCAGCAGGCCCAGGGCCATCTGGTCGTTGGAGGCGAACACGGCGGTGCAGTCGGGTTCCCCGGCGAGCGCGAGACCGGCCGCGTAGCCGGATTCGGCCGACCAGTCGCCGTGCAGGGGTGGCGGCACGGGGCGTCCGGCCTCCTCCAGGACGGTGCGCCAGGCGTGGGTCCGGCGCTGGCCGGCGAAGGACGTCTGGGGGCCGGTCACATGCCATACGGTTCGGTGTCCCAGGTCGAGAAGGTGCCTGACGGCTTTCCGGGCGCCGTTGGCCTGGTCCGTGTCGACCACGCTGTAGCGGTCCCCGGCGTCGGAGTCCACGACGACGACCTGCACACCGGGCGGCAGCTGCACCGTGCCGGTGTCGAGCAGATGGATCTCCATGATGACGATGACGGCGTCGACGGCCAGCTCGCCCATCCGGGTGAAGGCCCCCAGTACGTTGTCCTGGGTCGGGACGTCGATGGGGATCAGGGTGATCGCGTATCCCTCGGCTGCGGCGTGTGTGGCGATCGCCTCCACGGTGCGGCTGTTGCCCGTCGAGGACAGGCTGAAGAGGATCACGCCGATGGTGTTGAACTGGCCGTAACGCAGGGCGCGCGCGGCGCTGTTGGGCCGGTAGCCCAGTTCCCGCATCGCTGCGAGCACCTGCTCCCGGGTCGAACTGATCACCCCGGGATGGCCGTTGGAGACCCGCGAGACCGTCTGTGACGAGACGCCCGCGAGTTTGGCGACATCGGCCATGGATACGCGCTGCTTACGGCGCCCGCCGGGCACGCCGGAGCCGCCCCGCTGGGCACCGCCCGCGGGTGCGGAGACCTGCTCGTCCTGGTGGTTCAGGTTCATCGCTCCACCACCCGCCTCTCTCGACCCCGGGGCCGGGGCTTCGTCATGCAGTGCAACGGATGTTACGCGTGGGAAACCTTGACGATCGCTGGAGCTGCTGTCACGATTCCGACGCCCTGAAGTTTACGTAAACATCGCCGCGGGAGCAGCGCCGATGCAAGATCCGGTCACCGTCGCGTCTCCCGGATGTTTACGTAAACATGGTGTCGCGGTTGGTGGAGCAAGGAGGAGCGCGTCGATGGTCCCAGCACCGCAGACGAGGCTGCACAGTGCGTGGCGGCCGTCCGCCTCGGGACGGCGATCCTGGACCGGCCGCCGGCGCGACGGCGCAAGCCCGCCCGCCGCTACGGGGACCGGCACCGCCAAGAACCCCGCCTTACGCGTTTCCTGAGGACTCCGACACCGACGTGGGCGTGCAGAGACGCGTCGGCGGTGCCCTCTCCGCGACTCCCGCGCAGCTGAGCTCTCCCGATTTCAGGGAGGGCGGCGGCGACATGCCGCCCGCGCGGACGGCATGACCGCCTTCCCCTCTCCTGCACGCCAACTGCAAAGGGCACTGAGACCCGCCCGTCATCACGGGCCAGCCAACGGCGAGCCGAGACCACGCCACCGGCCCGTCACACCTCCCGACGGCCGCTCCTCCGTGCGCAGACTCCCCCTGCGCCGAGCCGGCATTTCCTGAAAGGGCAAGCTGATGCGCAAGACCCCCGCCAGAACCCGCTTCACCCCTCGCCTGCGCGGCGCCTTCGTGGCGGTCGCGATCGCCGCGATCAGTGGTACGACCCTGGCCGGCACCCCCGCCTCCGCCGCCGCGCCGGGCACGGACACCACCCAGTTCAAGGGCGTCAACTGGGCCGACCCTCGCGACAACTTCGCCGACGACCCCGTCGTACTGTCCGGCTTGTCGCTCTCGGACAGCTACGCCCAGACCTACGCCAAGGCGAGCCGGATCATCTCGGCCTTCCGCGCCAACCTCGGCGCCAACACGGTCCGGCTGCCCATCAACCCGTACACGGTCAACGGGTCCTACTGGAAGTCGTACCGCGGGGTCATCGACGCGGCGTCCGACAAGGGCTTCAAGGTCATCGTCTCCTACTGGGAGGGCACGGGCGCCCAGAAGGACGGCTACATCGACGACGAGGCCACGTACTGGCCGATGTGGAACACGGTCGTCAAGGACTACAAGAACGACAAGCACGTCTACTTCGAGCCGATGAACGAGCCGCACGGCTACACCGAGACCGAGTGGGCCGACATCGCCGCGATGTGGCTCGCGACCTACCCGTCGGTCCCGCGCAACCGGGTCTTCGTCAGCGGCGCCGGCTACAACGACCACGTCACCTCGGTCTGTGCCGACCCGCGTCTGAAGGGCACTTACCTCTCCCTGCACCACTACGGCTTCTGGAAGGAGTACGCCACGTACGACCAGTGGGTGTCCGACCTGAAGGAGCGCATCGGCGACTGCGCGAACCGGACCGTGGCGGACGAGTTCGGCGCCCCGATGACGACCGGCCTGAACTACAACGTGAAGACCCCGGACGACAACTTCATCAACTACGTCCAGGCCGTCACCGACACCTTCCGCGAGCTGAAGATGGGCTCGGTGTACTGGCCGGGCCTGCGCACCGACGACACCTACTCGTTGCAGACGCTCACCGGCACCACCGCCCGCCCCTGGCTGGCCACCACCAACCAGTCCGGCGCCGACCGCCTCGCCTGGGGTTGGGGACGCGGCAAGCCCGTCCAGCCCTGACCAGGTCCTCGGTGTAACCGCCGGTCGGCCGCGGTGCTCGCGCGCGGCGGCCGACCGCACCCGTGGTGTGCGCAAACGAACAGGGCGCACATCGCTTCTTCCCCGTCCGTGGAGGCGCCGGCTCTACCGCGCCCGTACCGGGACCGCTGACCCGTCCTCCCTTCCGACAGCGCCCGCCGGGCGCCCTCCGGGATTCCACGCGGGCCGGTGCTCTGCCGGCGCGTCCCGCAGAGGGGGGGGCAAGCCCACGCCGGGAATCCTTAGGTTGCGGTGGCGGGAGTGCGGGGCGCGCCGACACCTGGTAGCCAGGGGTGGACGGCCCGCCCCGCGAAGCCGCCGTACGGCCTGCCGCTCCGGAGGGCCGTACTTCCTGCCACCCCGGGAGTCACCATGCCCCGCTCGGAAGCCCGCGTCGCCACCGACCGCCCGCACCGTTACGCCAAGCAACTCGCCGCCCACCTCGGTCGGCGCGCCGAGACCAGCTGGGACGAGGACACCGGCGAGGGCCGCCTCGTCTTCGCGGACGGGACCGGGTCCCTCGCCGCCACCGAGGGGGCCCTGCTGCTCACCGTGGAGGCCGAGACCGAACACCTGGCCAGGCTCGAGGACGTCGTGGGCCGTCACCTGGTCCGCTTCGGCACCAAGGACGAACTGGTCGTCGCGTGGCGGCGCGACAGCGGTGAGCCCGGCACCACGCAGCGGGGCGGGGGAGATCCCGCATGACGGCTCCGGGCCGGATCGGACCGTCACCCGTGCATCGAGTCCACGGCGCATCGGACCGTCACCCGTGCATCGAGTCCACGGCGCAGAGGCTGCGCAGCCGGCGTCGCTGAGGACGCCGAGCCGGTGCTTCGCCCGCGCTCGCGGCGAGGAGATCGATCTCGTGCACGTGACGCTGAGCTGAGCCCGCGCGCCAGGACGGCGCCGAGGGCCGCCCCACAGTGACCTGCGCTCCGACGGTCGCGAGCACCGCGTCGACCAGTTCCGGGACGGACCGGCCGTCGCCCGAGTCGACGCGGGCCGGGCCCGGCCGGTCCATGGTGCCCAGCCTGAGCTGCCGGTAGCGCGCGGTGCGGCCCAAGAACGGTCCATCAGGAGGCGTTCGCCGGCCGCCGGGCAGGCGCCACCGGGTGCGGCCGCGCAGGTACGCCTGGCGCATGGTGCGTTCGGCCGCCGGGCGCCGTTCCGTCTCGTACGTCGCGGGCAACCCCGGGCGCACCGTGCCGCGCGGCACCGCGGCCGGTTTCCGGGCGAGGTCGTGGGCGTCCGCGATGCCGGTGGTGCCGCCGAGGCACCCGGTGGGCGGCATCAGTGCGCTGCGTCTTCGGTGCCGATCCACATCCAGGTTTCTGCGCTGTGTCAAGAGTGCCGTGTGCAAGGGCAGTTCGACCAGGAAACCGATTCAGGCCGGCTGCCGGGCACCACCCCCGGCGGCGAGCCGTCGACGTCGCCGCGCCAATTCACCAGTCGTGTCAGAAGTGTTGACCGCCTCACTGAAAACGTTTTAACTACCTCTCACTCGACACCTTGAGGGGAGGACGCTCCGTGGCGACGTTGCTGCGAGAGAGCCCCGGTAAAGCGGCAGATGGCAAGTCGCTCCGCGGTCCGGGCGGCCCGGGAAGCAAGCGAAAACGTTTTCACTCAGGCCGCAGTCGGACGCTGTTCCTGCTGATGCTGCCCGGGCTCGCCTACTTCCTCGTGTTCCACTACGGGGCGCTGATCGGGAACGTCATCGCCTTCAAGGAGTACGTGCCGTTCGACGGCATCTGGGGCAGTCCGTGGGTGGGCTTCGGCAACTTCCAGCGGATGTTCGAGGACGGCGAGTTCTGGGACGCGGTCCTCAACACGCTCTGGATCGCGATCCTCCAGCTCGTCTTCTACTTCCCCGTCCCGCTCGCCCTCGCCCTGCTCCTGCACAGCCTGACCTGGAGCACGGTCCGCCGCTTCGTGCAGTCGGTGGCGTACCTGCCGCACTTCATCTCATGGGTGATCGTCGTCGCCCTCTTCCAGCAGGTCCTGGGCGACACCGGGATGTTGAACGGCTACCTCGGTGACGCGGGGCTGCACAGCGTCGACATCATCGGCAACCCCGACGCCTTCAAGCCACTCGTCGTCGCCCAGGTGATCTGGAAGGACGCCGGCTGGGGCACGATCATCTTTCTCGCCGCGCTCTCCCAGGTCGACGAGCAGCAGTACGAGGCCGCCGCGATCGACGGTGCCGGGCCCTGGCGGCGCTTCTGGCACGTCACCCTGCCCGCCATCCGCCCGGTGATCATCCTGCTGCTCATCATGCGCCTGGGGGACATCCTCTCCGTCGGCTTCGAGCAGATGCTGCTCCAGCGCGACGCGGTCGGCCCGCAGGCCGCCGAGATCATCGACACCTTCGTCTACTACCGGGGCATCGTGGGCGGCGACTACGGATTCGCCGCCGCCGCGGGCCTGTTCAAGGGCTTGATCGGCGCCGTGCTCGTCTACGCGGCCAACAAGGTCGCCCACCGCCTCGGCGAACAGGGGGTCTACAGGTGAGCGCCCAGGTCCGGCCCGGCTGGATGGAGAAGCCGAAGCCCGCCACCCAGGCAGCCAAAGCGGTCGCCCTCGTCGCGGTCGTCCTGCTGGTCTGCGTGCCGTTCCTCGTCATCCTGTCGACCTCGCTCGCCTCCCAGCGCGAGGTCGTGGCGAACGGCGGCTGGGTGCTGTGGCCGACGCACCCCACCCTCCAGGCGTACCGTGACATCCTCGACGGCGGGATCGTCACCCACGCCCTCGGCGTCAGCGCCGGCGTCACCGTTGTCGGCACCCTGCTCAGTCTCGCCTGCACGGTGAGCCTCGCCTACGCCCTGTCCCGCCCCGGCGTGTTCGGCGGCAGACCGGTCCTGCTGCTGATCCTGTTCACCTTCCTCTTCCCGCCCGGCATGATCCCGAGCTTCCTGCTCGTCAAGGAGCTCAACCTCCTCGACAACTACGGCTCGCTGATCCTCCCGGTGCTCGTCAACGTCTTCAACCTGGTCGTCCTGCGCGGCTTCTTCCAGGGAATCCCCGAGGAGCTGTACGAGGCGGCGCGCCTGGACGGGGCCGGCGACCTCCGGGTCCTGTGGTCGATCGTGCTGCCCCTGTCGAAGGCGGCCCTCGCCGTCGTCGGACTGTTCTACGCCGTGGCGTACTGGAACTCCTGGTTCTACGCCTCGCTCTACCTCGAGAGCGACCACTGGCCGCTCCAACAGGTCCTGCGTACTTACGTCGTGGCGGGCTCGGGCCTCACCGACACGACCACCGGCGAGGGCACGGTCAACGCGCCGCAGACGATCCAGATGGCGGTCCTGGTCATCGCCACCGTGCCGATCCTGCTCGTCTATCCCTTGCTCCAGAAGTACTTCACCAAGGGCGTGCTCACCGGCGCCATCAAGAGCTGAACACCGGCCGACTCCGGCCGACAGATCATCAAGAGCCGCATCCAGAAAGGTCGCTCGCCATGCCCAGCATGTCCCGACGCAAGCTGCTGCGCACCGTGGCCGCGGGTGGTGCCGTCGTCTCCGTCCCCGGTCTGCTGACCGCGTGCTCCACCGGTTCGGACGACGGTGACGTCTCCAACGCGGGGAAGAAACTGGCCCCTTGGCCCGCCTACACGGCGGCCGCCGGGCCGAAGCCCGACCTCGCCCCGACCGACGCCGGCGTCCAGGCCGGCTACACCTCCTACCCCGCCGACCTGGTCACCTCGGTCGCGCGCACGCCCGGCGACGGTTCCACGATCAAGGTCATGTCCGTCACGTTCGGCACACCGCCGAAGGGAGCGTCACAGAACCAGTACTGGCGGGCGGTCGAGAAGGCCCTGGGCGTCAAGATCGAGTTCACCGTGATCCCGCAGGCCGACTACCAGAAGAAGATGGCCACCGTGATGGCCGGCGACCCCGACTCGCTCCCGGACATCCTCAACGTCTTCTCCGGGTTCACGCTGCCCCGCGAGGCCCAGTTCGTACAGCGCAGGGCCGAGGACCTGACGCCGTACCTCTCCGGCGACGCGATCAAGGAGTACCCCAACCTGGCGGGCATCCCCACGCACGCCTGGCGCGACATGGGCCGCATCGGCGGGCAAATCTACGGCATCCCCCTCGAACGCCCGCTGCCCGGCTCGACGCTCTGGCTCAACCAGGGCCTGTTCACCGACGCGGGCATGAAGGAGGGCTGGACCTCCGAGGACTTCGCCGCCGTGGCCAAGAAGGGCACCCACGGCCGGACGTACGCACTCGGCGCCGCCGCCGGCTCGCTCTTCGGCAACGGAGTGCACGCCGCCGCCCACAACGCCCCCAACGCCTGGGCCGTGGACAAGAACGGCGCCTTCCACCCCAACTACACCGACGAGCGCTACAAGGCAGCCGTCGCCTACCAGGCACAGCTGCGCAAGAACGGCTCCTACCACCCAGACGCCACCTCGCTGTCGTCCGTGGACCTGAGCACCCTGTTCCTCAACGGAACCGTCGGCTCCCTCCAGGACGGCTTCGGCGCCTACCAGACCCGCTACCCCGACTCCAAGGGCCTGCTGACCCCGGCGCCCGCGTTGCCGTACAGCGTCGACGGCACCCCCGGCGGCATCGTCGCCGCCCGCCGCTCCTTCGGCTACACCATCCTGAAGAAGGCCAAGAAGGAACGCATCGAACTCCTGCTGCGCCTCCTCGACTACCTGGCCGCCCCGTTCGGCTCCAAGGAGTGGGAGCTCGCGCACTACGGCCTGGAGGGCGTGCACTTCACCCGTGGCAAGGACGGCTCGCCGGAGGCGACGAAGCTCGGCGAGGTGGAGAACGTCTCCAACCTGCCCTTCCGGTACCTCGCCGAGGGCCCTCAGGTGCTGTTCGTATCGGGCATGCCCGAAGCCGTTCGCGCCCTGCACGCCTGGCAGCAGAAGGTCGTCCCGGTCGCGATCCGCAACGCCTCCTACGGACTCAAGTCCACCACCGACACCGCCCAGGGCGCCACGCTCAAGGCCCTCATGGACGACACGATCACCGCGGTCGTCGCCGGCCGCTCCCCGATGTCCGACTACGACACCGCCGTGAAGAACTGGCGGTCCCGCGGCGGCGACAGAATGGCCGAGGAATACGCCAAGGAGCATGCCGCCAACGTGTGAGGCGGCACCGGCGGACACGTACACGGCGCGACACAAAGGGACGGGGAGACACATGGCGGCACAAGGGCGGGTGACCATCCGTGAGGTGGCGGAACGGGCGGGCGTGTCCGTGGCCACGGTCTCGCGCGTCCTCAGCGGCAACTACCCGGTCCCGCCGGCCACCCGCGCCCGGGTCCTGCGCGCCGCCACCGCCCTCGACTACGTCGCCAACGCCCACGCCCGGGCGCTGGTCGGCGGTGGCCGCAAGATGGTCGCCGTCGTCCTGCGCCAGGTCACCAGCCCTTTCTACGCCCAGGTCGCCGAGGGCGTGGAGGCGGAGGCCGCCACCCACGGCTGGCTCTGCCTGGTCGGCACCACGGGCGGCGACCCGCAGCGCGAGCTGGAGTTCGTGCAGCTCATGCGGGAGGAGGGCGCCCGGCTGGTGATCCTCGTCGGCGGGGTCGTCGAGGACGACGCCTACCGTGAGCGCGTCGCCCACTACGCGCAGGCCCTCGACTCCTCCGGCGCCCGGCTCGTCCTGTGCGGACGGCCTGCCCCCGACCCCGACATCCCGGCGCTGGTCGTCGAGTTCGACAACGAGGCCGGGGCCCGCGCCATCACCGCGCATCTGCTCTCCGCGGGGCACCGCAGGATCGTCTTCCTCGGCGGGCTGCCCGGCAACACGGCCCTGGACGCCCGCGTCACCGGCTACCGGGCCGCTCTCGCCGAGCACGGGCTGCCGCCCGAGGCCGCGCACGTCGTCGACTGCGGACTCGGCCGGACGGCCGGACACCACGCGATGACCGAACTCCTCAAGGAAGGCCCGGAGTTCACGGCCGTCTTCGCCGGGGACGACATGGTCGCCGCCGGCGCCCTGCGCGCCATCGCCGACGCGGGCCTGCGCGTACCCGACGACATCTCGGTCGTCGGCTACAACGACATACCGCTCGCCGAGGACTTCAACCCCCCTCTCACCACGGTCCGCACCCCCGCCGAGGAACTCGGCCGCGCCGCCGTGCGCATCGCCCTGCGCGACCCCGAACACGCCGCCGGCATCCACCACCTGCTCGGCACCCACATCGTCGTACGCGACAGCGTCGCCGCGCCCCCGCCCGGGCGCCCCCACTGACCGACGGAGGATCCACCCCCGTATGACCGCGCCGCACCTGTCGGCCGACGCCGGCCACCTGCCCTCCCCCGACCTCGCGCTGTCCCCCCGCACCGGCTACACCCGGGCCCACTGGGAGGCCACCGCCGACCGACTGCTGACCGGGCTCCGCCCGTACGCCACACCCGGCCTCGCCCAGTACCGCCTCCCCGGCCGCGCCAGTCACTCCGGTGCCTGGTCGGACGGGCTGGAGGGCTACGCCCGCTCCTTCCTGCTCGCCGCGTTCCGCATCGCCGGATCCGACGGGCAGGCTGGTCCCGAACTGATCGAGCGCTACGCCACCGGCCTCGCCGCCGGCACCGACCCGCACCATCCGGAACACTGGCCGCCGATCACCGACCGCTCCCAGCCCATGGTCGAGGCGGCGTCCGTCGCGATCGCCCTGCACGAGACCCGCCCGTGGCTCTGGGACCAACTGCCCGAAGCCGTACGGCAGAGGACCGCCGCATGGCTGGGCGGTTTCGTGGGCGCCACCGCCAACGACTCCAACTGGCGGCTCTTCCAGGTCATCACGGAGGAGTTCCTCGCCTCGGTCGGCGCCCCGCACAACCGCGCCGAGATCGACGCGGGTCTCGCTCGCCTGGACGACTGGTACCGGGGCGGAGGCTGGTACACCGACGGCGCCGGTCGGAAGTTCGACTACTACAACGCCTGGGCCCTGCACCTGTACCCCGTCCTGTGGGCGCGCATCGCCGGCCCGCACGCCGACCCCGCCCTCGTCGCGACACACCGCGCCCGGCTGCGGGAATTCCTGGAGGTCCATCAGTACTTCTTCGGCTCCGACGGTGCGCCCGTCCACCAGGGCCGCTCCCTGACCTACCGCTTCGCCACCGCCGCCCCGCTGTGGGCGGGCGCCCTCGCCGACGCCACCCCGCTGCCGCCCGGCCGTACCCGCCGTCTCGCCTCCGGCGCCCTGAAGCACTTCGCCGACCGCCAAGTACCCGATGAGAACGGCCTGTTGAGCCTGGGCTGGTACCGCCCCTACCTCCCGGTCACCCAGCCCTACTCGGGACCCGCCTCCCCGTACTGGGCGAGCAAGGCGTTCCTCGGCCTGCTGCTGCCCGCCGACCACCCGGTGTGGACGGCGCCCGAGGAGCCGGGCCCCGTCGACACCGCCGACCAGTACCTGGCGCTGCCCGCACCCGGCTGGCTGCTGCACTCCACGGCCGCCGACGGGATCGTACGACTGGTCAACCACGGCAGCGACCGGCTCCCGCCCCCGCCCGCCGCCTCCGACGACAGCCCGCACTACACCAGGTTCGCCTACTCCACCGCGACGGCCCCGCAGACCCCGCCCGGCGACGAACCCTACGTCCCCGACAATCACCTCGCCCTGCTGACGGCCGCCGGAGCCTCCCGCCGTGGCCGTATCGACCCGCTGTACGCCGACGGCCGCTGCGCCGCGTCGACGCACGCCCCGCTCGCGCCGGACGGCGACAACCTCGACGCCATCGTCACGACCAGCGTCGTGCACGGCCCCTGGGAGGTGCGCGTGCACCGCGTCGACGCGCCGGCCGGGACCGTCGTCCGCGAGGGCGGCTGGGCGGTCGCCTGCGACACCGCACCGCCGGTCGCGGACACCGGCCCGGGCTGGGCGGTGGCCCGGCGCGCCGACGGTCTGACCTCGGCGGCCGTGGGCCTGCTCGGCTGGGACGAGGCCGACACCGCCGTCGCGCGGACCCGCGGCCACAACGCCTACGGCGACCACTCGGCCGTCCCCGTACTCACCGCGTCCCACCCCGGCGGCACCCGCCTCCTGGTCACCCTGGTGGTCCTCACGGCCGACCCGCTCGTGTCCGGGGACACCCATGCCCTGCGGACGGGTGCGCAGGCGCGGTTGACCGGCGACGGAGACCTCGAGGTCCGCTTCCCGGACGGTACGACCGAACGCGTGGCGGCCGTCAGCCCAGGGCCCGGTCCAGGTTGAAGGCCGCGCTGATGAGGGCGAGATGGGTGAACGCCTGCGGGAAGTTGCCCTGCTGTTCGCCCGTCTGGCTGATCTCCTCGGCGTACAGGCCCAGATGGTTGGCGTACGTGAGCATCTTCTCGAAGGCCAGCCGTGCCTCGTCGACCCGGCCGGCGTGGACCATGGCCTCGACGTACCAGAAGGAGCAGATGGAGAAGGTGCCCTCGTCGCCGCGCAGGCCGTCCGGGCTGGCCTGGGGGTCGTAGCGGTAGACCAGCGAGTCGGAGACCAGGTCGTTGGTGAGCGCGTCGAGCGTGGACAACCACTTGGGGTCGGTGGGGGCGATGAACTTGCTGAGCGGCATCATCAGCACGGCCGCGTCCAGTACGTCGCTGCCCTCGTGCTGCACGAACGCCTGGCGCGTCTCGGACCAGCCCCGGCTGTGGATGCGCCGGTAGATCGAGTCGCGGCACTCCCGCCAGCGGATCAGGTCGGCGGGCAGGCCGCGCCGGTTGGCCATCCGGATGGCCCGTTCGATCGCCACCCAGCACATCAGCCGTGAGTACAGGAAGTTCTTGCGGCCGCCGCGGGTCTCCCAGACGCCCTCGTCGGGCTGGTCCCAGTGCTCGCAGACCCAGTAGACCAGCTCGCACACGTCGTCCCACTGGTCGCTGGAGATGGGCTCCGCCCACTTGTCGTAGAGGTAGATGGAGTCGATCAGGGCGCCGTAGATGTCGAGCTGGAGCTGCTCGGCGGCCGAGTTGCCGACGCGCACCGGCGCGGAGCCGTGATGCCCCTCCAGATGGGCCAGCTCACGCTCGGCCAGATCGGTGCGCCCGTCGATGCCGTACATGATCTGCAGCGGGCCGGAGGGTTTGCTGTCGCCCGGACTGACGTGCCGGGTCACGAACTCCATGAACGCCTTGGCCTCGCCGGTGAAGCCCAGTCGCAGCAGTGCGTAGACGCAGAAGGCGGCGTCGCGCACCCACACGTAGCGGTAGTCCCAGTTGCGTTCGCCGCCGAGCTGCTCGGGCAGGCTCGTGGTCGGCGCGGCCACGATCGCGCCCGAGGGGGCGTAGGTGAGCAGCTTCAGGGTGAGGGCCGAACGGTGCACCTGCTCCCGCCAGCGGCCCCGGTACTTGGAGGCGGACAGCCAGCGCCGCCAGTACGCGACGGTGGCGCAGAACTGCTCCTCCGCCTCCATGTGGGGGCACCGGCGCGGTGCCACCTCGGCGCCCAGCTGGTCGAGGGCGAACACCGCCGCCTCTCCCTCGCCGAGCTTGAAGTCCGCCCGCGCGTCCGGCCCGTGAACCTCCAAAGGCACCGTGGCTGTCAGCCCGAGCGAGAGCTTCTCGGATTCGAAGACGGCCACGTCGCCGGCCAGGCGGAGGGTGTGCGGCTCGGCGCCGTAGCCGAAGCGCGGTGCCACTCGGGTGCGGAAG
Source organism: Streptomyces sp. NPDC002088 (assembly GCF_040296605.1). Taxonomy (NCBI): domain Bacteria; kingdom Bacillati; phylum Actinomycetota; class Actinomycetes; order Kitasatosporales; family Streptomycetaceae; genus Streptomyces; species Streptomyces sp. NPDC002088. The sequence continues at coordinate 353,839 of NZ_JBEOXO010000004.1, read as the reverse complement.
GGGATGGAGCCGCGTACGCACAGCACGCGCCGGATCAGCCGGTGGCGTTCGGCCTCGGAGCCCGTCTCGCCGGTGATGGGCATGAAGTCCTGCACCTCGCCGACGCCGTCCTCGGTGAAGAACCTGGTGATCAGGACGTTGGTGTCGGGGAAGTAGAACTGCTTGGTCTTCGCCGGCACGGTCGCCGCCAGCTCGAAACAGCCGCCCCGCTCGGCGTCCAGGATCGAGCCGAAGACGCTGGGGGAGTCGAAGGAGGGGCAGCAGTACCAGTCGATCGTGCCGTTCGTCCCCACCAGGGCCACGCTGCGCAGGTCGCCGATCAGCCCGTGCTCGGCGATCGGCAGGTAGCGGGCGCCGCCGGGCACGTCCTGGCAGAACGATGTCTCCGCCATCGCAGCCTCCCTGGGTCGGCCCGTACCACGCGGGTCTCCAGCTTAGGCCGAACCGGCCCAGAGAGCGCCGGGAAGCTGTTCGACGCCGCGTACTGTCAGACGACGAGGACCCGGATCCCCGCCTCCTCGAACCGCCGTACCGTGTCGGCGTCGGCCGCCGTGTCCGTGACCAGCGTGTTCACCGACTCGGCCGCGCAGATCCGGGCGAAGGCCCGGCGGCCCAGCTTGCTGGAGTCAGCGGCGACGACCACCCGCTCGGCGCGCTCGCACAGCAGCCGGTTGATGGCGGCCTCCGCCTCGTCGTGGGCGGCGGCGCCATGGGTGACGTCGAAGGAGACGACACCGAGGACCGCGACATCCAGCGTGATCTGGCCCAGTACGCCGTCCGCGAGCGGTCCGATCAGCTCGTACGACTGTGCCCGCGCGACCCCGCCGGTCACCACGATCTTGAACTGTGGCCGAACGGCCAGTTCGGTGGCGATGTTGAGCGCGTTCGTCACGACGGTCAGCGCGGGTGAGCCGGAGGCGAGGTCGCCGCGTACGGCCAGGGCTCGTGCCACCTCGGTGGTGGTCGTACCGCCGGTCAGCCCGACCGCCTCGCCGGGCGTGATGAGCTCGGCCACGGCCTTGGCGATGCGCTGCTTCTCGGAGGCGCGGCGGGCGGTCTTGTAGCGCAGCGGCAGCTCGTACGACACCCCGTGTACGACCGCCCCGCCCCGGGTCCGGACGAGCATCTGCTGTTCGGCCAGCTGGTCGAAGTCGCGGCGGATCGTGGCGGACGAGACGTCCAGGTCGGCGGCCGCCTCCTCCACGTCCAGCCGGCCGCGCTCGACGAGCAGCTCCAGCAGCGCCTTCCAGCGGGCGTCGCGCGACATCCGCACCTCTCCGTTCGTCCACGGCACTCGATCGTTCCCGCGACCATAGCGCACCCCCACTTCCGCCAAATGCTTGAAGATGCTCGAAAGATCGCTATATCTTGCAAGAACAAGCATCACGGGGAGGGGTGCGACATGACCCATGTCGAGGACGAGCTGATCAGCCAGCCCGAGTGCTGGACACGCGCCGCCACGGAGGCGGCGGGACACGGCGGTGTGCTGCCGGCGCCGGGGGAGCGGGTCGCGCTCGTCGGCTGCGGCACCTCGTACTTCATGGCGCAGGCGGCGGCGGGGCTGCGGGAGGAGGCCGGCCTGGGGGAGACGGACGCCTTCGCCGCCTCGGAGTTCCCGTACGGCCGGACGTACGACCGGGTCGTCGCCCTCACCCGCTCGGGCACCACCACGGAGGTGCTGGAGCTGCTGGCGCGGCTGCGCGGCCGTACCCGCACGACCGCGCTCACCGCCGACCCGGACACGCCCGTGATGGCCGCGGCCGACGACGTGGTCCTGCTGGACTACGCCGACGAACGCTCCGTGGTCCAGACACGCTTCGCCACCACGGCTCTCACCCTGCTCCGCGCCCACTTCGGACTGCACTGCGACGCCGTGGTCGACGACGCCCGCACGGCGCTCACCGCCGACCTGCCCCAAGGGCTCGTCGACTGCGTCCAGTTCACCTTCCTCGGCCGCGGCTGGACGGTCGGCCTGGCCAACGAGGCCGGGCTGAAGATGCGCGAGGCCTCGCTGTCGTGGACCGAGGCCTATCCGGCGATGGAGTACCGGCACGGGCCCATCAGCGTCACCACCCGGGGGACGGCGACCTGGATGTTCGGCGCAGCGCCGGAGGGGCTGGCCGGACAGGTGGGCGCCACTGGCGGCCTGTGGGTCCACGGCAGCCTCGACCCGCTCGCCGAACTGGTGCGCGCCCAACGGCTCGCGGTCGCCGTCGCCGCGACCCGCGGCCTCGACCCGGACAGCCCGCGCCACCTCACCCGCTCGGTGATCCTCGCCCCCTGACGCCGCAGGACTCCCGGATCCTCCCCGCACCGGAAAGGAACGGCCGTGCCCCTCACGACCACCGGCGAGCTCGTCACCCGGGCCGCCGCGACCCGCTCCGCCGTCGCCGCCTTCAACATCATCACGCTGGAACACGTCGAGGCCGTCATCGCCGGCGCCGAGTCGGCCGAATCACCGGTCGTCCTCCAGGTCAGCGAGAACGCCGTCAGGTTCCGCTACGGCGGCCTGCTCCCGCTCGCCCGCGCGGCGGTCGCCGCCGCCGAACGCGCCACCGTACCCGTGGCGTTGCACCTCGACCACGTCCAGAGCGACGCCCTGCTGCGCCAGGCACCGGCCGCCGGCTTCAGCTCCGTGATGTATGACGCCGCCCGCCTGCCGTACGAGGAGAACCTCGCCGCGACCCGGGCTGCCGCCGACTGGGCACACGCCCAAGGGCTGTGGATCGAGGCGGAGTTGGGTCAGGTCGGCGGCAAGGACGGGGCACCGCCACTCGATCCCCATGCACCCGGCGCCCGCACCGATCCCGCCGGCGCCCGCGCCTTCGTGACCGACGCAGGCGTCGATGCCCTGGCCGTCGCGATCGGCAGCTCCCACGCCATGACCACCCGCACCGCGACCCTCGACCACGCCCTCCTCGAGCGCCTCTCCGGCGCCCTCGACGTCCCCCTCGTCCTGCACGGTTCGTCCGGACTCCCGGACGACGAACTGACCGCGGCGGTCACCGGCGGCATCGCCAAGGTGAACGTTGGCACCGCCCTCAATATCGCCATGACCGGCGCGATCAGACACTTCCTCGCCACACACCCCGAGGCGGTCGACTCACGCAAGTACCTCAGCGTGGGCAGGGCGGCGATGGCGGGGGTGGTGGCGCGGATCATCGGGGTGCTGGGCTGACTCGCGCCGGCGTCAGGGGTGGCCGCCGCGCACCGCGGGCTTTACTCCGAGCGCCCCCTGTGATCCTCTCTGTCATGTCATGTACAGGCGGCCTCTGGGGAGAGCGCCGCGCGGCAGGGGGGAGCGTGCGCCATGCGCACCGTCGTGGGGGAGACGGTTCAGCCGTGTCCCGAGTGCGGGGCCGAGATCCGTGTCGACAGCCGGTTCACCACGTGGTGTGCCGCCTGTGACTGGAACGTGGATCCGGCGCGGCCGGAGGAGAAGCCGGGACGGCTGGCCGGGGCCCGGCGTGCGCTGGCCCGACGCCACGGGGAGAAGCTGCTGGCCGAGGTGATGGCCGGCGGGACGCTGCGCGCGCGGCGGGATCTCTCGTCGGTCCTCGCCTACACGGTCGCGCTTGTCGTGCACGGCATGACCCTTGCGCTGGCCGCGGGCGGGATCTGGTTCGTCGTGAGGGGGTGGGGCGGCCTGTGGACGGTGCCGGGCGTGTTCCTCCTGGCACTGGCATGGTCACTCCGGCCGCGGACGCCCCGGCTGCCCGAGGACGTGCCGCTACTGCGGCGCGCCGACGCGCCCGCGCTGTTCGCGCTCGTCGACGAGGTCGCCCGGGAGGCCGGCACCCGCGGTGTCGACGTGATCGCGGTCGACGCCGAGTTCAACGCGAGCGTGATGACCTACGGCGTGCGTGGGCGCCGCCTGCTGACGCTGGGGGTGCCCCTGTGGGAGACCCTCGGTCCGCGGCAGCGGATCGCACTGCTCGGCCATGAACTCGGCCACTACGGCAACGGGGACACCCGTCACGGGGCGGTGGTCGGGACCGCGTACCGCTCCCTGACCACCTGGCACTTCTACTTCTCCCCGACCCCGAACCCGACGACCGCCATGCAGATGCTCATCAACCTGGCCTGTCTCGTGCCCTGTTGGCTCGTCCAGGGCGTGCTGATGCTGCTGGACCGGCTGACCCTGCGCGCCACCCAGCGCGCCGAGTACCTCGCCGACCGCATGGCCGCCCGCGCAGGGTCCACCGTGGCCGCGGTGGAACTCATGGACCGGCTCCTGGTCGCGGACTCGGCCGCCACCACTCTGCGGCGCGAGGTCAACAACGCGCGCGTGGGCGGACCGCGCGCCGCGAGGAAGACCGAGGATCCCGCGGACGGGCTGTGGGAGCGGCTCACCGCGCACATGGCGTCGATCCCGGACCACGAGCGCGAGCGCCAGCGGCGCGCCGGCGCCCTGCGGGGACACAGCGTCGACACGACCCATCCACCGACGCATCTGCGGCGTGCCTGCCTGCTGGTCGGTCCGCCGGTGCCCGCGGCCGTCGGGATCGACGACGACCGGGAGCGCCGGATCACGGCGGAGCTCACCGACGCGCGCGGCAAGGTGGCACGCCGGATCCTGCGGGACGGCTTCGAGGGCTAGCCGGCCGCCCCGCTCACCCCCGCTTGACCGCCTTGAGCACCACGAACTTCGGGTCGCTGGCGACCAGTTGACTGTTGCCGAACAGTCGCCGCAGCGTGACGTGGTAGCCCAGGTGCCGGTTGCCGATCACCCACAGCTCGCCGCCCGGCCGCAGGGCGCGCCGCGCCCCGGTGAACATCCGCCGGGCCGCCGCGTCGGTCGTCGCCTGGTGGGAGTGGAACGGGGGATTGTTGAGGACGACGTCCACGCTGCCGGCCGGCACCCCGGAGAGGCCGTCCCCGACCCGGAACTCGGCGTGCCCCGGCACCCCGTTCGCCTTGTACGTCGCTTCCGCCGAGGCCACGGCCTGGAACGACTCGTCGACGAACAGCACCTCGGCCTCCGGGTTGGCCAGCGCCACCGCCGTACCGACGACACCGTTGCCGCAGCCCAGGTCCACCACCCGCTGGGTGCCACGGCTGTCGGGCAGGTGCTGGAGGAAGAATCGGGTGCCGATGTCGAGGCGGTCGGCGCAGAAGACACCGGCGTGGTTGACGACCGTGCGTCCGGAGGCGGGGCCGATGCCGTCGGGGAGCGGGTAGGCATACGGCCACGGACTGGCGGGCCGTTCCAGCGCGGGATCCGGGGCGCAGAAGATCAGACGCGCCTTCTGCGCGGCCAGCGACGTGCGGGTCGGGCCGAGGATCCGCTCGAACAGCTGGAGCGTCGAGGTGTGGATCTCCTTCACCATGCCGGTGCCGACCACGACCGTGCCCTCGTGCACCGCGGGCGCCAGCCGCAGCAGCTGGTCCTCCAGCAGCGCCAGGCTCTTCGGCACCCGCACCAGGAGCACGTCGACCCGGTCGGGCGGGGGGTCCTGGGTCGTGAGCAGCCGTACGGACCCGGTCTCGACGCCGTTGCGGGCGAGGTTGGCCCGCGTCGCCTCCTGCGCGAGGAACGAGTCGGTGATCTGCGTCGGCCCGTGCGCCGCGAGCGCGGTGACCAAGGCGCCCCAGCGGTCACCGACGACCACGACCGTCCCGGACAGCGGAATGCGCTGCTCGGCGAGGTGTCGCAGGAGATACGCGTCGGAGGCGTCCCAGGCCCGCAGCTGCTCGCGGGGGTCCTCGGGGAAGCGGGCCAGCGCGAGCTCGCCCCAGGGAGTCGTCATACGGTCGTTCATCGTGTGTCAAGGCTAGCCGAGCCGCAGCTCACAGCTGGTGGGGGAGGATGGGGCCATGGACGCCGAGCTGTTCCCCCGGGACCGTACGGTCGTCGCGCCGGGCGCGGTGCACGTGCCGGACTGGCTCGACGCCCGGCACCAGCGGGAACTGCTCGACGCCTGCCGCGGGTGGGCCCGCCCGCCGGCCGGGCTGCGCACGGTCAGTACCCCCGGCGGCGGCACCATGACGGCCCGGCAGGTCTGCCTGGGCTGGCACTGGTACCCGTACGCCTACGCCCGCACGGTCGTCGACGGCGACGGTACCCCGGTGAAGCCCTTCCCCGCCTGGCTGGGTGAGCTGGGCCGGCGCGCGGTGGCCGACGCGCTCGGCCCGGCGGCGGCCGCGGGAGCGGGGTACGACATCGCACTGATCAACTTCTACGACGGCGACGCCCGTATGGGCATGCACCGCGACGCCGACGAGCAGTCCGACGCGCCGGTGGTGTCCCTGAGCCTCGGCGACACCTGCGTCTTCCGCTTCGGCAACACCGAGACGCGGACGCGTCCGTACACGGACGTCGAGCTGCGCAGTGGCGACCTGTTCGTGTTCGGCGGGCCGTCCCGGCTCGCGTACCACGGGGTACCGCGGGTGCACCCGGGCACGGCGCCGCCCGGGCTGGGCCTGACCGGGCGGCTGAACGTCACCCTGCGGGTGAGCGGGTTCCGGTGAGCCGCCGCCCCTGCCGCGCCGGGTTCCGGCGGGGGAGCGGCAGCGGGGGTGGCCAGGAGGAGCAGACCGGCGAGCGCGAGCGCCGTGCGGGGGCCGGCGAGACCGGCCGGCAGCTCCCACAGGGCCGTCAGGGCCGCGATGGTGGCCTTGCTGGAGACCGACCAGGCGGACAGCGCGCGGGATCTGGACACCGCAGTGGGCGCGGTGACCGGGCCGCGATCGCCGGCATGCGAGCGGATCATGGGAGACTCCCCCTTATGAGCGGCAAGGCGGACCCCCGGCAGGCGGGGGAAGGGACCACCTCGAGGACGCGGCTGGACCGGGGGCGCGGTGCGCTCGGGCCCGCGTTGGAGCTCGTGCACACCGGGCGCGCACCGACCCGCGCCGTGCTCACCGCCGAACTGGGCGTCACGCGCGCGACGGCGGGCGCGGTGGCCGCGGAACTGGAGGCGCTCGGCCTGATCAGGGTCGACGCCCGGCCCGGCGCCGCCGCCGGATCGCAGGGCCGTCCCTCGCACCGGCTCGAACTCGCCGAGGACGGCCCGGTGGCACTGGCCGCCCAGGTGCACGCCGACGGGTTCCGCGCCGCGCTGGTCGGACTCGGCGGCCGGATCGTCGCGACCGCGCCCGGCTGCGAGACCGTCGACGCCGACCCCGCGAAGGTGCTCGGCTCTGTCGTGGACGCGGGCGCGGAACTGCTGCGGCAGACCGGGCGGCGGTGCGTGGGCGCCGGGCTCGCCGTGCCGTCCGCGGTCGCCGAGCCGGAGGGCCTGGCGCTGAACCCGCTGCACCTGGCCTGGCCGGCGGGGGCGCCCGTACGGGAGATCTTCGCCGGCTGCGTCCGCGCCGCGGGCATCACCGGACCGGCCTTCGCGGCCAACGACATCAACCTCGCCGCGCTCGCCGAACACCGCCACGGCGCCGGCCGCGGATCCCGCGACCTGCTGTGCGTGGCCACCGGGCACCGGGGCGTCGGCGGCGCGCTGGTCCTCGACGGGCGCCTGCACACCGGCAGTTCGGGCCTGGCCCTCGAAGTCGGCCACCTCACCGTCAACCCCGAGGGCGGCCGCCCCTGTCACTGCGGCAGCCGCGGCTGCCTCGACGTCGAGGCCGACCCGCTGGCCCTCCTCATGGCGGCGGGCCGTGCGCCGGGCCCCGAGGTGTCGTTGCTGAAGCAGGCCGACGACCTGATCCGCGACGAGTACGACGACCCGACGGTCCGCGCGGCCGTCGCGGCCCTGATCGACCGGCTGGGCCTGGGACTCGCCGGCCTGGTGAACATCCTCAACCCGGACCGGATCATCCTCGGCGGCCTGCACCGTACCCTCATCGACGCCGACCCGGACCGGCTGCGCGCGGTGGTCGCCGACCGCAGCCTGTGGGGGCGCAGCGGAGGCGTGCCCATCCTGGCTTGTTCGCTGGACCACAACAGCCTGGTCGGCGCGGCGGAGTTGGCGTGGCAACCGGTGCTCGACGATCCGCTGGGAGCGCTGGCAGCGCAGTGAGCCCGGGTATCACCGGTACTTACAGCGCCGCCCCGCCGTCGATCACCAGATCCGTGCCCACGACGGACGCGGCCGCGTCCGAGGCCAGGTACAGCACGGCCTGAGCCACCTCCTCGGTCGACGAGACCCGGCCGAGCGGCGACAGCTCCTTCATCCGTGCGGCACGGTCCGCCGCCGACTCGCCGGGCCGCAACGACATGGCCGTGTCGGACGGGCCGGGGCTCACGGCGTTGATACGGACGCCGTCCGCGATGTGGTCGAGGGCGGCCCCGCGGGTGAGAGCGGAGACAGCGGCCTTCGACGCGCCGTAGGCGGCGATGCCGCGCGCCTGCCGGTGGGGGCCCAGGTTGGACGAGACGTTGACGATCGCGCCACCGTCCGGCTGGCTGCGCATCTGCCGGATCTCGGCCCGCAGGGCGAGGAAGACGCCCGTGACGTTGACGTCGAGCAGCGTCCGCCAGTCCTCCTCGGCCACATCCGCTACGGGCCCGGCGCCGCGGAAGACCCCCGCGTTGTTGACGGCGACGTCGAGCGCACCGAAGCGGTCCACCACCGCCCGGACCAGCGCGTCGACATCGGCAGCCCTCGTCACGTCGGCGACGAGGGCGACCGCGCTGCCGCCGGTTCCCTCCACCAGGGCGACGGTCTCGTCGAGCGCCGCCCGACCGCGCCCGGCCACCACGACCCGGGCCCCCTCGGCGGCGAACGCCAGGGCGACGGCCCGTCCGATGCCGGATCCGCCTCCGGTGACGAGGGCGGTGTGGTCGGTGAAGCGGGGGAGGGGCATGGCGTGACGTTCCTTCCGGGAAGGCTTTCTCAGGCTTTCGCATGCTCAGTTTTCTTGACCATTCATTCCAGAAAGGTCAGTGCCTGCTCCGCCGCGTCCCGCACCCGCGCCGGGTCCGTCGAGACCTTGCCCACCACCCGCAGCCCCTGCATCAGCACGAGCAGCATGCGGGCCAGCGCCCGGGGTTCGCGTGCCGCGGGCAGCTCGCCCTGCGCCTGGGCCCGTACGAGCGCCGAGTGCAGCAGGGTCTCCAGGTGCTCCCAGCTGAGCTCCACGCGGCGGGCCGCCGCGTCGTCGTGCGGGGCCAGTTCGGCCGCCGTGTTGGTGACGAAACAGCCGCGTGTACGACCGCTGTCGTCGGCGGCCTCCGCGGCGAACCGCCGCACCACCGCGCGTACGGCCGGCAGCGCCGGGCCAGGCTGGGACAGCTCGCGCAGCAGCCGGGAATCCCGCGTCTCGCCGTACCGCTCCAGCGCCTTGAGGTACAGGTCCCGCTTGTTGCCGTAGGTGGCGTAGATGCTCGCCCGTCCGATGCCGAGACGGTCCACGAGGTCGGCCACCGAGGTTGCCTCGTACCCCCGCCGCCAGAACAGTTCGAGGGCCGACTCCAGCGCCGCGTCCGGATCGAATTCCTTGCTCCTGGCCATGGAGCGACGCTAGAGCAATCAAGAACGATCGGTCAAGTAAGAGGCTGAGGAGGCTGACGGGTTGAGGAGGCTGAAGGGCTGCGGGGCTCAGGCGAGAGCCTTCTGCGCCGTGAGGCTCCACAGCGCCGCCACCGCCGCCCGACGCAGATCGGCCCGCCGCACGCACAGCCCGATCCGCAACGGCTCGGGCGACGGATCGGCGGGGATCACCGTCAGTCGGTCGCGCACCGCGCTGTGCTCCAGTACGAGGCGGGGGATCACGCCCGTGCCGCAGCCCAGCGCGACCAGTGTCAACAGCCCCTCGTGGCCGTCCGGTTCGCAGGCCACGTCGGGTGCCGTGCCGCGGGCGCGCAACCAGCGGTCGGCGGCCTCGCGGACCAGTCCGCGGTGCGGCAGGACGAAGGGGCCGTCCAGATCGGGATCGGGCACGTCCCGCGCGGTGACGAGGACCAGTTCGCTGACCGCGACCGTCCGGCTCACCAGCGGCTCCGGCAGCCGCGCCGGGATTCCCGCGAACGCCGCGTCGACCTCGCCCTCGTCGAGTCGGGCCAGGGCCGCCGCCGCGTCCCCGGTGCGCAGATCGAGGCGGACCTGGGGGTGCGCGGCGCGGAAAGGGGCCAGCAGGTCCGGCAGTAGGGCCTGGCAGGCGGTCACCGTGGCGAACACGGCCAGTCGGCCGGTGAGTTGAGCGGGGTCGGGATGCTCGTCGCGGTAGGAACGCCACAGCTCCAGTGCCTGGACGGCGTATTCACGGAACCGGTGCCCCTCCGCCGTCAACGACACCCCGCGCGGACCCCGGTCGAACAGCCGGTGCCCCAGGTCCGACTCCAGCCGCTGCACGGTCCGGGTGAGCGTCGCCGGGCTGACATGGCAGTCGAGGCTCGTCCGGCCGAAGTTCAGCGTCTGCGCCAGATGCAGGAAAAGGCGCAGCTCCCGTTGGTCGTCCCGCATGCCGTGACCTCGCCCTTTCGCTTTCCGCAACAGGCCGCTGCAGAAGTTGCGCTTGTCGCAACGATCGCGCGGAGCCTACAACTCGACCATGACCGAGACCACATACACCTCCCGCGTCTTCCCCCTCGAAACGATGGACGTGCCCGGCGGCACCGAGACCATCCTGCGCGGCGGCCGCCACCTCTTCCCGCTGCTGCCGCGGGCCTTCGCGGGCGTCCGGCGCATCGGCGTCATCGGCTGGGGCCCGCAGGGCCGCGCGCAGGCGCAGAACCTGCGGGACTCCCTCGCCGGCACGGACATCACGGTCGCCGTCGGCCTGCGCCGCGGATCGGCCTCGGCCGCCGACGCCCGCGCCCACGGCTTCACCGAGGAGGACGGCACGCTCGGCGACTGGCTCGCCGTCACCGCCGCCAGTGACCTGGTGATCCTGCTGATCGCGGACGCCGCACTGGCCGCCCACCACCAGGAGCTCTTCGCGACCCTCAAGCCGGACGCCGTCATCGGCCTCTCGCACGGCTTCCTGCTCGGCCACCTCCGGGAAACGGGCGGCGAGTTCCCGCCCGGACACGGGGTGATCGCCGTCTGCCCCAAGGGTATGGGCGACTCCGTGCGGCGCCTGTACCAGCAGGGCGAGGAGATCAACGGCGCCGGGATCAACAGCAGTTACGCCGTCCACGCCGACCCCGACGGACGGGCCACGGACCTCGCCCTCGGCTGGTCGGTCGCGCTGGGCTCGCCGTACACCTTCCGCACCACCCTCGACAGCGAGTACCTCTCCGACATCGTCGGCGAGCGCGCCGTCCTGCTCGGCGCCGTCCACGGCATCGTCGAGAGCCTGTACACCCGCTTCCGCCTCGCCGGGGACGACGAGGTGACGGCCTACGAGCGGTCCTGCGAGAACATCACAGGGCCGATCGCCCGCACCATCTCGCACACCGGCCTGCATGCCGTGCGCGAAGGCCTCGACGCGGCCGGTCGGGAGATCTTCGACCGCGCGTACACGGCCACCTACGAGCCCGCCCGGGAGATCGTGGCCGAGATCTACGACGAAGTCGCCGACGGCACCGAGCTGCGCAGTGTGATCCTCGCCGAACGGCGCCTCGGCAGCCGTCCGATGAGCGAGATCGGGGGCTCGCCGATGTGGGCGGTGAGCGACCGGGCGCATGCCCGCCGCGGCGAACACGACCTGCCGGTCGACCCGTTCACCGCGGGTGTGTTCGTCGCCACCATGACGGCCCAGATCGACGAGTTCGCCGAACGCGGCCACCCCTGGTCGGAGATCGTCAACGAGTCCGTCATCGAGGCCGTCGACTCCCTCCTGCCCTACATGCACGCCCGCAACGTGGCCTACATGGTCGACAACTGCTCCCGCACGGCCCGCCTCGGCGCCCGCCGCTGGGGCCCGCGCTTCCAGGCGGCCTACGAGCAGATCGCGTACCCGGGGGCCGAACATCCCGCGGACTCCGCCCTGTTGGCGGCCTTCGACAGCCACCCCGTCCACGAGGCCCTGGCCGCGGCGGCCAAGCTGCGGCCGTCGGTGGACATCTCCGTCACCTAGGGCGTGTGTCGAAAGTGGATCTTGAACGTGGGATGATCTCGGTTCGTGGCACGTGGAGATCTGACGGACGTGCAATGGGCGGTGCTGGAACCGCTGTTGTCGAAGGGCAAGAAGCCTGGACGGCCGCCGACCTGGGCCAGGCGGCATCTGATCGACGGCATACGGTTCCGGGTCCGCACCGGCGTCCCCTGGCGGGACCTGCCAGCCGAATACGGGCCGTGGGGCCGGGCGTACGACTTGTTCCGCCGCTGGCAGCGGGACGGCACCTGGCATCGGATCTTCACCGAACTCCAGGTGCGGGCCGACGCGAAAGAGCTGATCACCTGGGACATCAACATCGACTCCACCGTCGTCCGGGCCCACCAGCACGCTGCCGGGGCGAGGAAAGAGGGGAGCTGCAGAAGGAGCCGCCCGGCGGCGTCACCGCCGAGCCGAACGACCACGGGCTCGGGCGCCCGCGCGGCGGCCTGACCACCAAGCTGCACTTGGCCGTCGAACAGGGCCAGAAGCCCATGTCCATCGTGATCACCGCTGGCCAGCGCGGCGATTCCCCGCAGTTCGAGCCCGTCCTGAACAAGGTCCGTGTCCCGCGTCTTGGGCCGGGCAGGCCGCGCACCCGACCCGATCGTGTGCGCGCCGACAAGGCGTACGCCTCCCGGAAGAACCGTGCTTACCTACGGCGGCGCGGGATCCGCTGCACCATCCCGGACAAGGCCGACCAGGTACGCAACCGCAAGAAGCGCGGATCGCGCGGCGGCCGACCGCCGAAGTTCGACCCACAGGACTACAAGGCTCGGCACGCGGTCGAGTGCGGAATCAATCGCCTCAAAAGGCGCCGGGCTGTGGCCACACGGTACGACAAGCTCGCGGTCCGCTACGAGGCGACCGTCCTCGTCGCGGCAATCAACGAGTGTCTGCAGGTCTGCACGCTGTGTTCCCGCTGACGCTGTACTGGATGCACAGGCCAGCGCACGCCCTGGTGACCGCTGAACGCCCGGCATAGCCTGAGGGGTGAGTCGCACCAGCGGCCACTCGCCCGGACGGCGGGCAGGTCAGTACGAGTTGCAGTCCCAATAGCCGTTGTGCCAGTAGTGGTGACTGTCGTACCAGCCGCTGTGCCACGAGCAGCCCGTGGGAACCGAGGCGGTCGTCGTGGCGGGGGCGGCTGCTGCGGCAGTGCCCGCCGCTCCGATTGCGGTGCCGCCGGCCAGCAGGAAGCCGGCCGCGACGCAGGCGAAGGCGCGCTTGACGCGATGTGCTTGCATGGCTCTGCTCTTTCTTCCACGTTCTCGCGCTGTCCCAGCACGAAAGGGATGGCCGCGGCCTCACGCCGAAGCGTAGGGTCCGGCGATGGCTGGATGGTGCCGCTCGAAGACCGATGCGGCGCTGTCGTCGAGGTCGCCGCGTGAAAGCGAGGAACGCACGTCTCCCGGCTGCAGGCCCACCGTTGCGGGAGCGCGTCGCGGGACGTGTCCTGAATCGCGACCTCACCTCTTTCGACGGTAGCGGCCTATCCGCTGACAGGCACCTCGAGCCCACAGCGCGAGAGCCCCTCCGGCAGGTTCAGCTGCCGGAGGGGCTCTACCTGTCGTTGGGCCGATGGCCGTGACCCTGCGCCCCTGGTAGCCCGTCCTGCGTCCGCTGAGAGCCGTTGGCCGGACGCCGACCTTTGGCAGGACTTCGAGGACAGCGCGCCGGACAGCGAGGCAGACGCCCTGATTACCCCGCCGACCGCCGAAGACATGCGCGCAACGCTGGCCGCTCTCGCTGCCCGGCATGGCCGACCCGTGACCGGTCGCATGGTGGCCGGCCGCCGAAGTTCGACAAGGCCGACTACAAAGAGCGCCACGCGGTGGAGTGCGGAATCACCTGGGCCAGCCGCTCCACCTCGCCCACCGCCTCCGCCATGAACTCGGACAGCAGCACCTCGTCCGGTACCGGCCGGCGCCGCCGGACGGCGAACCGCGCCGGGGACCCGGAGGCCGCGCCCTCCTCGTAGGCCAGCCTCGTCCACTGCTGTACCGCGGGCTGCCCGAAGTCGTTGCTCAGCCCCTGGAAGGCGCCTCCCCAGAGGAAGGTGTTCATGCCCTCCATGGTGTTCCAGAGGTAGAACGGCGCGTACTGGTTGACCGGTGAGCCGTGCACACCGCGCTCACGCAGCAGATACGTCTTGAAGCCGAGGCCCTCCCAGTCGTCCAGCAGGTGGCCGATACGGGACACGCGCGCGCGGATGACGTCCGTGTCGTAGTCGGCGGGCAGGGTGAGCTCGTACTGCATGGCATGCATCGGATGCCTCCTCAGGCGGGGTAGTCCTGCCGGCCGACATGGGCGTCCCATTCGATGGTCGTGCCGTCCTCGGCGGCCTCGACGACCGCGAGATGTGTCATGAAGGTGCGCGGTCCGGCACCGTTCCAGTGCCGTTCGCCCGGCTCGATCCACACCGTGTCGCCCGCCCGGATCGGCTCCGCGGCACCGCCCTCGCGCTGCACCAGCCCTCGCCCTCCAGTACCTGCAGGACCTGGCCGCGCGGGTGGCGGTGCCATGCGGTGTGCGCGCCGGGCGCGAAGTGGACGTTGAACATCCGCAGCCTCGACGGGGATTCGGGGGCGGCTATCTCGTCCAGCCAGACCGTGCCCGTGAAGTTCTCCGCCGGGCCCTGCTGAGTGTCGGGACGCTTCTTGATGATCTGCACGTGGATGAACTCCTTTACGGCGCAAGAAGAGACAGCAGTCCCCGGACACCCGCGTCGAAGGCGGCAGGCGAACCGGACGCGCGGGCCAGCACATAGCCGCCCTGGACGGTCGCGACAACCGTCGCCGCGATCGCCTCGCCGTCGAGCGAGGGCGCGAACTGGCCTTGCTCCTGGCCCTCTTCGACGATTCGGGCGATCCGTTCCCGGATCCAGTCGAGCGTCTCGTCGACGGGGGCGCGCAGCTCGTCGCTGGCGATGACGTCCGGATCCATCGTGAGCCGGCCGATCGGGCAGCCGCGCAGCACATCGCGCTCACGCAGCAGATACGCCTCGATGCGCTCGTACGGAGTTCCCGGCCCGCCGAGTACTCCCTCGGCGGTGGCCCGCAACTCCTCGGCCGTCCGCCGGATCGCCGCCAGGGCGAGGTCCGGCTTGCCCTTGAAATGGTGGTACATGCTGCCCTGCCCGGCGCCCGCGCGCTCCAGGATCGCCTTGGGGCTGGTCCCCACGTAGCCGCGCTCCCAGAGCAGGTCCCGGGTGGACTCGATCAGTCGCTCCGAGGTGCTCATGGCCCCACTGTACATACTAGTAGTTACAGACGTTCAAGGGGATAGGGGAGCAGCGGGGGACGGCCCGCGTACTCCCGGTGGGGTACGCGCACTGCCGCTGGCCGTACGACGACCCGGACCCCCTTCCGGCGCGAGTCTCGAGACATCACCAAGAGGTCCTGCCGAAGGCCTGACTGAAGGCCTCGCAGAGGGCCTCACAGAAGATTCCCACCGAGGAGATGACCCGAGATGAACACTCTGGCGAACTGGGACGGCGGCCCCGGCCCGTGGATCCTTTTCTTCCCGCTGATCTGGGCGGCCGTCGTGATCGGCGTCGTCACCGTCCTGCGCCGTACCGTCTGGCGCGGCCGCCGTGGACCGTGGAGCGCGGTCGGCGACCCCCGCCCCTCCGGCGACTCGCCCGTCGCGATCCTCGGCCGCCGCTTCGCCTCTGGCGAGATCGACGAGGACGAGTACTGGCGCCGACTGTCCGTCCTCGACGAGCAGTTCGGCCGCACGGGCAAGGGCGGTGCGGCGTGACCACGACCACCGCCACGCGGACGGCCGCCCGGGTCGTCGACGCCGTGAAGGTCTACGGCACCGGAGACACGGCGGTGAGGGCCCTGGACGGGGTGAACGTCGGCTTCCCGGCCGGCCGTTTCACCGCGATCATGGGGCCCTCGGGCTCCGGCAAGTCCACGCTGATGCACTGCGCGGCCGGACTCGACACGCTCAGCTCGGGAGCCGCCTACATCGGCGACATCGAGCTGGGCTCGCTGGACGACCGCCGACTGACCCTGCTGCGTCGCGATCGGATCGGCTTCGTGTTCCAGGCGTTCAACCTGGTCCCGACGCTGACCGTTGCCGAGAACATCACGCTGCCGCTGGACCTCGCCGGCGCCGGCCACGACACGGAGTGGATCGACGCGCTCGCCGACGTCGTCGGCCTGCGCGACCGGCTGCACCACCGGCCGTCCGAGCTCTCCGGCGGCCAGCAGCAACGCGTCGCCGTGGCCCGGGCGTTCGCCGGCCGGACGTTGTCTTCGCCGACGAGCCGACCGGCAACCTCGACTCCCGCTCCGGCGGGGAGGGCAGACCCGCGACGAGTACGCGCAGTCCTCGGCGGGCGGAATCGACATGATGCTCACCCTGGTCTACGCGCTGCTCGCGCTCGCGGTCCTCATCGCGTTGCTCGGCATCGCCAACACGCTGACGCCGGCGATCCACGAACGTACCCGCGAACTGGGCCTGCTGCGGGCCGTCGGACAGACCCGCTCCCAACTGCGCGCCATGGTCCGCTGGGAGTCGGTCCTGGTCGCCGCCTTCGGCACCGCGGGCGGACTCGGCTTCGGCGCCTTCCTCGGCTGGGTGCTGGTGAAGGCATCCGACGGCACGAGTGACAGCGCCTTCACCTTCGCGATGCCTCCCGTGCAGCTCATGGTGGTGGCGCTGGTGGGCCTCGCGGCCGGATCCCTGGCGGGCCTGCGCCCGGCCCGGCGCGCGGCACGACTGGACGTACTGCGGGCGATCGTCACCGAGTGGCGTATTGCGTCACGGTTGGGCGTGCTGCGGGCGTTCGTCATCGAGCGACGTACCGCGGCACGAGGTACTGCGGGCGATCGTCACCGAGTGACCTACCGCGTCACCTCCGACGTCATTGCACGCCGGTCACCGCCCGGTCAGCCGGCAACGGCCGACCGGGCGGGAGTGTGTGCCGGCCTGAGGTCGTCGGCGGTGACCTCGACCTCCGCGAACCGGTGCGCGGGCTTCTCCGCGACCGTACGGCGCAACGGGCGGGCCGGCGCGGACACCGGCGTCGGGAGCGTGAACCACACGACCTTGCCGGACTCGCCGTCCGGTCGCGCGCCCCAGCTCTCACTCACCGCGGCCACCATGGCGAGCCCGCGTCCGCAGGTGGCCAGGGGTTCCGCGTCGTCGACCACCGGGAGGCGGGGGTCGTGGTCGTGTACCGAGACCGTGAGCCGGTCGACCACCAGCTCCATCTCCACGGTGCACGTCTTGTCGGGCTGGGCATGCCGGTGGACGTTCGTCAAAAGCTCGGTCACGCCGAGCGCGGCCCGGTCTATGAGGGGATCCAGATGCCAGTAGCGCAACTGCGCCGATACGATTCTGCGGACCTGGCCGATCCGCGACGGCAGGGCTTGGAGCTCCACCGTGCAGTGCCTGCTTGGGTGACTGATCACGGCTGCGACTCCCCGACGTGAGGTCCGGAAGAACACGGAGTTCGGATCCAGCGGGACGACTGTGTCAACGGCCGTCTGCTGTCGTGTCCGGCGGGCTGTCTCGCAGCGTTATCGCCGGTAAACCCAGAGTGACGTGAGATCAGCGTGGCTCAGGGGGTCCGGTACCGCAACTCGCGGTGGCTCAGTCGCCACGCCCCGCAGCCCTGCGCACGGCCTCGATGAACCGGCGCGCCGCGGGCGGCCCGGGCTCGCCCGGAGCGGGGTCGTGATCGCCCAGGGTCAGCAGGTATCGCTTGCCGTTGATGTCCGCCAGGGCGCGGTCCTCCGGCGCGAACCAGGGCTTCGACGCCCGCACCGCCTGCACCGGCGCGCTGTCGATCTCGCTGCCGTAACTCGTGAGCAACTCCAGCCTGCCGCCGCTGATCCGGACCTGCCCGGCCCGGGTGAGCGAACGCAGTCTCTTCCCGATCCGCACGCCCGTCGCCGTGAACTCCGGCTCCGCCATGCCGCCCGCCCCCTTGTGCGCGTGGTTCCGCCGGACCGCGCTCCTGCGTGGGTGGTCCGACCGTGCCGTGATCCAACCCGTGCCGTGATCCAGCCTGCTCCGTGATCCAGTGTGCGCCCCCGTTCGGGACGTTCGTCCCGCCCGCTGAAGTCTGCCCGGGTACAACGTCGAGCACCAGTACGTACGACACCCGCGCGACGCTCACCCGGAGCACTCGCGTGAATGCGCCCCCCGGTATCCGCCACCGTGGCTCGTACGCCCGTGCCCCAGGCGTCCTTTGGGCTGCTCAAAGGTGTGTTTATGCAGGTGAGAAGTGGTGCGGAAGGTGCCTATGATCGAGGCGTCGGCCGCGCGACGCGCCGTCGGCGCGAAGCGTAAGGAGCACCGCCGTGAGCACCACCCAGCAGAGCCGGACCGGCGAGACCCTCGACGTCGACCGTAGCGACGCGGCCTACCGTGACTGGCTGAAAGAGGCCGTCCGCAAGGTCCAGGCGGACGCCAACCGCTCGGCCGACACCCACCTGCTGCGCTTCCCGCTGCCGGAGCAGTGGGGCATCGACCTCTACCTCAAGGACGAGTCGACCCACCCGACCGGCAGCCTCAAGCACCGGCTCGCCCGCTCGCTCTTTCTCTACGGTCTGTGCAACGGCTGGATCCGGCCGGGCCGCCCGGTGATCGAGGCGTCCAGTGGCTCGACGGCCGTCTCCGAGGCGTACTTCGCCAAGCTGATCGGCGTGCCGTTCATCGCCGTCATGCCGCGCACGACGAGCGCCGAGAAGTGCCGCCTCATCGAGTTCCACGGCGGGCAGTGCCACTTCGTCGACGACTCGCGCAGGATGTACGAGGAGTCCGCCCGCCTCGCGGTGGAGACCGGCGGCCACTACATGGACCAGTTCACCTACGCCGAACGGGCCACGGACTGGCGCGGCAACAACAACATCGCCGAATCGATCTTCCGCCAGCTGGAGTTGGAGCGGTTCCCGGAGCCCGCGTGGATCGTCGCCACGGCCGGCACCGGCGGCACCTCGGCGACCCTCGCGCGCTACGTCCACTACATGCAGTACGACACTCGCATCTGTGTCGCCGACCCGGAGAACTCTTGCTTCTTCGAGGGCTGGACCACCGGCGATCCGGACGTCACCTGCGACTGCGGCTCCCGCATCGAGGGCATCGGCCGCCCCCGTATGGAACCGAGCTTCGTGCCCGGTGCCGTCGACCGCATGATGAAGGTCCCCGACGCGGCCAGCGTCGCCGCCGTACGGGCTCTGGAGCGGGCCATCGGCCGCAAGGCGGGCGGCTCCACGGGGACGGGGCTGTGGAGCGCCCTGAAGATCGTCGCCGAGATGGTGGCCCAGGGGCGCCGGGGGAGCGTGGTGACGCTGCTGTGCGACCCGGGGGACCGTTACCTCGACAAGTACTACTCGGACGGGTGGCTGGCCGAGCAGGGCCTGGACATCGCGCCGTACGGGGCGGCGATCGAGTCGCTGCTGGCGACGGGCGTGTGGCCGGACTGAGCCCGCGGCTCTTCACCGCGACGGCCGCTTACTGCGGCCTCCGCCTACTGTGCCAGCCGCAGGTCCAGCGAAGTGACCGCGTCCCGGAAGGCCCGCCCGAGACCAGGCCGGGCCAGCCGCATAATGAACCGGAACGCTGCCGTCCCGTCGGCGGTGAAGGTCCACTGCACGCGCGTACCGGTGCCCGCCGACGTCAGCCGCCACTCCTCGACCAGCGCCCGTGCGCCCGGCGCGTTGATCACGTCCACGCGGTAGGCGTACACCTCGGGGCTCTTCGCCGCGAGGATCGTTTCCTCGGCGCGGATGCCGCCCCGGAGCCGGATCTCGCGTCCCACCCCGTCGTCGGTCGGCCGGGCGAGCGTCACCGCCGAGAACCACGCGGTCCAGCCAGGCACGTCCTCGGCGAGCGCCCGGAAGACCGGCTCGGGAGCAGCGGCGATCTCGCGCGCGAAGACCAGACGGATGGGCGCGGTCTCGACGAAGTCGAGCCCCACCGGGCGCAGACGGCGAGCCATTGACCAGCCCTCCTTGTCAACGGGCAGGAGACAGCGGGTGGTTGAGCGGGAAGCCACCCTAGCTGGCGTCCCGTCAGATGTCTGCACCCTCGCCGGGCTCGCCCGCCACCACCAGCCGCCGTACATGCTCCGCGATCTCCGTGCGGATCCGGGCCGGCAGCCCGGCGTCGGTCACCCAGGTGTCGACCTGCTCCAGCGCCGCGAACGAACTCAGGCCCACGGTGCCCCACTTGGTGTGGTCGGCGACCACGACGACCCGCCGCGCCGACTGCACCAGGCGTCGGTTGGTCTCGGCCTCCGCCAGGTTCGGCGTCGACAGGCCCGCCTCGACCGATATCCCGTGCACTCCGAGGAACAGCACGTCGAAATGGAGCGCCGCGATCGCCTGGTCGGCCACCGGCCCCACGAGCGAATCGGACGGGGTGCGCACCCCGCCGGTCAGTACCACCGTCGCAGCGCCCTGCCGCTGGCCCGAGGTGCGCTGCGCCACGTGGAAGACGTCCGCCACCCGCACCGAGTTGGTGACCACGGTGAGGTCCGGCACGTCCACCAGTTGGTGTGCCAGCGCGTACGTCGTCGTACCGCCCGAGAGCGCGATCGCCGAACCGGGTGCCACCAACCGGGCCGCCGCCCGCGCGATGTCCTCCTTGGCGCTCAGCTCCAGACCGGACTTGGCCTCGAAGCCCGGCTCGTGCGTGCTCGCCTCGACCACCGGGACCGCGCCGCCGTGCACCTTCTCCACGACGCCCTGCCGGGCGAGCGCGTCCAGGTCACGGCGCACCGTCATGTCCGACACGCCGAGCTTGCGGGTCAGCTCGTTGACCCGGACCCCGCCACGGCGCCGGACCTCGTCCAGGATCAGGGCGCGCCGCTGCTCCGCGAGGAGGTTCTGATTCTCACTCACGTACGCTCCGGTTCCTTTCGCCTCAGCCGTCCAACAGGCCCGCATACCTGCTCCGACGAGGACATTTTCCCCCAGTTCACGGTGCGCGGGCGTCCCATCCTCGCACGTGGTGGCGCGGGTCGTGCCACTGCCCATCCCGACGCGCGCATGTCATCAAAGTGCGTGGGCCCGTCCCGGTTGTCACACGTATCGGGAAGATTCCGTGACAGGAGGTGTACGCCACGCCCGGAGCGGACATCCTTGTGCCCGCACAGACAGCTGCCGACGGTGTGCCACGGGGGATGTGCGAACAGTGGAACGTGCGCAGGAACGTGCCTCTGCCGGCGGGGCGACCGCCTCCGCCGCACAGCCCGCAGCGGCGGGCGCCGCCGTGGAGCTCCTGGTTCACGGCGTGGGCGGCGCCACGCCCGAGAAGATGCTGAACGATCCGCGCACGGTGCGGATCGCCGGTGACGACACGGCCGCCGTGTACCGGCGCGCCGACGACGTCGACGCGGAGACCGGGCCTGGCGACCACCGGGGCGGGCCGGTGCCCGAGGCCTACGTCTGGTCCAACCTCACCTCCGGCAACGGCACGCGCGCGCTGTGGCTGTTGCTGCTGCCGTTCATGGTGGTCAACCTCGCCCATTGGATGCGCCCCGGCGCGCGGGGCCGCACGCGCACGGTGCGTCTGTACGGTCTGCTGGTCCGGCTCGCGGGGCTGACCTTGACCGTGCTGCTGGTCGCGGCCGCCTGCGAGGTCGCTCTGGACCTCGCGGCCTGGCAGTGCGCGGGCACGCACGCGTGCGCCGAGCGGCACTCCTGGCTGGGCTTCCTGGCGCCGACCGTGTCGGACGGCGGCTGGTGGAGCCGCCCCGGCCGTAGACTCGCCCTCGCCTCCGTGCTGCCCGCCGCCCTCACCGGCCTGCTGTGGTACCTCTCCCACCGCACCTGGAGCGCGTACGAGTCCCAGCAGCCCCTCTTCCACGACCCCGAACCCGAGGAGGAGACCGGCCGCACCGCACTGGGCCGACCCGGCTTCTGGTACGGGCGCCGTCTGGGGGCCCGGCTGCGTGCCGCGCACACCGCCGCCGGTCTGCTCACGGTCGCCGCGGCGGCAGGCACTCCGGCCGCTCGCTTCGACCGCGGTCCGGGCGGGCCGGCCGCCCTGGACGCGCTCGGCCGGCTCCTGGACGGCGCGCTGGTGACCGGAGCGGTCGCCGTGGTGTGGGTGGTCTGCCGGCGGGGCCGCAGCGAGCGGCGCCTCGACCGGGAGCTCGACGAGCGCCTTGTGCGCCGTCTGCCGCTGGCCGCCCTCACCCTGCTCGCCCTCGCCCTGGTGTACGCCGGCTGGGAGCGCCCGCACTGGCGGTCGCACGGGCGGCTGCCCGGTGACGCGACCTTCGGCGGCATCGCCCTGGTCCAGGGCCTCCTCGTCATCGCGCTCGCCGTGGTCGCCCATCTCCTGCACCGCGCCAGACCCGCCCCGCGTGCCGCGATGCGCGGGCTCGGCGGACCCGCCGTGGCCATGCTGGCCTGCGCCCTCGGCGGCGTGATGTCCGGCGGTGTGTCCCAGCGCGTCGCCGACTGGCTGGACGGCACCGCAGCCTCGATCGCCGGCCCGCCGGCCCTGCTGACCTGGCAGGCGTCCGCCATCCCGCCGCTGCTCGTCGTCCTGCTCGTGCTGTGCGTCGGCCTGGGGTGGAGTACCTGGCGGCTGCGCCACGCCGAAGTGGCCGCGGTCGACCGCGACTACCCGGGGGAGGCCAAGGACCCCGCACGCACCGGCCGGATCGCGAACGTCCGCGCGATGGCCGCCCTCACCGACCGAGCGCCCCTCGTCGTCGCCGTCACCGCCACCATGATGCTGCTCCTGGGCGCCGCCGCGCTGGTCGGCGCCCTGACCACCGAGAAGACACCGGCCGGCGCGGCGCACAGTGCACTCCCTTTCGTGCACGGCGCCGCCGAGACCGCGCAAGCACTCGGCTCCTGGCTGATCGGACTCGGCTTCGCACTCTTCGTCACCTGGGGTCGGCGCGCCTACAAGGACGCCTCCGCGCGGCGCACCATCGGCATCCTGTGGGACGTCGGCACCTTCTGGCCGCGCGCCGCCCACCCCTTCGCCCCGCCCTGCTACGCCGAGCGCGCCGTGCCCGACCTGACCTGGCGGATGGCCACCTGGACCCGCGACACGGGTGGCCGCCTGGTGATCTCCGGGCACTCCCAGGGCAGTGTGCTCGCGGCCGCCGCGGTCTGGCAGCTGAAGCCGTCCGAGCGCAAGCGGGTGGCGCTGCTGACCTACGGCTCCCCGCTGGAGCGCCTCTACGGCCGCTGGTTCCCGGCCCACTTCGGACCGGCCGCGCTCAGCTCACTGCACCGGCAGGTCGCCTGCTGGCGCAACCTCCACCGCCTCACCGACCCCATCGGCGGCCCGGTCCGCCTGCCCGACGGCTGCGGCCCCGAGGTGGACCGCGAGCCCCTCAAGGACCCCATGGCGTACGGCCGCACCGACCGGCACCCGCTCCCGGCCCCGATCCTCGGACACTCCGACTACCAGGCGGACCCGGTGTTCGCGGAGGAGCGGGAGCGGCTGCTGGCCCGGTTGCGGCCGGAGGTGCCGACGCCGCGCCACCCGGGTGGCGAGCCTCAGGACAGTTCGGGCAGGTCCTCGGCGTAGAGCAGGGTCAGGTCGTCCGTGCTCGGCTCCGCGACCTGGGCGACCCGGCCCGCGTGCCGTTCCACCATCGCCTCGAAGGTCTGGCGGGCGGTGCGGCCGTTGCCGAAGGCGGGGCCCTTCGGGATCGCCGTGAAGTACTTCAGCAGGGCCTCCGCCGTGCCGGGCGCCAGCCGGTACTCGTGCTCCTCGGCCTGCTGCTCCACGATCCGCAGCAGCTCCTCGGGGCCGTAGTCACTGAAGGTGATGGTCCGGGAGAAGCGGGACGCGACGCCGGGGTTGACGTAAAGGAACCGTTCCATCTCGACCGTGTAGCCCGCGACGATCACCACCACCGCGTCCCGTTGGTCCTCCATCAGTTTCACGAGCGTGTCGATGGCCTCCTTGCCGAAGTCCCGGCCGGAGTCCTCCGGGGAGAGCGCGTAGGCCTCGTCGATGAACAGCACACCACCGCGCGCCCGTTCGAAGGCCTCCTGGGTGCGGATCGCCGTGGAACCGATGTGCTCGCCGACCAGGTCGACGCGGGACACCTCGACCAGGTGGCCCTTCTCCAGCACGCCGAGGGAGGCGAGGATCTCGCCGTAGAGGCGGGCGACCGTCGTCTTGCCGGTGCCGGGGGAGCCCGTGAACACCAGGTGGCGCTTGACGGAGGCCGCCTTCAGCCCCGCCTGCTGCCGGCGTCGGCCCACCTCGATCATGTCGGTGAGGGCCCGCACCTCGCGCTTGACGCTGTCCAGGCCCACCAGCGCGTCGAGTTCACCGAGGACCGCCTTCGAGGCGCGTGCCTCCTTCTCCGGCTCCGCGGCGGGGACGAGCGGCTCCTGCTCGGTGACGCGCTGTCCCGGAATCGAGCCGAGCAGCCCCGGGGACCGGTCCGCTGTCTGCGCGACCGGCTCTCGCGCCGCTGGTGTCCGCAGGCTCGCGCTCTCGTCGCTCGTGCAGTCCTCGACCACGGGGCCCGAGCCGGACGCGGAGTCCGGGCCGCCCTCCGCGAACTCGTAACCGCCGCGTGCGCAGCGCTCCGTACGGCACTTCTTCAGCGTCGTACGGCAGCCGTCGAGGACATGGAAGCCGTAGCCGGCGCTGCCCGTGACCCGGCAGCCCAGGAAGCTGCCGCGGCCGCCGGCCGAGACGTAGAAGCCGGCTTCCGCGGGGGAGCCGACGGTGCACCGCTCGACGGTGGGGTCGGCGCCCTTGGTGACGATCACACCGGTCTGCGTGCCGTCCAGTGTGCAGTTGCTGAGGGTGCCGCCGCTGCCGTGGTCACGGAACCAGGCCCCGGTCGCGGCGTCCCGGATGCGGCAGTCGTCGAGCTGCGCGGTGGCGCCGTCACTCACCGACACGGCGGTGTTGCGGACCTGGGAGAGGTCGCTGTCGACGACGTCCACGCGCGAGCCGCGGTCGAGGACGAACAGGGCGTCCGGCACGTCGTGCACCCGGCAGGAGTCGAGGACCGCGGTGGCGCCGTCACTGACCCATACGGCCGGGTAGTCGCCGGTACTGTCGAAGATCTCGCACTGGTTGGCGTCCACGCGTGTGCCCGGGTCCCACACGGACAGTCCGTTGCGCCCGAACTGACGCACTGTCGTCCGGGTCAGCGTCAGCACGGAACGGGAGCGCAGATCGACCGCGTTCTCGGGGATGTCGTGGATACGGCAGTCGGCGAGCGTCAGTACGGCGTCGGTGTCCAGGGTGACGCCGTCGGCCGCGGTGCGGTGCACATCGCAGTCCGTGAGGTGGGCGGTGGCCCGGGCGGTGATCTGCACGCCGCTGCCCCGCACCTCGTACACCTCGCACCCCACCGCCTCCAGCGCGGAGTTGTCGCCGGTCGCGCTCAGTCCCGCGCCCGAGGTGTGGTGGACCCGGCAGCGCTCCAGCCGTGGATGGCCGCCCCCACGCACCGACACACCCGACTGGCCGGCCGCGACGACCTCACAGTCCTCGAACACCCCACCGCCGCCGTCGACCACGGCGATGCCGACGCCCGCCGGGTTGTCGACGGTGCAGCGCCGCACGGTCGGCCGGGCGCCCCCGCGCACCTCGATACCGGCCGCGGACCGCGTGACGATACGGACGTCCCTCAGCTCGGGGGTGCCGTCCTCGACCAGCAGCGCCGGCGAGGCCGCGTCCTGGCCCTCCACGTGCAGGTCCTGGACCACCGCCGAGGCGCGCACGGTCAGCGGCACTCCGTCCGGCGGCGCGATCCGCACCGAGCCGGGCGAACCCTCCGGACCGCGCAGGGTCACCGCCCGATCGACGACGAGGTTCTCTCGGTAGGTGCCCGGGGCGATGGTGAGGACGTCACCCTCGGCCGCGGCCTCCAGGGCGGCGGCGAGCGACGCGTACTCACCCGTGCGGCGCCGCCACCTCGATGTGCCGGTGTGCGTCACCTGGACCGTGCCCTGTGCCATGGCGTTGCTCTGCCCCCACCTCGTCGTACGCGGGTTGATGCCGAAGACCCGGCCGGTCCACCGTAGCGTGCGCGCGGACGGTGGGTTGACCAGAGGTGGAAGGCCGCCAGCTGGACGAAGGGCCGTCAGCTGCCGGTGCCGGTCCGGCCCCAGTCCGGGCCCGCACGGTCCCAGGCCTGGTCCCAACGGGCATACCGGCGGCGGACCATGCGCCAGACGATCAGCCGTCTGCCGCTCTCGACGAGACCCGCGGTGAGCATGGCCGCGCCGAACCCGGCGAGGACGGCGTGCGTCGTCGCCGTCGCGGAGTCCAGCGGGCGGGCCACGAGGCTGCCGTGCGCGTCCGTCCATATCGTGAAGTGGTCCCCGCTGTGCGGGGTGTTGAGGCTCGTCATGACCGGGCCGTGGTGCGCGGTGCCGTCCGGCGCCTGCCAGTCGGCGACCACGCGACGGCGGGCGTCCCGGGCGCCGGAGGCGTCGGGATCGACCTCCAGCGAGGAGCGGGCCAACTCGCGGACCACGGTGGCCGTCACCTCGTGCCGCGCCGCGCGCTGGTCACGGACCGACTGCTGAAGGGCGTCCTGGGCCACGCCGCCGACCAGGGAGCCGATCACGGGCGCGACGACCAGGATGAACAGCAGGGCCACGAGAGCCACCCAGGCCTCGACCAGGTCGGTTCCGCGGCGCAGCGGATTGTGCCGCCAACGCCAGAGTCCGCCGATTGCTCGCACCGTCCCGCACCCCCTTCCCGCTCCGTGATAACCCCGTGCGGAGCCCTTCACCCGCGCGCCCGGCCAAAGAGAGAGCGAAATCACCTCTGACCGGGACCTCTCATGAACTCCTTACGAAATCCCAACGAGCGGATCCCGGCGGAGGGTTCCCGAGCGCGCCCGAAGATCGGCCGGGCGTAGCAGACTGGTGGCGTGACAGATGAGTCGACCCGTCAACTGCTCGACCGGTTCCTCGAGGCCGTCGTGCCCATGCCGTCGCTGGTCTGTGTGTGGGCGCACGGCTCGTTGGCGGGAGGTGACTACCAGCCAGGGCGCAGCGACCTCGACCTGATCGCGGTCGTCGAACGCCGTTCTCCGCCCGCGGAGGAGGCGCGGCTCGTCGAGGCGCACGAGAACCTGGCGGCCACCCACCCCTTGGCGTCGAAGCTGCACTGCAGCTATGTCGCGGCCGACGAGTGGGACGACCTCGCCGGCATGCACCTCACTTGGGCACACGAGGAGTTGATCCACCGTCCCGTCACCCCGGTGACCCGCCGCGAACTGCACGACTTCGGGAAGGTCCTGCACGGCCCACCGCCGACGGACCTCCTGCCGCCGGTCACCGACCGGCAGCTCGCCGACTTCGTCGTCGCGGACCTGGCGCACTTCTGGCGGCCGGCCCTGGACCACCCGGAGCGATGGCTGCGCGACATCTGGGTCGACCTCGGCCTGCTCACGCTCGCGCGGGCGAGCGTGACACTGCGGACCGGCGAGCTGATCACCAAGGCGGAGGCCCTGGACGTACTGACCGGCCTGAGCGCCCCCTCGGACGTGGTGCACGACATCCGGCAACGCCGCTACGGCAGCCCCGAGCCCGCGTCCGAGCAGTGGCAGGTCCGCCGAGCCGAGCTGACGCGTGCTTTCCTCGCTTCCGCGATCGAGCGCGTGCTGACGGGCGGCAGCCCCTGACGAGGGCGGTGCGGAACCGGGCTGAGCAGCCTTGACGAAGTCCGGTGCGGTATCGCGCCCCGCAAGGGGCGCGGGGCTGTGTCGATTTGCGGCTCCGCCGCGTGGGCGCGACCAGCCCCCACCGGCCCGCGGGTTCGTCACCGCGCTTCCAGCGGAGCGCTCAGTCGAGGATCCTTACCGGGTCGCCGACCCGGATCGTGCCGCGGGACTGAGGCACGAGGTTCTGACCGAAGACCAGTTTGCCGTTGATGCGGCGGTGGCGGCCGAGGGTGTACAGGGGCTCCTTGCCACGCCCGGCGGTGGTCTGGTCGGTCGTGGTCACGACGCAGCGGCCGCACATCTTGGCGACGCGGAAGGTGACCTCTCCGATGGCGATGCGCGACCAGTCGTCCTCGGCCCACGCGGTGGCGCCCGACACCACCGCGTTCGGCCGGAAGCGGTTCATGGGCAGCGGACCCTCGGCCGCGTGCCGGCCCTGCGCGATCAGCGAGTTGAGGGCGTCGAGGGAGGCCGTCGTGGTGACCAGCAGCGGGTAGCCGTCAGCGAAGGAGACGGTCTCCCCGGGCAGCGCGAAGTCGGGGTCGACGGGGCGGCGCGTGGCGGGTTCGTCCATGTGCACGAGACGCACGTCGGCGCCGAGGTAGGCGCTGCACCAGGCGTGCGCGGCGGTGTCCGCGAGGACCCCCTCGACCTTGTCGCCGAAGATCTCCACCGTCACCGTGCCGACCGGCTCCGGGACCGGCACGGTCAGCGGGTCGAGGCCGGGCGCGGACAGCCGAACGCCGCCGGGCACGAGCTCGGCGGCGGCCAGCGCGAGGCGCGGCTGCTGGCGTTGCGTGACGACCTTTCCCCCGTCGTCGATCAGCACCCAGCGTCGGTCTCCGGCCAGCCCCCAGGGCTCCACGACGGCTTCCCGAAGCGACAGGCTCCGGAACGCCTTGACCGGATGAACGTGGATCGACTGCAGCTCCGTATTCCCCATGGGTTCCATCGTGCCAGGCGGCACGGACACCCCGCGGACGGATCAGTAGCCGCCCCGGTACTGCTGCTGGTTGTTGTACGGATCCTGGTAGGGAGCCGGGGCGGGCCGGGGAGCCGCGGGGCGCATCGCCTCGTAGCCCATGCCGGGCTGGGCCGGCCGGGGCTGCTGCTGTGCCTGCGGACCGGGGTAGCCGCGCGGCGCGGCGGCCTGCTGCGGGATGTACGCCGTGGGCGCCTGCTGCAGCGGGGAGGGCTGCTGTGCCTGCGGGTAGCCGTAGGAGGGCTGGGACGGGGCGGCCGGGAGGGCGGGCAGCGCCGACGGGAGCGCGGGCAGGTGGCTGCCCGTGTCGTACGCGGCGGGGACCCGGATCGGGGCGATCTGCGGGGTGCCCCGCTCGGCCACGAGGGAGTCGTAGATCGGGGTGTCCGGGAAGGAGGCGGAGTAGTAGCCGCCGCCATAGGTGGAGCGGGGGGAGGTCATGGCACATAAGTTAAGCCCACGATGTGCTGGTTGGGGAGACCGATAAGAGGGTTGTTTTCCGTGTCCGGAGTGACCGGGGATCCCCAATGCGAGCGAACTTGGGAAAAAGGGGCGCCGATCATAGTTCTGATCCTGTAAAGGCCGAGTTCCGGGCGGGTTACCGGCGGTTGACCTCGCGGGTTCATGTGCTGCTCATGGGACTTCGCTGTAGGTCGGAATAGGTTGACCCTGTAGGCAACCCAATGGAGTGCCGGGACGCGGCCTGGCGCGGTGACAGGTGATGGGGGCGGACATGTCAATGGCGAAAGGATCGAATGCGCCGGTGCCGACTACGACGCTGCGCGTCGAATTTGGCTGGCGTGCCGGCACCGGCGTGCCCGACGCGGACGCCTCGGCGCTGCTGCTGGTGGGCGGAAAGGTCCGTTCGGACGGGGACTTCGTCTTCTACAACCAGCCGGTTCACTCGTCCGGCGCTGTCCGGCACGAGGGCAAGCGGGACGGCGGCGGCCGAGTGACCGACACCCTGGTCGTCGACCTCGCGCGCGTGGAGCCCGCCGTCGAGACCGTGGTCCTCGCCGCCTCCGCGGACGGCGGAACATTCGGGCAGGTCCCGGACCTGTACATCGAGGTCCGGGACGTGGCGCAGGGCAGGGTCGTCGCCCGCTTCGACAGCACGGGCGCGACCGTTGAAACGGCGTTCGTGCTGGGGGAGTTCTACCGCCGCCAGGGTGCCTGGAAGTTCCGTGCCGTCGGTCAGGGCTACGACAGCGGACTGGAGGGCCTGGCGACGGACTTCGGAATCGCCGTGGACGAGCCGCAGCACACATCACCGGCACCGAACCCGGTCGCCGCGCCGCCGGTCGCCCCTCCGGTGACGGTGCGGCCACCGGTCCACCACGCCCCGCCGCCCCAGGCGCCGCCGGCCCAACCCGTCCGCCTCACCAAGGTCACGCTCACGAAGGCCGCCCCGTCGGTCTCGCTGGCCAAGCAGGGCGGCACCTCGGGTGCGATGCGCGTGAACCTCAACTGGGAGGTGCGCAAGCAGTTCTCGGGCTGGGGCAGCAAGCTCGGCCGGGCGGTCGCCCTGCACGCGGACCTCGACCTCGACCTGTGCGCCCTGTTCGAACTCGCCGACGGCCGCAAGGGGGTCGTACAGGCCCTCGGCAACGCGTTCGGAGCCCTGCACCAGCCGCCGTACATCCACCTCGACGGCGACGACCGCACCGGGGCCACGGCGAGCGGCGAGAACCTCACGATCAATCTCGACCACACGCAGGACTTCCGGCGCATCCTCGTCTTCGTGACGATCTACGAGGGCGCCCGCTCCTTCGCGGACCTGCACGCCACGGTCACCCTCACGCCCCAGTACGGGGCCCCGATCGATTTCTCCCTCGACGAGTGCACGGTTCCGTCCACGGTGTGCGCGCTCGCGCTCATCACCAACAAGGGCGGTGACCTCGTCGTCCAGCGCGAGGCCCGCTACCTGGTGCCCGAGCGCGGGGTGAGCCCGCAGCGGACCGTCGATCACACCTACGGATGGGGTATGAACTGGACTCCGGGCCGGAAGTAGGCAGCGGGGTCAGCCCTCGTCGGGAACGGCGTCCGGACGTGTGTAGGTGCGGCCCTTCCAAGCCGCACCACGCCCCCTGTAGTGCTGCACCGCGGAATCGACCGTCATCAGGAGGTACAGGAACGCGGTGAACGGCAGCAGGGGAGCGAGCCACAGCGGCTGACGGTAGTAGCGGAGCATCGGTACATACGTCCCCGCCATCACCAGCCAAGCCGCGGCGCCGAGACCGGCGGCCGGAGCGCTGCCCGTGGCGGCACCCGCGAACAGCGCCACGGACGGCACCAGGTACACCAGTGCCAGCCCGGCGACCGTTCCGGCCAGGAGGAGGGGGTTGTGGCGCAGCTGTGCGTACGCGCTGCGCGAGACCATCCGCCACAGGTCGTGCAGTCGCGGATAGGGGCGCACGCTGTCCACGGCGTCGGCCAGCCCGAGCCAGACCCGGCCGCCGGCTCTCTTGACGGCCCGCGCGAGCGCGACGTCGTCGATGACGGCGTGCCGGATGGCGTCCGGGATCCGGGCCCGCTCCGCCGCGTCGGCGCGCAGCAGGATGCAGCCGCCCGCCGCGGCCGCCGTCCGTGTCCCCTTCTTCTTGTTCTCCTTGTTCTTCTTGCTGATCCGGCGGAACGGGTACAGCTGAGCGAAGAAATAGACGAAGGCGGGCACCACGAGCCGCTCCCACGGGCTCTCCACCCGCAGCCGGGCCATCTGCGAGACGACGTCGAACTCTCCGGTGCGGGCCGCGGCCACGAGTCGGCGCAGACTGTCCGGGGCGTGGGCGATGTCGGCATCCGTCAGGAGCAGGTACTCGGGGTCACGCGCGTGTGCCAGGCCGATACCGTGGCGCACCGCCCAGAGTTTGCCGGTCCAGCCCGCGGGCGGTTCGCCCGGCGAGCCCACGGTGAGCGGCAGCCCGCCGTGCTGCTCCGCCAGCTCGCGCGCCAGCGCCCCGGTGCCGTCGGAACTGCCGTCGTCGACGAGGAAGACCTCCGCCCGGCCCGGGTAGTCCTGGGCGAGCAGTGACGGCAGGCTCGCCGACAGGACGGCGGCCTCGTCGCGGGCCGGTACGACGACACAGACGGACGGCCACGCCTGCGGATCCTCCCGCGGTGGCAGCCTGATGTCCGTGCGCCAGAAGAAGCCCTGGAAGAGCAGCAGCCACAGCCAGGCGGCGAGGGAAGCGGCGGCGGTCCACACGATGGCGCTCACCCGCGCAGTCTGCCCCACCGCACCGGTGCGCGGGGGCCCATCGTCTATCGTGGCCGGGTGAAGATCGCGCTCATGGACTCCGGAATCGGCCTGCTGGCTGCCACCGCCGCGGTACGGCGCCTTCGACCCGACGCGGATCTGGTCCTCTCCCTGGACCCCGATGGCATGCCCTGGGGACCACGCACTACACAGGACCTCACCGGGCGCGCCGTGGCCGTCGCGGACGCTGCCGCCGCCCACCGGCCGGACGCCCTCATCGTCGGTTGCAACACCGCCACCGTGCACGCCCTGGACACACTGCGCGCCCGCCTCGAACCCGGTGTGCCGGTCGTCGGAACGGTCCCCGCGATCAAGCCGGCCGCGGCCGGCGGCGGGCCCGTCGCGATCTGGGCCACGCCCGCCACCACCGGCAGCCCCTACCAGCGGGGGCTCATCCGGGACTTCGCCGACGGCGTGACCGTCACCGAGGTGCCGTGCTGGGGACTCGCCGAGGCCGTGGAACACGCGGACGAGGCGGCCATCGACGCCGCGGTCACCGCGGCCGCCGCGCTGACCCCCACGGAAGTAACGACCGTAGTCCTGGGCTGCACCCATTACGAGCTGGTCGCGGACCGCATCCGGGCCGCCGTGCAGCGCCCCGGCCACCCCCCGCTGGTCCTGCACGGCTCCGCCGGTGCCGTGGCCGCGCAGGCGCTGCGCCGCATCGGTGAGCTCCCCGCCCCCGAGGCCCCGGCGGTCGGCTCCCTGACCGTGCTGCTCAGTGGGCGCGAGGGCACGCTGCCGACGCCCGCTCTGGCGTACGCCGAAGGGCGGCTGTTGCAGGTGGTCAGCCCCGCCTCGTGACGGACGGTCACCGGCCGGACGCCTTCGGTCCGCCGCACCCCCAGGTGGCGCAGTCACCCTGCGCGACACGGTACCCGCGCAGCGAAAGCTGAGTAATCTCATAGACATGAGGGACCTCCCCCACGACGAGAACGCCCCGCGCCCGGATATCTGGACCGGGCGCGCCACCAACCGCTTCCAGTGGCTGCTGGCGCTCGGCGGGGCCGCCTGCATGGCGCTCGGCATCGAACTGGCGTTTGACTCCGCGTGGACGTCCCATTCCGTCCCGCTCCTCATGGCGGTCGTCGGCTGCATCGCGGCAGGCCTGCTCGTCCTCTTCGGCACCCTGGCCTTCGTGCACGTCGACCTGAAGCTGGACAAGGAGTCCCTCGAGGTGCGCTGCGGCCACATCGGCCTGCCGCGCCGCCGCATCCCTTTGTCGCATGTCGCCGGCGCCGACTTCGCCCCCATCGTCACCCCGCGCCACTGGGGCGGCTGGGGCTACCGCTGGCGGCCCGAGAAGGGCACCGCCGTCGTCGTGCGGCGCGGCGAGGGCGTGGTGCTGCGCCTGTGGGACGGGCACACGTTCACGATCACCGTGGACGACGCGGAAGCGGCCGTACGGGTCATCCGGGACCGGCTGCGGTCCAACGCGCACGGCCCGGTGCACTGACGGCACGCGGCTCCCGTCACGGGGTCAACCGGTCATCACGCGCGCGTACGTCCGCCACGCTCGGCGCGGGCTCGGCGGTGAGCGGCCGTGCCGTGGCCAGGCCGGCCAGCAGCCCCGCGCCCACGGACACCGCGGTGAAGCTCAGCGCGTTGCCCACCGCGGCGATGGCCGCCAGTGCCGTCAGCGCCGCGCCCGCGGTCAGTGCGACGGGTGTGGGACGCGGGGAGCGCCACAGCGCGAACAGCACCCAGCAGAAGGCGGCCGCCAGCAGGACGACGCCGACCATGCCCTGCTCGGCCGCCAGCTGCAACGGCGCCGAGTGCGGTTTTCCGTCGGGCGGTGTCGACTGGGCCGCCGTCGTGCTGAGGTCCCCGAAACGGCCCGGGCCCACGCCCAGCGCGGTGCCCCGGTGTGCCAGGTGCAGGGCGTCGTGCCACAGCTCGACCCGGTGCGACGTGAGCTGATTCTCCAGGGACGCGGCGAGCCCGTCCGGCAGCGCGCTTCCGGCGACCGCCCAGGTGAGGCCGGTCACCAGGGCCGCGGCCAGGGCCAGTCCCGCGATGCCCCGGCCGCGGTGGCGCATACGGCCCGCGGCGAGCGAGCACAGCAGTACCGCGGTGCAGGTGACGACACCGGTGGTCGAACCGAGGACGGCCGCGGTCACGGTGATCGCGGCAGCCAGCAGGCGCAGGGTGAGCCGCAGGGCCGGTGCGGGTGCCGCCCAGGCGGCGCAGCACGCGGCCCCGGCCGAGAGGGTCAGCAGGGCGGCGGTCGCCCCCAGGTGCCCCAGCGGCGCGATGATCTGCGGACCCGGGGAAAGGCGCGGAACGGCCACCGTCAGGCTCACCCCGGCCAGTGCCCCGGCGCAGGGCGCGGCCACCGGAAGCAGTGCCCCGAAGATCCGTCCCGCGGCGTAGCCGGCGGCCACGGCCAGCACCGCGAGCAGCATCCCCTCCGGGCGGCCGTCGTGCGCGGCCGCCGTGGTCAGGGACCAGGCGGCGCAGGCCCCGAGCACCACCATGCCCGCCGCGTCAGAAACGTTTCGTCTTTCGCCGTCCGCTGCCGGACCGGCCGCAGACGTCCTCCCCGTGGACTCCACCCCGTCCCCCCGAACCCGGTCGCCCCCGACCTGTGACGGACCCCGGCCGTTGCGGCCACAACCGGCCGCTCACTGAGGCTCCGCACACCGTAACGGCTGATGGACAGTTTGTGGATGAGTTGCGCCGAGTTATGCAGGAACGATGCGGCAGGAGTGCACGCGGCGGCCGCTGTCGCCCCGAGCGGCGGGGACGGGGCACGGTGCCGCACTTCGGCCCGTGTTGTCGGCGTCAAGGCCACCCGCCGTACACTCCCGGGGTGACCGTCACCGCAACCTCCGTGGGCCAGTCGGACCAGCTGGAGCCCCCGATCGCGCCCGCCGCACGCGGCCCGCGGCTCGTGCGGCTCGTCCCGGCCATCGCCGCCGTGCTCTCCGGAGTGCTGCTCTACGTCAGCTTCCCGCCGCGCACCCTGTGGTGGCTGGCCCTGCCGGCCTTCGCCGTCTTCGGCTGGGTGCTGCGCGGTCGCAGCTGGAAGGCGGGCCTGGGCCTCGGCTACCTCTTCGGCCTCGGCTTCCTGCTGCCGCTGCTGGTGTGGACCGGCGTGGAAGTCGGTCCCGGACCCTGGATCGCCCTCGTCGTGATCGAGGCGGTCTTCGTCGCGCTGGTCGGCGTGGGCGTCGCCGCGGTGTCCAGACTGCCCGCCTGGCCGGTGTGGGCCGCCGCGGTGTGGATCGCCGGCGAGGCGGCACGCGCGCGTGTGCCCTTCCGCGGCTTCCCCTGGGGCAAGATCGCATTCGGTCAGGCGGACGGCGTCTTCCTGCCGCTCGCCGCGGTCGGCGGCACGCCCGTGCTCGGCTTCGCGGTGGTCCTGTGCGGCTTCGGCCTGTACGAGGTCGTCCGACTGGCCGTCGAGACGCGGCGTACGCGTGCGGTGCGGCGGTCGGCCGCGGCCGTCGCCCTGCTGAGTGTGGCCGTACCGGTGGTGGCGGCCGTCGCCGCTCGCCCGCTGGTGAGCGTCAAGGCCGAGGACGGCACGGCGACCGTCGCCGTCATCCAGGGCAACGTCCCCCGCCTCGGGCTGGAGTTCAACGCGCAGCGGCGGGCCGTGCTCGACTACCACGCCCGAGAGACGGAGCGCCTGGCCGCCGAGGTCAAGGCGGGGAAGGTGCCCCAGCCCGACTTCGTGCTGTGGCCGGAGAACTCCTCCGACGTCGACCCCTTCGCCAACGCCGACGCGGCCGCCGTCATCGACGAGGCGGCCAGGGCGATCGGCGTGCCCATCTCGGTCGGCGGCGTCGTCGAGCGGGACGGCAAGCTCCTCAACGAGCAGATCCTGTGGGACCCGGACAAGGGCGCCGTCGACACGTACGACAAACGGCAGGTCCAGCCGTTCGGCGAGTACCTCCCGATGCGCTCGCTCCTCGGTGCGATCAACAAGGACTGGACGACGATGGTCCGCCAGGACTTCAGCCGGGGCAGCAAGCCAGGTGTGTTCGACATCGACGGCTCCAAGGTCGGCCTCGCGACCTGCTACGAGGCGGCCTTCGACTGGGCCGTGCGCGACACGGTCACCCACGGCGCGCAGATAATCTCGGTGCCGAGCAACAACGCCACCTTCGACCGCAGCGAGATGACCTACCAGCAACTCGCCATGTCCCGCGTCCGCGCCGTCGAGCACAGCCGGACCGTCACCGTCCCGGTGACCAGCGGCGTCAGCGCGATCATCATGCCGGACGGGAAGATCACCCAGAAGACCGGCATGTTCGTGGCCGACTCGCTCGTGCAGAAGGTGCCGCTGCGCTCCTCCGAGACGCCCGCCACCCGGCTGGGCATCCTGCCGGAGATCGCCCTCGTACTCGTGGCCGTCGGCGGACTCGGCTGGGCCGGCGCCGCCGGTGTGCGCGGACGGCGCGCCGACGGCGTGTAGTCGTACACCCGTCGTACGCGTTTGTGGATCACAGGGGCAACGGGGCCGACCCGTTAGGGTCGGCCCATGGCTACTCCTGACTTCATCCGCACGCTCCGGGCCTCCGCCGGCCACCAGTTGCTCTGGCTGCCCGGAGTCACCGCCATCGTCCTCGACGACGAGGGCAGAGTGCTGCTGGGCCGTCGCTCCGACACCCGCAAGTGGTCCGTCATCGGCGGCATCCCGGAGCCCGGGGAGCAGCCCGCGGCGTGCGCCGTACGGGAGGTCGAGGAGGAGACCGCGGTGCGCTGCGTCGTCGAGCGGGTCGTCCTGGTCCAGGCGCTGCAGCCGGTCACGTATGCCAACGGGGACACCTGCCAGTACATGGACATCACCTTCCGCTGCCGCGCCGTCGGCGGGGAGGCACGGGTGAACGACGACGAGTCGCTCGAGGTGGGCTGGTTCGAGGTGGACGCCCTGCCGGAGCTGAACGAGTTCGGGCTGTTGCGTATCAAGCAGGCGCTGTCGGACGGACCGACGTGGTTCGACCCCACGAGTCCGGTCTGAAGCATGGGCAGCGGCCCCACGAGTTCGCTCTGAAGTATGGGTCGTGAGCACATGGGGTGGGGTAGGTGGGCTGTTTAGAGTCGAGACATGACCGCGCCCAGTGCCCTCCCCGCTCCCCACGCCCTCTCGCTCGACCTCGGCGGCCGCACCGCCCTCGTCACCGGTGCCGCCGGTGGCATCGGCAGCGCCTGCGTACTGCGGCTGGCCGCCGCCGGGGCCAAGGTGAGAGCGGTCGACCGGGACGCCCGGGGCCTGGAGGCGCTCGCCGAGCGGGCCGCGGACCTGCCGGGCAGCGTCGAGCCGCAGGCCCTCGACCTCACCGACCTGGACACCGCCGAACTCGCCGCCGCCGGCACCGACGTCCTCGTCAACAACGCCGGGCTGCAACTGGTCCGCCCCATCGAGGAGTTCCCGCCGGACGTCTTCCACACGGTGCTCACCGTGATGCTGGAGGCACCGTTCCGGCTCATCCGCGGTGCCTTGCCCCACATGTACGGGCAGGGGTGGGGCCGCATCGTCAACGTGTCCTCGGTGCACGGGCTGCGCGCCTCGGCCTACAAGTCCGCGTACGTGGCCGCCAAACACGGCCTGGAGGGACTGTCCAAGACGGCCGCGCTCGAAGGCGCGGCGCACGGCGTCACCTCGAACTGCGTGAACCCCGCCTACGTACGCACCCCCCTGGTCGAGAAACAGCTCACCGACCAGGCGAGGGCGCACGGGATCCCCGAGGAACGCGTGCTGTCCGAGGTGCTCCTCCAGGACAGCGCGATCAAGCGGCTCATCGAACCGGAGGAGGTCGCCGAGGCCGTGGCATATCTGTGCAGCCCGCAGGCGTCGTTCGTGACCGGCACCTCGCTGGCGCTGGACGGTGGCTGGACCGCGCACTGAACGAGCCCGCGCCCCTCGGCGTGGAAGTTATCCACAGGGCTGACGCCGCGGCCGGGTGATGGGGAATCCTGTGAACATGTCCCGCGATCACGTGCAGTCAGCCGAGCGCTCCGGCAGCAACGCCGAGCCGTCGCCCCACGGCGCCGACGCGCCGTTCCTGGAGCTGCTGGCCAGGGGCGCGGCCATCGACGCCTACGAGCAGCCGGTGCTGCTCGCCCGCGCCGCCGGAGCGCCGGCCGAACGGATCGCCGCACTCGAACACGCCAAGCTGCTCGCCCTGCGGGTACGCTCGGAGCTGGAAGGACGGCGCCGGCGCGAGGCCGAGCTGTCCGCGCTCTTCGAGACCGCGCACGACCTGGCCGGCCTCAGGGATCTCGACGCGGTGCTCCAGGCGATCGTCCAGCGCGCCCGGTCGCTGCTCGGCACGGACGTCGCCTACCTCAGCCTGAACGACCCCGGCAGGGGCGACACGTACATGCGGGTCACCGAGGGCTCGGTCGCGGCCCGCTTCCAGCAGCTGCGCCTGGGCATGGGCGAAGGGCTCGGCGGGCTCGTCGCCCAGACGGCCCGCCCCTACGTCACCGACGACTACTTCCGGGACGGCCGCTTCCAGCACACCTCAACCATCGACGCGGGCGTACGGGACGAGGGCCTGGTCGCCATCCTGGGGGTGCCCCTGATGCTGGGACCGCACGTCATCGGGGTGCTCTTCGCCGCGAACCGCCGGGCCCGCGTCTTCGAGCGGGAGCAGATCGCGCTGCTCGGCTCCTTCGCCGCCCTCGCCGCAGCCGCCATCGACACCGCCAACCTGCTCACCGAGACCCGCTCCGCCCTGGCCGACCTGGAACGGGCCAACGAGATCATTCAGGACCGCAGCGGGGTCATCGAGCGTGCCTCCGACATCCACGACCGGCTCGCCGAACTCGTCCTGCGCGGCGGCGGAGTGCACGACGTGGCCGCCGCGGTCTCCCAGGTCCTTGACGGCACAGTCGAATTCACCGAGTCCGCCGACGCGTCGGCCCAGGCCCTGGAGGCGTCCCGCGCCGAAGGGCGCGCGGTACGGCACGGGGAGGACTGGGTCGCCGCCGTGACCGCCGGCGGCGAACTGCTCGGCGCGCTGGTGCTGCGCGGCCACCCGGGCCTCGACCCGGTCGACCAACGCACCCTGGAGCGTGCGGCGATGGTCACCTCGCTCCTGCTGCTGGCCAGACGCTCCGCCGCCGAGGCCGAACAGCGAGTGCGCGGCGAACTCCTCGACGACCTGCTGGACGCCCGCGACCGCGACCCGCGCCTGCTGCGCGAACGTGCGTCCCGGCTGCGCGCCGACCTCGACGCCACCCACGTCGTGCTCGCCGCCCGCCTCGACGGCATCGCGGCCGACGCCGACCAGGAGGCGGCCGCCCGCCGGCGCCTGTGGTCGGCGGCATCCCACCTCGCCGCGACCCGCCACGGGCTGGCCGCAGCCCGCGATGGCGGCACCGTCCTGCTGCTGCCCCTCGTCCCCGGTGACACCGTCACCGACCTCGCCCGACGCACCGCACGGCACCTGGGCACAGCGGTCCACGAAGCGGTCACCGTCGGCGCCTCCGCTCCGGTGGACGACCTCGCCGCGCACCCGGACGCCGTGGCCGCGGCGTACGCGGAAGGCCGACGCTGCCTCGACGCCCTCCGGCTCCTCGGCCGCACCGGGGACGGCGCAGCCGCCGACGACTTCGGGTTTCTCGGGCTGCTCCTGGCCGGAGACCGGGACATAGCCGGTTTCGTCGACCGCACCATCGGCCAGGTGGTCACCTACGACGAGCGACGCGGCACCGATCTGCTGCACACCCTCGACGCGTACTTCGCCTGCGGCATGAGCCCGGCCCGCACCAAGGACGAGCTGCACGTCCACGTGAACACGGTCGCCCAGCGCCTGGAACGCGTCGGCCGCCTGCTCGGCGACGACTGGCAGAGCCCGGCCCGGGTCCTGGAGATCCAACTCGCCCTGCGCCTGCACCGGTTGTCGGGCGGGAGACGACCCTGACCCCCGCACAGGGTGTGCGGGGGTCGGACCGGCCCGGTAAGGGGCCGGGACGTCAGACGCTGCGCGCGTCCGCCGGCCGAGCCGCCGCGGGCTCGGCCTCGGCGGAGGGCTCGACGTCCGTGAGGTCGCGCAGCCGGGTCTCCTTGGCCGCCGCCACGGCAACGACCGTCAGGACGGCCGCGGCGATCACGTACAGGGCGATCGGTGTGGAGCTGTCGTAGTCGGACAGCAGCGCGGTGGCGATGAGCGGCGCGGGCGCGCCCGCGGCGACGGAGGCGAACTGGGCGCCGATGGAGGCGCCGGAGTAGCGCATCCGCGTTGCGAACATCTCGGAGAAGAAGGCGGCCTGGGGTGCGTACATCGCTCCGTGCAGCACGAGTCCCACGGTCACGGCGAGGACGAGACTGCCGAAGCCGCCTGTGTCGATGAGTGAGAAGAAGGGGAACATCCACAGCCCGACACCGACCGCGCCCAGCAGATACACGGGGCGACGGCCCACGCGGTCCGACAGCGCGCCCCACGCCGGAATGACCGCGAAGTGCACGGCCGAAGCGATCAGCACCGCGTTGAGCGCGGTCTGCTTGGAGACGCCGGCCGAGGTGGTGGCGTAGACGAGGATGAAGGCCGTGATGACGTAGTAGCTGATGTTCTCCGCCATGCGCGCACCCATCGCCACCAGGACGTCGCGCCAGTGGTACCGCAGCACGGACACGAGCGGCAGCCGCTCCGCGTCCTCGGGACGCGCGGTCTTGCGGGCCTCGGCCTGCGCCAACGCCTCCTGGAACACGGGGGATTCATCGACGGACAGACGAATCCACAAACCGACGACCACCAGCACGCCGGACAGCAGGAACGGGATTCGCCAGCCCCAGCTGCCGAAGGCGTCGTCCGACAGCACGGCGGTCAACAAGGACAGCACGCCTGTCGCGAGGAGCTGCCCCGCGGGCGCCCCGGTCTGCGGCCACGAGGCCCAGAATCCGCGCCGCCGCGCGTCCCCGTGCTCGGACACCAGCAGCACGGCCCCGCCCCACTCACCGCCGAGCGCGAACCCCTGCACCAGGCGCAGCGTGGTCAGCAGCACCGGGGCGGCCGCCCCGACGGTCGCATGTGTCGGCAGCAGTCCGATCGCGAAGGTCGCCCCGCCCATCAGCAGCAGGCTCAGCACCAGCAGCTTCTTACGGCCGAGCCGGTCGCCGTAGTGCCCGAACACCAGCGCGCCCAGCGGTCGCGCGGCAAACCCGACGGCGTACGTCAGGAACGACAGCAGCGTGCCGACCAGCGGGTCGGAGTCCGGGAAGAACAGCTTGTTGAAGACGAGCGCGGCGGCAGAGCCGTAGAGGAAGAAGTCGTACCACTCGATGGTGGTGCCGATGAGGCTGGCGGCGACGATGCGTTTGAGGCTGGCGGGGGGTGGGGGAGCGGTCGCGGGGGAGGACATCGGCACCACTTCCAAGCGGTTGGCGGGGACGTTTACGTGTCGCCATACCGTAGGAATCCGCAGGTCAGGCGCACATGTGGCGGGGCAACATAGTTCGAGGGGCGGCTATGCGTGTGGCCACCATGCCGACGCACGGAAAGGCGGTTCAAGCCGTCACGGCCGACCAAATCCTCGCCGGAATCGCTGCCCGGGCCGAAGGTGCCCGCCCGGCGCCCGACCAACTCACCGAATTCGCGGACTCCGAACGCCAGACCAGCCGGCCCATGGACGACATCGACGCTCTCCTCGACGTCGCTCGCCACCTGCCCCGCCAGTCCGCACGAGCCCCCCACCTTGAGCGAGTCTCCGCATGAGGACCGACCTCACCCGCCAGCCCGCACACGTCCAGCTCTAGGCGCTGGATCGTCGCGAGATCTCCAGCCGAGCTGCGCGACCTCCACCTCGCCCGGATCGACGCCAGCCACGTCAACGCCGTCATCACCCGCGACGACAGCCCGACCGGCCGGCTCCGGCCTCGCGCTGAACGGTCACCGCCCGGCTCCGGGCGGACGCGTACGCCCTTCTTCTTACCTTCTGATGAGGAGGGCGTACCACTGTGCGGCCAGTGCTGCGGTCGCCGCCGGTTGGCGGGGGTGGCTTCGGCCGGTCGGCGGGGCCGTCGGAAAACGACGCTCACCGCCGCCGCGGGCGCCTTGGTCCTGCCGCACGTCCTGTATGCGATCAAGTGTGAACAGGTCGGTGCCCGGGCCGAGTTCATGACATGGGCCTTGGAACCTCGACCCGCGGCGGGTAAGGACGTCGCGTACGGGGACGTCGCGGCTGGTGTCCCAGTCGGCGGCGAGCCGGCCGCACTGGTCGGCGGTGAACTGAGCCGTCGACGTCCCCGAACTCGCGACCACCCTGTCGAAGGCCGGGGTTCGTCCTGGATGCGAATCTCCTCGGCGAGCGTGACCTGCCGTTAGTGCGCGACGATATCGGCAGGGGCGGAGTCGGGGAGGCCCTGCAGGCCCTCGAAGGACGCATCAGTGATCTGCCGCTGATTCGCCAGCCTCGTCCGATAGGCGGTGGGGTCGGCGAGGGCGGCCGCGCTCAGCTGCCGCTCCGCCTGCAAGTTGTAGAAGATGGCGACTACCGGGAGTGCGACGTGTGTCCCTGCGGTCTTGCGGTTGTTGACGTAGTGTCAATTACGTTAAAGCTGGGCCGAGTTCATGGTTCACAGGGCGACCAGGGCGATGCTGGATACAAGAGCAAACGGGGCCCCGCGCACGCTCGGAACCACCCTGCCCATGGCTCCTCAACTGGAGCTTGCAGTCGGGGCCGCAGGACGCTGATCCACCCAGGGACATCAGCCCGTGCAGTAGGAGGCTCTGCCCCCGCTGCTGTCGAAGTCGCTGATGGGGGCCCCTGGCCCATTGGTGGAACACCGCCGTGGCGAGCAGCCCTGGCCCATGGCCCACGGAGCAGAGCTCCTTTGCTCTCGCCACGGCGGTGGGTTCAGAGGTCGAGGACAAGGCGGAGGGAGCGGGACCGGGAGACACAGATGAACATGACGTCTCCGGAAGCGCGTTCCTTCTCGCTGAG
Source organism: Streptomyces sp. NPDC002088 (assembly GCF_040296605.1). Classification (NCBI taxonomy): domain Bacteria; kingdom Bacillati; phylum Actinomycetota; class Actinomycetes; order Kitasatosporales; family Streptomycetaceae; genus Streptomyces; species Streptomyces sp. NPDC002088. Next base: position 311,119 of record NZ_JBEOXO010000004.1, on the reverse strand, counting down.
CAGTGAGTCCCGGTGGTCGGGATTGCCCGCGAGGACCGCGGTCTCGCAGCTGCCGCAGGTGCCTTCCTGACAGGACGAGAGCACGGGTACCCCGGCCTCCTCGACGACCTCCAGGATGGAGCGGTCAGGCGGTACGGTCAGCGTCTTCCCGGAGAGCGACAGTTCTACCTCGAATGAGGTCGACGGGGCGTCGTCGCTACGCGCTTTGGGTACGAAGCGCTCGATGTGCAGTGCCCCGTCCGGCCAGGATGCGCACCGCTGCTCCACAGCGTTGAGCAGGGGCTCGGGGCCGCAGCAGTACACCGCCGTGTCCTGCCGCGGCGTCCCGAGCACCGCCCCCAGGTCGATGAGGCCACTCTCGTCCTGGGGGCAGATCTCCACCCGGTCGGGGTGATCCGTGGCCAGCTGCTGCGCGAAGGCCATGGAACCGCGAGTGCGGCCGCCGTACACGAGGCGCCAGTCCGCCTGCCGCCGCCTGGCGGCGGCGATCATCGGGAGGATCGGGGTGATGCCGATGCCGCCGGCGATGAAGAGATAGCGCGGCGCATCGACCAGTGCGAAGTGGTTGCGTGGGCCTCGGACCCGAACCGTGTCGCCCTCGGCCAGCTTGTCGTGCACGTGGAGGGAGCCGCCGCGCCCGGCGGCCTCGCGCAGCACCGCCACCTGCAGGACGGACGTGTCGTCGGGGTCGCCGCACAGGGAGTACTGCCGTACGAGGTCGGGGCCGAGCACGAGGTCGATATGGGCGCCGGGCTCCCAGCCGGGCAGCTGGAGGCCCGAGGGGTGCGCGAAGGTCAGCCGGAGGACGCTGTCGGCGAGGATCTCCTTGCGCATCAGGGTCAGGTCGAGCTCGACCTCGGCACGCTGGGGTGTCGTGGTGGTCATGATCGTTCTCTTTCTGGACCGGGGCCGTCAGGCGAAAGCCCTGTCGAGATGTCGGGCACCGGGCGCAGGCGTGTCGGCCGGAGCCGGTCCGGGCAGATGTCCGTCGGGGTGACCGAGCAGCCAGTTCCACAGGAGCACCGGGTCTTCGAACTCCTGCTCGGCGCCGCAATGGCAGACGGCGAGCAGCCGATCAGTGCCGAGCACCCAGTGGATGCGATACACGGTGTCGCCGGTGAGCACCGGGGGATGGAGCGGTTTCATCGGACGGCTGCCACTGGTTGTCCGGCGCCCTGCTCCGCCAGGCGGGCGAGGATCCGGCGGGCGGCGAGACCGCCGGTGTCGATGTTGATGCTGAGTTCCTGGTACCCGTCGGGCTCGGTGTCCAGGGTCTTCTGCAGCAGGTTGAGTGCGTTGACGTCTTGCATCACCACGGTGTGGTTGAAGTCCCGCATGAAGGTGGTTACTTCGTCGTCCTCCAAGGCGAAGTCCCGCGAGACGGCCCAGAAGTCGTAGACCTTGCCCTCCGAGGAGGGGGTGATCGCGTATGTGATCTCGGTGTGGAAAGCGTGGCTGGCCTCACCGCCCGGGCCCGGGCCAGGGGCGCCGACCGGAGCGATCCGGCTGTGCAGCAGATACAGGCACGGGGCGTGGTATTCGATGTCCTGCCAGCGGCTGATCCGGCCCTCTATGCCGGTGGAGCGGGCGTAGAACGGCGGGCACTCGGCGTCGTCCATGTGCCGGTTGACGCGGACCACGCCCGCTTCCTCGTCCACCTCGGTGGTGATCGGCGTTTCCGCGACCTCAGGCGTGCCGATGTACCCGCCGTGCAGATACGTCTCGTGCGAAAGGTCCATCAGGTTGTCCACCAGCAGGCCGTAGTCCCCGTCGATCGGCTCCATGCCGCTGACGGTGGTCCACGTCGGATCGACCATGTGGCGTGCCCGTGGAATCGCGGTCGGGTCGGCGAGATCGGGTTCGCCGATCCAGATCCAGACGAAGGAGTCCTGCTCGACCACCTTGTACGAGCTCACCCGCGCGGTGCGCGGAATGCGCTTCTGACCGGGGACGTAGACGCAGGTGCCTGTGGTGTCGTAGGTGAAGCCGTGATATCCGCACACGACCCGGTCGCCGTCGAGGTGGCTCTCCGACAGCGGGAAGCGGCGGTGCACACAGCGGTCCGCGAGGGCGACGACCTCGCCCGACTCCTCCGTGCGGTACAAGACGATGGGTTCGCCCAGGATGGTACGGCCGAGGAGCGCGCGCCCGACTTCACGGCCGTAGGCGGCGACGTACCACTGGTTACGTACGTAAGCGGTCATCTTCAGCGCTCCCTGGTCTCAACGGTTCGTGCAGCGGTGGGCCGGTCCCAGGCGACCTGAAGGCTGCGGCGGATGGGCAGCATCGCCAGGGGGAGGAAGTCCTGGGGCTGTTCCGGCACGGCGTGCAGCCCAGCCAGGCGTTCGTACGCCACGCGCAGCCCGATGGCGCCCTGAGTGCGGCCGAGCGGTGCGCCCAGGCAGGTGTGCCGGCCCTTGGTGAAGGAGTAGTGCTCGTCGAGGCCGTCGCGGTGAATGTCGAACCGCATGGGATCAGTGACACCCGCCGGGTCGGTGTTGGCGCTCGCCAGCGCCAGCCAGACCATCTCGCCCTCGCGGACCGTGACGCCGGCGATCTCCACATCGGTGGTGGCGACCCGGGAGGCGAACGGGGCCGAAGGGCGACGGCGAACGGTCTCCTCGAAGACTCGCGGCCACAGCGCGGGATCGGCCTGGGCTTCGGCGAGTTGTTCCGGTTCCGACGTCAGGAACAGGATCGCGTTGGCCATGGCCTGCGCGGTCGTGTCCGTCCCGGCCGCGGCGAACTCGGTGAGATGCATAGCGATGCGCTCCACCGTCAGAGCGGGATTTCCCTCCCTGTCCCTGGCGGCGGCCATCAGAGTGATGACGTCGCTGCCGGTGCCGTCGCGGCGTTCCTGCGCGAGCTGCCGCAGGCGCAGTTGCGCCGTGGTGTACCGGTCCCAGACCTCGCTGTGCTGTGGCTCCTCCATCGGCTCATGGCCGCTGGCGAGCACCCTGAAGTGGTCATCGCGCAGCTGGCGCATCAGGGGCTCGTCCTCGGCCGGGAGGTCGAGCAGAGCCATCAGCGTCTGTGTGGTCAGCTCCAGACAGTAGGTCTCCATCAGTTCCGAGGCGCCGAGATGGGCGAAGCGGTCGATGATGCGATGGGCCCGGGCTTCGATCTCGGGCGCGAGCGCCTCGATGACCGGCTTCAGAAAGCCACGCTGGGCCACCTTGCGAGCCGCCGTGTGCTTCGGCGGATCCATGCTGATCATGATCTCCGCGATCAGCTCGGGCGGAACCACGTCGGCGTATTTCTCAGGTACGGGAAGGCGGCCGCCGTTGGCCTGGCAGGACCACGTCTCCCAGTCCATGAGGACGGCGTCGATGTCGGCTCGGCGGGTGACGATCCAGGTCCCCAACGGTTCGTACCAGAATACTGGCGTCTCCTCGCGAGCCCGTCGGAAGACCGAGGCGGGGTCGCGAAGATACGTGTCGCTGTACGGGTCGAACTCCGGAGGAGGAGCGGGACGGTTCACGGTTTGAGTCATCTCTTGAATCCCGGTTGTTGAGGCGACGGGTCCGTCCATGCGGCGTCGAGCAGGACGAGTCCGGTCGTGGGGAGTGAGGGGAGTGGGCGGCCCCGGGACGACAGGGGCGGCCGAATGCGCTCAGAGCGCGGCGGCGGCAGCCAGCGTCGACAGGCGCTGGAAGCGGAGCACGTTTTCGCTCTCCTCCATGACTCCCGACGTGAGACAGGCGAAGGTCATGTCACGCTCCGGATCGACCCAGAACAGGGTGGTGCCGGCCCCGTAGTTGCCGTGGGTGCGAGGGCTCGTGGTCGGTCCGAAGAACGATGCGTGGGTGCCCGAGCCGGACAGTGCGAACCCGAGGCCGAAATTGCCGGGGGGCACGTCCCAGCCACGTGCCTCGGCGAGGCCCCGATAGAGGTCGTTGGGCAGGTCCCCGGTCTGGTTGGTGGTGGCCAGGTCGAGGATGGCCGGGGAGAGGATGCGGCTGTTGTCGATCTCGCCACGGCAGCGCAGCATCTCCGCGAAGGTGTGGATGTCCTCGACCGTGGAGACGGCGCCCACCCAGGGCATCTCGGCATCCTCGGTGATGATCTCTTCCATCACTTCGATGTCTGCCGTGGACAGCCAGCCGCCGTCGGGGAAGCTGGCCCGGATCGGCACGTAGTGCTTGCCCCACTCCTTGGGGGCGCCCAGCGCGGTGCGGGCCATGCCGAGCGGCTCGAAGATCTCACGCCGCATCAGATTCCGTACGGAGTCGGAGCCCGTGGCCCGGCGCACCATCTCGGCCATCAGCGCGTGGTTGAGCGCGGGGGAGTAGTTCAGGGTGGTGCCCGGCTCGCCGACGACGTCGAGCTGACAGATCGCGTCGATGACCTTGTCCAGGTTGCCGAGTTCCGAGTACGGCAGCGGGGTGGGGGTGGTCACCAACCCCGCGCGGTGGGTGAGGAGATGGGCGAGGTTGATGCGTCCCTTGCGTGCAGTACGGAAGCGGTCGCGGCCGAAGAACTCCGGTATGACGTCCACGACGCGGGTGGTCAGGGCGAGTTGGCCGCGGTCGATGGCCTGTAGGGCGAGGACGTTGGTGAACGCCTTCGTCATCGAGAAGATGCGGTAGATGTCCGTGGTGGTGGTGTGGCGGCCAGCCTTGCGGTCCGCGTAGCCGATGGAGGCGTGCAACCCGATTTCGCCGTGGCGGGAGACGATGATGTTCGCGCCGTCGTACAGCCCCGCTTCGACGTCGGCCTCAATGGCTTTCTGCAGCCGACGCAGTGCTGCAGCGTCCAGGGCGGTGTGGTCTTCGTTGATCACAGTGGTGCCTCTTCGTGGGATGGTCTTCTGGGGGGCGTGGGCGCCTGTTCACATGTGCAGGCCGCCGGAGGGCGACAGGGTCTGGCCGGTGTAGTAGGCGCCGTCGTCGCAGGCCAGAAACAGGAGAGTGCGGGCGAGTTCGTCCGGCGTGGCGGCACGGGCGATCGGCTGCATGGCCACGAGCTGGGCCACGATCTCCGGCGGCTGGGCGTTGAGCAGCGGAGTGTCGACGGAGCCAGGGGCGATGGCGTTGACCCTGATGTTGTGCGGCGCCAGTTCGCCTGCGGCGGCCCGGGTCATGCCGAGCACGCCCGCCTTGGATGCCGGGTAGTACAGCGGCATCGGAGCGCCGATGAGCGCGGCCACGCTGGAGATGTTGACGATCGAGCCGCCGCCGGACCTACGCATCAACGGCACGGCCGCACGCAGACAGTAGAACGGACCGGTCAAGTTGACGGCGATGACCCGGGCGAAGTCCTCGTCGGTCGTGTCGCTGAGGAAGTCGGGGTGGAAGGCCTCGCCCCGCTTCCCGGCCTCGAAGGCCTTGACGTTGGCCTCCACCAACTGGTCGTTGGCCGCCTTCGTTGGGGCGTTGATGCCGGCGGCGTTGATCAGGACGTCGAGTCGTCCGTGCTCGCGCTCCACCTCGTCGAAGGCGGCGTTGACCGCTGCGCTGTCGCTGACATCAAGAGCGATGCCCTTCGACCGGGCGACGCCCGACAGGGACTCCTTGATCTTGTCGGCGGAGAGATCCGCCCCGATGACCGTCGCGCCCTCTGCGGCGAACAGCCTTGCTGTGGCGGCTCCGATCCCTGACGCCGCCCCGGTGATGAAGGCGACTTTCCCGTCCAGCTTCATGCGTATCCTCCTGCGTTCGGCTCTGCCGACCAGCGGCGGAGCCGGTGTGGTGGGCGCAACCATGCCACTTCGTTAGATACGTGTCTAGCAACAAGACAGCAATCCAGTGGTAATTTCGGTAGCATGATCCGAACGCTGGGAAGCACCCCAATGAGCCGCTACCGCAGGGGTGTGACGCCCAGCTTCAGGGGGTCGTGGGCTGTTGGTGGGCGAGGGGAATGACGGAGCCTGTGGGGGTACGTAACTCCGAGTCGTCGCCTGCTGGCGAGTCGCTCAGGGAGGCGCAGAAGCGGCTGACGCGAGAGCGCCTCATCGAGGCTGCATTCACCGCGTTCCGTGAGCGCGGATACGCGACGGCCACGGCCGCGCACATCGCGGCGGAGGCAGGGGCGAGCCGGGCCACCTTCTACTTGTACTTTCCCAGCAAGGCTGAAGTGGTCATCGAACTGCTGGAGCGCATTGAACCCGCGGTCCTGGAGGCCTATCAGCGTCTGGATTCCCTGCCCGATCCCTCGCTCGACGCCGTGAGCGGATGGGTCGAAGATGTCGTGGCGTGGTGGGAGCGCGACAGGTTGCGCTTCGAAGCGATGGAACAGGCTCTGGCCGTGGAGCCCAAAGTCTCTGAGCGCTGGTACGAAAGCCTGCGGCGGGCTGCTGACGCGATGCCCCATCATCTGGAGACGTTCCTGGAAGGCGAAGAGCGCGACAAGGAGCGGCTGCGGCTGGTAACGCTCATGGCGCAGCTGGACAGGACCATGTACTTCACCGTGGTCCGCGGTGTTCTGCATGATCGTGAGCAGCTGGTGCGTGTCCTCGCCGAGCAGTGGTGGGCCGTTCTGGGGCACAAGCACCCGTAACGTTGCTTGGGTATGCGGCCTGACGACGTGGCAGTCAGTGGGCGTGCGCAATCTAGGTGCGCGCCTTACCTCTTTTGATGGAGTGTCAGTTCTTTTTGACGACCGGTTTGGTCCGTGCTCCTGCAGCACGCATTGCTGCCGAACTGCGCAGGTTGCCGCTCACTCTGCCTCGGCCTGCGTAGTAGTCGGCTGCGTGTGCCCGTGCGAGCGTCGGTGAAATCTGAACACTCACTGTTTATGTTGTCTTCGCGAGCCGGTCGGAGTGCTTGCCCTGTGGCCCTTTGATTCCAACGTGAGTCCCGGTACACGAAGCCGGAGAACGTCTGCCGCTACTTCAAGCCGCTCACGAGCGTGGCCCTGCCTCCACGCGATCCTGCTCGCCGAGCTGCACCGACACGGCCTACTGGAGATGGACGACTGCGCCATCGAGGCCTCGCACATCCGGGCGCTCAAAGGGGGGCTCGCACCGGACCTTCGCCGGTCTACCGGGCACGTCCCGGCAGCAAGCACCATGTGATCGTCGACCGCCACGGCACCCCGCTCGCCGTGTCGCTAACCGTCGGGAACCGGCACGACGTCACCCAGCTCATCCCACTCCATGACGCCGTGCCCCGCGTCCGCGGCCGCGGCGCGGCCGTCCCCGCCACAAGCCGAAGCGGCTGTACGTCGACCGCGGCTACGACTTCCGCAGCACCGCCGGCTCCTGCGTGCCCGCGGCATCATGGCGAAGATCGCCCGCCGCGGCGCCCCGCACGGCTCCGGACTGGGCAAGACGCGTTGGGTGGTGAAGCGGACGTTCGCCTGGCTGCACCAGTTCAAACGCCTGCGCATCCGCTACGAGATACGCGCCGACCTCCACCAGGGCCTCCTCCAACTTGCCTGCTCCATCATCTGCTCGAGACGACTACGCACCGCATTCTGAAGCGATCAGTAAGTGACTGATGGTGTCCGACCGACCTACGATCTTCGTCTTTCTACTGGTCACAGGCCCTTCGGTAGAGTGGACACACGTCCGATCGGAAGGGTCTCCAGTGCCGGAGAAGACTGCCCGAGTGTCGCGCGCCGAGCAGAAGCGTCGCACGCGCGCCGCGCTGGTCTATGCCGCGCGCGGCCTGTTTGTTGCGCAGGGTTACACGGCGACCACGGCAGACGCCATCGCGCGCGCGGCCGATGTTTCGCGGGCGACCTTCTACCTGCACTTCCGCTCCAAGGGAGAGATCGTCGTCGAGATCATGCGTGGAGTCGAGCCGGACGTGGTGGCCGCGTACGAACATCTGGCGACACTGGAGCCCACGCCTGCCGTAACGGGTGAATGGCTGCGGGAGCACGCTGCCTTGTGGCGTCGGTACCGCATGGAATTCACCTCTATGGAACAGGCGCTGGCAAACGAAGAGGCTGTGGCCGAGGAGTGGTTCGCCCTCTACGGCCGCCTCGCGGACGCGATGCCCGCAGCAGTTGGCCGGCTCACCGAACACGGGGTGGCGACGGAGCGGGCTCGGGCGCGCATCATCGCACTCATCATGGCAATCGAGCGTGCGTTCTACTTCGCTGTGGTGCGCGATCGCCCGGCGTTCTTCGACGTCATCGTGCTGGAACTCGCCGATGCCCTCGCCCATGCCCTGAGCGGGCAGTCAGGCCACTCCGACTGATCTCAGTGGATTGACGGCCGTCTAGTCAATATGCACCTCCTGTGCGATGGTGCACAGGGGCGCGGTCGACGCGTGCCGCCACGTCCGCGCCAGGGGCGCGGGGATGCTCCATGGCCTCCCGCGGGCGATCCGGCTGCTGTTGTGCAGTGGAATTCGGCACCGCCTCCCGCGCCATGCAGTTACCGCCCAGGGGCACAAGACCGGCCCTTCCAGCAGTAACCCTTCTGTGGCGTGGTACGCCGACGCCGCCTCGGGAGCCGACGGCCTCCGTGGCGGCACTTCACCCCTTGCCTGGCCGGCCGCCGCGGTTTTGCTGCGGGGCTCAGCGCCGCACCACTCGTAGTGATGCGCCTCACGTCGGAGGGGTGGTCGCTGCAGCAAAAAGGCAATCCACTTTCACTAGACAGATGTCAAGCAAATGTGCGAGCCTCCGTTGTGACGATCCCCGGTGTCAGGTGACCTGGGAAGTTGCAGGAGGAACAATGAAGTTCGCTGATCACGTCGTTTTCGTCACTGGAGCGGCGTCCGGCATGGGTCTCGCGGTGGCCCGTGCCTTCCATGCGGAAGGTGCCGTCGTCTACGGTGCCGACATCTCCGCTGAATCTCTGGGCGAAGCGTTCAAGGGCATGGAACGCGCGATCCCGCTTGCCTTCGACATCGCCGACAGCACGGCCGTGGGCGAGGCACTGGCACGGGTGGAAGCGGATCATGGCCGCCTGAACACCCTTGTCAACGCCGCCGGTGTCAACGCGCCGAACCGCGCCGCTCTCGAAGCCCTCAACGAGGAGAACTACAAGGGATTCCTCGCGGCGAAGGAGGGGCGCCGCCACAGCCCGGAGTTCATCGAGCACATCACGGACGAGGACTTCGACCGTGTGCTGAGGATCAACCTCTACGGCACCTTCTACACGATGCGGGCCGCCACGCCACTGCTCAAGAGGAACGGTGGCGGCGCCATCGTCAACTTCTCCTCGGCCGCGGCGCTGATGGGTGTGGCCATGCCGTCCTACTACCCGGCTTCCAAGGCGGCCGTCCTCGGCCTCACGCGCGAGGGTGCGGTGGAACTCGCTCCGTTCGGCATCCGTGTCAACGCGCTCGCCCCGGGCGCCATCGACACGCCCCTCTTCCGTCAGAGCGACGACGAGTTCATCGACTTCCTCGTCGGCATGCAGCCCATTCGCCGTACCGCCGCACCGGAGGAGATCGCCAGGACCGTCCTGTTCCTCGCCGGTGACGAGGGCTCCTACTACACCGGCCAGACGATCTCGCCCTCGGGCGGGCTCGTGATGCAGTGAAGGGTCTGGCGATCATGACCTCTGACACCACCACCGTCCCCGTCGCCCAAGCCGCCGGACCCGGTGTCGTCGCCCGGGACGACGTCGACCCCCGCGCGCTGGCCCGGCTCGTCGCCGAGGTCACGAGCGACATCGCCGACGGCACCTACGACGGCGCGCACATGATCCTCGCCCGGGGCGGCGACATCGTCGCGGACACCGTACTCGGCTGGCACGAGCGTGCCACCGGTCGTGAGCTCGCAAGGGACGCCGTGTTCCGTGTGCTGTCACTGACCAAGGCTTTCACCAACGCGATGGCTCTGCGTGCGATCGGCGAGGGGAAACTGGCTCTGTCCACACGCGTCGTGGACCTGATCCCGGAGTTCCTGGGAACCGATCCGTTCCACATGCTGCGCAAGGACAAGATCAACCTCATCCATCTGCTCACCCACCGCTCCGGCATGCCGCCGACGCCCAACCCAGGACTCGGGCCGGACCGCTTCGGGGCGCTCGCGGACGTCGTCCAGGCGCTGGCCACGGTAGACGTGCTGTTCGACCCCGGCACCAACCTCAACTACGCCCCCGCGATCAACCACGCGCTCATGGGCGAGATGGTGCGGCGGGCGTACGGCGCTGCGTCGTTCCGGGACCTGGCGCGAGAGCTGATCTTCGATCCGCTGGGCATGGACGAGACCTCGTTCGGTCTGCCGGCGACGCTGAAGGACCGGGCCGTGCCGCTCAAGGCGTACCTGCCCCAGGGCGGATTCCTACAGCCGAGCGACATCGAGTGTCTCAACGAGCACATCACCGAGGACGCGGAGATGCCGTGGGTGGGCTCCGTGTCCACCGCCCGTGACGTCTTCACGTTCGCCGAGATGATCCGCCGCCGTGGCCTGCACGACGGGCAGTGGGTGCTGGCCCCGGCGGTCGTCGACCAGGCCACCACCCTGCAGACCGGTGACATGCCGAACGACCTCTATGCCCAGATGGCGGTAGCCCGCGGCTGGGAGGTCCCCCAAGGCAACTTCGGTCTGGGCTTCTCCCTGTCGGGTACGGGCACCGCGCCCAGCTTCTTCGGCCCGTTCACCTCGCCGCGCACGCACGGCAACTACGGCGCTGGATCGTCGCTGTTCTGGATCGACCCGGACCGCGACCTCACCTTCGTCTTCCTGTCCGCCGGAGTCATGGAGGAGAGCGAGAACGTCGCACGTTTTCAGAAGCTCTCCACCATGGCCGTGGCTGCGGCCCTGTGAGAACCCGGAGTCGGCGATGATCGAAACAGCAATACCGCCCGCCACCGGCCGTTGCCCCGTAGCGCACGGGTTCGACGCGATGAGCGACGACTACTACCACGACCCCTCGATGCACTTCGCCGAGGTGCGCGACGAGCACCCGGTGTTCTGGTACGAGTGGCTCAACGCCTGGGTCGTCACCAAACGCCAGGACGTGCTCCGTGTGCTGGCCGACTGGAAGGAGTTCTCCTCCTCCGGCAACACCGCGACGATCGACGTCCCGCCCAAGTACCGGGACGTCGTCCCCCAGGGCCTGATGTCCCAGATGATCGTAGGCATGGACCCCGACCTGCACACGGTTCACCGCAACGCGGCTCTGCGCGGGTTCAGCAAGGACCGCATGGAGGCGCTGCGCCCGCAGATCGAGGAACGCGCGCACCGCATTTTGGACAAGATCGAAAACCAGGGCTCTGCCGACCTGATGGAGGAGTACTGCCTGGAGCTGACGACCCAGACCCTTCTCGCCCACCTGGGCCTGGGCTGGGAACACGACGCCATGATGCGCCGGCTGCGCGGTGACATGGGCCGGGTTCTGTCCTCGGCGCAGGAACAGATGCCGCCGGAGATCGTCGACGAGGTGTGGGAGCGGTTCGCCTCCTCCTTCGCCCAGCTGCAGCAGATCGTCACCGAGCGTCGTGAAAGCCCTGGTGACGACTTCATCAGCGACATGGCGACGCAGCGGACCAGCGACGGTCAGTACGTCCTGACCGTGCCCCAGGTGGCCTTGCACGTCTGCGAGTTCGCACTCGCCGGAGCCGACACCACCGCCCAGGCGATGGCGAACGCCGTGTTGTTCCTCGGCCCCAGGCGCGACTTCGTCGACGAGGCGCTCAAAGATCCCGCGCTGTGGGCGAACGTCTTCGAGGAGACCGTCCGCCGCCGTCCGTCGTCGCCCTTCGCCTCCCGCAGGGCGATGCGCGACATGGAGATCTCTGGTGTGAAGATCTCTCGGGGCGACATGATCTGGGTCTCCCTCGCGAGCGCGAACACGGACCCGGCCCACGTCGAGCGGCCCTTCGAATTCGACATCCACCGCGAGGATCCGGCCGGCCATCTGGCCTTCACCGCCGGCCGGCACACCTGCCTGGGGCAAGCGCTCGCCCGCGTGCAGGGCGCGACGGGGCTCCAGGTCCTCTTCGAACGGTTGCCTTCCCTGCGCCCTGCCGACGAGGTCCCGCTCGACTTCGCCAGGATGGCGCTGCTGCCGGTCCGCCTGTCTCTGCCCGTGGTCTGGGACCCAGCTGACGTCGAGCGTCAGAAGAAGCGGGTCAAGCGCGAGATGGAGCTCGTCCTGGTCGGGAAGGAAGCGGTGGCGGACGGTGTCGTCGCACTGCGCTTCGCCCACCCGGACGGCGAGGCCCTGCCGGAATGGGGTCCTGGCGCGCACGTCGACATCCGCGTGCCGGTCAACGGAGGCGTCGTCGTGCGGCAGTACTCACTGTCGTCGTCGCCGTCCCAGCCGGACGAATGGCGGCTGGGCGTGCTGCGGGAGGCCAACGGCCGCGGCGGATCGCAGGCAATTCACGACACGTGCGAGGTCGGTACCCGACTCCGCCTGGGCTGGCCACGCAACAACTTCCAGTTCGTGTCCTCACCGCGCTACGTCTTCGTCGCGGGCGGCATCGGCATCACCCCGATCCTCCCGATGATCGAACAGGCCGAGGCAGCGGGCGCCGACTGGGAGCTGCACTACGGCGGTCGCACCCGCGCGTCGATGGCCTTCCTCGACGAGTTGGAGAAGTACGGCGACAGAGTGAAACCGGTACCTCAGGACGAGTTCGGCCACCCGGACTTGCCGGGCATCTTCGCCACCGTCCAGGCCGAGACGCTCGTCTACGCATGCGGCCCGGAGCCACTGCTCCACGCACTTGAGGGCGCGCTGGCTCACTGGCCGGCAGGGAGCCTGCACACCGAGCGGTTCGCACCCAAGAAGGCATTGCGCGACCTACCCGACGCAGCGTTCGAGGTGGAGTTCGCCCAGACCGGCGTGCGGGCGGAAGTACCCGCGGGCCGATCCGTCCTCCAAGTTGCAGAGGCCCATGGCATCACCGTGCTGTCCTCTTGCAAGGAGGGGACGTGCGGCACCTGCGAGACACGCATTCTGTACGGAGCCGCCGACCACCGGGACTCGATCCTCACCGCGGAGGAGCAGGCAGCCAACGACACGATGATGATCTGTGTGTCACGTGCTACCGAGGGCTGCCCCCGTCTGGTCCTGGACCTCTGACACCTTCGAAGCAACACACATGACGACGTGGCGGGGCATCTCAACAGCGGATGCCCCGCCAGGTCGTGGGCAGGGTGGCGGCCTCCCGGCAGGTCTTCCGCTCGAGTGCTGGAGGTTGCGCCTGCGGACCGCCCGCCCTGCCCAGTGCCTCGCATGCTGTTCGAAGGTCGCGTCGACGGCGGCCGCCGTGGGCTGACCGGCGTCCAGCCGGGTACGGACGGCGATCGGCAGCGACGGGTCACGAGCCATCAACGCGGTGGCCAGGAGGACTTCCGCCGCCTGCCCTCCGGCCAGTCCGCCCCGTTCTTCCAGACCTTGGGCCACCGTCTCCAGGGCTTCGACGACGCGGTGCGTCTCCGCGTCGATGTCCGCTGCGGGCTGCTCGTCCGCCGGGGGACGTGGCGGGCGTCCCAGGTGCGCTACGGGACCGGCCGCGGTCCCCGGTGGCACACACGGTGCAGCCGGTCGCCGCCGTGCAGAGCGAGTACTCCATCTGGGCCCGCGACCCGGAGGACGAAGTGCTCCCCGCCTGCGAGGAACTCGGCATCGGCTTCGTACCGTGGAGCCCGCTGGGCCAGGGCTTCCTCACCGGCAAGGTGAACGCCAACCAGTCGTTCTCGTCCGAGGACATCAGGAGCAGGTTTCCCCGCTTCACGCAGGAGGCTCTCCAGGCCAACCAGCTGGTGGTGGACCTGGTGCAGGAGATCGCGACGAAGAAGGACGTCACCTCGGCCCAGGTCGCACTGGCCTGGCTGCTGGCGAAGAAGCCGTGGATCGTCCCCATCCCCGGCACGCGCAAGCTGCACCGCCTGGAGGAGAACCTTGCCGCAGCGGACCTCACGCTGACCCCCTCGGAGGTCGAGGTGCCGTGAGCGGCGGTGTGTATCCGTAGTTACGGACGGCGATTTGGCGGATGAGAGTGTTCAGCGACGGCCCGGTGCGGACGGACTGTTCGTCGGGGTGCCGCACGCCGGTGAAGCCGCCGCCGATGTTGAAGACGAACCGCCCGCCCGGGCGCAGGATGTGGGCGACGGCCGCGAACACCGCCGCAGTGTCGGTCTTCCAGATCGCCGAGTTGCACACCACGGCGTCGGCATTGCCGACGGGAACGTGATCGGCGAGCTGCTCGGCCGGTGCGGTGATCCAGCTCAGGCGATGGTCGGTCAGGGTGCCGCGGCCGACGCGCTGCATTGCGGCGGCATTGTCCACGGAGACGACCCGGGCTCGGGCGGGGATCACGTCGAGGATCGCGCGGGCGGTCGCGCCGGCACCGCCGCACAGGTCGATCACCAGCCCGAAGAACGAAGTCATTGGACGACGTACTCAGCCTCAAGGCCCAGCTCATCCTGCCCCTCCAGTTCGAAGCGCTGCAGGAGACCGCAACTCCCTGCTGAGAGCGGGCCACATGCCACGTGGCGAGGTCCCGCTGATCGAGGGCACCTCGCTCGGTCCGGTGAACAACGGCTGCTGTCGCCGAGAGGTAGAACGGCGGCACGTTGGACATGTCAAAGGAGCAGGCTGGCTGTATAGGTGACCACCGCCTTGTGAGCACAGTCCGTAATCAATGGCGGAGGCTGGCGGGAGCGTCACACGGCCCGTCTCGCAAGGCCCGGTGGTGGCCTACCAGCAAGGGGAGATCCCCGTGCTGATTCGGTGCTGACTCGAACGGTCGTTCCTGGTTAAAACCGCAGGTCGTAGCTCTGCCCGAGTAAGTGGTCGTACCGCTCGATGGTGGTGCCGATGAGGCTGGCGGCGACGATGCGCTTGAGGTTGGCGGGTGGTGGGGGAGCGGTTGCTGCGGAGGCCATGTGCGCCACTTCCTCGTGTGCGGTGGGGACGGGTACGTGTTGGCACACCGTAGGAAGGGGCAGGTCAGCGGCACATGTGGTGGGACACCATAGTTCTGCGACGGGGGGTGCGTGCGGCCCCTATGCCTCAATTCCGGAGCTCGGATCAGGCGTTCGATCGACGGTAGAACAGGCGGTGTCCGGGATGTGTCATTCGGCACGAATCTGCGACCTGCGGTCGTGACCGAATGAGCGAGAGGAGCGTGTCTTACGCGGAGTCGGCCACCCGGCATGCCCCTGGCCGCTCCGGGACCCCAGGTACCTTGACGGTCGTGCGAAGGGATGGCGATCGATGAGCGATGTGCAGGATCCGATGCCGGGTGATCAGACGCCCGATGGCCCGGCGGCCCGTGAGGTCGACCAACCGGCTCCACTGGAAGGGGAGCTGGAGCGGCTGATCGCCGTGCAGGTGCGCGAGTACCGGACGGTGGCCGGACTGACGGTGGGAGAGCTGGCGGTCCGGGCGGGGATTTCCAAGGCGATGCTGTCGAAGATCGAGAACGCCCGGATCTCGTGCAGCCTCACCACGCTCGCCCGGCTCGCCGCCGCGCTCGACGTGCCGGTGACCGCCCTCTTCCGGGGTGCCGACACGGGACGTGAGGCGGTTTTCACGCCGGACGGCGAAGGGCCGCGGATCGTGCAGCGCGGTTCCCGCGTCGGCCACGACTATCGCCTCCTCGGTGCGCTGCGCGGGCCGCACAAACGGATGGAGGCGCACCTGGTCACCCTGACCGAGCAGAGCGAGGTCTTTCCGCTCTTTCAGCACCCGGGCACCGAGCTCCTGTACATGCTCGAGGGCGCGATGGTCTACGGCCACGGCGACGCCGAGTACCGCATGCGCCCCGGTGACGCCCTGCAGCTGGACGGGGAGGGCGTGCACGGCCCGAAAGAACTCCTGAAACTCCCCATTCGCTTCCTGTCCGTAGTCGCCTACGGCGATGCGGTGGGCTGAGGACGGCAAGCACTGGGCAACGGGCAGCGGGCAACAGGGAGTTCATCCACGGCAGAGCCTTCCGTAACACGCACCGTTGACTCTCTAGAGACATTGATTCTTCTAGAGATACGCGGACTGTGCTCCGCACGTGCTGGAGGTCGAAGTCATGGACGCAGCAAGTACCGCATGGCTCCTCGCCGCCTTCATGGGGGTGAGTCTGATGGTGCCCGGTCTCGCGCTGTTCTACGGCGGGATGACCGGGGTCCGCAGCATGCTCAACGTCATCATGATGGTGCTCGGGGCCTGCGCCGTCGTGGCCGTCGTGTGGACCGTCGTCGGCTACTCCGCGGTCTTCGGTGACTCGTACGGGCACCTCGGTCTGCTGGGGGACGTCACCGAGCACGCCGGCCTGGCGGACGTGCTGCGCGAGGACAAGGACGCCGCGATCCCGCCGGCGCTGTTCGCCGCCTTTCAGGCCCTGTTCGCGGTGATCACGGTGGCGATCATCGCCGGGGCGGTGGTGGACCGGGTGCGGTTCGGGCCCTGGCTGGTGTTCTCGGGTGTGTGGGCGCTCCTGGTCTATCTGCCCGTCGCGCACTGGGTGTTCGCGCTGAGCGCGGAGGACGGTTCGACCGTCGGCGGCTGGATCCTCAACCGCCTCGGTGCGATCGACTACGCCGGCGGCACCGCCGTCCACATCAACTCCGGTGTGGCCGGACTCGCGGCCGTGGTCGCGCTCGGCGCCCGGCTCGGCTGGCCGAGCCAGCCGCGGCCCACCAGCATCCCGTTCACCGTGCTCGGCGGAGGCATGCTGTTCTTCGGCTGGTTCGGCTTCAACGGCGGCTCGGCGCTCGCGGCCGGGAACAGCGCGTCGGTCGTGGTCCTGACCACGATGAACGCGTCCTTCGCGAGCCTGCTGGCGTGGCTGCTCGTGGAGCGTGTGATGGACCGTCACGCAACCGCGCTGGGAGCGGTCTCCGGCCTGATCGCCGGCCTGGTCGCGATCACCCCGGCCTGCGGTGCGGTCAGCCCGATGGGGGCGCTGGTGGTCGGTGCGGTGGCCGGTGCGGTCTGCCCGCTGGCCATCCGGCTCAAGTACAAGCTGGGCTACGACGATGCGCTCGACGTGGTCGGGGTGCACCTGGTCGGCGGTGTGCTCGGCACTCTGATGGTGGGGCTCCTCGCGACCCCCGACGCCCCGAACGCCGCGACGGGTCTCCTCTACGGCGGCGGGCTGCGCCTCCTTGGCGTCCAGACCGTGGCGGTCCTCGCCGTTCTGGCGTACTCCTTCGCCGTCACCTGGCTGATCGTCAAAGCGATCGACAGGACGATGGGCATGCGGCTCGACGCCGAGACGGAGCGGGCGGGCGTCGACATCACTGTGCACGGCGAGGCCGCCTGGAACCTGGACGGTGCTCTTCACCGGCTGGCCGCCTCGCCGGCCGAGCGCGCTCGTGAAGTAGTGCGGTCCGCCGAGGAGTTGGCGTCGGCGGCCACGCGGCGTTCCGATGCGCGGGACGACGGAACTGAGTGACCTGGTCCGGGCGCGCGTGGAGCCGGGGCTCTCGAAGTCCGAACCCCGGCTCTTCAGCTGCTCAGGCGCCGAACCCGAGCAGCTTGCGTTCCGTCCCGATCGTGGTGTCCGCACCGTGGCCGGTGTGTACGACCGTGTCCTCGGGCAGCGCGAACAGCCGCGCCCGGATCGACTGCTTGATCAGGTCCTCGTCGCTGTACGAACGTCCCGTCGCCCCCGGGCCACCCTGGAAGAGGGTGTCACCGGTGAAGACGCACCCGAGTTCCGGCGCGAAGTAGCAGACCGCTCCCGGGGCATGGCCCGGTGTGTGCAGGGCGCGCAAGGCCGTCCCGGCCACGGTGATCTCGTATCCGTCGTATACGTTCCGGTCCCACGTGTGGGCGCTGTGGGCCAGCTGCCACAGGGGCTTGTCGTCCGGGTGCAACAGGATCGGGGCGCCCGTCCGGTCACGGAGTTCGGGGGCGACACGGACGTGGTCGTCGTGGGCGTGGGTGCACAGGATCGCTTTGACCGTGCGGCCGCCCACGACGGCCAGGATGTCCGTGACGCTGTGCGGGGCATCGATGACGACGCACTCGGCATCGTCTCCGACGACCCAGATGTTGTTGTCGACGGGGAAGGTCTGTCCGTCGAGGGTGAAGGTGCCGCTGGTGACGGCGTGGTCGATGCGGGCCTGGCCACGCGGCGCGGTCACGGGAAGACCACCACCGATCGCAGTACGTCGCCGTGGTGCATGCGTGCGAACGCGGTCTCGACGTCCTGGATGCCGATCTCCTCGGTCACGAAGGCGTCGAGGTCGAGGCGTCCCTGTTGGTAGAGGTCGACGAGCATGGGGAAGTCGCGCTCGGGCAGGCAGTCGCCGTACCAGCTCGACTTCAGGGAACCGCCGCGGCCGAACACGTCGATGAGCGGGATGTCGGGCACCTTCATGTCAGGTGTGGGGACGCCGACGAGGACGACGGTGCCGGCGAGGTCGCGGGCGTAGAACGCCTGTCGCCAGGTCTCCGGCCGGCCCACCGCGTCGATGACGACGTCCGCGCCGTGGCCCGCGGTGAGTTCACGGATCACCTCGACCGGATCGGTGGCGGAGGAGTCGACGGTGTGGGTCGCGCCCATCCGTGCGGCCGTGTCGAGCTTCTTGGGGTCGATGTCGACGGCGATGATGCGGCCGGCCCCGGCCAGCGCGGAACCGGCGACGGCGGCGACGCCGACTCCGCCGCATCCGATGACGGCGACCGACTTGCCGCGGGTGACGCCTCCGGTGTTGATGGCGGCGCCGAGTCCGGCCATCACCCCGCAGCCGAGCAGCCCGACGGCGGCGGGCCGGGCCGAGGGGTCGACCTTCGTGCACTGGCCCGCCGCGACAAGGGTCTTCTCGGCGAAGGCGCCGATGCCGAGCGCCGGGGTGAGCGCGGTGCCGTCCTCCAGTGTCATCTTCTGTGTCGCGTTGCGGGTGGCGAAGCAGTACGAAGGTTCGCCGCGGCGGCAGGCCCGGCAATCGCCGCACACCGCACGCCAGTTGAGAACCACGAAGTCGCCCGGCACCAGGCCGGTGACGTCACTGCCGACGGCCTCGACGATCCCGGCCGCCTCGTGGCCGAGCAGGAAGGGGAAGTCGTCGTTGATGCCGCCTTCGCGGTAGTGCAGGTCGGTGTGGCAGACGCCGCACGCCTGCACCTTGACCAGAGCCTCGCCCGGACCGGGGTCGGGCACGAGGATCGACTGCACGGACACCGGGCGGCCCTTGCCGAGGGCGACCACTGCCTTGACTTGCTGCATGCTGTTGCTTCCTTACGTACGGGTGCGGGGTGCGGGGTGACGGGTCAGGCGCGGAACGCGAAGCGGGGGTCCGCCCGGCCGCCCTCGACGAGATCGGCGACGAGCGAGCCGACGAGCGGCGCGAACTTCGCGCCGTGGCCGGAGCAGGGCGAGGCGATGACCACGGAGCCGATGCGGTCGATGACGAAGTCCTCGTCGGCGGTCATGGTGTAGAGACAGCTGGCCTCGGCGACGGGTTCGGGGTCCAGGCCGGGCAGCCACCGCCGTACCCAGGAGGTGACGGTCTCGCGGGACGCCGGATCGATGACGCGGTCGCGTCCGGAAGCGGTCGTCGCGGTGCCCCCGTCGTGCTGGGCGACCTTCATGGCGGGGGTGCTGCCGCCGTCCGCACCGGACGGCAGACCGAACAGCTGGATGCCCTCCTTGTAGACCATCGTCGGCCAGGCGGCCCGCGGGTCGCGGTGACGGAAGTGGAACACCTGCTGCTGGGTGACCCAGGTGCGCGGCAGGCGGGGCAACACACCGATCGAGGGCAGGAGCTCGGGCAGCCAGGGCCCCGCCGCGACCACGACGTGACCCGCCCGGATCGTACGGTCGCCGGTGTGCACCAGGACGCCGTCGGCCGGCTGCTCGATGCCGGTCACCGGGGACTGCTCGACGACCCTCGCGCCGGAGGCCGCGGCGATGTCGACCCCGGCCCGGACGGTGCGGTCGGCATCAAGGTGACCCGCGTCCGGGTGGAACAGCACGGGCCCGGCGAACTCCATACCGGCAAACCGCTCCGACGCGGCACCCGGAGTCAGCAGCTCGGCGGGAACGCCGTGCTCCTTCATCAGCGTCAGCAGAGCCTCGGGACGACGTTCCGTGCCGTGGTCGAGGCCGCCGGTCCGGGTGCGCAGCCTGGTACCCGACCGGTCCTCGAGTTCATCCCACAATTCCTGGGCCTGGCCGGTGAGTTGGATGTAGTGCGGGTCGGCGTAGGCGCGCCGGTAGATGCGCGACGTACCGTGCGAGCTGCCGTCGGTGTGGCCGATGGTGCGTGCTTCGAGGAGTGTCACCGACAGGCCCCGCACGGCCAGTTGCCAGGCCGCGGAGGAGCCGGTCAGCCCGGCTCCGACGACCACGACGTCGCAGTCCATCAGGACGCCCCCGGTATCCACGAGGTCCCGGCCAGTGGGACCCTGCCCATGGCGGCCGCCTCGATGGTGACGGCGACGAGGTCCTCCGGCTCCAGGTGCGTCAGGTGGGCCTTGCCGCACGCGCGGGCGATGGTCTGGGCCTCCATGGTGAGCACGCGCAGGTAGTTGGCGAGCCTGCGCCCGCCCTCGACCGGGTCGAGCCGCATCTGCAGCTCTGGGTCCTGTGTGGTGATCCCGGCGGGGTCCCGGCCGTCCTGGAAGTCGTCGTAGAAGCCCGCTGCCGATCCCAACTGCTCATATTCAGCAGACCACTTGGGGTCGTTGTCGCCCAGCGCGATCAGGGCGGCGGTGCCGATGGCGACGGCGTCCGCGCCCAGCGCCATGGCCTTGGCGACATCGGCGCCGGTCCGGATGCCGCCGGAGACGATGAGCTGGACCTTGCGGTGCATGCCGAGTTCCTGCAGGGCCTGGACCGCCTGCGGGATCGCGGCCAGGGTCGGGATGCCGACGTGCTCGATGAACACTTCCTGCGTGGCCGCCGTACCGCCCTGCATCCCGTCCACGACCACGACATCGGCCCCGGCGTGCACCGCCAGCTTCACGTCGTAGTACGTACGGGTCGCGCCGACCTTGACGTAGACGGGCTTCTCCCAGTCGGTGATCTCGCGGATCTCGGCGATCTTGATGGCCAGGTCGTCGGGGCCCGTCCAGTCCGGGTGGCGGCAGGCGCTGCGCTGGTCGATGCCCGGCGGCAGGGTCCGCATCCCGGCGACCCGTTCGGTGATCTTCTGGCCCAGCAGCATGCCGCCGCCGCCCGGCTTGGCGCCCTGGCCGAGCACGATCTCGATGGCGTCGGCCTTGCGGAGGTCGTCGGGGTTCATGCCGTAACGGGACGGCAGGTACTGGTAGACGAGGTGCTTGGACTGGCCGCGCTCCTCCGGGGTCATCCCGCCGTCGCCGGTGGTGGTGGACGTGCCGACCTCGCTCGCCCCGCGCCCGATCGCGTCCTTTGCGCGCCCGGACAGCGCGCCGAAGCTCATGCCCGCGATGGTGACCGGGATGTCGAGGTGCAGCGGGTACTTGGCGTTCAGGTCGCCCAGGACGATGTCGGTGCCGCAGCGCTCGCGGTAACCCTCCAGCGGGTAGCGGGACATGCTCGCCCCGAGGAAGAGCAGGTCGTCGAAGTGCGGCAGCGCCCGCTTGGCTCCCCAGCCGCGGATGTCGTAGACGCCGGTGCGGGCGGCCCGCTGGATGGCGTTGATGGTGACGCGGTCGAAGGTGGCGGACTCCCGCAGCCCGCGCTGCTCGATCGAGAGATCGTTCATCTGGTGGCTCCTCGTTCTACTCGCTCGGGTCTGCGTCAGTACGCGTCGGTGTTGTCGACGTGGAAGTGGTAGAGCCCCCGGGCCGATCCGTAGCGGGTGTACGTCGAGGTGTCGTCGTCCTCGTAACCGGCGCTCTTGAGCAACTGCGCCAGTTCCTCGTGGTGTTCGGCGTGCATCTCCTTGGCCACGCAGTCGGCGCCGAGGGAGGCCACGCTGCCGCGGACGTAGATGCGTGCTTCGTAGAGGGAGTCGCCGAGTGCTTCGCCTGCGTCGCCGCGTACGACGAGGCGTCCGGCCTGCGCCATGAAGGCGCTCATGTGGCCGATGCTGCCGCCGACGACGATGTCGACACCCTTCATCGAGATGCCGCAGCGGGCCGCCGCGTCCCCCTTGACGACGAGCAGGCCGCCGTGCGCGGTGGCCCCGGCCGACTGGGAGGCGTTGCCGTGCACCAGCACCGAGCCGCTCATCATGTTCTCCGCGACACCGACACCGACGTTGCCGTTCACGATGACGTCGGCCAGCTGGTTCATGCCGGCTGTGTAGTAGCCGGTGTGGCCCTCGATCGTCACGCGCATCGCCCGGTTCAGGCCCACGGCCACGCTGTGCCGGCCAGCCGGGTTGAGGACGCGTACCGCGTCGGCGTCGAGGTCCGCCTGGTGCAGGAGGCCGTTGACCTCGCGCAAGGTGCGCTGAGCGAGGTCGAGTTCGAGGGTGCCGGACATTGCGGGGCCGCCTTTCTGCGGGGGAAGGGTCAGCGTGTCCATGCGTAGATCCGCTCGGGCTCGGGCTCGTAGATGGAGGCGTTCTCCACGCCGGGCAGCCCGGCCAGCGCCCGGTACTCGCTCGCCATGGCCACCCAGTCCGCCGTCTCTGCGATGACGGCGGGCTTGCAGGCGATGGCGTCGCGCACGACGGCGAAGGAGTCCCGGTTGGAGACGAGGAGGGTGTAGAAGCCGTCGAAGGTGGCGCACAGCTCCTTGAGCGCGGCCTCGATGTCGAGTCCGGCGGCCAGCCGGTCGGCGACGAAGCGAGCGCCGACCTCTGTGTCGTTCTCGCTGTCGAACTCGACGCCCCGGGCGCGCAGTTCACGGCGGATGGTGGCGTGGTTGGCGAACGACCCGTTGTGGACCAGGCACTGGTCGGGCCCGACCGCGTACGGGTGGCAGCCGGCCGGGGTGACCGCCGACTCGGTGGCCATGCGGGTGTGGCCGACACCCTGCCAGCCCTGCGCCGCTTCAAGTCCGAAGTCAGAAGCGAGAGTTCGGGGATGACCGACGCCCTTGAGGACGGCGACGTCCTCACCGAAGCCGACCACCAGTGCGTCGGGTGCCGCGGTCGCGACGGCGGTGCGCAGCGCGTCGACGGTGACCGGAGCGTTTACCAACAGAGTCGCTGACGCTTCCACGACCTTCACCCGGGTGCCCGACGGCAGCAGCGCCTCGACCGCCGTGTGCAACGCGTCGGGAGCGAGCGGACTGTCGATGAGGGAGACGGTCGCGTGCCCCGGCGGCGAGAGGCGCGGGTCGCCGTACACCGCGACTCCGGCCGAGTCCGCCCCCCGGTCCTGCATCTCGCAGAGCATTCCGGTCAGGAGCGTGCCCAGTTGTGGGTACAGCGCGGGGCTGCGCAGATGCAGCCCGACGATTCCGCACATGGCGTTCCTCTTTCTCTGTCGTGACCTGTCGTGGTTCAGAAAGCGGTGAGGTAGTGGTCGATCTCCCATGAGGAGACGTGGGAGTGCCAGGCGAAGAACTCCGCCCGCTTCAGGCCACCGAAGTACGCGGCGACGCCGGGGCCGGCGGCATCCAGCGCGCCGCTGACCGTGGCATCGGCCTCCAGCGCCTCGACGGCGTGCAGCAGGGTCTGGGGGAGGGGCGCGCGGTCGGCGCCGTTGTCGCCGCCCGGGGTGCCGGGGGCGATGTGCCGCTCGATCCCGTCCAGGCCGGCGCCGAGCGCGGCGGCGATGGCGAGGTAGGGGTTGGCCGCGCCGTCGCCGCCGCGCAGCTCGATGCGGTGGGCGTCGGGGACGCGGACGTAGTGGGTGCGGTCGTTGCCGCCGTACGTCGGCACGCGCGGGGCCCAGGATGCGCCCGACGTGGTGCTCACCGCGCCCGTGCGCTTGTAGGAGTTGACCGAGGGCGCGAGTACGGCCTGCAGTGCACCGGCGTGTTCCAGCACGCCGCCGATGAACTCGTAGGCCAGGTCGGACAGTCCGAGCCCCCGGTCGTCCTGTTCGGCGGCGGGGAAGAGCGGCGTGGCACCGTCCCAGAGCGACAGATGCAGGTGCAGGCCCGATCCGGTGCGGTCGGCGAACGGCTTGGGCATGAACGTGGCGGTCATGCCGCGCTGTTCGGCGATCATCGAGATCAGGTAGCGTGCCGTGACGACCCGGTCGGCGGTGGTCATCGCGTCCGCGTAGGCGAAGTTCTGCTCGAACTGGCCGTTCGCGTCCTCGTGGTCGTTGGCGTAGTTGCCCCAGCCCAGTTCGTTCATGCCGCGCGACACGGCGGCGAGGTGGTCGAACATGCGGGTTACACCCCGTGCGTCGTAACAGGGCCGTGCGGCGTCGTCGCCCGGGTCGGCGGTGACGAGCCGGCCGCGCTCGTCCTTGCGTACGAGGAAGTACTCGACCTCGGCGCCGACGAACAGCGACAGGTCGCGCTCGGCGGCCTTCTCCAGCATCGAGCGCAGGATGACCCGGGGCGCGTACGGCCACGGCTTGCCCTCGACATGCGGGTCGCAGTGCACGATCGCCAGCCCTTCCTTGATGAAGGGGACCGGCGTGAAGGAGGAGACGTCGGGTATCGCGACGACATCGGGGTCCTTCGGCTCCTGGCCCAGGGCACCGGCGGCGTAACCGGCGAATCCCACGCCGTCCTTCTGGAGTTCCTCGACGGCCTCGACCGGTACGAGCTTGGCGCACGGCTTGCCGGTCAGGTCCACGAAGAGGGCGAGGATGAAGGTGGTGTCGCTCTTGGCGGCGAGGGTCGCCAGGTCGGTGGTCTCGGTCATGGTGTCGGGGCCTCTCGGGAGGGGGCGCTGTCAGGAACGGACGTGCGGGTGCATGGGGGGCAGCCGGCGGCTCCCGGTTCCCGTGCCGCCAGCCAAGCGGCGGCCCGGTCCCGGTATTTGGCGATGCCCTTGTAGTCGGCCATGTCCGCGGGCAGTTCGGACAGGACGGCGGCCGTGCGTGACCGCCATTCCTCGACCGCGGCCAGGGCCTCCAGCGGCAGCATGTACGTACGGATCAGGAACATGACCGCGCCGGACTCCGGCAGCCGGATCAGGTGCTGGACCTCCACTCGCAGATGCACGAGGCGGCCGAAGGTGTCGTCGTCGACGCGGCGGACCGTCTCCCGGTCCGGGCCCCATTCGGGATACCGCTCCGTCGACACGTCCAGGCGCCGGCCCACGGTCATGGTCCAGTTGGTACGCCGGTAGGTCTCGCCGGGCTGCAGCCGCTTGAGGAACTCGTGGGCGCGGGTGATGACGCCCTCCGCGCGGATCCGTGGCACGGGGCCGTGGATCTCCAGAAAACTCATCCCGACGTCGAAGGCGAAGGACCAGTCGGCGGCGAAGGTGACCACTCCCGCATCCGCCCACAGTGCGTCGGCGCGCTGGTCGAGCAGGACGATGTCCTCCTGCACCTGGCCGGCGATGTAGCGGAGCGGCTCGCACGGCAGTGTCGACTCGTCACCGAGTACGAACCGCCGGTCCACGCCGAGCAGTTGATTGCGCCACCGCCAGGAACCGCCGTCCTCGCGTACGAGGCTCATCGCGTCGGGACGGGCGAGCGCCAGCTCCCGCATCAGGTGGAGCATCGCGTCCCAGGCCGCGGTCCGCATGTGGGGCAAGATCGCGTGCCGCGACGGGTCGGCCCGCAGGATCTCCTCGCGTTCGGCGAGTTCACGGTGGTACTCCGCGTCGATGTCCACGACGGCGCGGCCCCACTGGCCGGCCGCGGTGAGCACGGCCTTCTCAGCCGGTTCGACGTTGGTGCTGTACCGGTACTGATCAGCCGGGAACGGGAACGGGAATCCCCGGACGAGGTGCGTGTGGTCGGTGGTGATCACAGCGGAAGCTCCAGACGGGGACCGGCCGCGCGCGAGACGCAGCACATGAGGGAGTCGCCGGCGGCCTTCTCCTCGTCGGTCAGGAAGAGGTCGCGGTGCAGGGGCCGACCGGATGCGACCGGGACGCGGCACTCGCCGCACACGCCCTGCCGACACAGGTGGGGAATCCGCAGCCCGTACTCTTCGAGCGCTTCGAGCAGCGAGACTCCGGCGGGGACCTGAACGGTGTGCCCCGAGGCCGTGAGCCGCACATCGAAAGGCTCCCCGGGATCCTGCTCGACTGCGCCGAACCGTTCGAGATGGATACGGGAGGCGGGCCAGCCGAGCGCGGAGGCCCGGTCGCGGACATGGTCGATGAGACCGGCGGGCCCGCAGATGTACAGGTGGGTGCCCAGGGGCTGGTCCGCCAGCTCGTCCTCGATCCGTCCGAGGAAGCGCGGTTGCTCGGGGATGAACTCGGTACGGTCGCCCGCCAGTTCCTTCAGTTCGTCGAGGTGCGCCCCGTGCCCGTCGCGGTAGCCGTAGAGCAGCCGGAAGTCCCGGCCCCACCGCACCGCGGCCCGCACATGCGCGAGCAGCGGGGTGATGCCTATGCCGCCGGCCACCAGGAGGTGGCGGCGGGCCTTGTTGACCGGTGCGAAGGCGCTGCGCGGCGGCCGGACGGACACCTCGTCACCGATGGACAGGCGGTCGTGGATCCAGACGGACCCGCCCCGGCCGTCCGCCACCCGCAGCACCGATATCTCGTACGACGTGGGCCAGATGCCCTCGCACGTGAGTGAATAGGCATTGGCACGGTCGCCGCACCCGACGACGAGATGACTGCCGGGGGTGAAGGACGGCAGCGTGCCGCCGTCGGGCGCGACGAGGCTCAGGCTCCTGACACCGGGGACGGAGTCGTCGACTGCCGCTACGCGCAAGGTCAGTTCAGTCGTGCGGTGGCTCATCGGGCGGGCACCTCCGCGTCGGCCATGAATCCGAGGTAGGAGCCGGTTCGGCGGGCGACGTGAGGGAAGACCAGGAGACCGCGTCGGCAGCCGGCGCAGGTCACGGTGTCGTCGATGGACGCGTCCGAGGGCGTGCACGTCCCACAGTGCGCGCAGTAGACCGTGGTGCCGTCGGTCCGGGTGGAGGCGATGACCATCTCGTCGTCCTCGATCCCGGCGCCCAGGGCCGCGGCCCGCAGGGCAAGGCATGCATCGGCCGGCCCGGCGATCAGGAGCCGCCAGCCGACCCGGGCGCGCGCCAACTCCGGTCCCAGGGACCGGATCGCGCTCTCTCCGTCGTCGGCGGGGATGCACCGGACCGCTTCCGCGCCGAGCGGCGCGAGCGCGGCCAGCCAGGCCTCGGTGACGGTGGAGGCTCCGGGCCCCACAGTGACCACGGTGTAGTGGCGACCGGTCGTATTGACGGCGGGGGTGGTGGGCGTGACGCACCAGGCGGGAACACTGGTGTCTTCGAGTGCGCTCATGTTGACCGGCTCCTCCGGGGTGTCAGAGAAGCTCGGCGGAACGGTGGCCCGTGTAGAAGGCCAACGCCCGGTCGGGCGTACTGAAGTAGATCTTCGAGCCCTTCGGAAAGAAGATCGCGTCCTTGGCCTTGGCCACGAGCTTCTGACCGGTCTCCTTGTTCTCCAGCAGGAACTCGCCCTCGAGCACGACCTTCATCTCGTCGTAGTCGTACTCGTAGAGGAGAGGCTCATCGGTGTGGTGCAGCTCGAAGTAGCCGCTGCACATCTCGCTGCCGTCGGGGTTCTCGTACGTATCGCCGATGAACCCGGCGGTGCCGGGGATGTTCATCGGGGGCAGTGCGGTCCACCCGTCGGAGGAGACGCGGAAGGGGGTCTGTGCGGTGGGTCCGGGTTCGGTACTCATGTGCGACATCCCGTCCTGTGAAGAAACCCTGTTCCCTCACAGGAAACGATGCGTGTGTTTCAACGCGATGTCCACATGGTTGCCGTTCGGTTGTGATGGGACCTCAAGGTGCGTGCAGGCGCGCGAACTTGGCAGACCTGCTGTCAGATGGTGCGGTCGGCGAAACCCTCGGGCAGGTCCGCGGAGCCCACCGCGACGATGCGTCGCAGGGCCGCTCATCACCGCGCGGCTGAGTTCGCCGCTCATGTGGACGGGGTGAGTGAGAGTCAGAAGGCCGACATCGAGTGGTGGTGGGCCACAGTGGCGGCGACAGAGGACCGGCTGGGCGGTGCTGTCCCGCACCCACGCCACCACGGCCAACCCGCGCTCACCGACGAGGATTTCTCCGCCCGCCGACCGCTCCAGGGACCGGGCGGAGCCGACCTTCGCCTCGAAGAACCTCCGCGTCGCCGTCCCCGCCCACGAACTGTCGATGGCCAGGACTGTGTGACCGCTTCCGCTGCTCTCAGCCGACGAGTTGCTGGCCGCCGTCGATGTCGTAGGTCGCGCCGGTGAGTGCCGTGTTGGTCATGATGTGAACGGCGAGCGCCGCGACGTCGGCCGGTACGACGACGCGGCCGATCGGCAGCGTGGCGCGGAGTTCCTCGCGACGGGCGTCGAGTCCGTCGCCGAGAAGCCTGGCCGACAACGGCGTGTCCACGAAGCCGGCAGCGATCAGGTTGACCCGGACCGGCGCGAGCTCGAGCGCGAGACCGGCGGTGAGCGCGGGCAGCGCGGCGGTGGCCGCGGGCGCGATCCCGAGGCCGGCACGGACCCGCCGGGCGCCCGTGCCGCCCAGGAGCAGCAGCGTGCCACCCGGACGTACCGTGCCGGCGGCATGGCGCGCGACCTCGAGCGCGAGCATCATGTGCTCGCTGATCGCCCGGCGCGCCTGATCGGAGTCCATGTCCAGGAGGCGCCCGTAGGACGGGTGCCCAGCCGTGACCATCACGTGGTCGATGGGCCTGGGCAGCTCCTGGAAGAACCGCTGCAGCTGCGCCGGGTCGTTGGCGTCGAAGGCGGCGGTGCTGAGCGCTTCGACCTCCGTGGCCGCGGTGCGCAGCCGTTCGGGGTCGCGTCCGGTGAGAATGACCGTGGCGCCCTCGGCGCGGGCGTACCTGGCGGTCGCCAGCCCGATGCCCGCGCTCCCGCCGATGACGACGAGGGTCTGTCCGAGCAGGGCCGGGTCGCGGGGCTCGGGAGCCGCCGATGGCTTCGCGGTCATGAATCCTCCTCTGCCGTGGCGGCACGGATGCGTCCTTGTCGGCGAGAAGCTCGACTCGGTCGTTCGCCAGGGCTTCCATGGTCTGCTCCGCGACGTCGGCCGCGCTGATCTTCGGTGCGTCCGTGAAGGAGCTGAGATCCGTCTCCACAAAACTGGCGTGGGCGCCGACCACGAGCGTCCCCTGTTCGCGCAGGGCTTCCCGCAGCGCACCCGTCAACGACCACTGGGCTGCCTTGGATGCCGCATACCCAGGGTAGTCCGGCCGCCACAGGCGCGAGACGTGGCGGTGGGTGATCGGGCAGGGGCAGCAGTTGCGTGGCGTCGTTGCGGTTGCCGCTGGTCAGCGACACCGTGAGAGGGATGACGGCCGAAACCGGTCCATCGCTGGCTACGTGCCCCAGATCTTCCGGTACGTCTCCTGGTAGCCCGGTGGCTCCCAGGTCGTGGCACCGGCGCTGTTGTCGGCCGTGGCGATGTGGACGGGGGCTGTATAACCGCTGGCTGGACGGCCGGAGAAGGCGCGGTTGAACTCGTCGACGATCTGCCAGCCCTGCTGGGACAGCGGCTCGGGCACGGTCGCTGCCTGGTACTGCCCGCTGTTGATGCGCTGGAAGGCGGAAGGGTCGCCGTCGCCGGCGCCGATGTTGAAGGGCGGGCCGGAGCCTTTCCTGCCGGCCGCGCGGAAGGCGGGGGCGGCGTCGGCGAAGTACAGGTCGTTGATGGCGACGGAGTGGGTCCATCTCCCCTGCAGTCGGGAGAGGAGGGAGGAGATCTCCTGCCGGGTGCGGCTGCTCGCGTCCGGGATCGGGATGTTCTCGGTGGCGAGCAGCTTCACGCCCGAGCAGGTGGCGAGGTCCTTCCTGATCAGGTCGGACTTGTTCCTGGCGAAGGGGATCGAGGCGTCGGTGATGAGCACGACCCCCGCGTGGCCGTCGGAGTGCGAGATGATCCACTGCGCGCTGATTCGGGCCACGTCCTTGACCGGGGTGGTGACGTTGGTGAAGAGCTCGGGCCGTCGGCTGGGGCCGGGAGCGGCGAGCGCGTGCCAGCCGACGAGCGGGATGCGCTCGACGTTGGCCCGCGAGACCTGCCGCGACGTCGAGTCGGGGTCGAAACCGCCGATGACGATGCCCGAGGGCTTGAGGGTCACGGCTTCGCTCATTGCCGCCTCGATGCCGGCGGGCGTGCCTCCGCCGTCGATCACCCGGACGTTCCATCCGATCACCCGAGCGGCTTCCCGCACCCCGTTCGCGACGCCGGCGACTCCGGGATTCGTCATGGTCTGGGCGACGTAGACGACGGTCTTGCCCGGCACCTTCCTGGGGCCGCTGGTCGGCCCGTTCCAGGGGACGTCGGTCTGCTCCGCCTGTCTCACGGCGGCCTCGGCCTTGGCGTGGACGGCAGGGCAGCCGCTCGTGCCTGCCGTGGACTCTCCCGAGCCGCCGACGGAGTCGCCTTCGCAGCCGGTGAGGAGGGTTGCCGTTGCCAGCAGGGCGCACGAGGCGAGCCGGACCTTGAAGACGCCGGGGGTGGCTTTGCGGTTGCCCTGCACGGGAGCTCCTCGCGGAGGAATGAGCGGAGGGAAGAGCGGGGGATGCGGCCGACGGGCCCGGTGGCGGTGCCCGTGGCCGGGTCATGGAGTGGGGCCCGCCGTGCCGCCTTGCTGCGCCGGGGAGGAGGGTGGCTGGGGCGGTGAGGCGGGCGCATCGCGGGCCGCGACGGCACCGGTGCGCAGCCGGCGGCGGGCGGAGTAGCCGGCCAGGCCGACGGCGATGAGCAGGGTTCCGCCGTAGAACAGCGGGACCGTCCAGAAGTCGGCGCCCATCTGGCCGATTCCGGTGAGGCCGACGGCGAGGACGGCAACGGCGACCACGGTGCCGAAGGCGTTGGGCCGACCGGGTCTGATCGCCGTGGCGCCGAGGAGGGCGCCGACGAAGGCGGGCAGCAGGTAGTCGAGGCCGACGCTCGGATTGCCGATCTGCTGCTCGGCCGCGAGCAGCACACCGGCGCAGCCGACGATCAGCCCTGACGCGGTGAACGCGTAGACGGTGTACCTGCGGGTCGGGATGCCGACGAGGTCGGCCGCACGCGGGTTCGAGCCCACGACGTACAGATACCGGCCGAGTGGTAGCCGCTCCAGCACCAGCCAGAGGACGACCGCGAGGGCGAGCACATAGAACGCGGGGACCGGCAGGCCGAGGAACCTGGAGCCGTAGAGGCCGGTGAAGGCGGCCGGGAGGCCTTGCGGGCCGGGGACGATCCGGCCGCCTTCGGTGATCCAGCCGGTCACGCCGTACAGCATGCTGCCGGTCCCGAGGGTGGCGATGAAGGAGTCGATCCGGCCGAACTCGACGACGACACCGTTGAGGACGCCCACGACCGCCCCTCCGACGATCACCGTGAGGCAGGCGAGCGGCCAGGGCCACCCGTCGTGGACGACGAGCTGTATCACCATGACGTGCGCCAGGCCGAGGCCGTAGCCGATGGAGAGGTCGAACGCACCGGTCACGATGGGGACCATGGCGGCGAGCGCGAGGACGGCGGGGATCGACTGGTTGGACAGGATCGAGTCGACGGTGTCCAGCGTGGGAAAGGTGCGTGGCAGGGCGAGGGAGAAGACCAGGAAGAGCAGGGCGGTCAGGGCGAGGAGGCCGTAAGCGCTGATGAGATGCCCACCAGGGCCGTGCGGTCGCCCCGGTCGGCCGGGCCGGCTCAGCAGGCTCGGCCGGTGCCGTGGCGGCCGAGGCGAGGACGGGGCGGTCATGGGCTCGGCGGGGTTTCGGAAGGGGATTCGGAACGGGTTTCGGAAGAAGGAGGTTCGGAAGGGGGCATGGCCGATGCCGCCCGGGTGAGTCCGGCCACCGTGAGGGCCGCACCGCTCAGCTCGGCCGTGACCACCCCGCGGACGAAGACCAGGGCGCGCGGGCACACGCTCGTGACCTCCTCGAAGTCGGTGGAGATGAGCAGGACCGCGAGGCCTGCGGCCAGCGCCTCGTCGAGCAGGCGGTAGATCGCGGCCTTGGCGCCGACGTCCACGCTCGCGGTCGGCTCCTCGAGGATCAGCAGGCGCAGGTCCACTCGCAGCCACCGGCCGATCATGACCTTCTGCTGGTTTCCGCCGGACAGGGTGGCGACGGGGGCCTCGCTGTCGCGGGGACGCACCGCGAACCGTTCGATCAGGGTGGCGGCCTCGGCACGTTCGCGGCGGGGGCTGATCGGGCGCAGCGCCGCCAGCCCTCCCGCGCGGGGATTGGCCAGGAGGTTCTCCCGTACGGTCAGCTCGGCGGCGCAGCCCTCCCGCAGTCTGTCGCCGGGTACGAAGCCGACGCCTAGGCTGACGGCGTCGGTGACCGATCGGGGGCGGTACGGACGGCCGCGCAGCAGGGCCCGCCCGTCGAGGAGAGGCCTGGACCCGGCGAGGGCCCGGCCCAGGTCCATGTGCCCGGCGCCCGAGAGGCCGACCAGACCGACGACTTCCCCGGCCCTGAGCTCCAGGCCGACCGGTCCCGCGCCGGCGGTCCGTACGCCGTCGAGGGTCAGGACGGCCGGCCCGCAGGCCGGAGCCGCGCAGGGGTGGTGGTCGGTCAGTTCCTCACCGACGATGTCGTGCACCAGGCGGACAGGGCTGTGGCCCGCCAGCGGGCCGTGGCTGACGAGGCGGCCGTCACGCAGTACGGCGAAGGCGTCGGCGACCTGGTACACCTCGTCCAGGCGGTGGGTCACGTAGAGGATGGCGTGCCCCCGGTCGCGCAGGGTGTGCAGGACGCTGAACAGCCGGGCGCAGTCCGCGGCCGGGAGGCGGGCGGTCGGCTCGTCGAGGACGATGAGCTTCGCGCGTGCCGCCAGTGCTCTGGCGATCGCGACCAGCGAACGCTCGGCCGGGTCGAGCGCGGCGACGGGCGCGTCGGGGTCCAGATGCCCGGCGACGATCCCCAGGGCGTCGGCACAGCGCTCGCGGGTCCGCCGCCAGGAGATCAGTCCGGCGCGGCGCGGATACCCGGTGCTCAGGGCGATGTTCTCGGCGACCGACATCCACTCCACGAGGCCGAGGTCCTGGTGGATGAAGGACATGTTCCGGGAAGCGGCGTGACTTCCGAGCGGGTGCCCGGCCACCGTGATCCGCCCTGAGTCCGCGTGGTGGACGCCGGCGAGCACCTTGATGAGCGTCGACTTTCCCGCGCCGTTGGGCCCGAGAAGGGCGAGCGTGCCGCCGGCGTGGACATCGAGGTCGACGCCGGCCAGCGCGATCGTCCCACCGAACCGCTTGCCGAGCCCGCGGATGCGGACCAGCGGCTGCTCCTCGAAGGGCGCAGCCGCTTCGGCAGACGTGTCGGGAGCGTCGTGCACGGACATCTCCGGGGGTCGGCCTGGCGAGTTCTTCCCGACGTTCAAGAGGGATAGTAGCTGGATGAATCACAGCATTTCAGGCGTATCCCATCTGCCGTGACTCCAACGGATCAGCGGCGCGCTACCGGAGTGTCGTGTTCCGTCGTCTCAGGCGCCGTCGAGCCCGCATTCGGCCCAGATGACCTTGCCCTGCGAGATGTAGCGCGTACCCCAGCTCTGTGACAGCTGCGCGACGAGGAACAAGCCGCGTCCGCCCTCGTCGGTGGTGGCCGCCCGACGCAGGTGCGGGGCGGTGTTGCTGCAGTCGGAGACCTCGCAGATCAGGGTGTGGTCGTACAGCAGCCGTACCTGGATGGGCCCGGTGCCGTGGCGCATGGCGTTGGTGACCAGCTCGCTCAGTATCAGTTCGGCGGCGAACGCGGCCTGGTCGAGTCCCCACTCGGCCAGTCGCCGGAGGGCGGACGCACGGACCTCGCTGACGAGGGCCGGGTCGGCGGGCAGCTCCCAGGTTGCGATCCGACCGGGGTCCAGGGCGTGGGTGCGGGCGACGAGCAGGGCGATGTCGTCGCACGGGTGGGCGGGCGCCACGGTCTCCAGGATCGCCTGACACGCCTCCTCGGGCGTGCGGTCCGGGTAGGTCAGAGCCCCGCGCAGCTTGTCGAGGACCACGTCGACGTCGCGGTGCCGGTCCTCGATGAGTCCGTCGGTGTAGAGGACCAGTTGACTGTCCTCGGGGAGGTCGATCTCGACGGCGTCGAAGGGCAGTCCGCCGAGGCCCAGCGGGGGCCCGGCCGGCAGGTCGGGAAAGGACACGGCGCCGTCGGGGCGGACCAGCGCGGGCGGCGGGTGGCCGGCCCGGGCCATGACGCACCGCTGCGAGGTCGGGTCGTAGATGGCGTACAGGCAGGTCGCGCCGATGATGTCGGTGCCCTCGCCGTCGGGGTCCTCCCGGTCCAGGCGCCCCACGAGGTCGTCGAGGTGGATGAGGACTTCGTCCGGGGGGAAGTCGAGTTCGGCGAAGCTGCGTGCGGCGGTGCGCAGCCGGCCCATGGTGGCGG
This sequence comes from Streptomyces sp. NPDC002088, assembly GCF_040296605.1. Classification (NCBI taxonomy): domain Bacteria; kingdom Bacillati; phylum Actinomycetota; class Actinomycetes; order Kitasatosporales; family Streptomycetaceae; genus Streptomyces; species Streptomyces sp. NPDC002088. The sequence continues at coordinate 277,002 of NZ_JBEOXO010000004.1, read as the reverse complement.
CGGAGAGCATGCCGTGGCCGACGACGTCGCCGACGAGGAGGCCGACGCGGCGGCCGGAGAGGGGGATGACGTCGTACCAGTCCCCGCCCACGTCGGATTCGGCGGGCAGGTAGCGATGAGCGACCTCGACGGCGTCCTGATCGGGCAGTCCGTGCGGGAGCAGCCGGCGCTGCAGGGCCAGGACCATGCTGCGTTCGTGCGTGTAGCGCCGGGCGTTGTCGATGGACAGGGCGGCGCGGCCGGCGAGTTCCTGGGCCAGCGAACGGTCGTCGTCCCCGTAGGGGGTCGGCTCCTGGGCGCGGTAGAAGCTGGCGACGCCCAGGACGACACCGCGGGCGAGAAGGGGTACTGCGATCAGGGAGTGGACGTGGGCCAGCAGCGCTTCGGTGTGCTCGGGGTCCTGGGCGAGCCAGCCCGCGGCGGCCTTCAGGTCCGGTTCCAGCACTGCCTGGCCGTTGGTCAGGCAACGCAGTTGGGGCGTGGTCGGACCGAAGCCGACCCGCTTGTCGACCGGCGTGAAGGGAAGGTCGTCGCGGATGCCATGGACCACGATACGGAGAAGGTCGTCGACGGGGTCGGCGGACTCCTCGCCGCGCAGTACGGCCTCGGGCAGGTCGACGGTGACGAAGTCGGCCAGGCGCGGGACCGCCGTCTCGGCGAGTTCCTCGGCGGTACGGCGTACCTCCAGGGTGGTGCCCACGCGGGCGCTGGCCTCGGACAGCAGTTCCAGGCGGCGACGCGCGGCCAGGGCGTACGTCCCCACGCGCGGCTCCCCCACCAGCACGAGCCCTCTGGCCGGGGGCGACGGCTCGGGGTGATCGTCCGTCGCGCCGCCGACGCCATCGGCCGTGACACCCCTGCCGTCGGCGGCGATCCGGCCGGGTGTTGCGTCGGGAGGATGCCCGGACGGCGGGGGGACGGAGAGGCGCACGGGCGTGGGAACGGCCGAGACGACGGCAGGCCCGGCGGAGACGCCCGGCACCAAGTCGACCTGCCGCGGGACGGCGAGGGGTTCTCCCGGTGAGGGGCCCGGGAGGATGGCCTCGACGACGAAGCCTTGCACCCCGCCGGCACTCGTCATCGGACGACTCACGAGCGTGACCCGCCGGCCGTCGGGCACGGACACGTCGACGGCGGCCCGCTGCGCGCGGGAGATCAGCTCGGTGGCCTTCTCCATGAGGATCGCCCCGTCGCGGGGACGCAGCTCGAGGGCCAGTTCGTCCACCGCGACGCTGTGGTGAGGGCCGACGGCGGCTTCGGCTCGGCTGACCAGGTACGCCTGAAGCAGCCCGCGCTCACGCGCGGAACTCTGTTCCAGCAGCCGCCGCTCCACGGCCTGGGCCGCTTTGCGTATGACGGGGCTCAGCGCACGTGCCTCGGCGCTGCGCGGATAGCCGAAGCACAGGATGCCCTCGATGCCCCCGCTGAGCGGGTCGCGGACGGGAAGCGCGAGGCAGGCGTTCTGCTGGGAGCGCTCGGCGAAGTGCTCGGCACCGTAGACCCGGATGAGTTGCCGCTCCGCCAGGGCGAGACCGATGCCGTTGGTACCGGCGACCCGCTCGGCGAACACGAAGCCGGGGTCTCTCTGGAACGCCGGGAGGCTTCTGGCCAGCGACGCTTCTCCGAAACGGCGCAGCAGGACCGTCCCGCTCGCATCGGCGAGGGAGATGTTCATCATGCTGCCGGAGAACCTGGCTTGCAGCCGGTCGAGCACCGGCACGGCCGCGCGGACGATACGGACGCCCGGATCGAAGTCCTTCTGGAAGGGAAGGTCGGGCCGGTCCGGCGAGAGCCCCAGGGACCGGCAGCGCTGCCACGAGTTCAGGATGGACGTTCGCACGCCCGCCTCGACCGGCTCACCCTGCAGAAACCGCTCACGGAAACGCGCGGGCCCCGTGCCACCTGTCGCACGCCCCGTCGGTATCGCCCCGCCGCCGGACCGGACCACGCTTCGCCTCACTCGCGTCTGCGATAATGCGTGTTTTGTAAAAATCTGGCATTCATGAGGATACGGTCATTAGGGGCGCGAGTCACGGCTCGTACGGTCCCTCACGCGCGATGACCGGACGGGCCGGTCGTCACAACAGCGCGAGCATGCCGGGGCGAGCCCCGTCCTCCCAGCTCATCGCCGCCGCGAGGAACAACGGGGGCCGCCTCGACGGGCTCCCCGGCCGCTTCCCGGGCGCGTGCGGTGCGGATGCGGTCGTCGTTATTGAGCGCCGCCGCGTACCGGCGGGCTCTCGGTGACAGCCGTACGTCACTGCGCAGGCGTATGCCGACCGAGAGCCCATGGCCCCTACCGTCGCTTATCGGGCAGTTCCGAAGTCCTGGGTCCAGTAGTCGTTGGGCTGTGCGAGGCCGACGCCGATCTCCTTGAAGGCACAGTTGAGGATGTTGGCCTTGTGGCCGGGGCTGGCCATCCAGCCCGCCATGACCTGCTCGGGAGAGGCGTAACCGTAGGCGATGTTCTCGCCGTAGGTGCTCCAGTTGTAGCCGGCGCTCGTGATCCGGTCGCCCGGGGCGGATCCGTCGGATCCGGTGTGCGACATGTTCTGGTGGGTCGCCATGTCCTCGCTGTGCGCTTGTGCGGCCTTGGTCAGGGTCGCGTTCAGGGTCACGGCCGAGCAACCGACCTTGCTGCGCTCGGCGTTGACGAGTTCCACGATGCGAGCGGTGGCCCCGGACGCCGTGGCGGTGGCCTGCGGGGTGCTCGCAGACGGGGGAGTCGCGGAGGCGGAGGCGGTGACCTCGGGGGTGCTCGCAGACGTGGGGGCCGCGGAGGCGGTGGCCTTCGGGGCGCGGTGAGACACGGTGGTCCTGAGCTTGGGGGCCGTGCTCTTCGCGGTGCTGGAAGGCGAGGTGCTCTTGGGCTTCGGTGCGGCGGTCTGCGCGGCGCTCGCGGAGGTGGTCTGCGCGGCGCTCGCAGAGGTGGTCTGCGCGGCGCTCGCGGAGGCGGTCGGCGTCTGCGACGCAGCCGAAGGGAGCTCGCTCCCCTTGCTGCCGATCCAGTCGTGGTCCCAGGCGGCTTCGTTCCGCCAGTCCGCGGCCGTCGTCATCCCGGCGCTGGAGCTCTGGTTTCCTCCGCTGTCCGGCCATTCGGAACACGCCATGGCGGCGGACGGAATGCCTACGGCGCCCACGGCGGCGACGGCGATGGCTATTCGCCGGTAGTGCTGGTTCTTGCGGTGCTTCCCCATGCTTGACCTCACTCGGTAGTCGCGGAGCGCCCCTTGTGTGACTGGCTCTGCGCAGACTCCGCTCCTGAACTGCGGAGACGCCCTGCGGTCGTCATTCTTAGGAAGCCTTCAGATAGAGAGCAAAGGGCCCTCGTACTACCTCGCTTCGTAGGCTCGGACCGCCCTTGCCATGGGCGTGGGGGCGTGCTGGTCCGGTTTCTACGGCCATCGGGGAAACGCTGTTGCCTCGTCAGAAACCCTTATGGGCCCAAGAGTGGGTGAAAACGCCGAGCGTGCCGAATGCCGTAGAGCCTGGCGCGAAATGGGTAGCCGCCAAGCCGGACAAATCCCATATGTCGTCAGAGTGGCATCTACTACCCGGCACGCTTAGTGCCCGGAGCCGATGTGTCGGATGTCACGGAACCGAAGCTTCCGGTCCTGGTCGGCCTTCGGGTAGCACCCGCCGGGTCCGTGGTGGCAGGCTGCTGGACAATCCGGACACACTGTGTGGCCGAAGGGACAGGATGTCCCGGGCACGGGGATGCTGCCGGGGTCGCAGACCTCGCGAGTCAGCGTGGATCGGCGCGGCGGAGAATCGGGCGCAGGGTCTCGATGACGCCGGGGTCGTCCACCGTGGAGGGGATGGGTTCGTCGCGACCGTCGGCGATGCCGCGCATCGTCTTGCGCAGGATCTTTCCCGAGCGGGTCTTGGGCAGGGCGGCCACGACCGTGACGTCCTTGAGGGAGGCGACGGCGCCGATGCGGTCGCGTACGAGCTGGACGAGTTCGGCCTCGACCTCGCCCGGTTCGCGGCTGATGCCGGCTTTCAGGACGACGAAGCCGCGCGGTACCTGTCCCTTGAGGGCGTCGGCGACGCCGATGACGGCGCATTCCGCGACGTCGGGATGGGCGGCCAGGGTCTCTTCCATGCTGCCGGTGGACAGTCGGTGTCCGGCGACGTTGATGACGTCGTCGGTGCGGCCCATGACGAAGACGTAGCCGTCGGCGTCGACGTGGCCGCTGTCGCCGGTGAGGTAGTAGCCGTCGTAGGCGGAGAGGTAAGAGGCGACGTAGCGGTCGTCGTCGTTCCAGAGGGTGGGGAGCGCGCCGGGCGGCAGGGGGAGCTTCACGACGATCGCACCGTCGACGCCCGCGGGCACGGGGTCGCCCGATGGGTCGAGGACGCGGACGTCCCAGCCCGGCAGGGGGCGGGTGGGGGAGCCGGGCTTGACGGGGGCGGCTTCGATGCCGACCGGGTTGGCGACGATGGGCCAGCCGGTCTCGGTCTGCCACCAGTGGTCGATCACCGGGACACCCAGAAGAGCGCTTGCCCAGTGATAGGTCTCGGGGTCGAGGCGTTCGCCGGCGAGGAAGAGGTAGCGCAGGGGGGAGAGGTCGTAGTCCGCGGTGAGTGTTCCCTTCGGGTCCTCCTTGCGGATGGCCCGGAAGGCGGTGGGTGCCGTGAACATGGTCTTGACGCGGTACTCGGCGGCGACGCGCCAGAACTGGCCCGCGTCGGGCGTGCCGACCGGCTTGCCTTCGTACAGGATCGTTGTGGCGCCGACCAGCAGGGGCGCGTAGACGATGTACGAGTGTCCGACGACCCAGCCGACGTCGGAGCCGGTGAACATCGTCTCGCCCGGGCCCACGTCGTACACGGCACCCATCGACCAGTGCAGGGCCACCGCATAGCCGCCGCAGTCGCGGACGACTCCCTTGGGTTTTCCGGTCGTTCCGGACGTGTAGAGGATGTACAGGGGATCGTTGGCGGGGACGGGAACGCAGTCGGCCGGCGACGCGGTGGCGACCAGTTCGGCCCAGTCGAGATCGTCGGGCCCCAATTCGGCCCACTCCTGCGGTCGTTGCAGGATCACACTCTTTTCCGGCTTGTGGGCGGCGAGTTCGATCGCCCGCTCGAGCAGCGGCTTGTACGCGATGACACGCTTGCCCTCGATGCCGCAGGAGGCGGAGACGACCACCTTCGGGGCGGCGTCGTCGATGCGGACGGCGAGTTCGTGCGGGGCGAACCCGCCGAAGACGACCGAATGGACCGCACCGATACGCGCGCAGGCCAGCATCGCGATGGCGGCCTCGGGAACCATCGGCATGTAGATCACCACCCGGTCGCCGCGCCCGACACCGAGTCGCGCGAGCACTCCGGCGAAGGCCGCCACCTCGTCCCTCAACTGCGCGTAAGTGTAGGTGCGCCGGGTACCGGTCACGGGGGAGTCGTAGATGAGCGCGGGCTGTTCGCCGCGGCCGGCTTCGACGTGCCGGTCGACCGCGTTGAAACAGACGTTGAGCCGCCCGTCGGGAAACCAGCGATAGAAGGGTGCGCCCGAGGAGTCCAGAGCGCGTTGCGGGGCGACATCCCAGTCGATGCCCTCAGCCGCCGTCAGCCAGAAGTTCTCCGGGTCTTCGGTGCCGGCGCGGAAGACATCCTCGTACGTTCCCATGTACGGACTCCTTTGTCGCATCGAGGGGCCGGGCAGTGGCGGCGCGTGGAGAACGGTGCGGGACACGAATACCGTATGCCGGCCGACATGGTCGAGTAGGACGCCGGCGGGCAGCGGGCCGACGACCACGCAGGATGCCACCGAGGTCCGCGAATGCGACCACTTCCTCCTGGAGAGGTCGACGTGCGTGGGCAAGTGCACCCACGCGCCATGTCGGCCACCGGGTTCCGGTGGGTGAGCACGACGTCCTTGGGATTGCCGTATCGACGAATCTGACGCTGGGCGTCAGGGGACTCAGCGGTGCGCGCCGGCTCCGTGCGCGTCACGGTCACCGGCAGGGACGGCGTCCAGCAGGTGCTGGAGGCGGACAAGGTGCTGCCGTACGTCCGTGTGCCCGAGCCGACCCTGGCCCAGCAGTGGGACCTGACCGTCCACGAGGCCGCCCGCACCGTGTACGCCCACCCCACCCTCGGCCGCACCGGCGCGTACGCGCGATCCATCGCACAGCTGTTGGCCGATGCCGTCCTCGCCGACGTCGGCCCAGCGTCTCCACGCCGAGGTCGGCGACCTGTGCGGTGTGAGAAGCGCCCGGCGCCCGAGGGACATCGTCGGTGACTGGCTGGATCAGCGGCGGGTTTTCATGACCAGGCGTGGGTGAAGTCGATGTCGCGGGCCCATTCGGGGTGGTCGATGAGCGGGTTGCGGTTGCCCTGGATCTCCGCGATGGCGAAGTTGCGGTGTTGTTCGTACGGGGTGACGGGGTCTGCCTCGTGCCAGGACAGCAGCGTGCCGAGTTGGTCCGGTTGCAGTTCGGCGGTGACGTCCCCCACCAGTCCGGGGTAGCGCAGGATGAAGTACAGGGTCGCCCGGGCGACGGGCCCTTTGCCTGCCGACGGCTCGAAGCCCTGGGTCTCCCGACGTCCGCAGGAGGTCCGTACGACCTCTTGGACGTCGGTGAAGTCGAAGTACGGGATGTTGCTGCGGAAGCTGTTGCAGGTGGTCTCGCAGGCGAAGAGGTGATGCAGATCGCCGCGCATGGGTTCGTGTTTGGCGAACCAGGACTGCGGCACCACGTGCTCGCAGTTGTAGGCCAGGGCGGCTTCCAGTGCGTCCATTTCCGCGGTGAGTGCTTCCGGGCCGAGGGCGGTCTCGCGAAGGATCAGTTCCTGCCAGCGCTGGATGCGGGCGGCTTCCACGGCGGCGTCGGCGCGTATGAAGTCCTCGGGGGCGAAGACCTGGCCGGAATATATGCTGCGCAGCTGTTTGTCGGGGTGCAGGTCAACCCACGGGTACAGCATCCGAATCGGCTGGTAGGCGGGCCGACGTTCGTGGGTGTGTTCCAGCAGGTCGGTCAGCGCGCGGCCCAGCCCGGTGCCGTCGAGTCCCGCGTAGTAGGCCTGCCGTGCGGCCTGGTCGGCTTCGGCGTCGAAGTACGTGCGGTCCCGGCCGGCGTCCAGACCGGCCAGCGCGGCCTTCAGGTCCGTTTCCGCGGGCGAGATGTGCCCGTTCACCGGGGCTACGGCCGCCGGCGCGGCACTGGGGGCGCCGCCGACGCCCGTGGTGGCTGCGGGCGGGGCGGTGGAAGAGACTGTCGGGGCTGTGATGCCGACGGTGATGTGCAGCGGCACTGTCAGGTGCAAGGCCCCGTCGGTTCCGGCGGGCGCAGCCAGTTCAGGCCTTCCGTCGGGGAGGGACTGAGGCACGCCGGGCGGTGTGAGGGGCGGCGCGGCGGCTTCGAAGAGGCGGGCCCGCAGGTCGGTGGCTGGGCCGGACACCGGGGCCTGTCGCACGGCCTGCAGCACCTGGCTGATCCGTACACCCTCGTTCGCCTTCCATGCCAGCTGGTCCTCACCCATCTCGGGCCTCCACGGGCTGCCGTCCACGGAGAGGTAGTGGCCGTCGCTGTCCTTGAGCGGGACGCCGGCATGGTGGAGGGCAACCACTTCCCACTGGTCATTGAAGACAGGCGAGCCGGAGGAGCCAGGTGAGGTGTCGGTGGCGTAGTGAATGAAGTGGTCGAGCAGGTCCACCACCTGGTTCTCGCGCAACGCCAGTTGCTTGGGCTCACCGTTGGGGTGCTGGATGATGTTGACCATCTCGCCCAGGATCACTTTGCCCTGGGCCTCGCTCGTACGCAGCCAGGAAAAGTCGTCCAGCCCCTCGCCGGTGCGGCTCCGGTCGGCTACCGCGACCAGCGTGAAGTCCAGGTCGTGGTCGGTGACGAAGAACCGGCCGGGTTCCAGGTCGAAGACCATGGGCAGCATCGTCTGCCCGTCGATGCCGGCCTGGTAGTTGAACTCGATGACCCCACGCTCGGCCTCCTGGAGGCCGGCCAGCACATGGTTGTTGGTCAGCATCAGGGACGGGGATATCAGGAAACCGGTTCCGTAGTGCGCCTCGGGGGCACGGACGCAGATCCGTCCCACGGAGCGCGCGGCCAGATAGCCGGTCTCGAGGAACCTGACGTCGATCAGGTCGTTGCGTCCCATCAGCCGTTCCAGGCCCAGCACGTCGGCACCGAAGCTGTCCGGGGGCAGCCCGGGGAGGCTGCGTCCGGTGGTGGCCCGGCGAGGGGTGCCCTCCAGCGTGGTGGCCAGTGACCAGTCCGCTCCCAGGCGCGCCAGCCGTTTGGTGACCCGGTCGGGCGCGTCTGCGTGCAGCACACCCTGTTCATCGATCACTTGCCGGGTCTGCTCCCGTGCCCCGGCCCGTTCGTCGTACCGGGCCGTGGCCCGCTCCACCTGCTGCAGATAGTCCGTCTGAGGTCGATATGCCGTGCTGGTCATGGCTCATCTCCTCGCCGCACGTTCCGTCCTTCGCCCTGCCTCAGCAGCGTGCGCACGGGCGTGCCGTTGCGCTTCCGGGTAGGGGCTCGGCGAGGTCCGGCTCGCCGGTGCACCGGGGGGACCAGGCGTACCACGAACGGCTCGGGCCGAACGGCGGGCGTCGCCGCCACGGTCGGACCCCGGGGGGCGAGTTTCGGCGGCGGCGCCATCCGGAGGAACCCACCGGAGAACCCACCGGAGGAACCCATGGGAAAGGCTTCCGCTGGCTGATGCGCGAAACATCTGATGCCGCCCGCATGACCCAGTCTGTGCGAGAGCGCACCTGACCGCCACTTGGAGCGAGGTACCCATAGGCCGCCTCACCGTGGCGCTGTCCGGCCTCCGGCAGCCGGCCGGGGCGGCGGGTCCTCGGCGCCCACAGGTCACACGAGGTCATACGACGGTGACCGGCGTGTCCGGTCCTTCCGTGGACTCGGGCCGGACGGGAATGGCCTGAGTGCTGGTCGGGTCGCCGCTTTCGAGGGTTCCGGTCCCGGAGCGAGAGACCGTGCCGCCCGTACCTACTTGCCCGTGCCGCCCGTTCCTACTGCCCGTACCGCTCGTGCCGCCGCAGCCGACTCGGGCAAACGTCCGTCGAGGCGCGACAGGCATCCACCCGCACCCCTCGGTAGAGCGGGGCGGCGGCTCGGCGCGTGCTTTCAGGTGACCCCACAGCCTGTCTCCGTGGATTATCGGTTCGGCATACCTGACGATCGCAGTCGGCCGGGGCGTCTTCGCCCGCATCCTCGTCCGCCGGGAGGCAGCCGTGCACATCCTGCTCGTGGCCAGCGCGTTCAACAGCCTCACTCAGCGCGTCCATGCCGAACTGCGGGATCGCGGCCACACCGTGGCGGTGGAACTGGCCGTGCGGGGCCGGTCTTTGCCGGAGGCCGTGCGACAGCACGCGCCGCAGCTCGTCCTGGCGCCGATGCTCAAGACGGCGATCCCCCGGGAGGTGTGGTCGGCGTACACCTGCCTCATCGTCCATCCGGGTCCCGTCGGCGATCGGGGCCCCTCCTCTCTCGACTGGGCGATTCACGAGGGCGCCGACCGGTGGGGCGTGACCGTCCTGCAGGCCGACGAGGAGATGGACGCCGGCGATGTGTGGGCGTCCGTCCCTTGCCGGCTGCCGTCGGTGGCCAAGAGCGACCTGTACCGCAACGAGATCGCTGACGCCGCCCTCTCGGCCGTCCTGCTCGCCGTGGAGCGCTTCGCCACCGGCACTTACGTTCCGCTCGCGCAGGACGCGCCAGGCGCGACCGCCGCCCCGCCGCGTGTCCGTCCCTACCTGGACCAGAGCGTCCGGCGGATCGACTGGGACGAGGACTGCACGCAGAGCGTCGTCCGCAAGCTGCGGGCCGCGGACTCGCAGCCCGGTGTGCTGGACGTGCTGCTCGGCGAGGAGTGGTATCTCCACGGCGGCCACCCCGAGGACGTGTTGCGGGGACGCCCGGGCGAGCTGCTGGCCACCCGGGCCGGTGCGGTCTGCCGAGCGACGAAGGACGGCGCCGTGTGGATTCCCGAGCTGAGGCCCCGGCGCCGGCCGGGTCAGCCGCCCACGTTCAAACTGCCCGCCGTGCAGGCCCTCGGCAACCGGCTTCCGCCACTGCCGGAGCGGCCCGCGCCGTTGTCGTCCCCCGAGACGCCGAACGCGGCCTGGACGGACATCTGTTATCGGGAGGACGGCACCACCGGTTTCCTCTCCTTCTCCTTCCCCGGCGGTGCGATGAGCACCACTCAGTGCCGTCGCCTGCTGGACGCCTACCGGGAGGCCTGCGCACGGCCCACCTCCGTGCTCGTGCTGGGCGGCCAACGGGACTTCTTCTCCAACGGCATTCAGCTCAACGTCATCGAGGCCGCGGACGATCCCGGCGCCGAGTCCTGGGCGAACATCAACGCGATCGACGACCTGGTGGAGGCGGTCCTGACGACGACGGACCGGCTGGTGGTCTCCGCTGTCGCGGGCAACGCGGCAGCGGGAGGCGTGATGCTCGCCCTGGCCGCCGACGAGGTGTGGTGCCGCTCGGGCGCCGTCCTGAACCCGCACTACCGTCTGCTGGGCCTGTACGGCTCGGAGTACTGGACGTACAGCCTGCCGCGCCGGGTGGGTGTCGCCGCGGCAGAGCGGCTGATGAGTGAGGCCCTGCCGATGAGCGCCGTGAGCGCCCGTCGCCTGGGGCTCGTCGACCAGGTGATCGAGTGCGGGCCGCAGGAGTTCGCCGTGGAGGTCGGCCGACTGGCGGCGCGGCTGGCGTCGCTGCCGGGGACCGGGGCGCGGATCGCCGCGAAGAAGGCGGAGGCGGACCGTCGGCAGAGCGTGGCGCCGCCGGCCGGCTTCCGGGAGCGGGAACTGGCTCGGATGCGCCGGACGTTCCACGATCCCGACGCCTCCTATCACGCCCTGCGTCGCGCGTTCGTCCGCAAGGAGAGCCCGTCCGGCACCCCGGCCCATCTCGCGGCGGTCGCCAGGACGGGAGCGGGGGCCGGCCACTCCGGGGGTCCGGGGCCGGCCACGGCGACCGTCATCTCACCGGAACGGCCCACGATGGCGTCTCACCGGGGACGGATCGCTGGTAGCAAGAAGACTGATGGTTGATTTGCAGTTCTTTGTCCCTTACGCCGTGAGGAGGCGGTCCCATGACTGCAGCAACGCCGGATTCGGTCGACGCTGCGGACGGCGGAAGTACGCCCGCCGACGAGGCACCCACGATCCACATTCTCTGGATCAACGCGGGGCTGAGCTGCGACGGCGACTCGGTCGCCCTGACGGCGGCGATGCAGCCGAGCATCGAGGAGATCGTGCTCGGTGTGCTGCCCGGCCTGCCGAAGATCGCCGTGCACTGGCCGCTGATCGACTTCGAGTGCGGCCCGGTCGGCGGCTCGGACACGTTCATCGAGTGGTTCTTCAAGGGGGAGCGGGGCGAGATCGACCCGTTCGTACTGGTCGTCGAGGGGTCCGTCCCCAATGAGGACATCAAGCCCGAGGGCTACTGGTGCGGCTTCGGGGACAACCCGGAGACCGGCCAGCCGATCACGACCAGCGAGTGGATCGACCGGCTCGCCCCGAAGGCGCTCGCGGTCGTCGCCATCGGCACCTGCGCCACCTACGGCGGCATCCATGCCATGGCCGGCAATCCGACCGGTGCCATGGGCGTGCCCGACTACCTCGGCTGGGACTGGAAGTCGCAGGCGGGCATCCCCATCGTGTGCGTCCCCGGCTGTCCGATCCAGCCCGACAACTTCTCCGAGACACTCACCTATCTGCTCTACCAGGCGGCCGGTGCCGCCCCGATGATCCCGCTGGACGACAAGCTGCGTCCGACCTGGCTGTTCGGCGCCACCGTGCACGAGGGCTGCGACCGCGCCGGCTACTACGAACAGGGCCAGTTCGCCGAGACGTACGACTCGCCGAAGTGCCTGGTCAAGGTCGGCTGCTGGGGTCCGGTCGTCAAGTGCAACGTGCCCAAGCGCGGCTGGATGAACGGCATCGGCGGCTGCCCGAACGTCGGAGGCATCTGCATCGCCTGCACCATGCCGGGGTTCCCCGACAAGTTCATGCCCTTCATGGACGAGCCCCCCGGGGCCAGGGTGTCCGTCACCGCGAGCGGCGCCTACGGCGCGGTGATCCGCAAACTGCGGTCCGTGACGGGCCGGACCGTGGACAAGGAGCCGAAGTGGCGCCACACCGGGGAACGCATCACCACCGGGTACCGGCCACCGTGGTGAGCCCTCGCCGTACGTGAGCCCCTGACCCGCCTCACCTCCCACACTCGCGCGCAACGAAGGGCACGGCACACACAGATGGCACCGAAGACAAAGGCGGCCGGCGACGGCAGTGGCCTGGTCGAGATGGCCTGGGACCCGATCACACGGATCGTGGGCAGCCTGGGCATCCACACCAAGATCGACTTCAAGCAGAAGCGGGTCGCGGAGTGCTACAGCACCTCGTCGGTCTTCCGCGGCTACAGCGTCTTCATGCGCGGCAAGGACCCCCGCGACGCGCACTTCATCACCAGCCGTATCTGCGGCATCTGCGGCGACAACCACGCCACCTGTTCGGTCTACACCCAGAACATGGCGTACGGCGTGAAGCCCCCGCACCTCGGTGAATGGATCATCAACCTCGGCGAGTCCGCGGAGTACATGTTCGACCACAACATCTTCCAGGAGAACCTGGTCGGGGTCGACTACTGCGAGAAGATGGTCAAGGAGACCAACCCCGGTGTCCTCGAACTGGCCGAGCGCACCGAAGCACCCCACGCCGGGGACCACGGCTACCGCACGATCGCCGACATCATGCGCTCGCTCAACCCGATCGAGGGCGAGTTCTACCGCGAGGCCCTCCAGGTCAGCCGCTACACCCGGGAGATGTTCTGCCTGATGGAGGGACGCCACGTGCATCCCTCCACGCTCTACCCGGGCGGTGTCGGCACGATCGCCTCCGTGCAGCTCTTCACGGACTACCTCAGCCGCCTCATGCGGTACGTGGAGTTCATGAAGCGCGTGGTGCCCCTGCACGACGACCTTTTCGACTTCTTCTACGAAGCGCTGCCCGGATACGAGGAGGTCGGGCGCCGACGCGTCCTGCTGGGCTGCTGGGGGGCGCTCAACGACCCCGAGTACTGCGACTTCACATACGCCAACATGACGAACTGGGGCCGGCGCATGTTCGTCACGCCCGGCATCATCGTCGACGGCAAACTCGTCACCAACGACCTCACCCAGATCAACCTCGGCATCCGCATCCTGCTGGGCAGCTCCTACTACGAGGACTGGGAGGGCCAGGAGCAGTTCGTGACCCACGACCCGCTCGGCAACCCGGTGGATCCGCGCCACCCCTGGAACCAGCACACCATCCCCGCTCCGCAGAAGCGGAACTTCGACGACAAGTACAGCTGGGTGATGTCCCCGCGCTGGTTCGACGGCAAGGACCACCTCGCCCTGGACACCGGCGGCGGCCCCATCGCGCGGCTGTGGTCCACGGCGCTGTCCGGGCTCGTCGACACCGGCTATGTGAAGGCCACCGGCCAGAGCGTGGTCATCAATCTGCCGCGCACGATGACCAAGCCCGAGACCACCTTCGAGTGGAAGATCCCGCGCTGGAGCAACGCGCTTGAACGCAACCGCGCGCGGACCTATTTCCAGGCCTACACCGCGGCCGTCGCCCTGCACTTCGCGGAGAAGGGGCTGGAGGAGGTACGGGCCGGGCGCACCCAGACCTGGGAGAAGTTCGAGGTGCCGGACGAGAGCATCGGCGTCGGATTCACCGAGGCGGTGCGCGGTGTCCTCTCCCACCACATGGTGATCCGCGACGGCAAGATCGCCAACTATCACCCGTATCCGCCGACCCCCTGGAACGCCAGCACCAGGGACTCCTTCGGCACGCCGGGCCCGTACGAGGACGCCGTGCAGAACACGCCGATCTTCGAGGAGAACACCCCGGAGAACTTCAAGGGCATCGACATCATGCGGACCGTCCGCAGCTTCGACCCCTGCCTGCCCTGCGGCGTCCACATGTACGTCGGCGGCGGTAAGACCGTGCAGAAGATGCACGTGCCCACCGGGCTGAGCGGACTGGGCGGTTGAGCGCGGTGGAGGCGAGAAGCGCGGTGAACGCCGAACAGACCGGACGCCGCGTCGAGGAGGTGCTGGACCGGCTGGCGGCCACCGGCGACGGCGCCGCCGCGGCGGCGGAGGAGCTCGTCCGGTCCCTCATGGACTTCTACGGAGCCGGCTTGTCCCGCATCGTCCAGCTGCTGTCCGCGCCCCGGGACAGGCGTCCTGCGGGCGACTCCCTGACAGCACTGCTCGGTGACGAACTGGTGGCGAGCCTGCTCGTCCTGCACGACCTCCATCCCGAGGACCGGGACGCCCGTATCGCCCGGGCACTGGGCAGCGTCCGGGGCCACGACCTGGAAGTGGTGGACTTCGACGAGGCGAGCGGGACCCTGCGGCTGCGGGCCTCGGCGGGCGGGGGGTGTGGCTGCGCCGCCACCGCCGGGTCCGCCGGGCAGGCCGTCGAGGACGCGCTCGCCTGCTTCGCACCGGAGGTGAAGGCGGTCGACGTCCAGACCGCCGCACCCGCCGGGCCGGCCCTGCTCCAAATCGGAAACGGCCCTGAGACCGCCCGCATGGCGGCGGCGAAGACACCATGAGCGGATCCCGGACACACCTCGTATCCCCGACACCCCTCCGGGCTCCCGGACCGGCCCCGCGCGGCACGGCCGGCCTGCGCAGGTTCCTGACCGAGCGTCCGCCCCGGCCGGAGCGGTGCGAGCTGTGTGCGGTGGCGGTGCCCGAGGAGGACCACCGCCACCTGGTCGACACCGAGAAGCGAGCTCTCGTCTGCGCCTGTACGGCCTGCGCCCTGCTGATGGAACAGCCGGGCGCCGCCGCGGGACGCTTCCGCGCGGTCCCGGACCGCTACCTCACCGACCCGGACCACCGCCTCGACCAGAGCGCGTGGGACGCGCTGCACATCCCGGTCGGCGTCGCCTTCTTCTTCCGCAACGCGGCCCTTGAACGGCTGGTCGCCCTCTACCCGAGCCCGGCCGGAGCCACCGAGAGCGAACTCGACCCCGCGGCCTGGACGGCGGTCCTCGGCGAGAGCCGCCTCGCTGAACTGCTCGAACCCGACGTGGAGGCACTGCTGCTGCGGCGCACCGAGGGTCGCTGCGAGTGCTACCTCGTACCGATCGACATCTGTTACGAACTGGTAGGCCGTATGCGGCTGTTGTGGCAGGGCTTCGACGGCGGGGCCGAGGCGCGGGCCGCCCTCGACGCCTTCTTCGCGCAGGTCGCGCGACGCGCCAAAACGGTGAGCGAGCCGGTCAGCGAGCCGGTGAGCAAGACGGTCAGCGAGGCGGGCCGGTCGTGACGGAGTTCTCCTTCGCGTGCACCGGAGTGCGCGCCGACCGGTACGCCGCCGGACCGACCCTCGTCTTCCGGCTGCGCGTCACCGCGGCCGGCAACGCCCGCGTGCACGCCCTCGCGCTGCGCTGCCAGATCCGCATCGAGCCCGCCCGGCGCGGCTACGAGCCCGAGGAGGCCGACGGGTTGAAGGACCTCTTCGGCGAGCGCTCACGGTGGGGCAGCACCCTCCAGCCGGTGCAGCTCGCGCAGGTCTCGGTGATGGTCCCCAGCTTCACCGGCGAGACCGAGACCGACCTCGCCGTGCCCTGCACGTACGACATGGATGTCGCCGCGCCCCGATACCTGGACGCGCTGGACGACGGCGAGGTGCCACTGCTGATGCTCTTCTCCGGTACGGCGTTCACCGGGACCGGCGGATTCCGCGTCGAGCCGATTCCCTGGGACCGTGAGACGTCCTTCCGGATGCCGGTCACGGCATGGCGGGAGATGCTCGAACAGCACTTCCCCGGGTGCGGCTGGATCCGGCTGCCCCGCGACACCATGGATGCCCTCCTCGCCTACCGCTCACGGCGGGCACTGCCCTCCTGGGAGGCGACGCTGCTCGATCTCCTCGACGAACGCGGCACGGCGGACTCGCCCAGGACGGACCCGCCCCGGACGAACTCGCCCAGTACGGACTCGCCTCGTACGGACCCGTTCGCGGCGCTGACGCGAAGCACCGGAAGGACGGCCCCGTGAGCGTGACCGCGTTCACCCCGGCCACCGAGGAACGGTTCGCCCTCGCCCGGCAGGTCGCCGACGCCGTTCTCTTCGAGGGCTACGTGCTCTACCCGTACCGGGCCTCGGCGGCCAAGAACCGGCTGCGCTGGCAGTTCGGGGTACTCGTACCGCCTGCCTGGGGTGCCGAGTGCGAGGAGCACGACTTCCAGCACACGGAATGCCTGATGGAACCGAAGGCGGGCGCGACCCTGTCGGTCGAGCTGCGCTTCCTGCACGCCCGGCGACGGGTTGTGCAGCGGGCCCGCCCGGACGGTGGCTTCGACACGGTTCCCGAACTGCGGTTGGACGACCGGGTCCTGGTGCCCTGGGACGAAGGAGCCGAGGAGCACGTCGAGGTGGTGGCGGCGGTGGACGAGCTCCTGGGGGACGGCGTCACGGTTCCCTTCGCCCGCCCCGCCCGGGAGGAGACCGAGCCGGTTCTCGACGCGACGGGCCGGACAGTGGGCCGACTGGTCCGTCGTTGCGAGGAGATCAGCGGTGCCGTCCGGCTCTCGGCCCGCGAACTCGACGGGCCCTACCGGGCCATGCGGCTGACCGCCGTCGTCGAGAACACCAGCACCTGGATGCCCCCGGAGGGCCGGGCGGCCGACCGGGAGGCAGCGCTGCCGTACTCCCTGGTGGCCGCACACCTCCTCATGGGACTGAGCGTGGGGTCCTTCCTGTCCATGACGGATCCCCCCGAGTGGGCGAAGGGCGCGATCGCGTCCTGCCGCAACCTGCACACCTGGCCCGTACTCGCCGGCGAACCCGGCCGTGCGGACCTGGTGCTGTCCTCGCCGATCATCCTGGACGACCACCCCGCGATCGCCCCGGAAAGCCCGGGAGCGCTCTACGACGCCACCGAGATCGACGAGATCCTCGCGCTGCGGACCGCGGCCCTCACCGACGAGGAGAAGCGCGAGGCCCGAGGGACGGACGCGCGGGCCGCCGCGGTGATCGACCTGGCGGACTCGATGCCCCCCGAGGTTCTGGAACGCCTGCACGGGGCGGTACGGAGCCTGCGCGACGTGACCGGCCCCGGCCCGGCGAACCCGGTCGGTGCCGCGGGCCCGGGATTCCCTGACGAGTACGGCGTGCGGCAACCGGACACCCCGTGGTGGGATCCGGCGAGCGACGCCGGCTTCGATCCGGCGCAGGACCGCGTCGTCGTGGACGGCCGTTCGCTGGGCGCGGGAAGCCGGGTGCTGCTGCGCCCGGGCCTGCGGCGCACCGACGCGCAGGACCTCTTCCTGCAGGGCCGCAGCGCCAAGGTCGAGGCGGTACTGCACGACGTGGACGGCGGGGTGCACCTGGCTGTGACGGTCGAGGGCGATCCGGGCGCCGACATCCGCCGTGAGCAGGGCCGGTTCCTGTACTTCCAGCCCGACGAGGTCGCACCGCTGGAGGACGAGGCATGAGCGTGCCGGCGGAGGCGACCGCACGGATCCTCGTCGCCGGCATCGGCAACATCTTCCTCGGGGACGACGGCTTCGGCGTCGAGACCGTGCGCGCACTCACCGGGAAGCAACTGCCCGAACACGTCGAAGTCGTGGACATCGGCGTACGGGGAGTGCATCTCGCGTACCAGGTCCTCGACGGCTACGACACCCTGATCCTGGTGGACGCCACCGCGCGGGGCGAGGCGCCCGGAACCCTGTACGTGATCGAGCACGACGGCGCCGGCGGGGACGAGCCGCCCGGCGCGGCGCTCGACGGGCACCGCATGACCCCCGACACCGTGCTCGCGCTGCTGGGGACCCTGTGCGCCGGAACCGGCGGACAGCCGCCCCGGCGCACGCTGGTGCTCGGCTGCGAACCGGCCTCGGTGGAAGAGGGCATCGGTCTCAGCCCGCCGGTCTCCGCCGCCGTACCGGAGGCCGTCCGGCTGATCGAAGAGTTGCTGCGGGCCGACGAGCCGGGAGAGTCCGCGTCGCGGGCCACGGTCGGCGAAGCCGCGAAGTGAGGAGAGAGCAATGATCAAGACCCTGGTCGGCGGCGCGTTCGCCGCCGTTGTCGCCGCCGTTCTCGTGCAGTCCCTGCCCGACATCAGGCGCTACCTGCGCATGCGCAGGATGTGAGCCGACGCCCTCCCGGCCAGGTGGCCGGGAGGGCGCGCCGTGCGGAGCTGTTGCGTGAACGCCGTGCGGAGCCGTTGCGGTGACGCCGTGCCGAGCCGTTGCGGCGAACGGTGTACCGGACCGGCCGGCGACGGCGTGCCGGTACACCGCCCCAGGACGGCTCCTCTGTAATGGGGCGGTGGACGCCCTGCCCGGCGGGCCGATCGGCTCGGTGGCGGTCGGCGGAGACCGGCCCTTGCCAGGACGGAGACCGATGCACGAGATGTCCATCGCGCTGGCGGTGATCGACCAGGTCGAGCGGGCCGCGCAACAGGCCGGCGACGTCAAGGCGGTGCGATCGGTACGACTCCAGGTGGGCGAACTGGCCGGTGTCGTACCCGACTCCCTCTCCTTCTGCTTCGAACTGGCCTGCGCCGGAACCCTTCTGGAGGGTGCCGAACTGGTCACGGACGCGGTACCGGGGCGCGCCCGCTGCGCGCCGTGCGCGCACGAATGGGCCGTCGGCATGCCGCCCCGGCTCAGCTGCCCGGAGTGCGGCGGGACGAGCACCGACCTGCTGGCGGGCCGTGAACTGCAGATCGTCAGCGTGCACTGGGACGAAGGCCGGACGCACGCACCAGCCCGCGAACCGATCCCCGAGGAGCGCTGAACCATGTGCCGTGTGGTCGACCTGCAGCAGGCCGTACTCGCCAAGAACGATGCGAGCGCGCACACCCTGCGCGCCGAGATGACAGCGCGCGGGACAGCGGTCGTGAACATCCTCTCCAGCCCCGGCAGCGGCAAGACCGCGCTGCTGGAACGCGAACTGCTGCTGGCGCGGGAGCGATCGGTGCCCGTGGCGGCCCTGACAGCCGACCTCGCCACCGAGAACGACGCGGCGCGGCTGGCGCGTTCGCGCGTCCCGGTCAAACAGGTGCTCACCGACGGGCTGTGCCACCTGGAGGCCGCGATGCTCGGCGGGCACCTCGACGGTTGGCTGCCCGACGACACCCGGCTGCTGTTCGTGGAGAACGTCGGCAACCTCGTCTGCCCGGCCTCCTACGACCTCGGAGAGACGCTGCGCGTTGTCCTCGCCTCCGTGACCGAAGGCGAGGACAAGCCCCTGAAGTACCCCACCGCCTTCGGTCTCGCCCACCTCGTGGTGGTCACGAAGACCGACATCGCCGAGGCCGTCGAATTCGACGAGGCGGCCTTCCGCAGCCACGTCGAGCAGGTCAATCCCGGAGTCGAGGTGGTGCTGACCTCGGCCCGGCGGGGCCAAGGGGTCGGCACTCTGCTCGACAGGGCGCTGGCGGCAGCGGACGGCGCGCCCCTGCACGAACCCGTCATGGCCCGCCGGACGGACGCGCCCCACCACTCCCCTACGCACACCCACACCCACACCCACTCCCACGCCGGCGCCACGGCCCACACGCACCCGTGAGCGCTCCGCCGTCCGTGACCGCGGTCGCCGGTGACCCGCCGTCGCGCCGTCGCGTCACCGTCCGGGGCGTGGTCCAGGGAGTCGGCTTCCGGCCCTACCTCTACACCCTCGCCACCGCGCTCGACCTGTCAGGGCATGTGACCAACACTCCGGAGGGCGTCGTCGCCGAAGTCGAGGGAGCACCCTCGGCCGTCGCCCGCTTCTGCGAGCGGATCGCCGCCCAGGCGCCACCGCTGGCCCGCGTGGAGTCCGTCGACCACCAGGAGGTGCCCGCCACGGGTGGCACCGCGTTCACCATCCTGGCCTCCCGCACCGACGGACCGGCGCGCACCCTGGTCTCCCCGGACACGGCCACCTGCGCCGACTGCCTCCGCGAACTGGCGGACCCCGCCGACCGCCGCCACCGCCACCCGTTCATCAACTGCACGCACTGCGGACCGCGCTTCACGATCGTCACCGGTGTGCCGTACGACCGGGCGCACACCACCATGGCGGGTTTCGCGATGTGCTCCGACTGCGCCCGCGAGTACGCCGATCCGGCCGACCGCCGCTTCCACGCGCAGCCGGTCGCCTGTCCCGCCTGCGGTCCGCGGCTGCGCCTGCTCGTCCCGCAACAGGCCCTCGGCGGGCAGGCGACGAGCGTCACGGGGGCGGATCCGGTGGCCGACGCCCGCGCGCTCCTGGCGGCCGGTGCGATCCTCGCGGTCAAGGGTCTGGGCGGCTACCACCTCGCCTGCGACGCCTCGAACTCCGATGCCGTCGCCCTGTTGCGCCGCCGCAAGGCCCGGGGAGACAAGCCGTTCGCCGTCATGGCCAGGACCGCGGACGACGTCGAGCACCTCGTCCGGCTGAGTCCCGAGGAGCGAACCCTGCTCGAAGGCGGCACCAGACCCATCGTGCTGCTGCGCCGCCGTACGGACCCGGCGCAGGGGGCGGTACGGCCGGCCGTCGCTGTCGCGCCCGGCAGCCCCGACCTCGGCGTGCTGCTGCCGTACACGCCGCTGCACCATCTGCTGCTCGGCCTGCCCGGCGACCCCGACGGCCCCCGGCTGCTCGTCATGACCAGCGGCAACGTGGCCGGCGAGCCGATCGTCACCGACGACGGCGAGGCGCTGGAACGGCTGGCACACCTGGCGGACGCCTGGCTCACCCACGACCGGCCGATCCATGTGCCGTGCGACGACTCCGTCGTGCGGGTCTGCGACGGACAGCCCCTCGTGATCCGACGCGCCCGCGGCCACGCGCCGCTTCCCGTGTCGCTTCCGGTGCCCGTGCGGCCGGCCCTCGCCGTCGGCGGCGACCTGAAGAACGCGTTCTGCGTGGGGGAGGGGCGACGGGCGTGGCTGTCCGCGCACATCGGCGACATGGACGACCTGAGCACCCAGCGGGCCTTCGAGCGCGCCCGGGCGCACCTGGAGTCGATCACCGGAGTGAGGCCGGGGCTGCTGGCGGCCGACCGGCACCCCGGCTACCGCTCCGCTCAGTGGGCCGACCGTAACGCGGGCGGGCGGGCCGTCGTAGGCGTCCAGCATCACCACGCCCACGTCGCCGCCGCCATGGCCGAACACGGTCTGGACGGCAGCCGTCAGGTGATCGGCGTCGCCTTCGACGGCACCGGCCACGGAGACGACGGCGCGGTGTGGGGCGGGGAGATCCTGCTCGCGGACTACGACGGCTTCACCCGGTTCGGGCATCTCGCGTACGTCCCGCTGCCCGGTGGCGATGCCGCCGTGCGCCGGCCCTACCGCATGGCGCTCGCTCACCTGCGCGCGGCCGGTATCGACTGGTCGGACTCATTCGCCTGCGTCGCCGCCTGCCCTCCCGGCGAACGCCAGGTACTGGAACGGCAGTTGGAACGCGACTTGAACTGCGTCCCCACCTCCAGCATGGGCCGGCTCTTCGACGCCGTGTCGTCCCTTGCGGGGGTGTGCCACCGGGCCGGATACGAGGCCCAGGCGGCCGTCGAGCTGGAGGCCGCCGCACTGCACGCACCCACCGCGGACGTCACCGCCTACGCGTTCGCCCTCCGGCCCCCGGAGCGGGACGGCGGCGGCCCGGTGCGGGCCGATCCGGCACCCGTCCTCGCGCAGATCGTCGACGACCTACGGGCGGGCGTGGACGCGGGCCTCGTCGCAGCCCGCTTCCACCGGGCCGTCACCGGTCTCGTCCGCGCGATGTGTGTGCGGGCACGCGAGCGGCACGGGCTGGACACGGTGGCCCTCAGCGGCGGGGTGTTCGCCAACACCCTGCTCTCCTCGGCCTGCGCCGGGGCGCTGCGCGCGGACGGGTTCACGGTCCTGCGTCACCACCTGGTCCCGCCCAACGACGGCGGGCTGGCGCTCGGCCAGCTGGTGGTGGCCGCCCGCACCAGGGCCCGGCCGGGAGACACCGACCGATAACTGCCCCGGCAGCACCGGGCGACGCGAACGACCCACAGCGAGGAGAGGCCCATGTGCCTGGCGGTACCCGGCCGAGTGCTGGACATCGAGGAACGCGACGGCACCCGCATGGCCAACGTCGACTTCGGCGGCGTGGTCAAGGAGGTGTGCCTGGAGTACCTGCCCGACCTCCAGGTCGGCGAGTACGCCATCGTTCACGTCGGGTTCGCCCTGCAGCGGCTGGACGAGGAGTCGGCGAAGCGGACGCTCGAACTCTTCGCCACCCTCGGCATGCTGCAGGAGGAGTTCGGCGACCCCTGGGAACTGGCCGCGGAAGCGGGCGGAGCCACCCCGGCCGAGGTCGAGGACGTCATCGAGGAGGCGCGGAAGTGAAGTACATCGACGAGTTCCAGAACCCGGAGCTGGCCCGCCGGCTCCTCGACGACATCCGTTCCACGGTGACCCGGCCATGGGCCCTGATGGAGGTGTGCGGAGGACAGACGCACACCATCATCCGCCACGGCATCGACCAACTCCTCCCGGACGAGGTCGAACTGATCCACGGGCCGGGCTGTCCCGTGTGCGTCACCCCGCTGGAAGTCATCGACAAGGCACTGGAGATCGCCTCCCGCCCCGAGGTGATCTTCTGCTCCTTCGGCGACATGCTGCGGGTGCCCGGAACCGGACGGGACCTGTTCCAGGTACGCGGCGAAGGCGGCGACGTACGGGTCGTCTACTCGCCCCTCGACGCCCTGCGCATCGCACAGCAGAACCCGGACCGCGAGGTGGTGTTCTTCGGCATCGGCTTCGAGACGACGGCGCCCCCCAACGCCATGACGGTCCATCAGGCGAGAAAGCTCGGCATCCCGAACTTCAGCCTGCTGGTGTCGCACGTCCGCGTACCCCCCGCCATCGAGGCGATCATGAGGTCCCCGAGCTGCCGCGTCCAGGGCTTCCTCGCGGCCGGCCACGTCTGCAGCGTGATGGGCGTGCGGGAGTATCCGGAACTGGCCGAACGCCACCGGGTACCGATCGTCGTCACCGGATTCGAACCGCTGGACATCCTGGAAGGCGTACGCCGAACCGTCCACCAGCTGGAACGCGGCGAACACACCGTGGACAACGCCTACGCCCGTGCCGTCCGCCCGGAGGGAAACCCCGCCGCCCAGGCCATGCTGGAGGACGTCTTCGAGGTCACCGACCGCGCCTGGCGCGGCATCGGCGTCATCCCCGACAGCGGCTGGCGGCTGTCCCCGAAGTACCGGGACCACGACGCCGAGTACCGGTTCTCGGTCACCGGCATCCAGACGCTCGAACCGGAGGAGTGCCGCAGCGGCGAGGTCCTGCAGGGCCTGATCAAGCCGCACGAGTGCGAGGCCTTCGGCACCCTCTGCACCCCCCGCACCCCGCTCGGAGCCACCATGGTCTCCAGCGAGGGCGCCTGCGCCGCGTACTACCTCTACCGCCGGCTGGACATCCCCACCGCACCCCGGGAGGCGAGCCCCGTTGCCTGAGACCACCGACCTGCGCGTACCCGCACTGGACCCCGAGGCGTGGACCTGCCCGGCTCCGCTGCGCCACCGGCCCCGGGTCGTCATGGGCCACGGCGGTGGCGGGGCGCTCTCCGCCGAGCTGGTGCAGCATGTGTTCGCGCCCGCCTACGGAGGCGAGGCGCTCGCCCAGATGGGCGATGCCGCAGCTTTCACACTGGGGGGCGTACGGCTGGCGTTCTCCACCGACACCTTCGTGGTGCGACCGCTGTTCTTCCCCGGCGGCAGCATCGGCGACCTGGCCGTCAACGGCACCGTCAACGACCTCGCCATGAGCGGCGCCCGCGCCGCCTACCTCTCCTGCGGCTTCATCCTGGAGGAAGGCGTCGAACTGGACGTGGTCGACCGGGTGGCCAAGGCGCTGGGTGCCGCGGCGCGCGCCGCGGGCGTCGAGGTGGCGACCGGCGACACCAAGGTGGTGGAGGCCGGCCACGGCGACGGGATCTTCATCAACACCGCGGGCATCGGCCTCGTCCCGGCGGGCGTCGACCTGCGTCCGCAGCGGGTCGTCCCCGGCGACGTCGTGATCGTCAGCGGTGGGATCGGCGTCCACGGAGTAGCGATCATGAGCGTCCGCGAGGGCCTGGAATTCGGGGTGGAGCTGGAGAGCGACTGCGCCGCGCTCGGCGGTCTGGTCGACGCCATGCTCGCCGTCACCCCGGACCTGCACGTGCTGCGCGATCCCACGCGCGGAGGGGTGGCGGCCGCACTGAACGAGATCGCGGCGGCGTCCGGCGCCGGTGTGATCATCCAGGAGCGCGAGCTGCCCATCCCGCCGACCGTGGCCAACGCGTGCGCCATCCTGGGCCTGGACCCCATGTACGTCGCCAACGAGGGCAAGCTGGTCGCCTTCGTCCCGCGCGAACACGCCGACGCGGTCCTGGAGGCGATGCGAGCCCACCCGCTGGGTGGCGACTCCGCGATCATCGGCGAGGCCGTCGAAGATCACCCGGGCATGGTCGTGGCCCGTACCGGGCTGGGCGGCACGCGCGTGGTCGACCTTCCGATCGGGGAACAGCTGCCGCGGATCTGCTGATCCTGCGCGGAGACCTACAGCTGCCGCGGCTTCGGGGATGGCGAAGGCGTCCTCAACGTGGAGACCACCGAGCAGGCCGACCACGAGCCGGTCACCGCGACCGTCCGGGGCCGGGTCGGCGACACGGTGAAGGTGCGGCTCGGGGTGCGTGACCTCGGCCCCGGCCGGCTGATGAGCGACGAGACGCTCGGCCGCTTCGAGGTGGTCCCGCCGGAGGGCACCACGGTCACCTCCATCCCGTACACCTTGGAGGACTCGGGCGGGAAGTGGGCGTGCAAGCGGCCGGAGAAGCCCGGCGGGGCGTTCGTCTGCGACATCGGTTACGACGACTTCTCCGAGGTGCGGAACGGAGGCGGTACGACCGCCATCGACTTCCACATCCGCATCGACCGGCAGGTCCCCGGCGCGCACGGCACCATCAGGACGTACAACCCAAACGACCGCAGCCCCGGCAACGACACCGCAGTCATACCGCTCCAGGCGCCACCGGCCCTGCCCCACCGTCCCTTCCTGCGCGC
This sequence comes from Streptomyces sp. NPDC002088, assembly GCF_040296605.1. NCBI lineage: Bacteria > Bacillati > Actinomycetota > Actinomycetes > Kitasatosporales > Streptomycetaceae > Streptomyces > Streptomyces sp. NPDC002088. The sequence goes on along the minus strand of NZ_JBEOXO010000004.1, from coordinate 251,930 downwards.
CGCGACCTGGGCCGCGATCGTCGAGGGTGCGGTCGGGGTCGTGGCGCTGGTCACCGTCTACCGCCGGCGCCGCGGTCGTCCGAGGCAGGCCGGGTGAGCCGGCGGGGGGTCAGTGTCCCGCGATCGGGCCACGCGGCTCCGCCGGAGTGGCCAGGCGTGCGCGCACCCAGGCGAACAGCACCACCGAGCACACCGCCGCGAACGCGCACCAGGTCGACACGAACTCCAGCCGCCACAGCGCCCAGCAGACCGACGCGCCCACGGCGACCAGGATCCCCAGCACCAGCAGTCGTCGGTCGCCGGACAGCAGCAGAGAGCCCACGGTGGCCAGGAGGTAGCCCGTGACGAGCAGAGGGGCGTGGGGCAGGCCGAGCACGTAACCGACCGTGCGACCGCGGATCTCGGCCGTCACCGGGCCGGTGGCAACGCCGTACGCGAGCACCGCGGCGGTCGCGGCTCCGGCTGCGAGGGGGAGGACCAGCCGGCGGCGGGCGTGCGGTGGGGCGGCGCACATCACTCCCGCCGGCACCCACACCGCCAGCAGGGGCAGCGCGATGACGGCCCACGCGACGGTGGCGGGGCCGCTGCCCCCACCCGAGTCCCAGATCACCGACTCGACGATCTGGTGAGCCCCGAGCAGCAACGGCAGTGCGGCGAGCGGAAGATCCCGGCCGCTGCGCACCCGAGCCACACAGGCCACGCCGACGGCCGCGACACCGGCGCCCGCGACGAGATCGGCCGTCGCACTCCAGCACATCACGCCACCAAGGGGTTCACCGTCGGGTCCGTCCCACGCTACGGCTCTTCCCGCCGACGGTCCGCGTGACACGACAGCCGCGCCGCCGAGGCGGTGCCGGGCACGCGCCGATGTTCCGCGAAGCGGGGCCGTCGGTGGCTCGCGGCACCGAGGATGATTGGCTGGCCCCGGCCACCACACCACAACCCGGCCCGGCCGGCCCGCAGGAGGACTTCGCAACCATGAGCAGCCCCTACACGTACGAGTACAAGGTCGTCACCTTCCGGGAGTCGCTGATCGGCGACGCGCTGGACAGCGACAAGCTGGAGAAGGTCCTGAACAAGCATGCCGAGGACGGCTGGGGCCTCAAGGCCATCACCTCCGCCGACGTCAAGGGACGCATAGGCCCCGGAGCCGTCGAGGGACTGCTGCTGACCTTCGAGCGCCCGCGCCGGTAACGGTCCCGGAGCCCGTTTCGATCGAGCGGTTGCTTGCGGACCGGGCTCCGTGGCGGGGCGGACGACCCGACGTCCGGCTCATTCGAGGACTGGGCGATCACCGGTTTGACCAGGTCGTAGGAGCGGAGGAGGGGCGCGCCCGGGGAGTAGTGCATCGAGGAGGCCGAGGCGGGCGTCATGGGCAGGGCGGCGGTGAGCAGGCCCAGGCGGTACGGCAGTTGGGAGTAGTCGCCACCGGCGGGTGAGGCCCTGGCAGAGGAACTGCTGTCGGCACGGGTTGGCCTCGGTGGCGGCGAGGGGCTGCTACTGGCCGTCGAGACCCTGGGCGGTGAAGGAGCGGTAGCAGCGCATGCCGTTGCTGCCGATGGCCTCCATCATCAGGAGGTAGGTGTTGGTGCCCTGCACGCGGTAGAAGGCCTGGCCTTCGAACTGGGCGGACTTGGAGTCCCGCAGGACGACCTTGGTGGTGCGGAAGCCGCTCGGGAACTCGGCCAAGGTGGTCTCGGCCCGGTACTGGCGGCCGTCGTCGTCGGCGGAGAACAGTCGCACAGCAGGTGCACCGTGCCAACCGCGCTGGATCTCGCGGCCCAGGAGGGTGGACGGGCGGGGAAGCGGCCTGATGCCGATCGGCATCGGTCGCCCCCGCCCGCTGTCCTCCGCCCGTCTGCCGGACGCCGGAGCGGTCGCTCCCCGGTGATCAGACCGCCGGGGCAGGGTAGGTCGGGTACTCCACCCCGGAGACGTGCTGGACGACGCGGATGACCTGGCAGGAGTAGCCGAACTCGTTGTCGTACCAGAGGTAGAGGATCGCGTTGTCGCCGTCGACCTTGGTGGGGCCGGCGTCGATGATCGACGCGTGGCGGGAGCCGATGAAGTCGCTCGAGACCGCGTCGGGTGCGGTGGTGAAGTCGATCTGGCGCTTGAGCGGTGAGGTCAGCGACACGTCGCGGAGGTAGTCGAGGACCTCCTCGCGGGTGGTCTCGCGGCCGAGCCGCAGGCTGAGGATCGCGATCGAGACGTCCGGCACCGGGACGCGGATCGAGCTGCCGGTGATCGGCGCCTTCAGGTCGGGCAGCGCCTTGGCGACGGCGGAGGCGGCTCCGGTCTCGGTGATCACCATGTTGAGCGGTGCCGAGCGGCCGCGACGGTCGGCCTTGTGGTAATTGTCCAGCAGGTTCTGGTCGTTGGTGAACGAGTGGACCGTCTCCACATGGCCGCGCAGGACGCCGTACTCGTCCGCCATCGCCTTCAGCGGCGGGACGATCGCGTTGGTGGTGCAGGAGGCGCAGGACAGGATCTGCTCGTCCGGCTTGATCGTGTCGTGGTTGACGCCGTGCACGATGTTGGGGACGTCGCCCTTGCCCGGCGCGGTCAGGACGACCTTGTCGATGCCGGGGCGCAGGTGCTGCGACAGGCCCTCGCGGTCGCGCCACTTGCCCGTGTTGTCGATGAGGATGGCGTCCTTGATGCCGTACGCCGTGTAATCGACCTCCGAAGGGTCGCCCGCGTAGATCACCTTGATCTCGTTGCCGTTGGCGACGATCGTGCTGTTCGCCTCGTCGACGGTGATCGTGCCCTGGAACTGGCCGTGGATGGAGTCGCGGCGCAGCAGCGAGGCCCGCTTGACGATGTCCTGCTCGCCGCCCTGGCGGACGACGATCGCGCGCAGCCGCAGGCCGTTGCCGGAGCCGGACTTCTCGATGAGCAGGCGGGCGACGAGGCGGCCGATGCGTCCGAAGCCGTAGAGGACGACGTCGCGCCCCTCGCCGCGCTCGATCTTGTTGGCACCGGTGGCGCCGGCGACGGCCTCGGCGGTGAACTCCGCCACCGTCAGACCGCGGTCGTCGGTCCGGTACGTCGCGGCGAGCATGCCGATGTCGATCTGGGAAGGGCCGAGATCGAGCGCGGTGAGAGCCTGCAGGAACGGCAGCGTCTCGGTGACCGAGAGCTCCTCACCGGCTATCTGCCGGGCGAATCGGTGGGTCTTGAGGATGCTGACCACCGACTTGTTCACCAAGGAACGGCTGTGCAGCAGGACCGTGACGTCCCGCTCCCTGTGCAGCTTCCCGATCATCGGGATCATCGACTCCGCGATCTCCTCGCGGGTCTTCCAGTTGGTGAACGAGTCCTCGTTGACAGTCACAGGTTCATCTTTCGAGCTAGGCGGTGCTCAGATGTTAACCCCCCGCGATTTCGATCATGGAGGAGGGCCCGAGAAGGCGGGGCACGCTCACTTGGCGGCAGGCCGGACACCGCCTGCCGTCAGCCCCGTCGGGTGAGCCTGCTGACCGCGTTGGCGGCGACGACGGCCGTGACGCGGTAGCGCCGCCGGCCGACGCCCATGTCCCTGGCCCACTGCCCGGGCCGAGCACGGTCACCAGGATCCGGTCGCCGGTGCGGGAATGGTCCCGTCCGTATCGGGTACGCGAACCCAGCCGCGCCCGGGTCCCATCCGGACGGGGCAGGCCCACGACCACCGCTACCAGGGGATCTGCCATGGAGACACCTGCCCACGACGAGACCGGCAGCACCGTCCAGCGGGCGCTGGCCACGCTGGCCGAGAACACCGAGGACACGGACGCGCTGGACACGCTCGCGCACAGCGACGTGCTCGTGCCCATACCCGACGACGCTCCCGAGGAGGACGCGGACACCGTGGCGCTGCCCGTCCTGGAGCAGCGGGGCGGCGATCCCGTGGTGCCCGTGTTCACCTCGGAACCGGAGATGGCCCACCTGCTGCCGTTCATCCAGCGCTACCGCCTGGTGCCGCTGGGCGCACTCGCCGCGCAGTGGCCGTCCGACGACCTGTCGCTGACCATCGACGCCGCCGGGTCACACGCCCTGACGCTCACCTCGGAGGGGGTGCGCACCCTGCTGGCCCGGCCGTAGGGCTGAGCGACCTCTACCGCGGCGGCGGGTAGACCCGACCGCCGGATTCGCGGGGGAGCGGCCCGGCCCGGACGGCGCGGGCGGTCCTCGCGCACCCTCGTGCCCAGGTCCTGTCCGGGATGTGGTGAGCAGCGACCCCCGCGACGCGACGGTCATCAAGGATTCCGGGCGCCGTCGGCCATGCCGGTACCGGCCGCCCCGCGGCCGTGCGGGACTCGCTGACCTGAGGTACGCGCGGGAGCGGTCCAGAATGGCCGCATGCTCTGGATCTCCGGCGTGGCCGGCGGACTCGTCCTCCTCTTCGTCCTCAGCAGCATCCTGCGCACCCTCGTGGTGCCGCGGGGCCTCTACTCCGTGCTGGTCTTCCGGCTGTGGTGGCTCCTGCGGCTGCTGCTGCGCCTGGCCGCGCCCTCCGGCGGCTACCGTGCCATCGACCGCGCGCAGGCCTGGCTCGCCCCGCTCATGCTGATCGGCATGCTCGCGATCTGGCTCGGCGGGGCCCTGGTCGGCTACGGACTGCTGCTGTACGCACTGTCGCCGCTGTCCTGGGCGACCTCCTTCCGGGAGGCAGGCTCCAGCCTGTTCACCCTCGGCTTCGCCAGCGGCGCCCGGATCAGCCTGTCCGTGCTCGACTTCGTCGCGGCGGCCACCGGACCTGTCGTCATCGCCCTGCAGATCGCCTACCTGCCCACGCTGTACGCCGCCTACAACCGGCGCGAGCTGGAGGTCACCCTGCTCCAGTCGCGGGCCGGGGAGCCCGCCTGGGGCCCGGAGATCCTGGCCCGGCAGTGGCTGGTCGACACCGAGACGGCACTGCCCGAGCTGTACCGGTCCTGGAGCGGCTGGCCGCGGACATGGGCGAGAGCCACTCCACCTATCCGGTGCTGCTCGCCTTCCGCTCGCCCCGGCCGTACCGCAACTGGCTGGTCGGACTGGTCGCCGTGATGGACGCGGCGGCCATACAGCTCGCGCTCGCCCCGCGCAGCGCCCCGCCGGAGGCCCGTCTGATGCTGCGCGCCGGATTCACGGCGCTGCGGGACATCGCCCGTTCGGTCCGCATCCAGTTCGACCCCGACCCGGTTTCGGACGCCCCGATCCAGCTGACCCTCGCCGAGTTCGAAGAAGCCGTGAAGATGCTGGAGACCACCGACTTCCGGGCCGAGCGCACGACCAAGGAGGCATGGCCGCACTTCCACGGCTGGCGGGTCAACTACGAGGCCATCGCCTACGAGTTGTGCCGCCGCTGCGACGCGGTCCCGGCCCTGTGGACCGGCCCCCGCGACTTCCGGGCCACCTCTGTCTCACCGCAGCGGCCGGCCGACCGGCGACCGCCCGCGGCCGGGTAGCGCGGGGATGCTCTCCCCGGCGTTCCGGCGCACTGCCTCGTCCCCGGCACCAGGGCCGCGGTAGTGGTTCCTGTGCCCGGTGGACGGCCTGCTTGTTCGTCCGGACAGTATGCCGCTGACATGATCCACTCGGCCGCGCTATGCTCCAGCGCCCCTCCGTGCCGGAGGGGTGGCGCTGGGGAGCGTCACAGAACGGAACAGGGCGGGGGCCAGGGGTGGTTGAGGACAGCAGACCGCGCGCGGGGCGGAGAACGACGCCTGCAGGCCTGTTGGTCGTGGCGGCCGGTGCGGTCGTCGGACTGGCGGTGGAGTACCACTGGGTGGGCTGGACGTCCATTCCCGGCGGTTCCTGCGGCAGCGACTACGACCCCTGCCCGGACGGCACCACGCCGACCCTCCTGCTGGCGTTCCTGTTCACCTTCGCCGGTTTCGGCGCAGTGGGTGCCGCCGTCGCCGCGTTCACCCGGATCCGCCCCGGCAAGGCGCTGCCCGCCGTCCTCGTCTCGGCGGGCGTGCTGCTCGCGTTGTGGCCCGGCTGGCAGGCGTATCTGTGGATGCGCGGGCCGGTCCTCGACCCCGTGTGGGAGGCCGGCCGGGACCGCCCGTCGACGGTGCGCGGCCTCGGCGCGTGGAGCGTCGGCGAGGACGCCGCGACGGTGGTCCGGGTACGCAGTGACGCGCTCGTGGCGTACGACTCCCGTGCCGGGGACCGCCGTTGGTCCCTGAGGGCTCCCGTACGCGCGTCGGTGTGCGGGATGAGCGAGCGCGTCGTCGACGGCATCGGCCTGGTCGCCTTCGGACGGTACGACGAGCCGTGCGACACCGTGTGGGGCGTCGACGTGCGCAGTGGCCGCAAGGTGTGGGAGCGGAAGATCAGCGGGGTTCCCCAGTACACCTCCGGCAGTGACAGCCTGCTCACCGCCGACGCGGGCGTGGCCGTGGCGCTGGCGGACGGAGCGGTTCAGGGCTACGACCTCGCCGAGGGCACGCCGAGCTGGACCGCGAAGCTGAACCCGACGGGCGGCGACGGGGACGCCGTGGAGTGCCAGCCGCAGGTCGCCTCCGCGGCCGGCGGCAGCACCAGGGTCGTCGTCACGTGCACGAAGCTCGGCGAGTTCGACTCGGCACGGCTGGTGACCCTGGACAACACCACCGGCCGGGAGCGAAGCAGTCGCGAGCTGCCGGTGGAGAGCCCCGTCAGCACGGTGATGGTGGTCTCGGCCGACCCGTTCACCCTGCTGTTGAGGGAGGAGGACGAGCGTGGCGTCGCCGCCGTGCTGGCCTACTCCGGCTCGGGCGGCGACCCGGTGAACATCCCCCTCACGGCCGACGAGGAGGATCTGACCGTGGTCCCGACGGTCACGTCCTTCACTGCACGTCCCGCACTGCTGGCGACGGTCAGCGGTGGCACGCTCGTCGTCGCGGCCACGAAGCCCGGCGCCGACGAGCCCGAACGGGTCGCCGGCTACTCGCTGCGCGACGGACAGCGCCTGTGGCACCAGGACCTGGGCAGCACGATCACCGCCCTGGCTCCCGCGGGAGGCGGCCAGGTTGCCGTGCTCGGCGGCAACGACCGGCTGTGGACGCTTGCCGCAGCCGACGGAGAGCGCCTGGGCGAGGACGACGGGACCATGGTGCGCGACGTCGACGGCAAGATCGAGAACACCGCCCAGCTCCTGAGGGCGGACGACACCTGGGTCGTCGTCAACTCCGACGGCGACAGCCACCCGCCCGCACTCGGAGTCAAGGGATGACGGAGAAGACGGCTTGATCCAGCCCTAGTCCCCGAGCATGCGTGCCAGCACCGCACGCTGCAGCGGCAGTACCTCGGCGTGCAGATCGCGGCCCTTGCGGGTGAGGGCGACCCACACGCCCCGCCGGTCCTCCACGCAGACGGAGCGCACGACGAGGCCCTCCTTTTCCAGCCGCCCGATGAGGCGGGACAGCGCACTCTGGCTGAGGTGAACCCGTCCGACGAGGTTCTGTACCCGGCAGTGGTCGCCCTCCTCGGGCGACTCCGTGGCGAGGATGTCGAGCACCTCGAAGTCGCTCGCACCCAGGCCGTGCGGGTGCAGTACGCGGTCGATCTCGCACATCGTGCGCGCGTGCACCGACAGGATGTCCCGCCACCGTTCCTCGAGCCGGGCGGCCGCCGTCTCTACTGCCATACCCGCACGGTAACACCGATCCGGCCACTCGTTGACCGTGCAATTAGTGCGCGCGCAAGGAGCTCGACGTCCTCTCAGGCCGCCGGATCCTGAATGAGCCCCACGAGATTCCCGTCCGCGTCCTTCACCGAGGCGATCAGCCTGCCGCCGCCGACGTCCTGCACGTCCTGAAGCAGCTCGGCCCCCGCCTCCAGCAGGGCCGCGAGCCGTGCCCGGATGTCGGAGACGTGCCAGTACGGCACCGGCCCGGTCATGCCCTTGGCGTGCCCGTTCGGGTCGAGGCCCACGTCCTGGCCGGCGTCCTTGAAACCGACGTAATAAGGCTCGTCCGCGTACGGCTCGACCCCCAGCAGTGCGCTGAACAGGGACTTCGTCCGGGCGAGGTCCTTGACGGGGTAGATGATCGTCTTGAGTCCGGCGGTCATGGCGTACTCCTCCGTGAGATGCGGGCCGACGGGGCGCGTCGGTGTCGGACCGACGTTTTCCGCCGGTGGTCCCAACGCTAGGCCGGGGGAGCGCCGGGCGGCTTCTCCGATCCTGACCGGTTGCGGCTCGCGCCCTTCCAGCGTGCTGCCGTCACTCGGTGTGCCGGACCTCCGCGACGGTCAGCCGGGCAGCGCGCCGGGCCGGGACGAGGGCGCCGAGCACGGCGATCACGAGCCCGGCCGGCGCCGGACGGGCCAGGGTCAGGGCGTGCCAGACATCCGTCATGGACGACGGCAGCGTGATGCCGACCGCCGCTGCCATCCAGGGGATCGCCATGGTCAGACCGGGGAACGCCGAGGGCGCGGGCGGATCACCTGACCGGTGACCCGCCCGCGCCCTCGGATGCTCACGTCGACTCGCGCTTGACCAGCTCGGTCGGCAGGATCACCGCCGCCGGGTCCTCGCCGCCGATCTGCGCCAGCAGCACCCGCACCATCTCGTTGCTGATGCGGTCCCACGGCTGACGGATGGTGGTGAGGGCGGGGCTGGCCGCCGTCGCCGCGGGCGAGTCGTCGAAGCCGCCGACAGCGATGTCATCCGGCACCCGCCGACCGGCCCGCCGCAGCGCGGCCAGCACACCCTGCGCCATCAGGTCGGAGGCGACGAACACGGCGTCCATGTCGGGGGCCTGCGCGAGCAGCCGCTCGGCGCCCGCGTCGCCGCTGGCCCGGCTGTAGTCGCCGGAGACGACGAGTCGTTCGTCGAAGGCGACGCCCGCCTCGGCGAGCATCTCCTTGTAGCCGGCGAGACGCTCCACACCGCCCGGGGTGTCGAGCGGACCCGTGACCACGCCGATCCGGCGGCGGCCCAGCGACAGCAGATGGCGCACCATGTCCCGGGCGCCGTCCCGGTCGGCGGCGGCCACGTAACTCACCTTGGAGCCGAGTCCGATCGGCTTGCCGCACGCGACCAGCGGGACGCCCGCCTCGCACAGCTCCTCCGCCACCGGGTCCCCGGAGCGGCTGGAGACCAGCAGCACCCCGTCGACGTGACCGGCCGTGATGTACCGCGCTATGCGCCGGCGTTCTTCCTCGGTACCCGCCAGCATCAGCAGCAGCGGGATGTCGTGCGCGGCCAGCGCCTGCGTGCAACCGCGCAGCAGGATGTTGAAGTTGGGGTCCTCGAAGAACCTCTCCTGCGGCTCCGTCAGCAGGAAGCCGACCGAGTCCGAACGCCCGGTGATGAGGGAACGGGCGTGCCGGTTGACGACGTAACCCGTTTTGCGGATGGCGGCGTTGACCGCCTCCTGTGCGGTGGGGCTGACGTAGTGGCCGCCGTTGAGCACGCGCGAGACGGTGCCTCGTGAGACCCCTGCCTCGCGGGCCACGTCATGGATGGTCGGTGGCTTCCGTCGGCCCCCCGCATTGTTCATGGTCATGACTTTACGGCCCCGGACAACAGATCCAGGCTCCAGAACCGTTGAACGACCAGGAAGAGCGCGACCAGCGGGATCACCGCCAGGAAGGCGCCGGTGATCACCAGCGTGTACAGGGCAGGTGTGTTCGCCCCCTGCTCCAGCAGCGTGTACAGGCCCACCGTGATCGGGAACTTCTCGTCATCGCTGAGCATGATGTACGGCAGCAGGAAGTTGTTCCACACCGCCACGAACTGGAACAGGAACACCGTCACCATTCCGGGCACCATCATCGGCAGCGCGACGCGGGTGAAGATCCGCCACTCGCTCGCCCCGTCCATCCGCCCGGCCTCGACCACGTCGGCGGGGACCGCGGCCGCGGCGTAGATCCGCGAGAGGTAGACGCCGTACGGGGAGAGGATCTGCGGCAGCAGCACGGACAGGTAGGAGTCCGTGAGGTTCGCCTTCGCCAGCAGCAGGTACTGCGGGATGGCGAGGATCACCGGCGGCATCAGCACGCCCGCCAGCAGAATGTTGAACAGCGTCTCGCGGCCGCGGAAGCGGTAGATGGCCAGCGCGTAGCCGCTGAACGCCGAGACGGCCGTCGACACCAGGGCGCCCAGGCCGGCGTACAGCGCGGAATTGCCCATCCACTTCCAGTAGACCCCGTCGCGGTAGGCGTTGAGGTCCTTGAAGTTGTCGGCGAAGCCGCTGCCCGGCAGGAAGGTGAAGGTGGAGAACAGCTCGTGGCCGGACTTGGTGGACGCGATCACCACCCACGCCACCGGGAGCAGGCAGTAGAGCGCGCCCAGCAGCAACGTGACCGTGGGGACCAGCGCGATCCGGCGGCGCAGCGGCGGGCCCTGGGAGGTGCCCGGTGTGGTGCCCGCGGCCGGAGCGGCCTTACGGACGGCAAGAGAACTCATCGTGCTGCCTCCTGCTTGTTGCGGCGGTTCGCGGCCCGCAGGAACCCGAAGGACAGGACGAGCGTGGCGAGGGCGATCAGGGTCGCCTCGGCGGCGGCCGCGTAGATGTCACCCTTGCCGAAGGCGTCCTGGTACACCTTCATCAGCGGGCTCCAGGTGGTGGGCAGGGAGTTGGTGAGCGGTTTCAGGGTGGTCGGCTCGTTGAACACCTGGAGCGTGGCGATGATCGAGAAGAAGAAGGTCAGCACCAGCGAGGGCGCCACCATCGGGATCTTGATCTTCAGCGCGATCTGCAGCGGGGTGGCGCCGTCCAGCTTGGCGGCCTCGTACACCTCGGCCGGGATGGCCTGCAGCGCGGTGTAGATGACGATCATGTTGAAGCCGGTGCCGCCCCAGACCGCGATGTTCGACAGGGCGAGGTACAGCGGACCGCCGTCCAGCAGGTCCGGCTGCGGCAGGCCCAGCTTCTCGAGCACGAAGTAGAACGGGCTCACGTCCGGCAGGTACAGGAAGCCCCACAGCAGCGCCGCCACGACGCCGGGGATGGCGTACGGCAGGAAGATCGCGAGCCGGGTGAACGGGGCGAGCCGCACCTTGTCGGTGTCGAGCATCAGCGCGAACAGCAGGGCGAGCCCGAGCATCACCGGGACCACGATGCAGCCGTAGCCGAGCACGTGCAGCGCGCCGCCCAGCAGTTCGTTGTCGGAGAGGGCGTCGGTGTAGTTCTCCACACCGGCCCAGACCTCCTCGCGGGCACCCGAGCCCAGGCCGAGCCCGGAGACGTGCACCTTGCGGAAGCTGAGCCAGACCGCGTACCCGATGGGCAGCGCGAAGAACAGGGCGAAGAGGATCGTCGCGGGGAAGAGGAAGGCGTACGGGGCCCCCTTGACCCCGTACGACTTCCGGCGTGCCGGGCTTGTCACTGAGCGACTCCGAAGCCCTGCTTCTTGAGGTCGGCCACCGTGTCGTCCTGCATCGTGTTCAGGGCGGCGACGAAGTCCGACTTGTTCTTCGCGGCGGTGGCGAAGGCGTCCTTGAAGGACGTGTAGGCGACGTTCACGTTCGGGCCCCACGCGGAGGCCGCGGTGGTCTCGGCGATCTTGGCGGCCTCGGTGTAGAAGTCGGCCTGGTTGGAGAAGTAGTCCGGCGGCGTGAGGAAGGCGCCGCTGAGCTGGGCGGACGTGGCGGCCGGGTAGATGCCGCCCTCCTTCGCCAGCGCGTTCAGCGCCTCCTTGTCGGTGTTCAGCCACGCGGCGAACTTGGCGGCGGCCTCCTGGTGCTTGGAGTCCGTGGTGACGGCGGTGGAGGAGCCGCCCCAGCTGCCGGTGACGTTCTCGCTCGCGGACCACTGGGGGAGCGGGGCCATGGCCCACTTGCCCTTGGTGTCGGGCGCCGCCGTGGCCAGCGTGCCCGGCGCCCACACGGCGCTGACCCAGGCGATCTGCTTGCCGGTGTCGAGCGCCTTGTTCCAGGCCGGGGTGTACATCGGCTGGTTGTCGATGACGCCCTCCTTGACGAGGCCGCCCCAGAACTTGGCGACCTTCTGGGTCGCCGTGTCGTTGATGCCGACCTTCCACTTGTCGCCGGAGGTCGTCCACCACTTGGCGCCGGCCTGCTGGGCGAGGCCCGCGAAGAGACCGGAGTCATTGGCGGAGAAGGTGGTCAGATCCGTGTCGGGAGACACCTTCTTCAGCTTGCGCGCGGTCTCGGCGAACTGCTCCCAGGTCGTGGGAACCGTCAGCTTGTACTTCTTGAACAGGTCCTCGCGGTAGTAGAACATCATCGGCCCGATGTCCTGCGGGACCGCGTAGACCGCGTCCGTGCCCAGCGTGGTCTGCTGCCAGACGCCGTCGGCGAACTCCTTCTTGGCGTCGCCCACGTTCTTCGATATGTCGGCGAGCGCGTCATTGCTGACCAACGTCGGCAGCGCCTGGTACTCGGCCTGCACCAGGTCCGGCGCCTGCTTGGCCTTGTGCGCGGTGAGGATCTTGGTGACCAGCGTGTCGCCGGACGCCTGCTTCTTCACCGTGACGCTGATCTGGTCCTTCTTGCCCTGGCCCTTGTTCCACAGGTCGACGACCTTGTCCATGCCGGGCGTCCAGGTCCAGTACGTCAGCGACACCGGCCCCGATTCGGCGTCGCTGTCGTCGTCGGACGAGCCGCAAGCGGCGAGGGCGGTCGCGCCGAGGGTGACGGCGACGGCGGTTGCCACGAGGCGACGGCGCTTCGTGTTCGGCATGGATCTCTCCCCTGACCTGAGGCCCCCACCCTGATGTGGAGGCCTGCCTGCTCCTGTGAGCGTTCACACGACCTGGGTCCCCGCACGCCGCGAGGCCCTGTCATGCTCTGTGAGCGTTCACAGTAGAGAAACATCCCGGACACTTGTCAATGGTTGTTGCTGTGAGGTTATGTTGGGATCGCGCCGCCCAGCAGTGTGTGTGCACGTTCCCAAATGATCGATTAAGCGGGAGAGACCCAATGCCGGACACCACCCCCAGGGGCCTCACCAGGCTCGCCTTCGGCGGGGACTACAACCCGGAGCAGTGGCCGGAATCCGTCTGGCAGGAGGACGTCCGGCTCATGCGAGAGGCCGGCGTCACCATGGTGAGCGTCGGAATCTTCTCCTGGGCGCTCCTGGAGCCCTCACCCGGGGCGTACGATTTCGGCTGGCTCGACCGGCTCCTCGACCTGCTGCACGAGAACGGCATACGTGCCGACCTGGGCACGCCGACCGTGGTGCCGCCCGTCTGGTTCTACCGCGCGCACCCCGACGCGCTGCCCGTGGCGGTCGACGGCACGCGCTACGAGTTCGGCTCGCGCGGCGCCATCTGCCACAGCAACGCCGACTACCGCGCCGCCGCCGCCAACATCACCACCCGGCTCGCCGAGCGCTACGGCAACCACCCGGCACTGGCGATGTGGCACGTGCACAACGAGTACGGCGTCCCCGTCTCGGCCTGCTACTGCGAGTCCTGCGCCGCGCACTTCCGGCGCTGGCTGGCAACCTCGTACGGGACCGTCGACGCGGTCAACGAGGCATGGGGCACCGCCTTCTGGGGCCAGCGCTACAGCGGCTTCGACGACATCAGCCCGCCCCGCCAGGCCCCGACGGTCGGCAACCCGGGCCAGGCGCTGGACTACAAGCGCTTCGCCGACGCCACGATGCGCGAGAACTTCGTCATGGAGCGGGACATCCTGCACCGCCTGGCGCCGGGCGTGCCGGTCACCACGAACTTCATGACGGCCCTCAGCCAGTGCGACTCGGTCGACTACTGGGCCTGGGGCCGCGAGGTCGACATCGTCTCCAACGACCACTACCTGATCACCGACGGCCGCCGCACCCACGTCAACCTCGCGATGGCCGCCGACCTCACCCGCTCCGTCGCCGACGGCGCCCCCTGGCTGCTCCTCGAGCACTCCACCTCGGGCGTCAACTGGCAGGCCCGCAACCCCGCCAAGGCCCCCGGCCAGATGGCCCGCAACTCCCTCGCCCACGTGGCACGCGGCTCCGATGGCGCCATGTTCTTCCAGTGGCGGCAGTCGCGGCGCGGCGCCGAGAAGTTCCACTCGGCGATGCTGCCGCACGGCGGCACCGACACGCGCGTGTGGCGCGAGGTCGTCGAACTCGGCACCTCCCTCGACGCGTTGAGCCAGATCCGCGGCACCCGCACCCGGGCCGACGTCGCCGTCCTGTGGGACTGGCACTCCTGGTGGGCCCAGAACCTCCAGTGGCGCCCCAGCGAGGACCACGACCCGCGCGAGCGCGCCGACGCCTTCTACGAGGCCCTCTACGACCGCCACCTCACGGTCGACTTCGCCCACCCGGAAGCCGACTTGTCGGCGTATCCCCTTGTCGTCGTACCCGCGCTCTACCTGATGACGGAGGCCGCCGGCAACAACCTCAAGGAGTACGTCGAGAACGGCGGCACCCTCGTCGTGTCGTACTTCTCCGGCATCGTCGACGAGCACGACGCGGTCCACGAGGGCGCCTACCCGGGCGCGCTGCGTGACGTCCTCGGCCTGACCGTGGAGGAGTTCTCGCCCCTCCTGTCCGGCGAGTCGGTGCGCGTCACCGGCCCCGACGGCGTCGAACTCGGCGGCGACGTCTGGACGGAGTTCGTGGTGCCGCGCGGCGCCGAAACGATGCTGACGTACGCCGACGGCCTGCCCGCCGGACGCCCGGCCGTCACCAGGCACCGCCTCGGCGAGGGCACCGCCTGGTACGTCTCCACCCGCCTCGGTCGCGAGGGCCTCGACGCGCTGCTGGGCTGGGCCGCCGAGGACGCGCGCATCGCCCCGCGCGCCGAACTGCCCCACGACGTCGAGGTCGTGCGCCGCACCGGCGAGTCGGGCAGCTACCTGTTCGCGATCAACCACACCGCCACGGACGCCAAGGTGCCGCTGGAGGCGCACGGCACCGAGCTGCTCACGGGCGAACGCGCCGCCGGCCGCCTCGCGGTCCCGGCCGGAGCCGTCCGGGTCGTACGACTCGACGGCTGAGCCGACTCCCCTCCGCCCGCGCGAGCCGCGAGCCGCGGGCGGAGGGGCTCGCGCCCCCACCCCCGTTGCACCACCCCCGGGGGCGCTTCAACCCCACCACGTCGAAGGGACGACGGACGAAGATGTTCCATCCCAGACGCACCATCAGGGCCCTGCTGCTACCGCTCCTCGCCGGGCTCGCCCTCACCGCGCTGCCCGCCCAGAGCGCACAGGCGGCAAGCACCCTCACCAACGGCGGTTTCGAGACCGACGGTTCGGGCGTGGCCACGCCCAGCGGGTGGTCCGAGTACGGCGACACCGGTGCCTCGTACGTCGAGGCCGGTGGTCACAGCGGGAGTTACCGCCTCAGCCAGTACTCGTCCGCCGCCTACAAGGTGGAGACGTACCAGTACCTCTCCGGGCTCACCAACGGGAACTACACCCTGACCGCCTGGGTCCGTTCGGGCGGCGGCCAGAACTCCGCGTACATAGCCCTGAAGAACTGCGGAAGCTCCGAGCAGCGCACCGATCTGCCGGTCTCGTCCAGCAGCTGGGTCCGTATCGTCACGTCGATCAATGTGACGAACAACCAGTGCACGATCAGCATCAACAGTGACGCGAACGCGGGCAACTGGATCAATGTTGACGACCTGACCTTCGCGTCCGGCACGACCGGTCTGTCGATCAAGGGTGCCGACATCTCGTCCCTCGCCAAGAGCGAGGCCCTCGGCGGGGTCTACAAGACCAGCTCCGGCACCACCGGCGACGCGCTCGCCATCCTGAAGTCCGCCGGCATGAACTACGCGCGCCTGAAGGTCTGGGTGAACCCGGCCGACGGCTACAACAACCAGACGCGCGTGCTGGCCATGGCCAAGCGCATCAAGGCGCAGGGCATGAAGCTGCTGGTCGACTTCCACTACTCGGACACCTGGGCAGACCCGGGCAAGCAGACCAAGCCGGCCGCCTGGTCAGGGCACTCGTACAGTCAACTGAAGACCGACGTGTACAACCACACGTACGATGTGTTGAACGCGTTGAAGGCGCAGGGCACCACGGCCGACATGGTCCAGGTGGGCAATGAGATCAACGGTGGCATGCTGTGGTCCGAGGGTTCGACCGACAACTGGTCGCAGCTCGCCGGCCTGATCAACTCCGGTTACAGCGCGGCCAAGGCGGTCTCCTCCAGCACGCAGGTCGCGCTGCACCTGGCCAACGCCGGTGACGACGCCACCGTCCGCTGGTGGTTCGACAACGCGAAGACGTACGGGATCAACTACGACGTGATCGGCCTGTCGTACTACGGTTACTGGCACGGCACGCTCGCCGCGGCGCAGACCACCCTCGACGACGTCGCCTCGCGCTACGGCAAGCCCGTCTTCATCGCCGAGACGGCCTACCCGTTCCGTCTCGACAGCGACGACTCGCTCACCAACCAGATCGACACCACCGGTGAGCTGGTCTCCGGCTACCCGGCGACGGCGGCCGGCCAGCTGGCCTGGATGAACAGCGTGGCCAACATCGTGGAGGCCGTCCCGAACGGCCGTGGCCTCGGCGTCTTCTACTGGGAGGCGACCTGGACCGCGGTCACCGGCAACGGCTGGGACCCGACCGACGCCACCTCCGGCAACGGCTGGGAGAACCAGGCCCTGTTCGGCTACGACGACACGGCGCTCTCGTCGATGTCGTGGTTCAGCCACCGCTGAGTGCGTGACGAGGGGCCCGGCCGTGTGGGTGCGGCCGGGCCCCGCTGCGTGTCGTCACCGGTCCCAGGCGAACTCCTCTGCCTCGTAAGGGAGTTCGATATCGGTCAACGGGGGCCGAGTTCCGGACGGAGCGGTCCGGACTGCGCAACAGTGGGAAGACTCGGTACGAGGAGGCTCGGACGGAGGAGACGAGATGCTGAGGGCTCCGGTCGGTGACAGGCGTCTGGACATCCTGGAGTGGCTCAAGGATCCCGCCGCGCACTTTCCACCGCAGCGACACGCCGACCTCGTCGAGGACGGCGTCAGCGCCGCAACCGTCGCCGCGAAGCTCGGCGTACGTCGCTCGGTCGCCGACACCCACCTGGGCCTCCTGGCCGGCATCGGCCTGCTGCGCACCAAGCGCATACGGCGCCGCACCTACTACCGGCGCGACGAGGTGCGGATCGCGGAGGTGGCGCGCCTGTTTGAGAAAGGGTGGTAGAAGGTCGGTCACCGCCGGTCACGAGCACGAAGGACAAGCGCCCATGGACCGTCCCACGCCACTCGTCCCGATCCGTTACGTCGCCCTCGGCGGCCACGGCCCGGAGGACGTCGTCGCCGACACCCGCGGCCGTGTCCTGACCGGCGTGGAGGACGGCCGCATCCTGCGCCTAGACGGGCTGACCGGCCCCGCACCGGCCCGCGTCGAGGTGCTCGCCGAGACCGGCGGCCGGCCTCTCGGCCTCGAACTCCTGCCGGACGGCTCCCTGCTGGTCTGCGACGCGGAACGCGGACTGCTGCGCATCGACCTCGACGACGGCGCCGTACGCATCCTCGCGGACTCGGTGGCGGGGGAGCGGCTGCGGTTCTGCAGCAATGTCGTCGCCGTGCCCGACGGCGCCGTCTACTTCACCGTCTCCAGCCGCCGCTATTCCCTCCGTCAGTGGATCGGTGACCTGGTCGAACACACCGGCACGGGACGGCTGCTGCGCCTCGCCCCCGGCAGCGAGACGCCCGAAGTGCTGCTGGAGGGGCTGCAGTTCGCCAACGGACTCGCCTCCGGCGCCGACGGCACCTTCCTGGTGATCGCCGAGACCGGGGCAGGCCGGCTCACCCGCTACTGGCTCACCGGACCGAAGGCCGGCCGCGCCGAGCCCTTCGCGGAGAACCTGCCGGGCATGCCCGACAACATCTGGCGCGGCGGACCCGACGGTCCGATCTGGGTCGCGCTGGCGGGCCCGCGCGTCCCCCCGCTGGACCTCCTCCACCGCGCCGCACCGGCCGTACGCCACGCCGCGGCCGGCGTGGCCGTACGCGTCCCCTTCCGCCCGACCGGGACGGCGGGCGTCCTCGCCGTGGACGACGACGGCCGGGTGCTGCACCACCTCGCCCGCCACCACTCCGGGTTCCGCATGGTCACCAGCGTGTGCGAGTCCGGTGGTCATCTGATCCTCGGGAGTCTGTGGGAGCGGGGCGTCGCGGTGTGCGAGGCGCCCGCCCCCGAGTGAGCCGGGCGTTACCCTGTTGACCGGTCATGATCACCGCTTGTGGTGCGGTAAGGGGCCCAGGCAGGAGACGTACGACATGACAGGCCCGGAAGTCGAGAGCATCCGCAGGCCCGTGCCACGGCAGCCCGTCCGGCGCGGGCAGTTCCCCGTGGTCGCGGTGGTTGCCCTCGGCGGCGCTCTCGGTGCCACGGCCCGGTACGCGGCCTCGCTGTGGTGGCCCGCCCGGACCGGCGGCTTCCCCTGGACGACCTTCTGGGTCAACGTCACCGGCTGCGCGGTGATCGGCGTGTTCCTGGTGCTCGTCACGGAGGCGTGGACCGCTCACCGGCTGGTGCGCCCGTTCTTCGGCACCGGCGTGCTCGGCGGCTTCACCACTTTCTCGACGTATGCCGTCGACATCCAGAAGCTGCTCGACGCGGGCCACCCGGGCGCGGCGCTTGCCTATCTCGCCGCGACCCTGTTCGCGGCGCTCTTGGCGGTATGGCTCGCCGCGACGGCGACCCGCCGCGTCCTGACCTGGAGGCAGCGATGACGAGGCTGACCGGCAGCGCCCTGCGCGTGACCCTCTTCGTCGGCGAGAACGACATGTGGCACCACAAGCCCCTCTACACGGAGATCGTCCACTGCGAAGTGATCAGGTACGTCGGACGCGACGAGAAGTCCGGCAAAACGGGCGCGAAGAGTAAGAAGTCGTTGTGAACTGGGTGCTGGTCGTCATCGGAGGCATGGTGGGTGCCCCGCTGCGCTATCTGACCGACCGGGCGGTGCAGTCCCGGCACGACTCGGTCTTCCCCTGGGGCACCTTCGTGGTCAACGTCACCGGCTGTCTGATCCTGGGCCTCCTGACCGGCGCGGTGGCGGCCGGCGCCGCGGGGTCCCACCTTCAGCTGCTGCTGGGCACCGGCCTGTGCGGGGCCCTGACGACGTACTCGACCTTCTCGTACGAGACACTGCGGCTGACCGAGACCGGCGCGGGCCTCTACGCTGCCGCCAACGTCGTCACGAGCGTGGCGGCGGGCCTCGGCGCGGCATTCGCCGGGGTGTGGATTGCCCAAGCTTTGTGGTCGTAGGCGGTCGGAACGGTCGGACGACATCCGCACACGTAGTAAGACTGTCTACAGCACTGTCGACCAACTTTTCAGAACTGGATTCCATGAGTGCCATCTCCGTCGGCCAAGCCGTCGTCCTAGGAGCCGTCGAGGGAGTGACCGAGTTCCTCCCCGTCTCCTCCACCGGCCACCTGAAGATCACCGAGGGGCTGATGGGCATCCCCGTCGACGACAACGCCGTCGTCGGGTTCTCGGCCGTCATCCAGGTCGGCGCGATCGCCGCCGTGCTCGTGTACTTCTTCAAGGACATCGTGCGGATCGTCTCCGCGTGGGGCCGCGGTCTGACCAACCGGGAGGAGCGCTACCACCACGACTACAAGTTCGCCTGGTGGGTCATCTACGCCACCATTCCGATCGTCGCCGTGGGTCTGGCCGCCAAGAAGCTCATCGAGGGGCCGCTCGCCTCGCTGTGGGTGGTCGCGGGCTCGCTGATCGTCGGCAGTGGCGTGATGTGGGTGGCCGACCAGATGGGCCGCCACAAGCGCGGCGAGGACGACACCTCGTTCAAGGACGCGATGCTGGTCGGCAGCTCCCAGATCCTCGCGCTGCTCTTCCCCGGCTTCTCGCGCTCCGGCGCCACGATGTCCACCGCGCTCATCCTCGACCTGGACCGGGTGGCCGCCACCCGCCTGTCGTTCTTCCTCGGCATCCCCGCGCTCACCGGCGCCGGCCTGTACGAACTGAAGGACGCCCTGGGCACGGGCGTGGGCGCGGCCCCGCTGGCCGTCGGCACGCTCGTCTCCTTCGTGGTCGCCTACGGCTCCATCGCCTGGCTGCTGAAGTTCGTCGCCAAGCACTCCTTCAACGCCTTCGTGATCTACCGGATCGTCGTCGGCGTGGGGCTCTTCGGCCTGCTCGCCACGGGTGTCCTCGACAGCTGAGCCACGTTGGCACGGTGCGGGGTGTGAAGCAGGTTTTCAGGCTTCACGCCCCGTGAATTTCTTTTTTCACCGCCCTTGACAGCTCCCTGTCGTCACCCGGAGTATCACTCCCGTGAACCTGTCAGACAGCCAGACAGGTGGTTCGATACCGCGGCGCGTCAGCGCCATGGAAGCGGTGCTCGGCCACCTCCGCGGCGCCATCGAGCGCGGCGAGTACGCGATCGGCGACAAGCTCCCCTCCGAGGCGGAGCTCTGCCGCACCCTCGAGGTCTCCCGGCCCGTCCTGCGCGAGGCCCTGCGTGCCCTGCAGACGATGGGCCTGACGGTCTCCAGGACCGGCAAGGGCACCTTCGTGGTCGCGAACGCCGTGGAGGACCCCACCTTCGGCGACTACGCGGCCAGCGACCTGCTGGAGGTGCGCCGGCACGTGGAGATCCCGGTCGCCGGGTACGCGGCGTTGCGCCGCACCTCGGAGAACCTCGACCACCTCGCCTACCTGCTGGACCGCATGGAGCGGGAGACGGACACCACCGCGTGGGTCGCGATGGACACCCTCTTCCACCTCGCCGTGGCCGAGGCCGCCCAGAACCCGGTCTTCCGCCGGGTCATCGAGGAGATCCGCGACGCACTGGCGCGTCAGTCGGCGTTCCTCAACGAGCTGGGCGGCCGGCGTGAGCAGTCCAACCGTGAGCACCGGGCCATCGTCGAGGCGCTGATCGACGGTTCCGAACACGACGCGGTGGAGGCCATGTCCCACCACCTCGACCGCGTCGAGACCACCCTCACCGACATCGTGCGCCCCGCGCGCGCGGACATCCCCACGGAAGGCGGACCCGAGGCGTGAGCGAGCAGCACCTCAAAGACGAGACGCGCCCATCGTCCGGACACACCGACGCCGGAGACGAGGGCTACAGCAAGTCCCTCAAGTCCCGCCACGTCAACATGATCGCCATCGGCGGCGCCATCGGCACCGGCCTCTTCCTCGGCGCCGGCGGCCGTCTCGCCGACGCCGGCCCGTCCCTGTTCATCGCGTACGCCGTCTGCGGCGTCTTCGCCTTCCTCGTCGTGCGCGCGCTCGGCGAACTCGTGCTGTACCGCCCGTCCTCCGGCGCCTTCGTGTCGTACGCCCGGGAGTTCCTCGGCGAGAAGGGCGCGTACACCGCGGGCTGGATGTACTTCCTGAACTGGGCGACCACCGGTATCGCCGACATCACCGCGGTGGCCACCTACACGCACTACTGGGGCATGTTCTCCGACATCCCGCAGTGGGTGATCGCGCTGATAGCCCTGGCCGTGGTCCTCACCGTGAACCTCATTTCGGTGAAGATCTTCGGCGAACTGGAGTTCTGGTTCGCCATCGTCAAGGTCAGCGCGCTGGTGATCTTCATGTGTATCGGCATCTTCCTGCTGGTCACCCAGCACCCGGTGGACGGCGCGACCCCGGGCCCGTCCCTGATCACCGACAACGGCGGCATCTTCCCCAACGGCCTGCTGCCCATGCTGCTGATCATCCAGGGCGTCGTCTTCGCGTACGCCTCCGTCGAACTGGTCGGCGTCGCGGCCGGTGAGACCGAGAACCCCGAGAAGATCATGCCGAAGGCGATCAACTCGATCATGTGGCGGGTGGGCCTGTTCTACGTCGGCTCGGTCGTCCTGCTGTCGATGCTGCTGCCCTGGAGCGCGTACACCGGCGGCGAGAGCCCCTTCGTCACCGTGCTGTCCAACGTCGGCATCCCGGCGGCGGGCGGCGTGATGAACCTCGTCGTGCTCACCGCGGCCATGTCCTCGCTCAACTCCGGCCTGTACTCCACCGGCCGCATCCTGCGCTCCATGGCCGTCAACGGCTCCGCGCCCGAGTTCACGGCGAGGATGAGCCGCAGCCAGGTCCCCTACGGCGGCATCCTGCTCACCAGCGGCATCTGCGTCCTCGGCGTCGGCCTCAACTTCGTGGTCCCCGCCGACGCGTTCGAGATCGTCCTGAACTTCGCCGCGATCGGCATCCTCGCCACCTGGGGCATGATCATGCTCTGTCACCTGCTCTTCTGGCGGAAGACCCAGAAGGGCGAACTGACCCGCCCCGGCTACCGACTGCCGGGCTCCCCCTGGACCGAACTCGTGACGATGGCCTTCCTCGCCTCCGTCCTGGTCCTCATGTACGCCGACGGCGGCGCCGGACGCACCACCGTGCTGTGCCTGCCGCTGATCGTCGCAGCGCTGGTCGCGGGCTGGTACGCCGTCCGTGGCCGCATCGCGCGCATCTCCTCCAAGGCCGACGCGTGACCCGCGTGCCGGTCCCCACCCACCCACCAGTGATCCAGGCAGTGATGTACAGCAGTTCCCTAGCGGACGCACCCGCGGTCCGTGAACCCCTCCACGCTCCCGTCGCCCACCTCATACGCGGCGGGGTGATCGAGGGCGTCCACTACGGTTCCGTCGTCGTCCTCGGCGCCGACGGCGAGGTCCACTTCCAGCTCGGCGACATCGAGGCCGCCTTCTACCCGCGCTCGGCGCTCAAGCCCGTCCAGGCCGTCGCCATGGTGCGGGCCGGGCTCCCGCTCGACGGCGACCTGCTCTCCCTCACCGCCGCCAGCCACTCCGGTGAGGAGCACCACCTCGCCGGTACCCGGCGGATCCTCGAGCTCGCCGGCGTCACCGAGGACGACCTGCGCAACGTCCCCGACCTGCCGTTCGACCCGGTCGTCCGGGACGCCTGGGTGCGGGACGGCCGTTTGCCCTCCCGACTCGCCCAGAACTGCTCCGGCAAGCACGCGGCCATGCTGTACACCTGCAAGCTCAACGGCTGGCCCCTGGAGAACTACCTCGACCCCGACCACCCGCTCCAGACGGCCATCGCGGAGATCGTCGAGGACCTCACCGGGCAGCACGTCGCCCAGGTGACCGTCGACGGCTGCGGCGCCCCGCTGTTCGCCGTCTCCCTGCACGGCCTCGCCCGTGCCGCCGCCCGTATCACCACCGCCGCCCCCGGCACCCCGGAGGCACGCGTGGCCGACGCGATGCGCGAGCACGCCGAGATGGCCTCCGGCTCCGGCCGTGACGTGGCCGCGCTGATGCGGGCCGTGCCCGGTCTGCTCGCCAAGGACGGTTTCGAGGGCGTCCAGGTCGCCGCCCTGCCCGACGGCCGAGCCATCGCCGTGAAGATCGCCGACGGCGCGAACCGGGCGCGCGTCCCGGTCGCCGCGGCGGCCCTGGCCCGGGCCGGTGTCGGCCCGGCGGTTCTCGCCGAGTTTGCCGGCGAGCCGCTGCTCGGGGGCGGTCGGCCGGTCGGCAGCGTCCGGCCGGTGCGTGCTCTCGATCCGCTCACGCAGCCCTCGCACACCCACGTCTGAGAGAAGGCCCGCACAGCCATGACCGCCGCAGCCACCCGCAGCGAGCACGACCTGCTCGGCGACCGTGACGTCCCCGCCGAGGCGTACTGGGGCATCCACACCCTGCGCGCCACGGAGAACTTCCCCATCACCGGCACCGCGATCTCCGCCTACCCGCACCTGATCGACGCCCTCGCCGCCGTCAAGGAGGCCGCCGCCCTCGCCAACGAGGAACTCGGGCTGCTGGAGCCCGGGAAGGCCGCCGCCATCGTCGCCGCCTGCCGCGAGATCCGCGACGGCGAGCTGCACGACCAGTTCGTCGTGGACGTGATCCAGGGCGGCGCGGGCACCTCGACCAACATGAACGCCAACGAGGTCGTCGCCAACCGGGCGCTGGAGCTGCTGGGCCACGAGAAGGGCCAGTACGCGCACCTGCACCCCAACGAGGACGTCAACCTCGGCCAGTCCACCAACGACGTCTACCCGACCGCTGTCAAGGTCGCGACGGTGTTCGCGGTGCGCGGCCTGCTCAAGGCCATGGCGGTACTCCAGGACGCCTTCGCCCGCAAGGCCGTCGAGTTCCGCGACGTACTGAAGATGGGCCGTACGCAGCTCCAGGACGCCGTGCCGATGACGCTCGGCCAGGAGTTCTCGACGTTCGCCGTCATGCTGGACGAGGACCGCAGCCGCCTCGCGGAGGCCGTCGAGCTGATCCACGAGATCAACCTGGGCGCCACCGCGATCGGCACGGGCCTCAACGCCCCCGCCGGATATGCCGAGTCGGCCCGCCGACACCTTGCCGAGATCACCGGACTGCCGCTGGTCACCGCCGCCAACCTCGTCGAGGCCACCCAGGACTGCGGCGCGTTCGTGCAGATGTCCGGCGTGCTCAAGCGGATCGCCGTCAAGCTCTCCAAGAGCTGCAACGACCTGCGCCTGCTGTCCTCCGGGCCGCGCGCGGGCCTCGGCGAGATCAACCTGCCGCCGGTGCAGGCCGGTTCGAGCATCATGCCCGGCAAGGTCAACCCGGTGATCCCCGAGGTCGTCAACCAGGTCGCCTTCGAGGTGATCGGCAACGACGTCACCATCACCATGGCCGCCGAGGCCGGACAGCTCCAGCTCAACGCCTTCGAGCCGATCATCCTGCACTCCCTGTCCGAGAGCATCACCCACCTGCGGACCGCCTGCCTGACCCTCGCCGAGCGCTGCGTGGTCGGCATCACCGCCAACACGGAGGTGCTGAGGGCGACCGTCGAGAACTCCATCGGGCTGGTCACCGCCCTCAACCCGCACATCGGGTACACGGCCGCCACCGACATCGCCAAGGAGGCCCTCGCCAGCGGCCGCGGAGTCGCCGAACTCGTCCTGGAGAAGGGCCTGCTGCCTGCCGAGCGGCTCGCCGCGCTGCTCCGGCCCGAGGTCGTCGCGGGCAGCGGCGCACCCCTGGCCTGACCAGCGGGGACGCACCAGGACCGGCCCGGAGGCAGAATAGTGATCATGACAACGTCGTCCCTCACGTTCCAGCCGGTCCTGGAGCGCATCGCCGACGAGATCGGACGGACCCCCGGCAGCGGCCGGCCCGCCGACTACATCCCGGCGCTCGCCGCCCGCGACCCGCGCAGCTTCGGCATGGCCGTCGCGGAGCTGGACGGCACGGTGTACGGCGTGGGGGACTGGCGCCGGCCGTTCTCCACGCAGTCCGTCACCAAGGTCTTCACCCTCGCCCTCGACCTGGCCCGCGAGGGCGACGCGCTGTGGGAGCACGTGGGCCGCGAGCCCTCCGGCAACCCGTTCAACTCCCTGGTGCAGCTGGAGTACGAGCACGGCATCCCGCGCAACCCGTTCATCAACGCCGGCGCGCTCGTCGTCACCGACCGCCTGCACACCCGTACCGGCGACGCGGCGGGAGAACTGCTCGCCTTCCTGCGCGCCGAGAGCGGCAACCCGGCCCTCGACTTCGACGAGGAGGTCGCCGCCTCCGAGTCCACCCACGGCGACCGCAACGCGGCCCTCGCGCACTTCATGGCGTCCTACGGCAACATCGACAACCCTGTGCCGGTCCTGCTGGACCAGTACTTCCGCCAGTGCTCCGTCACGGCCTCCTGCGCCGACCTGGCCCTCGCCACCGGCTTCCTGGCCCGCCACGGCATCCGAGCCGACGGCACCCGGCTGCTCACCCGCAGCCAGGCGAAACAGGTAAACGCGGTGATGCTGACCTGTGGCACCTACGACGCGGCGGGCGACTTCGCCTACCGTGTGGGCCTGCCCGGCAAGAGCGGGGTCGGCGGCGGGATCATCGCCGTCGTGCCGGGCCGGTGCACGCTGTGCGTGTGGAGTCCGGGCCTGGACGACCGAGGCAACTCGGTGGCGGGCGTCGCGGCCCTGGACCGCTTCACGACGCTGACCGGACTGTCGGTCTTCTGACTCAGGAGCCCTGGCTTCCGGTCAGAGCGACCGCCGCGACGAGGAGGAGGGCCAGACCGGCGAGGATCTGACCGAAGGCGGTGAAGTACGCCCGCCCTCTGCCCGCCGCCACCGCCGTTGCCAGCACGACGACGCCCACGGCGGCGACGTACACGCCGGACCTGGTCATGCTGACATCGGAGTTGTCGGCGCCGGTGTCGAAGAACGCGTACCCGGCCGCCTCCATGCCGGCGAGGGACGCCAAAAGTGCCGCCACGGCGTCCACGGCGAGCAGCACGAGGGCGAGGAACACGTCCGCCACCGGATGCAGGTGGTCGCGTCGCGGGGTGGGTGGTTCGGGTGCCGTCGTCATGGCACCAGCGTGCTTCCGGCGCGGCACGGCGTCCTGAGTACGGATACTCAACTCGGTGGCTGCGACGCGGGCATGACCGGACGGTTCGCCCGACGACCGGCTCGCGCTTCCGGCACCGCCGTGCGCGGCTCCTGGCTGCGGGCGACCGGCCCGGCCTCGAATCGGCCGGGCCCCTACCCGGCTCCCGGTACGTCCGACGGCACCGAGGGCACGCGCACCCGGCGGTCACACGCAGGCCGCCGCACGGAAGGCGGTGCGTCGCCTTCCGGCCATTCGGCGTTGACACGCTGACCGAGTGTTGGCCAAGGCTTTCCCCGTCGATCTCCGCCGCTGCCAGGCTCTGGGCCTGGCAGGTACCGCCGTCCTGGCGCTGGGCGGTGAGACAGCCGGCGCCCTGCCGGCCCGGGAACTGCCCGCCCCGTCCTCGGCCCAGGCGGCCCTCGGTCTGGTCGGCGTGTACTTCGGCGTCGTGCTGCTGATAGCGGCCTGGGTGCTGCTCGGGCGTCTCGTCCGCAGCGCCGATCCGCCGACCCCCCGCACCCTGCTGCTGGTCCTCGCGGTCTGGGCGGCCCCGCTGCTGATCGCGCCGCCGCTGTTCAGCCGGGACGTCTACAGCTACCTGGCCCAAGGGGCCATGGTGGACGCCCACATGGACGTCTACGCGCACGGGCCCGCCCAGCTCGGCGGTCCGCTCGCGGACGAGGTCGCCCCGTTGTGGCGGCACACCGCGGCCCCCTACGGCCCGGTGTTCCTCGGCGTAGCCTCCGTGCTGTCCGGCCTCACCCGGGGCCAACTCCCCGCCGGGCTCCTGGGCATGCGGCTGGTCGCCCTGTTCGGCGTGGCCCTGATGGCGGCCGCGCTGCCCCGCCTCGCCCGCCACAGCGGCGCCGATCCGGCCGCCGCCCTGTGGCTGGGCGCCCTCAACCCGCTCGTACTGCTGCACCTGGTCGCGGGCGCCCACAACGACGCGATCATGCTCGGTCTGCTGGGCCTCGGCCTGGTCGCGGCGCTCGGCGGGCGGCCGCTCCTGGGCACCGTCCTGATCACCCTCGCGGCCCTGGTCAAGGCGCCCGCGGTGCTCGGACTCGCCGTGGTGGTCGTCCTCCAGATCAGGGCGGGCCGCCGTCCGGCACGCGCCGTCCTGACGACGACGGCCGTCTCCGGCGCCACCACGGTCGCCGCGACGGCCGTCGCGGGCACGGGATACGGCTGGACAGGCGCCCTGGACACCCCGGTCTCCTCGCACAACTGGGCGCTGACCAGCCTGCTCGGCAGCGCCACCGGCGCCCTGCTGAAGCGGCTCGGCAGCGACCTGGCGCCCCTGGCCGTGCCTGCCTGGCACGCGTTCGGCCTCGCGCTGACCGGGGTCGTCGTCCTCGCCATATGGTGGCGGCTGCGCCCGCACCCCGTGTACGCGCTCGGCCTGAGCCTGGCCGCCGTGGCCGCCTGCGGCCCGGCGATCCGTCCCTGGTACGCCCTGTGGGGTCTGTTCCTGATAGCCGCCGCCGCGCCCAGCACCTCGGTACGGCACCGGGTGGCGGCCGTGACGGCGGTGCTGGCACTCGCCGTGCTGCCCAGCGGCGGCCCGGCGGACACCGGGCAGCTGGTGCTGGCCGTCTCCGGCGGCGCACTCGCGGTGGTCGTGCTGTGGCAGGCGCACCAGGCGGCGCACGCACCGGCCCTCGGACGGACGGCATGAGAGCGCCCCGCACCGACACCGCCCGGCTCCTCCTGGTCCTGGCCCTCGCCACCGCCGTGACCGTCTTCACCGCGACGGTCCCGCTGCTGCGCGGCTGGTTCGACCTGCGCGTCTACTACGGCGCCGTCGACACCTGGGTGCACCACGGCGGCCGGCTCTACGACTACCAGGTGCCCGGCACGACGTACGGCTTCACCTACCCGCCGTTCGCGGCCGTCGCGATGCTGCCGATGACCCTGTTCAGCCTGCACACCGCGATCGCTGTCGCCCTGCTGCTGAACCTGCTGGCGCTGGCGGTGACGCTGCGCATGCTCACCGGTCGTGCGTGGCGCCGCCACGGCTGGTACGGCTGCGCCCTCGCCCTCTGCGCGCTGGCCCTGTTCGAACCACTGCGCGACACCTTCAGTTTTGGCCAGGTGAACCTGCTCCTGCTGGCCCTCGTCCTCGCCGACGGTTGGCTGCTGGCCACCGGGCGGGGCCGCTGGGCGGGTGTGGGGATCGGCCTCGCGGCGGCCGTCAAGCTGACGCCCGCGCTGTTCATCGGCCTGCTGCTGGTGGCCCGCCGGTGGCGTGCCGCGGCGGTGGCGACGGCGGTCGCGGCCACGGCGACGGCACTGGCCGCCCGGGTGGCCCCGGACGCCTCGCGCTTCTACTGGACCCGGGCGATGTGGGACACGACGCGGGTGGGCCGTCTCGACTACGTCTCGAACCAGTCTTTGCAGGGGATTCTCGCCCGCGTGGGTGTGCAGGACCGCGTGGTCTGGGAGGCCGCGGTCCTGCTCGTCCTGGGCGTGTGGGTGTTCCGGTCCCGCCGGGCGGTGGCGGCGGGCGACTGGCAGGCGGCCTTCGCGCTCACCGGACTGACGGCCTGTCTGGTCAGCCCGATCACCTGGGTGCACCACCTGGTGTGGCTGCTGCCGTCCTTCGCGGTCCTCATCCGTACAGGGCACCCGCGCGTCGCGGGCGCCCTGTACGCGGTGTTGTGCAGCAGCGTGGTGTGGCTCTGGTTCGACGACTCCTCCGGCGTGGACGGCTTCCTCGGCAGCAACGCCTACGCGTGGATCACGCTGGGCCTGCTGCTGTGGCTGCCGGCCGGTCAGACCCGCGACGTACGGGCGCCCTTGGACCGCAGCGCCAGTGCCACCGCCCCCGCGCCGAGGCCCGCGGCTCCCGAGATCGCCCAGGTCTCCGGCCAGCCCGGCCCGCCCTCGGGAGCGACGGCCGCCGCGACCGGCAGCGCGACGGGGCCGGCCTGCGGCTTGGCCCGCAGCGCGTCCAGCGCCCCCACGGGATCGACCCGCCCGGCCGCCGCGAACCCCCAGTCGAGCAGCTCGCGCGCCTCCTCGTACACGGTGAGGCCGCCGTCGGCCTGAGGGTTCATCACCGTGACGACCAGGGTGCGCCCGCCCCTTTTCGCCGCGGCGACGAGCGTGTTGCCGGCGTTGCTGGTGTAGCCATTCTTGACGCCGATCAGTCCCGGGTAAGGCTCCACGCCGTCCTCGCCGGTCAGCAGCCGGTTGGTGTTCTCGATCCCGTACGACCAGCCGTCGCCGGCCGGGAACCTGGCCTCGACCGTGCGGCAGTACCGCGCGAACTCCGCGTTGCGCAGCCCTGCCCGCCCGAAGACGGCCAGGTCGTACGCGGACGACACCTGGCCCGGGGCGTCGTAGCCGTCGGGGGAGACGACATGTGTGTCGCGGGCGCCGAGGGCACGGGCCTTGGCCTGCATCAGGGTGGCCGTGGTGTGCCAGCCTCCGCTGAGCGCGGCCAGTACGTGCACGGCGTCGTTGCCGGAGTTGAGGAACACGCCGTGCCACAGGTCGGCGACCTGGTACGTATGTCCTTCGTCGACCCCGACCAGGCTGCTGCCCGGTCCGATGTCCGCCAGATCCTCCCCCTTCACCGTGTGCCGGATCCCCGCGGGCAGGATCGGCAGCACCGTCAGGGCGAACAGGGTCTTCAGGGTGCTGGCGGGTGGCAGTCTGCGGTGCGCGTCGTGCGCGGCGAGCACCGCGCCGCTGCGGGCGTCGGCCACCACCCAGGACAGCGCAGAGACGTCCGGGACCTCGGGCGCCCCAGTGCGGGGCCGGACCTGCGTGCCGGACCGTTGAAGCGGATCCGGCCGCACCGTCGCCGCCCGCGACGGCTCCGGCGCCCCGGGGTCCGCTCCGGCCTCGGCGGCCGCCGCGACGGGCGTGAGGGCGATGACGCCCGCCACACAGAGCGCGCAGGTCGACAGGGCAGTCCGGGATGAGAATCCGATTGTCATACCGCAAACGTAGGAACGGACCGGCCCGGGAGCGCGCTGCCAGGGCCGAACGCGGTGCGCGAGCACCCGGATGCCGCACGCGGGGGTGGCGGAGCGACGGCCGAGCCGCCCTGTGCCGGTGCCTCAGCCGGTGGGCAGCGTCGGCTGGATCCGCCGCAGGAACGTGGCGTTGTCGGGGGTCGCGCGCAGGTGTTCCAGGAGGGTCTCCAGGTTCGTGTGGCCATCGCGGGTCTGCAGGGCCCGGCGCAGGCCGCGTGTGGTCGTCAACTCGGCCGGGGAGAGGAGGAGTTCCTCGCGGCGGGTGCCGGAGGGGTTGATGTCGACGGCCGGGAACAGGCGGCGGTTCGCGAGTTCGCGGTCCAGGCGGATTTCCATGTTGCCCGTGCTCTTGAGTTCCTCGAAGAAGAGGTCGTCGGCGCGGGAGCCGGTCTCTACCAACGCCGTGGCGAGGATGGTGAGCGAGCCGCCCTCCTCGGCCAGGCGGGCGGCGCCGAAGAGCCGCTTGGGGCCGTGCAGCGCGGCCGCGTCGACGCCGCCGCTGAGGGTGCGGCCGCCGGCGGAGGCGGCGTTGTTGTGCGCCCGGCACAGACGGGTCAGTGAGTCGAGGAGGATGACGACGTCCTCGCCGGCCTCGACGAGCCGCTTGGCCCGCTCGACGACGAGCTCGGCGAGAGCGATGTGCTGCTTGGGCGTCCGGTCGAAGGTCGAGGCGTACACCTCGCCGCGCACGGAGCGCCGCATGTCGGTGACTTCCTCGGGGCGCTCGTCGAGCAGCACCACCATCAGGCGGCACTCCGGATGGTTTCCGGCGACGGCGGCGGCGATCTGCTGGAGCAGCACGGTCTTGCCGGTCTTGGGCGGGGCCACGATGAGCCCGCGCTGGCCCTTGCCGACGGGGGTGATCAGGTCGGCGACCCGGCCGGTGAGCCCGGAAGCGGGGTGTTCCAGCCGGAACCGCTCGCGCGGGTGCAGCGGTGTGAGGTCGTGGAAGCTCCGTCGGCCGCGCAGCTCTTCGGGCGTACGGCCGTTGACGCGCTCGACCTCGGTCAGTGCGCGCCGGTCGCCGCGCACGCCTTCGACGAGGTCGCCCTTGCGCAGGCCGTGCCGGCGGATCAGTGCGGGGGAGACCTGGGCGTCGTCGGACTTGGGCAGGCAGTTCGCGGCGCGCAGGTACCCCTTCCCGCCCGCGTCGATGTCGAGGACACCGGTGACGGTCCGGGCGGCGGGGGCCTGCTGCTGGAGAGGAGGGTGTTCGAGTGTGGTGGTCATGAGAGGCGGTCCTTTCGAGGACGGCAGGCATGAGACATGCGGAAGGAAGGGGAAGGGCCGCGAGGGGGGAGGCGGTCGTGCGCGTCTCCGGGCGGCGGGAACAGCACCTCGGGTAGGGCGAGAGCGCCTGCGACAGCAGAACCGATCTGCTCACGAGGTGATGCTGGGAAGCTGTCGCGCCGACCGGGAACCGGCGGGGCGGACCAGCGAAGTGGAGAGAAACGGCACCGGCGCCCACAACAGGGCGTACACAAGTGCTGACTGCAATGTACCACCCTGCGGGCGGTCGTGGCTGTGACCTACGCCTCATCGGCAGGCGTAGGTGTGGTCGGCGGGGTCGGTCGTGGTCAGTACCGAGCCCGTCTCCTTGAGCCCGCGCGCCTGCGCGCCTGAGCGGCAGACCGGCCATACCAGCCATACGAACGCCCGATGGCCCTTCGGCGACGCATTTCTTGTTCTGACCAAAGGCCCTCCCTACGCTGCCACCACCGCACTTCGGCGGCATGGGACAAGGGACTGCAGCAATCATGGGTCGACTGGCCGGGAAAATCGCCTTCATCAGTGGCACAGGAGCCGGAATCGGAAGGGCCGCGGCCCAGGTATTCGCGGCTGAGGGCGCAATTGTATTCGGCTGTGACATCGACGAGGACAGTGCGGCGGAAACCGTCGAACTCGTGGAAAAGGCCGGGGGAGTCATGCGCTCCCTCGCACCCGTGGACCTGTCCACCGAGACCGGCGCCCGGGAGTGGATCGAGGCCGGTATCGCCGCCTTCGGCGGGATCGACATCCTCTACAACAACGCCTCCGCGCTGCGGAACGGGCCGTTCGAGACCATGCCGGCCGAGGACTGGTACTTCACCATCAAGAACGAGCTCGACATCCCGTACTTCTGTACGCAGGCCGCCTGGCCGCACCTGATCGCGCGGGGCGGCGGCGCCGTCCTCAACGTCGCCTCCGTGGCCGCCGTACGTGGCGCCCCGTTCATGCCGATGGTGCCGCACGGCGCCGCCAAGGGCGGGGTCCTGGCGATGAGCAAGCACCTGTGCGCGGCCGGCGCCCCGCACCGCATCCGGGTCAACACCATCGCCCCCGGCATGACCCGCACCTCCGCCACCGCGCCCTTCCTGGACGACCCGAACGGTCCGAAGGCCCAGCTGGAGGCGCGGATCCCGGTCGGCCGGGTGGGCGAGCCGGAGGACATCGCGCGCGCCGCCGCCTTCCTGTGCTCGGACGAGGCGGCGTTCGTCAACGGCGCCAACCTCATGGTCGACGGCGGCGACAGCGCGATGGCGGGCTGAGCCGCCGTGACCACGCGACTCGACCATGTCGGCGTCAACGTACGCGACCTCGCCGCCCAGACCGCCTGGTACCAGGGCGCGTTCGGCCTGCGGACCGTCTTCGAGTTCCACCTCGACGGGCCCGGCCTGAGCGGCGTCGTCCTGGAGCACCCGCACGGCTGGCGCGTGGAACTCCTCGCCAGACCCGGCTCCGCCGCCGGACTGCGGGCGCCGGACCCGCTGACCGCCGCCCTCACCGAGGGCTACGGGCACTTCGCGGTCACCACCCCCGAACTCGACCCCGTGTACGCGGCCCTCGTGGCCCACGGAGCGGGCGAGGTCATGAAGCCCGGGCCCTCACCGGAACCCGGCGTGCGCATGGCCTGGGTCAGTGACCCCGAGGGAAATCTCATCGAACTCATAGAAAAAACGTCGAGCAGCACGCCGACCGGAAGCCAGAGTGAGGGCACGCACGATGACGCAATCGACTTCCCTGAAAAGACTCGACCTCGGAACGCTCATAGCCTGTTGCCTCGCCGTGGCGGCGGCACAGATGTGTATTACGGTGCCCTCACCCATCAACGGTGAAATCCAGGCCGCATTTGGCGCCTCGGGTTCCCAAGTGGCCTGGGTGACCTCCGCCTTCATTCTTCCCACCGCGATTCTCGAGCTGAATTTCGGCGTGGTGGGCGACCTCTTCGGCCGAAAGCGGCTGTTGGTCCTCGGCGGATTCGTCCTGGCCATCGGTGAGCTGCTGAACGCCACCTCCCAGAACATCACGATGCTGTGGATCGGCCAGGCCCTGGCCGGCGTCGGCGCCGCCGCGCTCTTCCCCAGCTCCCTCGCCGTGATCGCGGCCGCCACCCCCGAGGAGAAGGACCGTGCGAAGGCCGTGTCCACCTGGGCGCTGAGCATCTCCCTCGCCTCGGCCATCGGCCCGCTGTCCTCCGGCGTCCTCGCCACGGTCGCCGACTTCCGCTGGGCCTTCGTACCGCCGGTCGTCCTCGGCCTGGCGGTCGGCATCTCCTCCTGGATCCTGGTCACCGACTCCAAGGCCCCCGAGGGCCGCGCCCTGGACTGGCCCGGCCAGATCACCGTCGCCGTCGGCCTGACCGCGCTGCTGTGGGGCATCATCGAGGGCGGCGACCGCGGCTGGAGCAGCCCGGCGATCGTCGGCGCGCTGTCGCTGGCCGCGTTGGCCCTGATCGGCTTCGTCGTCGCCGAGAAGCGCGCCGCGTCGCCGATGTTCAACCTGGACCTGCTGAGGATCCCTTCGTTCGCCGCTGCCGCGGTCGTTGCCCTGACCGGAATGTTCGGCTTCATCGGCACTGCGTACTGCGTCTCGATCCGGCTCGGCGCGGTGATGCACCTCAGCGCCCTGCGCGCCGGCATGCCGTTCGTGATCCTGCAGCTGATCCCGCTCCTCCTGGCCCCCGTGCTGAGCAAGATGCTCACCCGCGTGGAGCCGCGCTGGCTACTGATGGGTGGTCTGCTGCCGATGGCCGCCGGTCAGTTCTGGATCGCCGCGCTGCCCATCACCACGACGTCGCTGGCCGCGTTCATCGGCCCGGTGCTGCTGCTCGGCGTCGGTTTCATCTGCGTGGTCTCCTCGCTCACCTCGGCCGCCGTGAACGCGGTGCCGATCGAGATGACCGGCATGGCCAGCGGCGCCACCAGCCTGGTGCGCGAGTTCGGCCAGGGCCTCGGCCCGGCGGTGATCAGCACGATCGCGATGAGTGCAGCCTCCTCCGCGCTGGTGGGCAAGCTCAGCGGCAAGGACGCCGGCATGGAGCACGCGGCCGGTCCGCTCGCCGTCGTCAACGCGGGCAGCGACAGCGCCAGGGCTGCGGCCCAGACCGCCCTGGGTCACGGTATGGCCCTCGGCGTGGTGATCTGTGGCTGTGCCTCCCTGCTCGGCGCGGTGGTCACCCTGCTGCTGGTCCGCAAGAACACGTCGCGCGCGGCGGTCGGCGCGGGCGAGCCGTCGGTGCAGGCGGCGTCGGCGTAACGGAGTACGGCACGAAGGAGAGGCCGGGGTGCTTGCCCCGGCCTCTTCCCATGTCAGCGGCTCGGTGCCGGTCCACCCGGTCCCACCACCGGCGTCCACTCCCGGATGCTGTGCACCCGGACGCCCTCCGTGCCGTAGTACGGATCGCCGCTCATGATCGCGTCCAGCGCCGGACGGTCCACGTCGAAGACGAGCACCGCGCCGCTGTCGTCCGCCCACGGACCGGCGGCGACGAGCCGGCCGTCGGCGTGCAGACGGGCCAGGTGGCGTCGGTGGGCGGGGCGCGCGGCGAGGCGTTCCGGGGCGTCGATGAAGGTGAGTTCGAGGATCAGCATGGCGGCGACGGTACGGTCGGGGCGTGAGCAGGTCTGTATCGGCTGATACACGCGAGCCCTGGCGGGCGTTGAGCGCCGTACCGCTGCTGGCGGCCCTCCCCGACGCTGCGGTGCGGCAGTTGTGGCGGGACTCCGTGCCCCGTGCGGTCCCCGCGGGCCAGGCGCTGCGCACCGAAGGCGATCCCGCCGCGCACCTGCTCCTCCTGCTGCGCGGCCGGGTGGCCGCCACCACCACGACCGGAGCGGGCCGAGTGGTCCGGTTCGGGGAGTGGGCGGCGCCCTGCGCCCTGGACAAGGTCGCCGTGATCGACGGCGGCGGACACACGGCCACCCTCACCGCGCTCACGCCCTGCGCCGTACGGAGCCTGCCGCGGGAGCGGTTCCTGGGTCTGGTCGACGACGTCGCCGCGGTCCGGGCCCATGTGCTGCTGGTGCTGGCCGGGGCCGCGCGGCGAGACCAGGAGCGGCTGGCCATGACGGCCACGCTGCCCGCCGAGGCCCGCCTGTCGGCCTGGCTGCTCCACCGGGCCGTCGGCGCGGCGGACGGCCGCGTCTTGCTGCCCGGCACACAGCAGGACCTCGCGGATCTGCTGGGCGTCACACGGGTGACCGTCAACCGAGCCCTGACCCGCCTGCGGCGCGACCGGCTGATCGAACTCCGGCGCGGCACCGTCGTCGTACTTGCCCCGGAACTGCTCGCACTGCGGGCCCGGGGCTGACGGTCCACGTCGGGAGATTCCGCCGGAGCAGGATGTCGATTCGTCCCGGCGCCGTTCGTCGGTGGGGTGTAGGAAGTCCATGAGGACCGGGAGGAACCATGAAGTACATGCTGCTGGTCTGCGGTGACGACACCGCCGACGCCTCCGGCATGGCGCCCGTCGAGCCCTGGGTCGAAGAGCACGGCGTCCGGCGCGCCGAGCGGCTGTACGGCCACCGGCTGCGGCTGCCCGCCGAGGCGGTCACCGTGCGCGTGCGCGACGGCGAGGTGCTGCGCACCGACGGTCCGTTCGCCGAGACGAAGGAGTACGTCGCCGGGTTCGACGTGGTGGACTGCGACAGCCTCGAGGAGGCCGTGGAGATCGCCGCCCGCCACCCCGTGGCGACGATCGGCGCGATGGAGGTGCGCGCGTTCTGGGACGGGATCACCGAGGACGCCGAGACGGGGATCCGCCGGATCGACGCGGAGCTGACCGAGGCCGCACGCGAGCGCGACATCGACCGGATGATGGCCTGCTACGCGCCGGACGTCGAGGTGTTCCACCTGGTGACCGGCGAGGAGCAGGCCGGGATCGGCGCCCTCCGCAAGGCCCTGGAAGGGTGGTTCTCGCCCCTGACCGGGCCCGTCCACCGCGAGGTCCTCGAACTGCGGGTGCGGCCGGGGGAGGGCAGTGCCTTCAGCCACGCGCTCGTCCGCATGCGCGGTACCCGCGTCACCGGCGAGCCGCTGGACCGCTTGGTGCGCGTGACCACCGGCTACCGTGACGCCGGGTTCCAGTGGCTGATCGCCCATGAGCACGTCTCGGTGCCGCCGGAGACGCCCGTCGCCGGGGAGCGGTCATGAAATACGTGCTGTTCATCTGCCCCCCGGTCGGCGGCGAGGAGCTCAGCCCCGCCGAGATCGCCGCCGATCCCCGCTTCACCTCGTACATCGACGAGGTGCACAGCCGTGACGTCGTGCGGGGCGGAGCGCGCCTGCGCCCGCACACCGACGCCACCACCGTGCGTGTGCAGGGCGACGAAGTGCTGCTCAGCGACGGCCCGTTCGCGGAGTCCAAGGAGTACATCGCGGGTTTCGACATCATCGAGGTCGACGACCTCGACGAGGCCGTCTCCCTCGCCTCCCGGCACCCCGCCGCACTGGGCGGCGGCTCGGTCGAGGTACGGCCGGTCTGGGAGTGAACGCCACGCACAGCGTCGAGGAGGCGGTCGCCGCCGCCTTCCGTGAGGAGTGGGGCCAGGTCGTCGCCACCCTGATCCGGCTCACCGGCGACTGGGACCTCGCCGAGGAGTGCGCCCAGGACGCCTTCGCCCAGGCCCTGGACCGGTGGCGGCGCGACGGAGTGCCGCGCCGCCCCGGCGCCTGGCTCACCACGACCGCCCGTAACCGCGCCCTGGACGTACTGCGCCGGGAGGCGGTGGGCGCGGAGAAGCTGCGGGAGGCGGCGATGCTCGCCCGGCCCGAGGAGCCGTACGACAACGACAGCGGCGTGCACGACGACCGGCTGCGGCTGATCTTCACCTGCTGCCACCCGGCGCTGGCCATCGAGGCGCGGGTCGCGCTGACCCTGCGCACCCTCGCGGGGCTGACCACACCGGAGATCGCCCGCGCCTTCCTCGTCCCCGAGGCCACCATGGCGCAGCGTCTCGTCCGCGCCAAACGGAAGATCCGCAACGCGGGCATCCCGTACCGGGTGCCGCCCGCGCATCTGCTGCCCGAGCGCACCACCGGCGTGCTCGGCGTGATCTACCTGCTGTTCAACGAGGGGTACGCCGCCACGTCCGGTGCCGGCCTCGTCCGCACCGACCTCTGCGCCGAGGCCATCCGCCTGGGCCGCCTGCTGGCCCGCCTCATGCCCGACGAACCGGAAGTGCTCGGCCTGCTCGCCCTCCTGCTGCTGCACGACGCCCGCCGGGCCACCCGGGTCGACGCGGCCGGGGAGCTGGTGACCCTGGAGGACCAGGACCGCACCGCCTGGGACCGCACCGAGATCGACGAGGGCGCCGCCCTCCTGGAGACCGTTCTGCGGCGCGGCCGCCCCGGCCCGTACCAGATCCAGGCCGCCATCGCGGCCTGCCACACCACCGCGGCCCGGGCCGAGGACACCGACTGGGCGGACATCGCCGCCCTGTACGGCGAACTCCGGCGCCATGTGCCCTCCGCCGTCGTACGGCTCAACCGGGCGGTCGCGGTGGGCATGGCCGAGGGCCCGGAAGCGGGCCTGGCCCTGGTGGCGGAGCTCGAGCAGGAGGGCGACCTGGCCGGCTACCACCTGCTCCCCGCCACCCGCGCGGACCTGCTGCGCCGCATGGGCCGCGCCGGGGAGGCCGCCGAGGCGTACGCCCGGGCGCTGGAGCTGGTCGAGAACGACGCCGAGCGGCGGTTTCTGGAAAAGCGGCTCGCGGAGTGTCGATCCGCGTAGGGGCCGTTCGTCGATGGGGTGAAAAGACCTCACGAGACGACACAGGAGTTCCCCATGACCACCACCGCCGTAGGACCGGCCGCACGCCTGCTCGCCACCGTCCTGCGCCGTCGGCAGCCGACGCGATGCACCTTCGACAGGCCGGTCGGCCGCGGGCCGGCCGTTCCGGACGTGTGGCTCGCCGGACTGCGGTTGGGAGGCTGACCGATGACCACGCCCGCTCCCGTGGCCGAGCGGGAGGCGGGCGTGGCCTCCGGCGTCAACACCGCGGCGTTCCAGATCGGCGGCGCCTTCGGGGTCGCCGTCGTCACGTCGGTCGCCCTGTCCTACACCCGCGGTGCCGACCGGCTCGCGGCACTGACGGCCGGTTACCGGGCCGGGTTCACGGCGTGCGTCGTCCTGGCGGTGGCCGGGCTCGCGTGCGCGCTGGTCCTGCTGCGCGCACGACGGCGCGGGCCGGAGGCGGACGTGCGGGACGAGGCACAGCCACCGCACGTGGTCCCGGCCGACCGCTGAAGCCTGCTCAGACCGCGCCGTCCAGCGCGTTCGTGATGGCCTTCACCCCGCCGTGCGCCGCATACCCGCCGTCGACGGTGATCTCCGCGCCGTTCACGTACGACGCCTCGTCGGACAGCAGGTAGACGACCAGCGGTGCCACCTCGTCGACGGTGCCGGCGCGGCCCTGGGGGGTCAGCGCGAGGTGGGCCTGGACGAACACCGGGTTCGCGGAGGCCATCAACGGGGTCTCGATGTACCCGGGGTGGACGACGTTCGTGCGGATGCCGCGCGGGGCCAGCTCCAGCGCGGCCACCTTCGACAGGCCCCGCAGCGCCCACTTGCTGGCCGTGTACGCGACCGCGTGGTGGGCCGTCAGGCCCGCGACCGAGCCCACGTTCACGATCGACGACCCGGTCGGCATCAGCGGGGCCAGGGCCTGGATGCCGAGCAGCGCCCCCGTGGTGTTCACGGCGAACGCCCGGTTCCAGTCGTCGAGTTCGACCTCGCCGAGCCGGGCCCGCATCGGGATGCCCGCGTTGTTCACCAGACCGTGCACAACCTCCAGGGAGGCCGCGAGGGCCGCCCAGTCCTGCGGCGACGACACGTCCAGGTGCCGGTAGGTCACGTCCAGGCCGTCGGCGCGCAGGGACGCCGCCAGCTTCTCGCCGGGCTCGTCCAGGACGTCGGTCGCGATCACCGTCGCGCCTTCCCGGGCGGCCGCCGCCACCTCCGCGGCTCCCTGGCCCTGCGCTGCTCCGGTGACGACGACGGTACGGCCCGCCAGACGCGTACGGCTCACGGCTCCTCCACTAAGTGCGGGATGTGTCACGTCCACGCTAGGAAGCCGCGGTCAGCTCCGGAAACGCGTGTTCGCCATGGCTGGCATCCGCGGCGGCGATCTCCTGTGGCACGGGTTCGTCCAGCGAGGCGCCCACCTTGCGCACGGTCTCGCGCAGCCAGCGGTGGGCCGGGTCGGCGTGCCGGTTGTGGTGCCAGTACATGGCCTCCACCAGCGGTACGTCCGGGAACGGCGTCGGTACGACGGCACAGCGCGCGAACCCCTCGTAGCGCCGGGCAAGGCGCTCGGGCACCAGGGCGACCAGGTCGGTGCCGCTCACCAGGAACGGCATCACGCTGAAGCCGGGCGTGCTGACCTGCACTCGCGGCGTGATGCCCAAGGTCTCCAGCTGGCGGTCGGCGGGCGTGAGCTTGCCGATGGCGCAGGCGGCGTGTGGCATCTCGGCCAGGTCTCGCAGGCCGAGCCGCCCGTCCACCAGGCGCGGGTTGTCCGGGTCGACCAGACACACGAACCGGTCGTGCATCACGGCCTCGCTGACTCCCGGCAGCTGATAGCCGAGGGGCACGATCATCAGGTCGTGGCAGCGCAGGTGCGTCTCGTTCTCCAGCTGCCCCTCCACGATGGGGTGGAAGTCGATACGGACTCCGGGTGCCTCCTCCGCGATGACCCGCAGCAGCGGCTCCACGAGCACCGTCATCACGTAGTCGGACATCACGACCGAGAAGCGCTGCCGGCTGCGCTGCGGATCGAAGTGCCGGGTCAGCGACAGTGCCTCCTCCGCCTTGTGCAGGGAGGCCTGGACGACCGGCAGCAGCCGCTCGGCGAGCGGGGTCAGCTCGTACTCGCGGCCCACCCGCACCAGCAGGTCGTCGTTGAAGTGGCGCCGCAGCCGGGCCAGCGAGCCGCTCATCGCGGACTGGCTGGTGGACAGGCGTACGCCCGCGTGCGTGACGTTCTTCTCCTCCAGGAGGGCTTCCAGCGCCACCAGAAGATTCAGGTCGATTGCTCCGAGACCCATGTGTGTTTCCTTCCGGCTGCGTCCTTGAAGCTCGGTGAAATCGGAG
Source organism: Streptomyces sp. NPDC002088 (assembly GCF_040296605.1). Classification (NCBI taxonomy): domain Bacteria; kingdom Bacillati; phylum Actinomycetota; class Actinomycetes; order Kitasatosporales; family Streptomycetaceae; genus Streptomyces; species Streptomyces sp. NPDC002088. Next base: position 211,448 of record NZ_JBEOXO010000004.1, on the reverse strand, counting down.
CGTAACGACGGGGTTCCCGCCGAGGAAGAGCCCCGGGCACAACTCACAGGGATCCGATAACAGCCATCGGATCCCTGGATGTGTGCAGGTCAGGCGGGCGGTGGCGCTACGGCCGCGGGGTCCGCCCCCGCTTGCGCGCCCGCGGAAGGTAGACGTCCGTGCGTCCGGGCACGACCCGGTTGGACAGGCTGCCCAGCCGTTCCACGGTCAGCGTCACCTCGTCCCCGGGCCGCAGCGGCGGCGGCGTACGCTCCCCGAGCCGCCCCCAGAACTCCGCCAGCGCCCCCCACCCGCAGGTGCCCGAGCCCAGGACGTCCCCGGGGCGCACCCAGGTGTCCCGGGCGGCGTAGGCGATCATCTCCTCGAAGGTCCAGGAGACGTTGGCGAGTGTGTCCCGGCCGATCAGCTCCCCGTTGAGGGTGACCGTCATCTCCAGGTCGAGGAAGCCGTCCGCGTCCCGCCGGTCCTCCACCTCGTCCGCGGTGACCAGGTACGGCCCGAGCGTGTTGGCGAAGTCCTTGCCCTTGGAGAAGCCCAGTCCGAGGTTCTTCTCCGGCTTCTGGAGATCGCGTGCCGACCAGTCGTTGAAGACGAGGTAGCCGACGATGTGCGCGTGCGCCTGCTCGGGCGTGAGGTCGCGGCCGGCGCGGCCGATCACCGCCCCGACCTCCAGCTCGAAGTCGAGCACCGAGCACCCGGCCGGGACCGGTACGTCGTCGTGGGCGCCGTAGGCCGCGTGCGGGTTGGTGAAGTAGAAGTTGGGCGCCCGGTACCACTCCTCGGGCACGTGCTCCAGCCCGTCGAGCGACTTCGACACGCCCTCGATGTGCGCCTCGAAGCCGACGAAGTCCCGGATGGACGGCGGCTTCAGCGGCGGCAACAGCCGTACCTGGTCCACCGTCAACTCGCTCGGCTCGCGCAGGGCTTCGATTCCGGCCGCGTGCAGCACGTCCTGCTCGATCAGCGTCAGGATGGTGACCCCCTCGGGCAGCGGATGGACGACTCCGTCCCGCACCACTGCGGCGCGCTCCACGCCCTCGTACTCGTATGTCGCGAAACGCATGTCTCACTGCTCCCAGTGGTTGGTGTTGGTGACGGTCCCGGCGCTCAGGTAGCCGGCGAACAGGCCCTTGGGGTCGCGTACGGCCCGGATCCCGTTCAGCCGCCGCCACTGCTCGTCGCCCATGAACCTCAACTGCCGTACGGTGAAGTCGGAGTCGCCCAGGTACTGGCCGGCGGTCACCGGTCGCATGGCGGCCATCGCCCCGTCCAGCCAGGCGCGCAGCTCCCCGTCGCGCTCCGGCTCGTCGTGGACGACGTATGTGGCGCAGTAGATCTCCGTCTGCAACGAGAAGGCCATGTCCGGCAGCCGGCGCAGCGGAGCCATGGAGAACCAGATGGTGAAGGTCTGCCGGGTGGGGTGCTCGGTGAACGCCTTGCGGATCGCCGGGACGACCTCCTCGGCCGTTCCGGTCAGCCAGGCGTTGTCGACGAGGTAGCGGTGGCCCTCGGGGTTGGCGGTGCGCTGCCCGTGGAGCTGCTCGGCGAGCGTGGTGGGCTGCGCCTCCACCCGGAACAGTGCGCGGTCCGCGTAGGGGTTGGCGTGCAGCGGGGCCAGCGCCTCGGCCGCCTGCTCCGGCGTGTCCGTCATCGACACGCCCGTGACCAGCAGCACCGGCGCGTCGAAGCCGGGCGGGGTCTGCGTCAGGGCGACGATCTCCACCAGGTCCGAGACCGTGTGGTGCATGCCGTGCAGCCAGGTCATGACCTCGTCGAAGAGGTCGAGCGGGTAGGCGTGGACGCTGTGCCCCAGGTGCTTCGGCAGCGGGCGGGTGCGCAGGTGGAAGCGGGTGACGACGCCGAAGAAACCGGGACCCGCGCCGCGCGCCGCCCAGAACAGGTCGCTGTTGGTCGTCTCGTCCGCGCGCACCAGCTCGCCGTCGGCGGTGACGACGTCGATCGCGACGATGTTCTCCGCCGCCCAGCCCCAGCCGCGCGCGTTCCAGCCCTGCCCGCCCTGGAGCAGGAAGCCGCCGATGCCGACGGACGGGCAGTGCCCGCCGTTGAAGAAGCGGCCGAACTCGCCGAGGTACGGGTTGAGCTCATCGCCGCCCTTGACGCTCGGGGTCGCCGTGACGATCCCGGACCCGGCATCGTAGGACATCTCATGGAAGCCGCCGAGGTCGATCAGCAGCGCGTCCCGGCGCACCGACCAGGCGGCCCAGCTGTGCCCGCCGGAGCGGACGGCGACCTGCCAGCCGCGCTCCAGGGCGAGCCGTACGCCTTCGACGACGTCCTGCTCGGTCACGGCCTTCAGCACGGCGGACGGCCTGCGGTCCGAGGGGCGGCGGGCATTGAAGACCCGGCCGAGACAGGCTTCCTCGAAGTCCTCGTCGCCGGGAAGGTGGAGGGTGCCGGAGAAACGGTTGCTGTTCATAGGCGTCGTCGTACTCATTTGATCGCGATCGGGTTGACGGGGGCGCCCACCGCGCCGGTCACCGGAAGCGGCGCCGCGACCAGCAGGAACTCATGGACACCGTCGGCCGCGCAGTCCGCGGCCAAGGCCTCAAGGTCCCACATCTCGCCCAGCGGCAGGCCCATGTTGGGGATCGCTATCTGGTGGAGTGGGGACATCGCGGGCTCGGCGAACTCGTACGGGCGTACCTCGAGTCCCCAGGTGTCGGAGGCGATCGCGGCTATCTCCGTGCGGTGCAGCCAGTCGAGGGTCGTGAAGGAGAGGCCGGGGGCATCACCGGCGGCGTAGGTGCCCCAGGTGCCGAGCCGCCGTACCCGGCCGATCTGTCCGGTGCGGACGAGGACCAGATCGCCGCGCCGGACGCTCGACGTCGCGCCCTGCGCCTCGATCGTGGCGCGCAGATGCTCCTCCAGGATCGGGAATCCGTCCGGGAGCTCGCCGTGCTCGTCGCCGACCGCGCGGCCCACGTCGAGCAGGACGCCGCGCCCGGTGAATGCGTCCCGCATGTGTTCGATCCCGGTGACCGAGTCCCCGTCGCCGTTGACGATGGTGCACGGACGGCCGTTCCACGCCTGCTTGTTGTCGTAGATGTGGCCGAGACCGTCCCACTGCGTCGATGCCTGCAACGGCATCACGATGTGGTCGTCGGCCCCGCCGAAGCCGTGCGGGAAACCCTGGGTGCCGGCGGCCGCGTCCGAGCCGGTGTCCTTCATGTAGTGCACGGGGTTGATGCGGCCGCGGAAACCCCGCTGCGGCCCGTCCTCGTTGAACTCCAGCGCCAGCGAGAAGGACCGCCCGCGCCGGACCAGACCGGCCGCGTGCGCCCGTATCGCGTCGTCGACGAAGTTCAGCGTGCCCAGCACGTCGTCCTCGCCCCAGCGGCCCCAGTTGCGGTACGCGGCACGGGCCTTGGCGAGCTCTTCCTCGATGGGTCCGAGGGGCGTGGGGGTCATCGGACACGTCCTTTCAGCAGCAGGTCGAGGGCGTTGCCCCCGGCGATCGCGGCACGCTCGGCCGGGGCGAACCCGGCGGCGTCCAGGCGGGCCACAGGGTCGGTGACGCCCATGTCGAAGGGGTGGTCGGTGCCGAGGACGACTCGGTCGGCGCCCACCTCCTCCACCAGGTGGCGCAGGGCGCGCGGGGTGTACACGAGCGCGTCGAACCACATGCGCCGCAGGTAGGTGCTGGGCGGCTCGACGCAGCCGCGGGCGTCCGCACGCACCTGCCAGGCGTGGTCGGAGCGGCCGACGTACGTGGGCAGATAGCCGCCGCCGTGCGCGGCCACCAGCTTCAGACGCGGGAAGCGGTCGAGGACGCCGGTGAAGATCAGATGCGAGAGCGCGACCGTCGTCTCGACCGGCTGCCCGACCGTGTTGCCCAGATAGTGGGTCGCCAGCCGCTCGCCCAGCGAGCAGCCCCAGGGGTGCACGAAGACGACGGCGCCCAACTCCTCGGCCTTCTGCCACACGGCGTCGTGCGCGGGGTCGGCGAGCTCCCGGCCGTCGACGGTCGTGGAGACGCTGATCCCGTACAGCCCGCACTCGGTGACGGCCTTGTCCAGCAGGGCCACGGCCAGGTCGGGGTGCTGGAGGGGAACCGTGCCCAGGCCGTACAGCCGGTCGGGCGCGGCGGCGCAGTGCTCCGCCACGGCCGCGTTGACGGTACGGGCGAGGCGCACCGCGAGATCCGGATCCGCCCAGTAGTGGTGCATGGGCATCGGGCCGACCACCTGGATGTCCACGCCCATCGCGTCGAGGTCGGTGAGCCGGGCGGTGACGTCCGTCAACTTCGGTGCCAGGCACTGGAGTTGGGCCCGGTTGGCCGTCAGCGACGCGGGGGAGTGGCCGCGCTGCTCGGCCGCCAGCTCGGCGGCGAGACCCGGAGTGCCCGCGACGAGGGCATCTGCGGCCGGGACGGCGAGGTGACCGTGGAAGTCGACGACCGGCGTGCTCATGCCGCCGCCGTCAGCGAGTCCAGGGTCTCCGACATGATCCGGGCCGGGTCGGCGCCGGGCGTGCCGGGGTGGATCTCCCACTCGGCGAGCCGGAGCGAGTTCTCCAGCACCATCCGCACCCTCGGCAACCGCCGGGACATGAAGTCCTCCAGCGCCTGCTCCACCGGCTCGTCCCCGCGGACCAGCTCCGCCAGGAGCACCGCGTCCTCCATGCACATCGCCGCGCCCTGCGCGATCAGCGGTGGACAGGCGTGCGCCGCGTCACCGACGACCATCACGCGGCCGCGGTACCAGGGCTCGTCGACGAGAACCGCCTCGATCCAGCGGTAGTCGACCGCCGTGTCGTCGGGCAGCGCGTCGAGGATGGCGCCCCAGGTGCCGCCGTACCCGGCACCGCGCTCGCGCAGCAGGTCCAGGGGCGCGCGCGGGCCGACGAGGGAGGCGTCGAGGTTCTCGTCCAGGAGGTAGGCGTAGCACTGGCCCGGCGAGATCGGGCTGTAGCCGGCTTTGAAGCGCGGGCCGCCGTAGTAGACCTCGGCGCAGTCCATCTCGGCGGGGCGATCCGCGACCACCCGGAAGATCGACATGCCGACGGGCCGTGGCTTCGCGTCGATCCCGATCAGCTCCCGCGTCCGCGAGTTGATGCCGTCGGCGGCCACCACCAGGTCGTAGCGGCCCGTGGACCCGTCCGTGAAGGTGGCGTCCACGTGGTCGGCGGACTGGTCGAGGCGATCCACGCTCAGTCCGAGGCGGACGGTGACGCCGTGCGCGTGGACCGCGTCGCACAGCGCGTTCTGGAGGTCGGAGCGCAGCGCTCCGGCCGTGGACGGCAGGTCCGGGCCGCCGGTGTGCGGGGTGTCCAGCTCGGTGATCAGCCCGCCGTCGGCGCGACGCAGCCGCATGACGTCGAACGGCACGGCCCGGGCCAGCACCCGCTCCAGCACGCCCACGGAGCGCAGCGCCTTCAGCGCGTTGCCCTGGAGGGTGATGCCATGGCCCACACCGAACCACTGGGGCGAGATTTCGACGAGCTCCACCTCGGCGCCGCGTTGGGCGAGCGCGAGGCACAGCACGCTTCCGGTGATGCCGCCGCCGACGACGAGCACCTTTTGTACAGGCATGGGCGATCCTTGTGAAACGTAGAGATACGTGGCGGGCGGAGAGAGGTCAGCCGGCGAAGCGGGCTCCGAGTTCGCGGTAGTGCTCGACGGTCGGCGGCTCGGCGAAGAACGGCCCGACCAGGGCACGCCAGCGCGGGAAGCGCTCCGACTCCCGGAAGCCGACGGTGTGCGCCTCGACCGACTCCCAGCCGACCAGCAACAGGAAGGTCCTTGGCCGCTCCTCGCAGCGCAGCAGCTCGGCCCAGCGGAACCCGTCGGCCTCCGCGAGCACCTCCCGCGCCTTGCCGAAGGCCTCCTGGAACTCCTCTTCCCGGCCGGCCTCGACGGTCAGCTCGGCATGCTCGACGACCACGTTGATCTCCTCGGACGATGGGTGCTCCGAGCCTGCGTGGCGGCCGGTGCGGGGGTCAACGGATCGAGGCATCGGCAAGGGGGACGTCATGCATCCCGTACGGCGATGGCGGCGCCGCGCGGCGGAGCCGCGCATCGATGCAGGCAGGCCCGGCACGGCCGCCGATGGCAGGCATCGCGAACGGCCATTTCCGCCGCCGCTCCCGGCTGCCTAGCGTCGGAGGCGAGCCCCCACCCGTACGAGGAGAGCCGCCCGTGCCCGATCAGCATCCAGCCCACGCCGTTCCCTCCCACGCCGGACCGTTCGCGCTCGGCACCTTCACGAGCGAGCAGGCCACCGGCGCCTTCCCCGGCCTGGTCACCGGGGTGCGCGTGCGTGACCTGTCCGGCCTGGTGCCGTCCGTACGCGCCCTGGTCGAGGACTGGGACACCTGGCTGCCCCGCCTCGGCGCACTCGCCGGATCCACCGACGGCACCTGGCACGACCTGGCCGCCCTGCGCGTCCTCACCCCGATCGAGCCGGGCCAGATCCTGCAGAGCGGCGCCAACTACCGCAAGCACGTGGTCGATCTGGTCGCCGCCGAGAAGGAGAGCGTGCACGGCGCCACCCCCGACGAGGCCCGCGCCGACGCCGAGAAGATGATGGACGAACGGATCCGGAGCGGCGTCCCGTACGTCTTCCTCGGCTCGACCCGCGCCCTGTGCGGCCCGTACGACGACATCGTGCTCCCCGCACTCGGCGAGCAGCATGACTGGGAACTCGAACTCGCCCTGGTCATAGGAAAGGCGGGCAAGAACATCCCCGTCGACGAGGCGATGTCGTACGTCGCCGGCTACACCATCAGCAACGACCTCACCACCCGCGACCGCCTCTACCGGCCCGACCTCAAGGCCATCGGCACCGACTGGTTCACCGCCAAGAACGCCGACACCTTCCTGCCGACCGGCCCCTTCCTCGTACCGGCCGCCTTCGTCGGCGACCCGGGCGACCTGCGGATCACCCTGCGCCACAACGGCGTCGTCCGGCAGGACGAGTCCACCAAGGACATGATCTTCGACATCCCGCGGCTGATCGCGTACGTGTCCACGACCACCACCCTGCGCCCCGGCGACCTGCTCCTCACCGGCTCCCCGGCCGGCAACGGCGCCCACTGGGGCGTGTTCCTCCAGCCCGGCGACGTCATGGAGGCCGAGATCACCGGCCTGGGCCACCAGCGCAACACCGTCAGGAGCGGACAGTGACTGTCACCTTCCAGCCCATCACCCATCTGCGCCATGTCGACCTGGCCGTACCGGACTTCGACCGGCAGCGCGCCTTCTACGGCACCACCTGGGGCCTGACGGAGGTGGCGAACGACAGCGGGATCGCGTTCTTCGCCGCCGAGGGCAGCCCCGAGCAGTACATCGTCCGGATCCGCCAGGACGAGCGGAAGCGGATGGACCTGGTCGCCTTCGGAGCCGTCTCACCGGCCGCCGTGGACGAACTCGCGGTACGGCTCGGGCGTGCCGGGATCCAACTCATCTGCGACCCCGACGTGTTGGACACCCCAGGAGGCGGCTACGGCTTCCGCTTCTTCGACCCGGACGGGCGGGTCGTCGAGGTCTCCGCGGACGTCGCCGTCCGCGCCCACCGCAGGATCGAGGAGCGCGAGGCGATCCCCGTACGGCTCTCGCACTGCGTGGTCAACTCCCAGGACCCCGAAGGGCTGCGGGACTTCTATGTCGAGCACCTCGGCTTCCGGCTCACCGACACGCTGTACTCCACGCACATGGGCGACCTCATGTACTTCCTGCGGTGCAGCCCGCTCCACCACTCCTTCGCCATCGCCCGCGGCCCCCATGTGTCCCTGCATCACGCCTCGTTCGAGATGCGGGGCGTCGAGGAGTACATGCGCGGCACGGGCCGGGCGCTGCGCGCCGGGACCCGGCTCACCTGGGGGCCGGGCCGCCACCTCGCCGGCGACAACACCTTCGCCTACTTCCACGACCCGCACGGCAACACCGTCGAGTACACCACCGAACTGGCCGTCCTCGAAGAGGACCTGTGGCACCCGGGCCGCCATGACGTCGACGACCCGATCACCCAGGACCAGTGGGGCACCGCGGACCCGATGAGCGAGTCGGTCGCCAAAGAGCAGTTCAACGACCCCGACGTGCTCTTCGAAGCGCCGCCCGTCTGATCCGAACCCATTCCTCCTGAGAAAGGCCGCAGCCGTGGCAATCACCGCAACCACCCTGAAGCACGCCGTACCCAAGGCGGAGGTCACCGCCTCCCTCGACCAGGTGCGCGAGACCGTGACCGGCGTCATCGCGGACATCCGCGCCCGCGGCGACGAGGCCGTGCGCGAGTACTCCGAGAAGTTCGACAACTGGAGCCCGGACTCCTTCCGTCTCTCCGCCGAGGAGGTCGACAAGATCGTCGCGTCGGTGCCGCAACAGGTCATCGACGACATCCGCTTCGTGCAGGAGCAGGTCCGCACCTTCGCCCGCCACCAGCTCGACTCCCTGGGGGAGTTCGAGGTGGAGACCTTGCCGGGCGTGCGGCTCGGCCAGAAGCACGTACCCGTGCAGGCGGCGGGCGCCTACATCCCCGGCGGCCGCTACCCGCTCACCGCCTCCGCCCACATGACCATCGTCACCGCCAAGGTCGCGGGCGTTCCCCGCGTGGTCGCCTGTACGCCGCCGATCCGCGGCGAGATCCCGGCCGCCACCGTCGCCGCCATGCACCTCGCGGGCGCGGACGAGATCTGGCTGCTGGGCGGGGTGCAGGCGGTGGCCGCGATGGCCGTCGGCACCGACACCATGGAGCCGGTCAACCTGATCGCCGGCCCCGGCAACGCCTACGTCGCCGAGGCCAAGCGGCAACTGTTCGGCGAGATCGGCATCGACCTGTTCGCCGGGCCGACCGAGATCCTCGTCCTCGCCGACGAGCAGGCCGACCCGTTCGTCTGCGCGGTCGACCTGCTCTCCCAGGCCGAGCACGGCCCGGACTCCCCGGCTGTCCTGATCACCACCTCCCGCGAGGTCGCCGAGAAGACCATCACCGAGGTCGAGCGGCTGCTGCCCGGCCTGCCGACCCGCGACTTCGCGGAGCCCGCCTGGTGCGACCACGGCCAGGTGCACGTCGTCGGCTCCCTCGACGAGCTGTACGCGCTCGCCGACGAGTTCGCCTTCGAGCACGTCGAGGTGCTGACCGCCGAACCGCGCCTCGCGCTGGAGCGGATGACCCAGTACGGGGCCCTCTTCCTCGGCGCGGGCACCTGCGTGTCGTTCGGTGACAAGGTCATCGGCACCAACCACGTGCTGCCCACCCGCGGCGCGGCCCGCTACACGGGCGGCCTGTGGGTCGGCAAGTACCTCAAGACCGTCACCTACCAGGAGGTCACTGACACCGCCTCGCAGGCACTGCTGGGCCGGCTGTGCGGACGCGCCTCCCGGGTGGAGCTGTTCGAGGGGCACGCACGCTCCGGCGACGTACGGGCGGCGCGGGCCGCGGGGGACGAGCTGCCGTGGAACACCGCATGAGCCTGCGCGGGCGCACGGCGCTGATCACGGGCGGCGGCGGCCCCCTGGGGCGGGCGTTCGCCCTCGCCCTCGCGGGCGCCGGGGCACGCGTGGTCCTCGCCGGCCGGAATGAACAGGCCCTCGTGGACGCGGCCACCCGGGTGGTCAAGGAGGGCGGGGAGGCCCGTACGGCCGTGTGCGACGTGTCCGACCCGGGCTCCGTACGCGCCCTGGCCGCCGAACTCGCCGGTGAGAACGTGTCGTTGCTCGTCAACAACGCGGGGGTCGCGGGCCCGGTCCGCCCGCTCGTCGACATCGAACCCGACGAGTGGGACGACGTGTTCGCCGCCAACGTACGCGGGGTCTACCTCATGTGCCGGGCCTTCCTGCCCCCGATGATCACGGCCGGGCACGGCGACGTCGTCAACGTGGCCTCCGTCAGCGGCAAGCGCCCGCTGCTGAACCGCACCCCCTACACCGCCTCGAAGATGGCACTGCTCGGCCTGACCAGGACCCTGGCGGGCGAGGTCGGCCCGCACGGCGTCGCCGTCAACTCCCTTTCACCGGGCCCGGTCCGGGGTCCGCGGATGGACCGCAACTTCCGGCTCACCGCCGAGCTGACCGGCTGCACCGTGGCCGAGGCCGAGCGCGACTTCGCCTCCCGGTCCGCCCTCGGCCGCCTCGTCGAGGAGGACGAGGTGGCCCAGGCGCTGGTGGCGATGCTCGCGATGCCCGGCCTGTGCGGGGCGGACATCGACCTGTCGGCGGGGATGATCGCACCGGCGTAGCGACCCGGCAGCACGAGGAACGGCGAGGTGGACGGCCCCGTGGCCGCCCGCCTCGCCGTCGTGCGTGCGCACCGGAACCGGCTGTGACCACTCTGTGTGATCGCCATGCAGTGGGCGGCCCGATCCGAGGCATCGGGTTCCGGGATGCGTGCGCGAAGCGCCTATTCCCGGTTTGCCGAGGCTGCTTCACTCCCTCAAACGCACCTCAGGTGCCTTGATCCGGGCCGAGGTCGCCCCACGTGAGGCGGCCGGCTCGTCACGCTGCGCAATGACGCACTCGATCCGTGGAAAGGTCTGCAATGACGCTGATCACCCGACGCTCCCTCCTGATCGCCGGTACCGCCACCGCCGGGGCCGTACTGGTCCCGGCCGCCTCCGCCACCGCCGCACCGAAGGAGACGGGCAAGCAGATCACCGTCGGCTCCGGGGAGACGTACGAGCTCTCCGCGACCACCCGGGTGAGCCGGCTGACCATCGCGGAGGGCGGGAAGATCGCCGCCCCCGACGGCCGCAGCCTCTCGCTGACCGTCGACGGCGTGGAGACCGGCCAGCTGCTGACCGCGACCGGCGGCACCGCCACCCTGATCCAGGCCGGCACCTACCAGGGCGACGTCGTCCTCACGGTGGCGGAGGACAACGACGTGACCTACGAGACGCTCACCTTCCCCTTCCGGCAGGCGCTCTACGTCGACGGTGACGGCGTCGACCGCGACAAGTCCGTGCTCGCGGCCATGCTCGGCGGCAAGGTCACCGACGCCCTCGCGCGCGATGTCTCCATCACCTCCACCGGCGAGTGCTTCGACGGCGTGTTCGTGCAGGACGCCGCCTACACGCTCCAGCGGCCCACCATCTCCCTGACCGGCAACGGCCGTTGCGACTTCGCCGGCTACGGCGCCGCGGTCGTCGGCGACGGCTCGTCCACCACCCTGGTCCTGGACGGCGCCCGCATCAGCAACAAGGGCGTGGTCCGCACCGGTGTCATCGCCGACGACGGCGCCAACGTGGTGGTCAAGAACTCCTTCGTCCGCGCCCGCAACGGCATCCTGCCCGCCGACTACCAGGCCACCGTGGAAACCCCCTATATGGAGTCCGTGCCCTGGATGCTCGGCCTCGACGGCAACGTCCGCGCCACCAACCTCATCGGCAAGAACAGCAAGGCCACCTATCTCAACTCCACTGTTTTCTCGGAGACTTGGGGCGCCCTGTCGGTGGAGGGCGGCAGCGGTCTGAAGCTGACCGCGATCAACAGCCACGTCGGCAACACGGGGGAGTACGGCTACGGTACCTACGCCATCGGTGACGCCACCGTACGCGTCCTCGGCTCCCGGTTCGACGTCGGCAGCTACGCGACCATCATCGCGGGCCCGGCCGCGGTCGTGCACTACGGCGACAGCACCCGTGCGGCGGTCGCCGCGCTCAACACGGAGCTGGAACTCGGCCTGTCCAGCGCCGAGTTGGCGGCCGTTCCGGTCCGCAACACGGTCGTGAACTCGGGCCACTTCGGGTACATGTTCTTCGGCGCCGGCACGCTGACCCTGGACGGCGGCACGGTGATCAACTCCGAGCGGGCCACCTTCCTCAACAAGGGCCAGCAGACCGCCATCACCGTCGACGGCTCCCAGGGCGCCCGGCTCAGCCCGCGCGACGGGATCATCCTGCAGATGATCGAGCTGGACGACCCGGGCCCGGTCAATGTCAACGGCAAGATGATGAACGTCGGCGTCTACACCGAGCCGACCGGCGACCCGGCGAAGGACACGACCTTCGACGTCACCGCCGTCCACACCACCGACGGAGCCGCCACCTTCACCTCCATCAAGCTGGAGGGCGACTTCTACAACGGCATGCGCAAGGGCAAGAACATGGTCCTCACCTTCGAGGACTCGACGGTGGAGGGCGTGATCTCCGCGTCCGAGGCCAAGCACCGCGTGTCCACGATCGACTCGTCCACCTTCTATGAGCTGGGCATCGTGACCAACACCGTGCGGGCCGCCGTCAACAACGGTGCGATCGTCCGGCTGAACAGCGGCTCCACGTGGACCGTCACCGGCACCTCGTACCTGACCTCGCTCACCGTCGCCGCCGACGCGGCCGTGAAGGCACCGCAGGGCAGGACCCTGACCGCGACGGTCGACGGCACCGCCGCGGCCGTCGGGCCCGGCACGACCCTCACGGGCGCCATCACGCTCACGGTGGCCTGAGAGCCGGCGGAGGCGCGCTGACTCAGACGGAGTGCGCCTCCGCCTCCTTTGCGATCTGCTCGAACCGCGCGCCCATGGCCGCCGCGAGGGCCTGCGCGCCGGACATCGGGCGCACCATGACCGTCAGTTCGTCGATCAGGCCGTCCTCGTCGACATGGATGAAGTCGCAGCCGGTGATCTCGCGCTCGCCCACCCGCGCGGCGAAGACCAGCGCGTGGTCGCGGCCGTCGGCTCCGGTGAGCTCGCGCTCGTAGCGGAAGTCCTCGAAGACCTGCGCGACAGCGCGCAGGATCGCCGCGGTGATGGCCTTGCCCGGATACGGCTTGAACACGACCGGGCTGGTGAAGACGACGTCCTCGGCGAGCAGCGCCTCTACGGCGTCGAGATCGCCTGCCTCGACCGCCTCGCGGAACGCGCGCATCGGATCACCTCATAGTCAATTAGTTGAGTAGAGGTGGATCAGAGTAATCACCAACCGTCAGCGTGTCCACGGACCGATTCCTCTAGGCTGACCCCGATGTTCAGCCCAGAAGGTCCCACCCTGCGCGAACTCGCCGTCCAGGCGCTGTCCTCCGTCGAGCGCGGCTACGACCTGCTCGCGCCGAAGTTCGACCACACCCCGTTCCGCACGCCGGACTCCGTGCTCGACGCGGTGGCGTCCGCGCTGGAGCCGGCCGGCCCCGTCGACGACGGACTGGACCTGTGCTGCGGGACGGGCGCCGGGATGGACGTACTGGCCCGGGTGTGCCGGCGCAGCGTCACCGGCGTCGACTTCAGCGCGGGCATGCTCGCCGAGGCCCGCGGGCGCACGCCGGGCCCGGAGCCGCGCGTCGCCTGGGTCCGTGCCGACGCCCGGGCCCTGCCGTTCGGCCCCGCCTTCGACCTCGTGGTCAGCTTCGGGGCGTTCGGGCACTTCCTGCCCCGCGAGCTGCCGGGGCTGTTCGCCCAGGTCCACTCCGTGCTGCGGCCCGGCGGCCGCTTCGTGTTCCCCGTGGTCGCCCCGTCCCGCCCGTCCTCGCCGGCGTTCTGGATGCTGTGGGGCTTCGACGCGGCCATGCGGGTACGCAACGCCGTGTGGCGGCCGCCGTTCGTCATGTACTACCGCGCCTTCCGGCTCGGGGATGTACGGCGGGAGCTGGAGCGCGCCGGATTTCGCGTGGAGCTCCAGGCGCTGCCCGAGTTCGGGCGACGGCGCGACGGAAGCCCACGCGTCCGGCTGGTCACGGCCGAACGGTCGCTCTCCTGGGAACCTCAGCCGGAACCCCGGCCGCGGCCGGGGCCCGTACCCGCGCCATCGCCTCGGTCGCCCGGGCCCGGCTGACCGTCAGCCCGCCGACGGCAGCGTGAACTCGTACACCAGGGCGTCCTGCCGTGCCTCCACGATCAGATCGGTTATCTCCAGGGGGCGCGCGTACTGGTCGTGGACGCGCCGGGTCACCCGCATCGAGGGCGCGTCGTCCAGCCGGGTGATGGAGTCGCGGTGGTGCAGGGTCAGGCCCGCCCTGCGCATCCAGTCGTAGGCCCGGCGCAACTGGGCCGCGGCGGTGCCGTCGGCGCGGTCACGGTAGCGGGCGAGCTCCTCGACCTCGGCCAGCACCACGGCGGAGAACGACGTCACCGCCGTACGCCGGCCACGGCCGTCGGCATCGGCCGACTCGTAGCGGTGTACGAGGGTAGGCCGGCGCGGGGCGAGGCCCAGGGCCTCGGCGTGGTCCGGCGGGGGTGGCTCCCAGCTGACGGTGGCCCGGTCCACGGCACCGGGGTCCAGGGGCCGGGCGCCGACCGGGAAGGCGAGGGAGGCCGGGTCCTCCAGGGGGCGGCCCCGGAGGGTGGCGTGGCTGCCGCGCCGGTCGGTGGCGACCAGGCCGCCGCGCCGCAGCACCTCCAGCGCCTGCCGTACGGTCTCCCGGCTGACCCCGAAGTGCCCGGCGAGGCGCCGCTCGCCCGGCAGGCGTTCGCCGGGCGGGACGGTCCCGTCGCGCAGTTCGCCGAGCAGTTCTTTGGCGATCCGCCAGTAGAGGGGCCGGTCCTCGGTCTGCGGGTGGTCGTGGGGGGTGGTGCGGGCCATGCCGCGCCTCCTGTGGGTGACAAGAACTCGGTGACGAGAACTCGGTGACAAGACGTAGCCGTGCGGGCTCGTTGCGCGACCAGATCTAGCATTGGTCTAAACCACCAGGGAAGGTGCGTCTGCCGGTTCGGCCGAAACCGGCCCGCACGGACCGCCCGTCACACCACGCTGTACAGGGCCTCGATCAGCGCCGTCTTCCGTGGGTCGTCGGCGATATGAGGCCCCATCCGGTTCATCACATAGCCCAGCGACACCCCGGCCTCCGGATCGGCCAGGCCGCAGGAACCGCCGAAGCCGTCGTGGCCGAAAGCCCTCGGGTTGGGTCCGTAGGAGCCGTTCGGCCCGCTGAGCCACAGTCCGAGCCCGACCTCCGTCTCGTGCGCGAAACCCGCCCCCAGCACCAGGTCGCGGCAGCTGCCCTGCCCCTCGCGCACCCGCTCGGCGGCCTCGGGGGAGAGGACCCGGTGACCGTCGTACGTACCCCGGCCCGCGAGGATCCCGTACAGCGCGGCGACGGCCCGGGCCGTGCCGTGGCCGTTCGCGGCGGGGATCTCGGCGGCCCGCCAATCGGCTGTGTTGGCCTCGGTCGCGCCGACCATCGGGTTGGCCAGGGCGGCGAGCGCCGCGGGCGTCAACTGGCTGAAGATCGCCGCCTGTTCACTGCTCGACGCGGCCGGCGGATGCACCAGCTCGGCCGCCCGCCCGGCCTCCTTCTCCGGCAGCCCGATGCGGAAGTCGATCCCGAGCGGCCCGGTCACCTCCCGCTCCAGGAACGCGCCCGGCAGCAGCCCGGAGACACGCCGCACCACCTCGCCGACCAGGAACCCGTAGGTCAGTGCGTGGTACCCGGACCGTGTCCCCGGCTCCCACCACGGCTCGGCCGCCGCGAGCCGGTTGGTCGTGAGCTCCCAGTCGTAGAGATCGGCGAGCGAGTGCGGCTCACGCGGACCGGACAGGCCCGCGCGATGCGACAGCAGATGCCGTACGAGCACCTTCTCCTTGCCCGCCGCCGCGAACTCGGGCCAGTACGCGGCCACCGGCGCGTCGAGGTCCAGCAGCCCGCGGTCGGCGAGGACGTGCGCGCACAGCGCCACGGGGCCCTTCGACGTCGACCACACGTTGACCAGCGTGTCGCGTTCCCACGGCCGGGTGTGCGCCGCGTCGGCCCAGCCGCCCCACAGGTCGGCCACGGTCACGCCGTCGACCGTGACGGTCACCGCGGCGCCCAGTTCGCCCCGCTCCCGGAAGTTCTCCTCGAACGCCGTGCGCACCGGCGCGAAACGCGCCGCGCAGTGGCCGTGGACCTGTGGCTCGTGCTGCTCGGACATGGGTCCTCCGTCGTCCGCCGGAACCCCGGGCCGCGACGCTGCGACCCGGCCCCGAAGAACGTACCGACTGGTCGGACCGGAGGGAAGGTCACCGGAAGAACAGCTGGTCGGCCGGCTCCTTGTGACCCTCTGTCGTATGCCAGTAGTCGCGGGTCTCGACCGCGCGGCCCACGTCGTCGAAGCGTACGAAGACGCAGCCGGCGAGGGTGGACGGCGCACCGTCCGCCTCCGCCAGCACCCGGAACTCGGCCACGGCGACACCGTCCTGCCCGACCACCGGAGCGGAGAACCGTACGTCGGTCACCCGCTCCCCGGCGAACGACCAGCGCAGATACGCGGCGAGTTCGTCCCGGCCGCGGTGCGGTTCGCGGAACGGCATCGAGCGGTGGACGCAGTCCTCGGCGTACAGCTCAAGGAGCGCCGCTACGTCATGCGCGGCCCAGGCCCGTGTCCAGACCGCGACGAACCGCTCCGCGGCGGCGCGTGTCTCCATCGGGCGCTCCTCAGACGTACGACCGCAGCCAGCGCAGCTTGGTCGCCTCCTGGTAAGGACCGCCGCCCTCGTGGTCGTTGAAGTCGTACACCTCGATCGTCTTGTCCTCGTGCGCCCACGCGTTGAAGGCGCCGAAGACGGTGGAGGGCGGGCAGGTCTGGTCCTCCAGGGCCGCCGAGAACAGGGCGGGCGCGCTGCCGCGGGCCGCGAAGTGCACGCCGTCGAAGTAGGACAGGGTGCTCAGGGCGTCCTCGGTGCGGCCGCGGTGCGTCTTGAGGTAGAGGCCGATCTCCCGGTACGGGTGGCGGTCCGTGATGGTCGCCGCGCGCGGGTAGTCGCACAGGAACGGCACGTCCGGGGCTATCGCGGCCAGGTCCGGGACCAGGCCGCCCACGGCGATGGTGATGCCGCCGCCCTGGCTGGCGCCGAGTGCCACCGTCCGGGCGGCGTCGGTCAGCGGGTGCGACCGGGCGGCCTCGATGGCGCGCACGGCGTCCGTGAACACCCGGCGGTAGTAGTAGTTCTCGGGCGCGTCGATGCCCCGGGTCATGAAACCGGGGTACGCGGGCGCCCCGCCCACCGGGTCGGCGGTGCCGCCACCGCCGCCCCAGGCGCTGCCCTGGCCGCGGGTGTCCATGATGAAATGCGCGCGGCCCGTAGACGCCCAGAGCAGGTGCTCGTGCGGCAGGCCACGGCCGCCGCCGTACCCGACGAACTCCACCACCAGCGGCAGCGGCTCCTCGGCCCCGGCGGGCAGCGTCAGCCAGCCCTTCACGGGGTGACCGCCGAACCCGGCGAACGTCACGTCGTACACCCGTACCGTGGCCAGACCCGTGTCGACCGGCTCGAAGCGGGCGTCGAGGTCGTGCTCACGTGCCTCCTGCAGTGTCTTCGACCAGAACGCGTCGAAGTCCTCCGGCTCGGTGGACTCGCTGCGGTACTCACGGAGCTCGTCGAGAGGAAGGTCGAACAGGGCCATCTAGGACCGCCTTCGGTGAGAAGGGTGCGGGTGGATGATCACACCGTACGTTCCCCCGGGAAGCGTGCGCCAGGCCCTGTGAAACGGTTCAATCGCCGACCGTCGGTGGAGTCACGCCGGGTGCCGCCGCGTCCACTCCGGCTCGGTCCGCGCCCAGTCCCGCTCCCACTCGGCCAACCGGTGCCGCATGGCCACCCGGCGGACCGCCCCGTGCCCGAGGAGGACGAGGGCGACGGCACCGCCCGTGGCACAGGCACCCATGGTGAGCGTGTGCTGCCAGACCGCCGACTCACCCGGCGGCGGGACCACGTTGCGGCCCCGCGCGTCGAACCACACGTCGACCACGTCACCCTGGTGAGTCCCGGCCGGAACGCGCGCCGTGGCCGTCCGCACCTTGCCGCCGGCCTCCGTCCAGCGCACGGCCACGCGATACGTGCGCTGCGGGCCGCCTTCCGCGGAGGGCAGCGTTTCGGGTGTCTGCCCGGTCACCTCGGCGCGCACCCGATGGCGTTCCGCCCGCTGGGCCGCGGCGAGTGCCCGCGCCTGGTCGTGCGCCCACCAGGCGGCGGCCGCCCCGGCGAGGGGCGCGCCCACGAACAGCAGGACGGCGACGACCAGCGCTGTCCACACCTCGATGACGTCCGACCGGCGCCGCAGCGCACTGCGCCTGAGGCGCCGCAGGCGCACCCGGGTTCGCATTGTCGACCGACCTCCTCGCCGTCAGCGGAGCCGAGGGGCCGGAAGGAGCCGTACCGGCGGCCGGTGCGTCACTCCCTCCGCACCACGTGCGAGAGTCACATGGGCCACGTACCCCGTCCGCGCGACATCGCTCACCGTAACCGGGACGCAACGGAGCACGGAGGGCGGTGCGAGCCCCCTGACCGGCCGTGCGTGCGCCGGGGCACGTCGTCAGCCGAAGCTTCGATCCGGAGCTCAGCCGAAGCGTTCGATCCGGATGCGGTCCACGGGCTGACCGGCCTCGACGAGCAGCCGCGAGGCGTGCTCGGCGAAGGCGTTGGAGCCGCACACGTAGGCCTCCCACCCGCCGTCGGGCCACTCGGCCAGGAGCGGCGCCACATGGGCGGCCGTCATACGCCCCACCGGCGCTCCCGCCGGCGCGGTCCGTGTGAACACGGGCGTGGTCTCCGCGCCGTACTCGCGGCGGTAGATGAGCTCCTCGGGGCCGCGCGCCGACACCAGCAGCCGCAGCGGCACCGAAAGGTCCCGCTCCCGGTGGTGCCGCACCATCGACATCAGCGGTACGACGCCGGAGCCGGCGCCGATCAGCAGCGCGGGCCGGTCGCCGGGCCAGGCGAAGAAGCCGCTGAGCGGTCCGCGCACCTCCACCTGGTCGCCGGGCCGGGCCTCGGTGTGGAACCAGCCGGACACCTCGCCGCCCTCGACGTGGTCCAGAGTCAGCTCGATGTGCCCCGAGTCGTCCGGCGCGGACGCGATCGAGTAGTGGCGCTGGGCGAGGTAGCCGTCCTCGGCGGTCAGCCGCAGCATCAGGTGCTGCCCGGGCAGGTGCCCCGCCCAGGCGGGCACCGCGAACCGGAACGTGGCCGCGCGCGGGGTCTCCCGACGGATCTCGGTGAGCGTGGCCGTCTGCCACACCGCCGCCGCCCGGTTGCTGACGGCGATGCGGCCGGGCACCGCGAAGCGCGTGGAAGGAGTGAATGTCTCAGTCACCGGAGTACCGCTGCTCCTCCCAGGGGTTGCCGCGCGCGTGGTAGCCGTTCTGCTCCCAGAAGCCCGGCTCGTCGTGGTCGAGCAGCGTCAGCCCCGCGATCCACTTGGCGCTCTTCCAGAAGTACAGGTGCGGCACCAGCAGCCGCGCCGGACCGCCGTGCTCGGGGCTGAGCGGCTGCCCGTCGTACTCGAACGCGATCCAGGCGCGCCCGCCGGTCAGGTCCGCGAGCGGCAGGTTCGTGGTGTAGCCGGTGTGCGAGTAGGCGACGGCGTGGGTGGCCGACGCGTGCGGGCCCACGGCCTCCAGGAACGCGTCCAGCGACACGCCCCCGAACCGCACCCCGAACTTCGACCAGCTCGTCACACAGTGGATGTCGCCCTCGTACGCGGACGCCGGCAGCGCGTGCGCCGCCTCCCAGTCCCAGGTACGCGGCCGCTTCACCAGACCGTCCACGCGGAAGGTCCAGTCGGCGGACGTGAGGTCCGGCGTGACCTCGGCGGACAGCACGGGCCAGTCCTCGCCCGCGTCGTACTGGCCGGGTGGCAGCCCCGGATTGTGGACGCGTGGGCGCCCGGTGAAGCCTCGGGTGACGTTCATGCGGGTGGTGCCTGCCTACGTGCTGACGCGTGCGGATTGCTTACGCAGTCAACCGTACGTGCATGTCAGACATGCTCCGGCACCGGTCCGCCCCTCGATCATTAAGGCCGTATGAAGTCTCCAGCGCCCCGGGAATAGCCGCCCGGCGATCTCCCTTGCACGAGGCGTGCCCGCAACCGGTCGACCCGCACGACCGGTGAGCCGGCGACAGCGAAGGAGAGTGGAAGCAATGCCGAAGGCGTACGTCTTCACCAGGTACGGCGGCCCGGAGACCGAGGCCCTGGTCGAGGTGGACCTGCCCCGTCCCGGCCCCGGCCAGGTTCTCGTCGCGGTGCGCGCGGCGGGTGTGAACCCCGTCGACTGGAAGCTGCGCACGGGCTTCCGCCGGCCCGGCGAGAGCGGGGAGCGGGAGTTCCCCGCCGTCCTCGGCAGCGAGGTCTCCGGAGTCGTCGAGGAGACCGGCGAGGGCGTGACCGGCTTCGCCGCCGGTGACGAGGTCTTCGGCAACACGGCGGCCGGCGGGTACGCCGAGTACACGCTGCTGCCCGCCGCGCTGACCGCGCACAAACCGGCCGGCCTCTCCCACACCGACGCCGCCACGCTGCCGGTCGCCGCCGCGACCGCCTACGACGGCGTCCGCCAGCTCGACCTGCCAGCCGGGGCGACCCTCCTGGTCACCGGCGCGGGCGGTGGAGTCGGCTCCGCCGCCGTGCAGATCGCCCGCGCCCTCGGACTGCGCGTCGTCGGGGTCGCGAGCGAGGCCAAGAAGGACTTCGTCGAGGCACTCGGCGCCGTACACGTACCCTCCGGTCCGGACTGGGCCGAGCGGGTCCGCGCGGCCGCGCCGGACGGCGTCGACGGCGTCTACGACCTCGTCGGCGGCGAGGTGCTCGCCGACGCGGCGGCCCTGCTGACCGACCGCACCAGGCTGATCACCGCCGGCGCACCGCCTGAGGAGGTGGAGAGTCTCGGCGGCTCACGCGTCGAGCGGGCGCGCACCGCGGCCGTCCTGGCGGCGGTGGCGGACCTCGTGGTCGACGGCTCCCTCGACCCGCACGTGACCCAGACCTTCCCGCTCGCACGCGCGGGCGAGGCGCTGCGCACCGTCGAGGAGGGCCACGCCCGCGGCAAGGTCGTGATCGAGGTGGCCATATGAGCATCCCCGAGCAGACACGGCGGCACGTGCTCGACAACCCCGCCCTCGCCTCCCTCACCGGCCCGCACGCCCGCTTCGCCGAGCGGCGTGGCCGGGTGCTGCGCTACCCCGTCGACGTCTCGCCCTGGCTGGCCCTGCCCGACGAGCCGGACGCCGACGCCTGGGCGGACCTCGCCGCACTCGCCGGACCCGGGGCGGAGGTACCTCTGTCGGGCTATGCGGGGCAGGTCCCGCCCGACTGGGAGATCACCTTCCATGTAGAGGGCGTCCAGCTGGTGGACGACGGCCTCGCCGCCGAGCCGGACCCGGAGGCGGTCCGCCTCGGCCCCGCCGACGTGCCCGAGATGCTCGACCTGGTCGCCCGCACCCAGCCCGGCCCCTTTCTGCCCCGCACCATCGAACTCGGTACCTACCTGGGCATACGGCGGGACGGCGCCCTCGTCGCCATGGCGGGGGAGCGGCTGCACCCGCCGGGCTGGACCGAGATCAGCGCGGTGTGCACCGACCCCGCCGTCCGCGGCCAGGGCCTGGCCACCCGCCTGATCCTCGCCGTGGCCCACGGCATCCGCGAACGCGGCGAGACCCCGTTCCTGCACACCGGCGCCGGCAACACGGGCGCCATCCGCCTGTACGAGTCCCTGGGCTTCCGCCTCCGGCTCAGAACGGCCTTCCTGGCGGCACGGGCACCGGAGCGGCTGACGGAGGGGCGGACGGCGGGGGTGTCGTAGGGCAACGGGTTGCGGGTTGCGCTGCTCGGGCTCGCGGAGCCCGTCAGCGGACCCGACCGGCCGGAGGGGACGCCCAGTTGCCCTCGGAGACGGGAGCCGATCAGGCGTTGTAGCGCTCGAGATACCCGGCGAACCGTTCCAGGTCGTCCTCCGGCCAGTCTTTGAGCCGTTCACGGAAGGCGGCCCGGCGGCTCTTCGTGACCTGGAGGAGGATGCTGCGGCCGGCGTCCGTCAGGTGGAGGACCTGGACGCGGTGGTCCTCCGGGTCCAGCCGGCGCTCTATCAGGTCGGCGCGCTCCAGGGCGGCGACCTGGCGGCTGACGGTGGACTTGTCGAGGGCGTAGTGGGCGGCGAGGTCGGTGGCCCGGCAGCCGTCCATCTCCTCCAGATGGCCGAGCAGCGTGTACGAGACCAGCGACAGCTCGGGATGCATACGGCCCGCCGAGGCGCGGGCCCGACGGGCGAAGATCGTCATCTCCCGCTGGATGGTCTCCACGGCCTCGGCTGCTGTCACTGGATCTCCCTCACGTTCCTGGTTGCATAATACAACTGGAGGGGGAGTCGCTTGTGCCGACTCGACGCCGAGACCGTCGGAGCCTGATCGCTGGGGTATGGCTGCGAGCTGACCGTCGACGTCCGCATCACATCCCGGCCTTCGACGCCCACGCCGCCTAGGTCCTGGTGCGTACCGCAACCGCCGAGCCGGACGTGCGGCTGCCGGCGCCGGGGCCGACCGGCACGGCGTGGACGAGAACGTGCGGCTCGCGGAGCTGTCCGCGGCGGTCCACGCCGTCTGCCGGCGGGCCGTGCTGGGCCCTTTCGGCGCCGGACGGGCCCTCTGGCCCTACCTGCTCTTCAGCCGGATGTGCAGCTCCCTCTCCTGGTCGCCCGAGGCCGTGCTCAGGTCATGCACGTTGAACAGGGAGTCCACGGTGATACGGAACTGGTCGATCGCCCAGTAGCCGCCCTGCACGTCGGCCGTGACGGACCCGGCGAGCCGGGCCGGGCGGTCGCAGCGGTGGGTGTCGGCCACGTCGAACGTGCCGAGCCACACCATGGGACGTGTTGCGTGGAGTTGCTGCGGCACGTCCTCGGCGCACCGGTCGGACTCGAAGCACGCGCACAGCGTGTCGAACACGATCCGGGCGTCCTCCTTGCTGCAGTCGCTGATCTCCACGGAGACGGATTCCGAGTGCGGTCCTTCGCTGTGCATCGTGATCGCTCCTCTCGTGACCGGGCTGCGGTACCGCGGGTTCCCCGCGACACCGCACCCCACCCCAAGAAAAGCACCACCTTCCGGGACAGACCACCGAGAGGCCACCGGGTGATTCACCGGCGGCGCTCGCGCCCGCTAACCGCGCGTGAAGCGGTAGGTCTTGCTGTCGGTCAGCACGCAGAAGCCGGGGGAGACGACGACCACCCGCAACGTGCCCGTACGGCGGTCGTAGTCGATGCCCTCCGCCTCGAACGTGCCCGAACAGGAGCTGCGCAGCGGCAGCTGGCGCAGGGCGGTGACGTGGCCGGAGACGTCGGCCGTGCCGTTGGGCTCGGCGGACAGGTCGACCTGGAGCAGCGGCTTGGTGATGCCGAACAGGGTGCCCGCCGGGTCGTCGGAGGAGCACAGCAGTCGGGTCGGGCTCGAGAAGTCGCAGCCCTGGACGTCGCGCACGGCGTGGTCCAGGTTCACGGTGGAGGCCTGTGGGAGGTTCGCGGAGGGCGAGGTGCCCGGGTTGACACCCGGCGTGGGGAAGACCAGGAGCCGGTTCATGGTGCCGTACTCCCCCGCCAGCATCCACTGGCCGCCGGGCGAGATCGCGACCCACGAGTTGTTCAGCGCCTCGCCGGTACTGAGGGTGTGCACGTACTCGGACCAGCCGCCGCCCGGCGCCTGCACCCGGAACATCTTCGTGGTGCCGGAGTCGCGTTGGTAGGGCTCGACGTAGTAGCCGTCGTAGGAGGCGTCGGGGTCGCCGACGTGGTTCCAGCCGCGGCTGTTGACGTCGGCGGGGATCGTGCCGATGCCCGTGTAGTGGTTGGGGCTTCCGGCGGGGACCTCCACCGAGGTCAGGCCCTGGCTCTCGGTGAGCGGGTCGGCGCGGTCGGAACCGACCTCGGTCCAGGTGTCGGCGGCCGCGGCGGGCGGGGCGGCCGACAGCGTGACGACGGTGGCGGTCGCGAGGGCGACCAGACCCGTCAGGGCCGCGTGACAACGTTCCCGGGCGGGACGCGGGCGCAGGGGCATCGGACGGCTCCTCCGTGGGGGGTGGGGACGCGTTCGGCGGACAGTCTGGCGTGGCATTGTGGTCATGTACAGACCAACGCGCGCGAACGGCTGTCGTCCCGTACCGGAACGGCTGCTGTCCGTTCGGCGACCCACCGTGCTCGGCCGGACACCCCCCGCGTCACCCGACTTCAGGCAGACGATCGATCCGTGTCGGGGGATGGTGGAGGAGGGCGCCGGTGGCGTAGGAGAAGGGGTTGAGCGCGATAGAACAAGGGGAGTCGGTCGGCACCGGGGGACGGCGTGCCGCGCGGACGGTCGGAGGCGGTGCGTGGATGAGTGCAGCCGGATCAGCCGGATCACGGGGGGCCCGAGGCGGCGAGCCGGGACGCGGACCGCAGCAGCCGAGCGGTCTGCTCGACGTGCTCAACGTGGCCTCGGTGGTGCTGGACAGCGAGGGGCGCATCGCGTTGTGGAGCCCCCAGGCGGAGGAGCTGTTCGGCTACTCGGCGCAGGAGGCTCTGGGGCGGTACGCGGCCCACGTCATGGTGCACGAGCAGCACGTCGAACTGGTCGTCAAGCTGTTCGGCGACGTCATGGCCACCGGTCAGGGCTGGGCCGGGGCCTTCCCGATCCGCCGCAAGGACGGCACCACCCGGCTCGTGGAGTTCCGCAACATGCGGCTCCTGGACGACCACGGCGACGTCTACGCCCTGGGACTGGCGACGGACCAGTCGACCGTGCGCCGACTGGAGCGGGGCGTGGCGCTGTCGACCCGGATCGTGGAGCAGTCGCCGGCCGGGCTGGCGGTCCTCGACACCGACCTGCGGTTCGTGTCGGTCAACCCGGCGCTGGAGCGGCTCGACGGCGTCCCGACCGAGGAGCACCTCGGGCGGACGATCCACGAGGTGCTGCCGCTGCTGGACGCCGACGTCCTGGTGTCCGAGGCGCGCCAGGTGCTGCGGACCGGTCTGCCGCTCATCGACCGGCGCATCGTGGGCCGGACGTCGGCCGATCCGGACGAGGACCATGCCTGGGCTGTCTCCCTGTACCGGCTGGAGGACGCCCGCGGCACCGTACTGGGCGTGGCCGCCTCGACCGTCGACATCACCGAGCAGTACCGGGCGGGGGTCGAGGCCGAGCGGGCCCGGCGGCGCCTGGCCGTCATCGCGGACGCCTCCGCCCGTATCGGCACCACGCTGGAGCTGGACCGCACGGCCCGTGAGCTGGCCGATGTCGCCGTGCCGGAGCTCGCCGACATCGCGGCCGTGGACCTGCTGGAGGCGGTGGTGGAGGGCCGCCGCAGCAGCCTGGGCCCCGCCGAGGCGGCGGTCATCCGGGCGTTGGCCGTGCAGGCGGACGACGCCCCGGAGGCCCTGCGGGCGGCCGACCCACCCGGTCAGGTGGCCCGCTACGGGCCCGACCGGCTCGTCACGGAGTGCGTCCGCACGGGTGAGCCGGTCATGGTGGCGCAGGTCAAGGACGGGGACCTGCCGCGCATCGCGCGCTCCCCCGAGGCGGCCGAGCAGCTGGCCCGCGCGGGCGTCCACTCGTATCTGGCGGTGCCGCTGATCGCGCGGGGCGAGGTGCTCGGCGCGCTCGACCTCAAGCGCATCCGCAACCCGCTGCCTTTCGGCGAGGACGATCTGCTGCTCGCCCGGGAGCTGGCGGCCCGCGCGGCCGTGCAGATCGACAACGCCCGCTGGTACCAGAACGCCCGCAACACCGCGCTCACCCTCCAGCGCAGTCTGCTGCCCAGCCATCCGGCCGTCACCGGGGGCCTCGAGGTCGTCTCGCGCTACCAGCCCGCGGGGGCCACCACCGAGGTCGGCGGCGACTGGTTCGACGTCATCCCGCTGGAGGGCGCCAAGACCGCGCTTGTCGTGGGCGACGTGATGGGCAGCGGCATCTCCGCCGCCGCCACGATGGGCCGGCTGCGTACCGCGACCAACACCCTGGCTTCGCTCGACCTCGACCCCGCCGTGCTCCTCGAACACCTCGACCGCATCACGGCGGGCCTCGACCACTTCATCGCGACCTGCGTCTACGCCGTCCACGACCCCCGGCTGCGCCAGTGCCGGATCGCCAACGCCGGGCACCTGCCCCCGGTCCGGCTCCGTCCCGGCCACCTACCGGAGCTGCTCGACCTGCCCACGGGCGCGCCGCTGGGGGTGGGCGGCGTCGAGTTCACCACCGTCACCGTCGACTTCGCCCCCGGCGACCAGCTCGTCCTGTACACCGACGGGCTCGTGGAGACGCGCCGGCACTCCCTCGACGAACGGCTGGCCATGCTGCTGACGCTTCTCGACGACCCCTCGCGCCCGCTGGAGAGCGTCTGCGACCACCTGTTGCGTACGCTGCACCACCCCGACAACCACGACGACGTGGCGCTGCTCATCGCTCGGGCACGTCCGGAGACGTAGCCGCCCACGTCACCTGCTTCACGAGGGCTCGCGCACCCCAATTCACAGGGATTTGTTACTTGTTCCTCACCGCCGGCATTCCACAATCACAGCAGGGCGTGGAGAGCGGGCCGAGGAGAGTGAACCGTGACGCACGATCCGGACCAGGAACACAGCACCCCGCAGGCGGACCCGGACTGGGAGGTCCTCACCGGGCCGGGCGGTGCGGAACCCGAGCGCACGCCGGGCAGCTCGGTGCGCGAGCTCTGGCAGCGGCGGTCCGCCCGGGGGCGGGCGGTGGTCGCCGCCGCCACCGTGGTCGTCCTGGCCCTGGGCGGCACCGTCGCCTACGCGGCGACCTCGGGCAGGTCGGGCAGCGAGGGCGCGACCGCCGCCGCCTCCTCCTCCTCGCCGTCGCCCGGCGCTCCCGGTGGCCGGCCCGGCTTCGGCGGCCCGGGGTTCGGCCTGGGCGGCGAGGCGGTGCACGGCGAGGCGACGGTCAAGGACGGCGACACCGGCAAGTGGGTCGTACGGGTCTGGCAGCGGGGCACCGTCGAGAAGGTGGACGGCGACCAGGTCACCGTCAAGAGCGACGACGGCACCCAGTGGACATGGACCGTCTCCTCGGACGCCACCGTCCGCGGCAGCGGTGACTCGGACTCCGGGGCCGCCGCTCCGAAGAAGGGCGAGACGGCCTACCTGGTCGGCTCCCGTTCCGAGTCCGGCACCCTGACCGCCACACAGGTACGGTCCGGCAGCCTCGACGACAAGGGACCGGGTGGCCGGCGCGGCGGCTTCCCGGGCCGCGGTCCGGGCGACCGAGGAGACCGCGCGCCGTCACCCGGCCCGTCGGGCAGCGGCGCGACGACCTGACGCCCCGTTGCGGCACCCTGCGGGGGCCAGGGGAACCGCGCGAGCAGGCACGGCGGGCCCGCGGGTTCACGACCGCGCCGCAGCGGAGCGCTACGCGCCCTTGGCCCCGATCACCACATGGGCGTACAGCTCTTCGGACTCGGCCAGGAACGCGGTCAGGCCGGCGCGGGTGAAGGCTTCGACGGCCGTCGGCGCCTGGTGCTCACTCGTCTCGACGAACAGGCAGCCTCCAGGCGCGAGCCAGTCGGGGGCCGCGGCGGCGACGCGGCGCAGCAGGTCGAGTCCGTCGGCGCCGCCGTCGAGGGCGGTCAGCGGTTCGTGGTCGCGTGCCTCGGCGGGCAGCAGAGCCACCGCGTCGGTGGGGACGTACGGCACGTTGGCGGCGAGGATGTCGACGCGGCCGCGCAGTTCGCCGGGGAGCGCCTCGAAGAGGTCGCCCGTGTGGACATGCCCGGTGACGTTCCGGCGGGCGCAGCGCACGGCGGCGGGGTCGATGTCGGCGGCGTGCAGTTCGACGCGGCCCAGGGCGGCGGCCAGGGCCGCGCCGACCGCGCCGGAGCCGCAGCACAGGTCCACGACGAGGGCGGCCTGCGGGACGCGGGCGAGTGCCTGGGTGACGAGGAACTCGGTACGGCGGCGAGGCACGAAGACGCCCGGTTCCACGGCGATGCGCAGACCGTGGAACTCGGCCCAGCCGAGGACGTGTTCGAGGGGCAGTCCCGCGACCCGGCGGTCCACCATGGCGGTGAGCTCGTCCGGCGTGCGGGCGGTGGCCAGGAGCAACTCCGCCTCGTCCTCGGCGAAGACGCACCCGGCGGCGCGCAGCGCGGCGACCACCGGGGAAGGGGAGGTGGAGGACGAGGGAGTCTGTGGGGGCATGGAAGCCGAGAGCCTTTCGGAAGCCGAAGGGCGCTCTCGCGGTCACCGGCAGCCGGTGATCCGCGCCGTCGCGACGAGGTGAGAGCACCCGACCTGACAAGCGGTAATGGGTCTCACCTCCTCGGTCTCTCCTGCTGGGTCCCTCCCCAGCCGGACGGCCACCTTACCGTTCCCGCAGCGGGAGCGGGAGTGGATCCTGCACGGCTCAAGCGGCAACGGTTCCGAATCCCCGGTCACTCGGGTCACGTGACTTCCATGACATGGCCTCCGCTTGTTATGCAACTAGTTGCAAAAACAGGGGCCGGTCCTCTACAACAGGAGGCGACGACACCGCGCACGGAGGCCCCGATGAGCCGTTACCCCCACCTGCTGAGCCCGCTCGACCTGGGCTTCACCACGCTGCCCAACCGCGTCCTCATGGGCTCCATGCACGTCGGCCTGGAGGAGGCCGAGCGCGGATTCGAGCGGATGGCGGAGTTCTACGCGGCTCGGGCCCGCGGGGGAGTGGGCCTGATCGTCACGGGCGGCATCGCGCCCAACGACGAGGGACGCCCGTACGAGGGCGGTGCGAAGCTCACCACCGACGCCGAGGCCGCACAGCACCGCGAGATCACCGACGCCGTGCACCGCGAGGGCGGCCGGATCGCGATGCAGATCCTGCACTTCGGCCGCTACGCCTACCACCGTGACCTGGTCGCGCCGAGCCCTCTCCAGGCGCCCATCAGCCCCTTCCCGCCCCGCGAGCTCACCGACGCCGACATCGAGCGGACCATCGGCGACTACGCCCGCGCCGCCCGCCTGGCCCGGCAGGCCGGCTATGACGGCGTCGAGATCATGGGCTCCGAGGGTTACCTCATCAACGAGTTCATCGCCGCGCAGACCAACCAGCGCACCGACCGCTGGGGCGGCTCGTACGAGAACCGCATGCGCTTCCCCGTCGAGATCGTGCGCCGCGTGCGCGAGGCGGTCGGCGAGGACTTCATCGTCATCTACCGGCTGTCCATGCTGGACCTCGTACCCGGCGGCTCCTCGCTCGACCAGGTGATCACGCTTGCCAAGGCCGTCGAGGCCGCCGGAGCGACGATCATCAACACCGGCATCGGCTGGCACGAGGCCCGCATCCCCACCATCGCGACGTCCGTGCCGCGCGGCGCGTACACCTGGGTCACGAAGAAGCTCATGGGCGCGGTCTCGGTCCCGCTCGTGACGACGAACCGCATCAACACCCCGGAAATCGCCGAGCAGTTGCTCGCCGACGGCTGCGCCGACATGGTGTCGATGGCCCGACCGATGCTCGCCGACCCCGACTTCGTCGCGAAGGCTGCGGCCGGCCGCCCGGAGGCCATCAACACCTGCATCGGCTGCAACCAGGCCTGCCTCGACCACACCTTCAGCGGGCAGATCACCTCCTGCCTGGTCAACCCGCGTGCCTGCCACGAGACCGAGCTGATCCTCGCCCCGACCCGGCGGCGCAAGCGCGTCGCCGTCGTCGGCGCCGGACCGGCGGGCCTCGCCTGCGCCGTCAGCGCGGCCGAACGCGGCCACGCGGTCACCCTGTTCGACGCGGCGAGCGAGGTCGGCGGCCAGCTCAACGTGGCCCGCCAGGTGCCCGGCAAGCAGGAGTTCGACGAGACGCTGCGCTACTTCCGTCACCAGCTGGACGCGCACGGCGTGGACGTACGGCTCGACACGTGGGTGGGCGTCGAGGACCTCGCCGACTACGACGAGGTCGTCGTCGCCACCGGCGTCACCCCGCGTACCCCCGAGATCCCCGGCGTCGACCACCCCAGCGTCGTCGGCTACCTGGACGTCCTGCGCGACGGCGCCCCCGTCGGCGACCGCGTCGCGATCCTCGGCGCGGGCGGCATCGGCTTCGACGTCGCCGAGTACCTCACCGACGGCGGCGACAAGGCGAGCGAGGACCCGGCGACGTACTTCCGCCAGTGGGGCGTCGACATGGACTACCGCTCGCCCGGCGGCCTGGCCGCCCCCGAGCGGCCCGCCCCGCCGCGCACCGTCCACCTGCTCCAGCGCAAGGCCAGCAAGGTCGGCGCCGGCCTCGGCAAGACCACCGGCTGGATCCACCGCACCGAGTTGAAGCATCGCGGCGTCACCATGGTCCCGGGCGTGAGCTACGACCGGATCGACGACGCCGGACTGCACATCACCGTCGGCGACGAGAGCACGGTCCTCGACGTCGACACGATCGTGCTGTGCACCGGGCAGGAGCCGCGCCGCGGCCTGTACGAGGAACTGCTCGCCGCCGGGCACAACGCGCACCTCATCGGCGGCGCCGACGTGGCAGCCGAGCTCGACGCCAAGCGCGCCATCAAGCAGGGCACGGAGCTGGCCGCGGCCCTGTAGAGGCGGCCCGGCACCTCCCTAGGATGACTCCATGTCACTCCCGCACGCGATCCTCACCGCCCTGCTCGAGAAGCCGTCGGCGGGGCTGGATCTGACCCGCCGGTTCGACAAGTCGATCGGCTACTTCTGGTCGGCGACGCATCAGCAGATCTATCGCGAGCTGGGACGACTGGAGACCGAGGGGTACATCCGCGCCCTGCCGGCCGAGCAGCCGGCCCGCGGGCAGAAGAAGACCTACGAGGTCCTGCCCGCGGGCCGCGCCGAACTGGCCCGCTGGACGGCCGCCGGCCAGGACCCGAAGCCGCACCGCGACGCGCTCCTCCTGCGGCTGCGCGCCGCGGCCGTGGTCGGCACCGCGGGCCTGGAGGACGACCTGCGCCGCCATCTCGACCTGCACCGGCGGCAGTTGGCGGAGTACGAGGAGATCGAGGAGCGCGACTTCCCGCCCGGCAAGGACGGCACCCAGGACCGGCTGCGGCACCTCGTGCTGCGCGCGGGCATCGACCTGGAGACCTTCTGGACGCGCTGGCTGACGCACGCGCTGGAGGAGTTCGCGGAGCTGGAGCGCGAGGAGCGCGAGGAGCAGGCGTGAGCGCGTGAGCGGATCACAGCCGGTTCGGCTTCGAACGGCGGCGCAGGAACCAGGCCGTGGCGATGACACCGCCACCCACCAGGGCTCCGCCCACCGCTGTCGTCAGGGTGCCGTAGTCCCGGGCGGCACCGCCGAGACCGCCCAGGACGCCCCGCGAGGGCGAGGACAAGGACGTCGCGGAGATGGTCGGCGCGGAAGGCGCGGAAGGCGCGGAAGGCGCAGGGGGCGCAGAGGGCGCGGAGGGCGCGGACACGATCACGGACTGCGTGCCCGCGGTGCCGCCGTTCGAGCACATGACGATCACCGTGTACGTGCCCGGGACGACGTTCGACCAGGCCGCGGACTGGCTGACGCTCGTGCCGGAGAGCGCCACCTGACGTCCCTGGGCGAAGCTCCCCTGGCTGCTGTTGAGGAGCGACGCCGTGCCCCAACTGCCGTTCATCTGGGTGCACGCGCCGGTCACCACCGAGACGGTGGATCCCGCCGTGCTCACGGAGATGCCCGGACCCAGGGCCGCGGCCGGCCCGGGGGCTATGGCGAGCGACAGCGCCGCGGCGGCTGTGACAGTCAGGCCGGCGCGGAGGAGAAGGTGGGTAGTGCGCATCGGTTGTCCTCCGGCGGCACGGTCGGCGGTCCATCCCTTGCGCCGCCGAGGATCGGGAAGGCCGTGCCCCTCGGGTGCAGCCAACGTGTCCCCGGCGCGGCCCGCATTCCGGCCGCCCCCAGCCAGGTGACGGAGTCCTGCGTACGGCGCAGCCCGCCCGGGGACATCACGGGATCGCCCCGCCGCCCGCGCCCGTCGTGACCGTCAGCTCCGCCGAGAAGCCGCCCCAGGTGCCGTCCGGCAGCCTGGCCCGGATGCGCACCCGATGGCTGACCTCCGCCTCCCGCCCCACGTAGAAGCTGTACGTCGCCCGGTCACGCGGCGGGGTCCCGCCCCACACCAGGGAGGTGGCCGGGCGGCCGTCGAGCTGGATCTGGTACTCCGTGACCACGCCGTCCGAGCGCGGCGGCACCCAGGACAGGTCGAGGTAGTAGGCCCCGTCGGCGGCGTGCGTCGTGAGGCGGAAGCCGGACGGCGCGGTGTCCCGCCCGTTGTCGGTGCCCGGCGCGGTGATGAGGCGAACGGTGTCACTGGCGGGCGAGAGGTTGTCGGCCGCGTCCCGGGCCCGGACGGTGAAGGCGTAGCGGGTGCCCGGTCGCAGGCCCGTGACCACGGTCGCGGTCTGGCTCCCGCCGACGCTGTGGATCTTCGTCCCGCCCTGGTAGACGTCGTACGAGACCACCTTCCGGTCGTCCGTCGACGCGGACCAGGACAGCTGGACGGCCCGGCTGCCGGCCGCCCGCCCGCCGAGGCCGCCCGGGCGGGTCGGGGCCGAGCGGTCCGCGGCGGCGGCCGCCGGAGTCGTGGCGCGCACCGCACGGCTGCGCGGCCCGAGCCGTCCGGCGGAGTCCCGGGCACGCACGGTGAAGACGTACGTGGTGGACGGGTGGAGCCGGGTGACGTCCACCATGTGCGCGGCGGCGGGCACGTCCGTCACCTTCGTGGGGCCGCGGTACACCTCGTATCCGCTGATGCCGTCAGCCGCGGAGACCGCGTTCCACATGACGTGCACGCTGGTCGCGCTGCCCGCGTCGGCGGTGACCCCGGTCGGCGCACCGGGCAGCCGGCCGCTCTCCCCGTCGTCGGCGCCCGCCCAGCCGCAGGACGCGACCAGCAGGAGCCCGCAGAGTGGCAGAACGCGTCGCACGACTCGCCTCCCGGCACGGCGGCAATGGTCCGGACCAATATGGCGCTAATGTCGCCGTCTCATCAAGAGGGCGGTCGGGAGGGCGGTCAAGGGGGCGGCCGAGGGGGCGGCCGAGGGCGCCGTCATTGGTGACGCTCCGGGAGAGTTACGTATGCTGAAGCTCCTCACGGCTGAACTCTCCAAGGAGGCAGGGGAGTTCAGCCTGTGGCGCGGACCGCTGTCGTCGCTGATCCCGCGCCGGCGCGGGTGTCCGGGTGGCCGGAGCCTGGAAAGGTTCCGGCCACCCGGCCCCTGTCGGATTATCAGAGGGTGTGCGCCGTACGGCTCACTCAGGGTGGCCAGGTGCTTGGACCCGCACCAGATTTGGGCGAGTGTTCGTCAAGTCCCCCACGAGAGGGTTTCCCATCGTGCGTGTCCAGTCGCTGACGCTGGCTGCGGCCGGCCTTGCCCTGCTGGCCCCGACGACGCTGCCCGACCCCCCTCCGCGGGAGGGCGCCCCGCAGAGGGGAGTGGCGTCCCGGAGCGAGGGCGCTCCGCAGCAACGATTGGCGTCCCCTAGCGAGGGCGCCCCGCAGAAACGATTGGCGTCCCGGAGCGAGGGCGCCCCACAGAAGCGGGTGGTGCCCGGGAGCGAGGGCGCCGTCAGCGCCGCCGACCTGTTGGCCAAGGTGCGCGACTGTGCCGAGGTCTCCAGCGGCCGGTACCGCACCGACGCCGACCAGCCCGCCACCGTCCCGGTCTGCGGCACCGATCGCGCCGTCCACTGGACGGCGGACATGGACATCGACTGTGACGGGCGGCCGGGCCCTCACTGCAACGCCGGCTCCGACCTGTCATTCTCCGACGCCACGGCGTTCACGCAGTCCGACGGCCGCTACCTGAGCGCCGAGGAGCTGCCGTACATCGTCGTGCCCGGCGCGAGCGACATCTGGGACTACCGTGCCCACGGTGTCCGTGGAGGCTCGGTCGCGGCCGTCGTCTACGGCGACCGGGTGCAGTACGCGGTGGTCGGTGACACGGGCCCGGACGAAATCATCGGCGAGGCGTCGTACGCCACCGCGCAGGCGCTCGGCATCTCCGCCGATCCGCACGGCGGCGGCGCGCCCTCCGGCGTCACCTACATCGTCTTCAAGGACTCCGAGGTGTCACCGATCGAGGATCACGCGGCCGCCGTGGCCACGGGGGAGCGGCTGGCGCGGTCGTTCGTGAACGGCGACTGAGCGGCCGTCAGACCGCCGACCAGCCGTCGTCGACCGGCAGGATCACGCCGTTGACGTTGCTCGCCGCGTCCGAGGCGAGGAACACGATGGCGGCGGCCTGCTCCTCGGGCTCGGCCAGCCGGCCGACGTTGACGAAGTGCGGGCCGAGCGCCGCTGGTCCGTGCCCGCTCTGGTCGGCGTCCACGGCGATGGCGGTCTTCGTGCCACCGGGGGCGATGGCGTTGGCGCGGATGCCCTTGCCCCGGTACATCACGGCCAGGTTCTTGGTGAGCCCGACCATGCCGTGCTTGGAGGCGGTGTACGCGGCGCCCGCCGCGCTGCCCCGCAGCCCCGCCTCGGAGGCCGTGTTGACGATCGCGCCCTTGCCTGCCGCGAGCATGTGCGGCAGCACCGCCCGGGTGAGCAGGAAGGGCGCGGTGAGGTTGACCCGGATGACCCGCTCCCACTCGGCGTCGCTGACGTCGGCGAGCGCCGACATCCGGTCCATGATCCCGGCGTTGTTCACCAGGACGTCCACACCGCCGAAGCGCTCCACGGCGGTCGCGGCCACCTGGTCGACGACGGCCTGCTCGCTCAGGTCGCCCGTGACGGCGACGGCGGTGCCGCCCGCCTGCTCTATCTCCTTGACGACCGCCTCCGCGCCCTCGGCGTTGAGGTCGGCCACCAGGACCCTGGCGCCCTCCGCGGCGAAGGCCAGAGCGGTCGCGCGCCCGATGCCCGAGCTCCCTCCGGTGACGATGACGCTGCGGCCGTTGAGTCCAGTGGCCATGGGGGTGCTCCTCGGTGTGCGGTGTGGGGGCGTCGAGCCCGTTGCGCTCCACACAGTACGACTTATTGTCTGTGAGTGACATAAAGTCGTGGTGAAGAATCTCGGATGTACGGAGTCACACCAGAGCCGCCTGGAACCGGAGGGCCGGATGACCGCATCCCACGGACGCACGGGACGACCACCGCTGACGGAGGAGCGCAAGGCCGAGATCCGGCTCGAGATCGCGCGAGCCGCCGTGGAGTTGTTCGTCGACCAGGGCGTCGCGGCGACCACCGGCGAGCAGATCGGACAGGCGGTCGGCGTCTCCGCGCGGACCGTGTGGCGCTACTTCCCGAGCAAGGAGAGCTGCGTACGCCCGCTCTTCACCGCCGGAATCGACGTGATCGCGGCCTTCCTGCGTGACTGGCGCACCGGGCAGCCCCTGGAGGAGGCGTTCGACCAGGCACTGTCCGACGAACTCCGCCTGACACCCGGCCCCGGCTACACCACCGTCGGCGCGCTGGTACGCCTGACCTGGACCGAGCCGGGACTGCGCGCGGTCTGGCTCCAGTCCTACGACGAGGCCGAGCCGGCGTTCGCCCGCGCCCTCGCCGAACGGGCCGGCCTGCCCGCCGACGACTTGCGGCCCGCCATCCAGGCGGCGGTGTTGAACGCGGCCCTGCGCGCGGCAGTCGAGCACTACGCCCGGCGCACGGCCGACACCGACCAGGCCCCCGCCACCGCGGAGGCCGAACTGGCGGCGACCATGCGCTCGGCGCTCGCGGTGGCGGCGGAGGGGCTGGCTTAGCCCTACCTCGTGCGGGTGTCTTCACACCTTCCGGTACGTGTACGCCTCCGCTGCCGCCGCCTCCACCGCGTCAAGGTCGGCTCCCGTCGCCGCCGTGACGACCGCGGCCACGGCGCCCTCCACGAACGGGGCGTCGACCAGGCGGGAGTCGGCGGGAAGTTCGTCGCCCTCCGCCAGCAGCGCCTTCACGGTCAGGACGGCGCTGCCGAGGTCGGTGAGGACGGCGACCCCGGCGCCCCGGTCGACGGACGCCGCTGCGGCGGCGATCAGCTCGGCGCTCGTACCGAGTCCGCCGCCCTCGGTGCCGCCCGCCGGGGCGACGGGCACCGTGATGCCGCCACCCGCAAGCCCCTTCGCCAGCTCGGCCACGGACGCGGCCACCTGCGCGCTGTGCGACACCAGCACGATCCCGACCAGCTTCTCGTCACTCACCGTTCGCCTCCGCGAGAGCGGCGATCAGCAGCGCCGAAGAGGTGGCACCCGGGTCCTGGTGCCCGATGCTGCGTTCGCCCAGATAGCTGGCTCGGCCCTTGCGGGCCTGGAGCGGGATCGTCGCCTCGGCGCCCTGCTCGGCGGCCGTGCGCGCCGCGGCGAAACCGTCGCCGAGGGCGTCGACGGCCGGCACCAGGGCGTCGATCATCGTCTTGTCGCCCGGCGCGGCACCGCCGAGCGTCATCACGGCGTCCACGCCCGCGCGCAGCGCCGTGGCGAGCTGCTGCTCGTCGACCTCCGCTGCGTCGCCGAGCGCCTTGCCGGTGCGGCGCAGCAGTGTCCCGTACAGCGGTCCGGACGCCCCGCCGACGGTGGAGATGAGCTGCCGCCCGGTGAGGATGAGGACGGCACCGGGAGTCTGGGGCGCCTCCTTTTCCAGCGAGGCGGTCACCGCGGTGAACCCGCGCTGCATATTGCTGCCGTGGTCGGCGTCCCCGATGGGCGAGTCGAGGGCGGTGAGCCGTTCCGCCTCGCGGTCGACGGCAGCCGCGGTCGCCGTCATCCAGCGGCGGAAGAAGTCGGCGTCGAGCACTGGATCTCCTTGCGTGGTAGGTACGTCGGCCTTCGAAACCCGCCGGATCAGGCGCCCCAGCGCAGGCCCGGCGTCTTCACCGGCGCGTCCCACAGTCGCAGCAGTTCCTCGTCGACCTGGCACAGCGTCACCGAGGCACCCGCCATGTCGAGCGAGGTCACGTAGTTGCCGACCAGCGTGCGGGCGACGGCGACACCGCGTTCCCTCAGCACCCGCTGCACCTCGGCGTTGAAGCCGTACAGCTCCAGCAGCGGCGTCGCACCCATGCCGTTGACCAGCACGAGGACCGGGTTGCGGGCGGGCATGTCCTCCAGGATGGCGTGGACGGCGAAGTCGGCGATCTCGCCCGAGGTCATCATCGCCCGTCGCTCCCGGCCCGGCTCGCCGTGAATGCCGATGCCCAGCTCCAGCTCACCCGGCGGCAGGTCGAAGGTGGGGCTGCCCTTGGCGGGCGTGGTGCACGCGCTGAGCGCGACGCCGAAGCTGCGGGAGTTCTCGTTGACCTGCCGGGCGAGCGACTGCACCTGGTCCAGCGGCTGCCCCTCCGCGGCGGCCGCTCCGGCGATCTTCTCCACGAACAGCGTGGCTCCGGTGCCGCGCCGGCCGGCCGTGTAGAGGCTGTCGGTGACCGCCACGTCATCGTTGACCAGCACCTTCGCGATCCGGATGCCCTCGTCCTCGGCGAGCTCGGCCGCCATGTCGAAGTTGAGGACGTCCCCGGTGTAGTTCTTCACGATGAACAGGACCCCCGCCCCGCTGTCCACGGCCGCCGCCGCACGCACCATCTGGTCGGGCACGGGGGAGGTGAACACCTCACCGGGACAGGCCCCGGACAGCATCCCAGGACCCACGAAACCGCCGTGCAGCGGTTCGTGCCCCGAGCCCCCGCCGGAGACGAGGCCGACCTGCCCGGCCACGGGGGCGTCCCGCCGTACGATCACGCGGTTCTCCACGTCGACGGTCAGCTCCGGATGGGCGGCCGCCATGCCCCGTAGCGCGTCCGCGACCACGGTCTCCGGGACGTTGATGAGCATTCTCACTGGTACCTCCGGATGACGTTAGCAGGCAGTGCCCTGACCTGCGTCTTGCCTGGTCAGATTGGTGGTGCTGGGTTTTGGATCTTGGCGGTCCTCGGCGGTCGATGGCGGGGTTGGGCGGGGCTGATGCTGATCCAATGCTGACTTTGGTGATGGCCCGTCAGGTCGTGCGATCGGCCGTCGGTGGTCCAACGCCAGTATCGATGGATGGCCGGTATCGGGCACCTATTGCGACATGAATGCACGTAGGCATACGAGCGTGGGGGCCGGACCGGGCATTCAGGGGTACGAGGACCACGGCCGCGCGGAGCAGCTGCGTCAGACGAAGGTCTGTCCACTGTCCCCGACGGTGACGACTCCCCTGCCAAGAACGCCGTCGTGGGATGGCTGTCCGGCATGAGGCCGGAGTGCTCGGGGCGGGACTTTCGTCGTTGTCCTGCAGGTCATCGTGCGTGCTCCCTACTCAATATTCAGTAGGTCGATTGTCTGCAGCCGCATGACGACGTGAGCGGGCTGTTTCGCGAGGCTGGAGGGGTTCCCAAGATCAGAAGTGGAGTCCCATCCCATGGCGACATTCCTGTACCGGCTGGGACGTGCGTCCTTCAGCCAGCGTCGATACGTGGCGCTGCTGTGGGTCGCCGTCCTGGCGGCGGTCGGCATTGCCGCAGTCACTGCCTCTGCGGCTCCTGACGACTCGTCCTCGATGCCCGGCACCGAGTCCCAGCGGGCCTTCGACCTGATGGACGAGCGGTTCCCCGGGGCGGCGGCGGACGGGGCGAACGCCCAGATCGTCTTCGTCGCGCCCGATGGCCAGAAGGTCACCGCCCGTGACAATCGGCAGGTCATTGAGAAGACACTGTCCGAGTTGACCGGCGATGCGCAGGTCGCGTCGGCGAGCGACCCGTTCAAGACGAGCGGTGTCAGCGAGGACGGTACGACGGCGTACACGAGTGTCTCGTACAAGGTGGGGGCCGACGACCTCACCGACGCGAGCACGCAGGCGTTGCAGGACGCCATCGACGAGGCCCAGGACTCCGGCTTGACGGTCGATGCCCGTGGCACCGCCGTGGCGGGCTCGATCGAGTCCGGCGGTCTCGGCGAGGGCGTGGGTGTCCTGGTAGCCGCGTTGGTGTTGCTGATCACATTCGGTTCGCTGGCCGCGGCAGGTCTGCCGTTGCTGACCGCGATCATCGGTGTGGGTGTGAGCATGCTCGGCATCAAGGCGCTGAGCAGCGCTCTGGGCCTCTCGTCGTCGACCGGCACGCTGGCGACCATGCTGGGCCTCGCGGTCGGTATCGACTACGCGATGTTCGTCATCGCCCGCTACCGGGAGGAGCGCGGCAAGGGGCAGGACCCGAAGGAAGCGGCCGGTCTCGCCGCCGGCACGGCCGGGTCCGCGGTCGTCTTCGCAGGACTCACCGTCATGATTGCGCTGGCCGGCCTTCTGGTGGTCGGTGTGCCGACGCTGACCAAGATGGGGCTCGCGGCCGCGGGCGCGGTGGGTGTTGGCGTGCTGATCGCGCTGACCTTGGTCCCGGCGTTCCTCGGATTCTGGCCGAACGCGGTGCTCGGGCGCCGGGCGCGCAAGGGCAAGAAGAAGCCGAAGCAGACGGGCCGGGTCGGCGCGGCCTGGGCACGCTTCGTGCTGCGTCGCCCGCTGTCGGTGCTGCTCCTGTCGGTGGTCGGCCTGGGCGTGGTCGCCGTACCGGCGATGGATCTGCAGTTGGGCATGCCGGGTGATGAATCGAAGGCGACGTCGACCACGGAGCGCCGGGCGTACGACGATTTGGCCGAGGCGTTCGGTCCTGGGTTCAACGGGCCGCTGACCGTGGTGATCGATGCGGACCAGGCCGATGACGCGAAGACCGCGGTGGCGAAGGTCTCGGACGACCTGAGCGGTACCGAGGGCGTGGTGTCCGTCTCCCCGGCCCAGTTCAACGAGGCGGGCGACACCGCGATCGTGTCCGTCACCCCGTCCACCTCGCCCACCAGCGAGGAGACCAAGGATCTGGTCAACACCATCCGAGGCGAGCGCTCCGGCATCGAGGCGGAGACCGGAGTCACGTACGAGGTCACCGGCACGACCGCTGCCAACATCGACATGGCTCAGAAGATGAGCGACGCGCTGATCCCGTACCTCATCGTGGTCGTGGGCCTGGCTGTTCTGCTGCTCATGGTGGTCTTCCGCTCGATTCTGGTGCCGCTCAAGGCGGCCGCGGGCTTCCTGCTCTCGGTGCTCGCCTCGCTCGGCGCGGTCGTGGCGGTGTTCCAGTGGGGCTGGGCCGCCGACCTGCTCGGGCTCGAGCAGACCGGCCCGATCATGAGCATGATGCCGATCTTCCTGGTGGGGATCGTGTTCGGCCTGGCGATGGACTACGAGGTCTTCCTCGTCTCGCGGATGCGTGAGTCGTACGTCCATGGAGAGCGTCCCGGTCAGGCGATCGTGTCCGGGTTCCGGGCGAGTTCGAGGATCGTGCTGGCGGCCGCTCTGATCATGACGTCGGTGTTCGCCGGGTTCGTCACCGCCGGAGAGTCCATGGTCAAGACGATCGGGTTCGGCCTGGCCATCGCCGTCCTCTTCGACGCGATCGTGGTCCGTATGGCCATTGTGCCTGCCGTGCTCGCCCTGCTCGGCGACCGCGCCTGGTGGCTGCCACGGTGGCTCGACCGGCTGCTGCCGAAGGTCGACATCGAGGGCGAAGCGCTCGCCCGGCGCTCGACTGGCGCGGTGAGTGCCGAAGTCCCCGAGACCGACGAACGCGTCCCCGAGCGCGTCTGACCCCCCGTGTCCGTGTCCGGCAGCGCACGCGTTGCCGGACACGGACACGTCCGTTCCTGCCACCGGGGCACTGCGGCCTCGACCGGAGACTTCGATGTTCTCTCGCCTTCGGCTTGACCTGCGCGACCATCCACGGTCCGCCGATGCGTCGGCCATCGCCGGTGCCTTCGCGCTGGCCGTCTATGCCAGCGTGCAGGGCACCTGGGGTACTTCGCCGGACCAACTCGCCTGGTGGCCGGGCGTGGTCCTGTCGGCACTCGCGTGCACCGTGCTGTGGTGGCGCCGCTCTTACCCCAGAGCCGTCATCCTGATCGCCGGGATGTGCTTCAGCCCGGCGGTCGCTTACGGCTACCTCGCCACACCGCTGCTGCTCGCGCCGGTCATGCTCGCGCTCTATTGGCTGGCGACCGAAGCCGACCGCTGGACCGCGCATCTCCACGGTCTGGTCATGGTCGTCCTGGTGGCAACGCCCTCCGCGTTCAGCGGCAACTTCGGCAATGCTCTTCTGGCCACTCTCAACCCGGTGTTCTTCCTGTTGTTTCCGGCGGCGTGGGGCTCGGCCCGTCAGTCACGTCGTGCGTACCTGGAGTCGCTGTA
The DNA here is from genome assembly GCF_040296605.1 of Streptomyces sp. NPDC002088. Lineage (NCBI taxonomy): Bacteria > Bacillati > Actinomycetota > Actinomycetes > Kitasatosporales > Streptomycetaceae > Streptomyces > Streptomyces sp. NPDC002088. The sequence goes on along the minus strand of NZ_JBEOXO010000004.1, from coordinate 170,719 downwards.
CATGCGCGCCGAACTGGCCGAGCGCACCCGTGAGGAGGAAGCCCGTCGACGCGTGGGGGAGGAGCGGGTGCGGATCGCCCGGGAGTTGCACGACGTGGTCGCTCACCATCTGGCGCTGGCCAACGCCCAGGCGGGTACCGCGGCCCATCTGGTCCGGCGCAAGCCCGAGCAGGCCGAGCGTCTGATCACCGATCTGGCGGGCACGACCGCGTCGGCGTTGCGTGAACTCAAGGCGACCGTGGGCCTGTTGCGCCGTCCCGACGAGGAGGGCACCCCCACGGATCCGGCTCCAGGCCTGGGACGACTGCCGGAACTGATCGAGGAGCACGCGGCCATGGGTCTGGCCGTGACGGTGTCCACCGAAGGGGAGGAGCGTCCGTTGGCGCCGGGGGTGGACCTGACCGCGTATCGGATCATGCAGGAGGCCCTGACCAACGTGGGGAAGCACGCGGCGACGGGGACAGCGCGGGTGACGCTGTCGTACGCGGGCAATGTGCTGACCATCACGGTCTCCGACGACGGCGCAGGGCAGATCACCGCTCCGGACGGGGCAGCGCTCGGTGGCTACGGCTTGATCGGCATGCGCGAGCGCGCTCAGTCCGCAGGCGGTCACTTCACGGCGGGGCACCGGCCCGACGGCGGCTTCACCGTCACCGCCGAACTCCCGGTCAACTTCTAACACTTCACCTCTTGTGAATCCTTTGAAAGGCCACCACACCATGTCCCTTCGTGTCATCGTCGTCAGCGCCCAGGCACTGACACGGGAAGCCCTCCTCAGGGTGATCGAATCCAGCGGTGACATCACGGTGGTCGCTGCGGTCGGCGACCACAGCGCAGCGGCGGACCTTGTCCGGGCCCATCGGCCCGATGTCGTCATCGTGGACAGTCGCGGATGTGGAGGCGATGCAATAGCGGCTCTGCGGGGCAGACCTGGTGGGTCCGCCGCCCAAGTGCTCCTGCTGGACCACGATGCCAACGACAGGGATACCGCCCGAGCGCTGCGCTCCGGAGCGAGCGGCCTCCTCGGTGCGGATGTGTCAGCGGCAGGTCTGCTGTCCGCCGTTCGTGCCGTCGCCAACGGTGGGACTCCATTGTCCGCGGTTGCCACCCGGATGCTGGTTACCCACTTTCGGTCCGCACCCTCTCCTGGCCTTCAAGGAGTGCCGAGCGCGATGCTCGCGCTCACCCCAAGGGAGCAGGAAGTGACCGCTCTGGCAGCACAGGGAAGGAACAACGACGAAATCGCCGAGCATCTCAGTGTCAGCTTGTTCACCGTGCGTACTCATATACGTCACTCCCTGAGGAAACTGGGGGCCCGTAATCGGGCCCAACTGGTGGCCCTTGCATTCAAAACCGGCCTGGTCAGTACCAGATCTGCAGGTGGAGGGGGACAGCCCTACGTGTCGAGCCCGGCTGCCCGCGGTTCTGCCTGATGATCGACAGTATGTAACTGAGAATATCCCGTCTGACCTGCGCACCCGATGAAGGAACCTGAATGACCATCCGCGTTCTGCTCGCAGACGACCAGGCATTGCTGCGTACTACCTTCCGCATGCTGATCGATTCCACCGATGACATGGAGGTCGTCGCCGAGGCGTCCGACGGGGCTGAAGCGGTCCAGCTGGCGCGCACACATCGACCCGATCTCGTCCTCATGGATATCCGTATGCCCGGCACCGACGGCCTGGCTGCGACGGCCGCTATCTGTTCGGACGCGGATCTTTCCGGAACTCGCGTGCTGATCCTCACGACGTTCGAGATCGACGAGTACGTGGCACAGGCGCTGCGGGCAGGAGCGAGTGGCTTCCTGGGCAAGGACGTGGCGGCCGACGCGCTGCTCGAAGGTATCCGCACGGTGGCCGACGGGGAGTCGTTGCTGTCGCCGGCGGCCACCCGCGTTCTTGTCACTCGATTCCTTGCCACCCCCGAGCCCTCCACCGACAACGTGCTGCCTGAGCGGTTGACCGCGCTGACCGCCCGCGAACGGGAGGTCACAGTGCTGGTGGCCGAGGGCAAGTCCAATACCGAGATCGCCGAGGACCTCTTCCTCAGCCCGCTCACCGTCCGCACGCACATTCAGCGCGCCATGACCAAACTCGACGCCCGTGACCGCGCCCAACTCGTAGTCATCGCCTACCAGTCGGGGCTCGTCGAACCCGGCCCGACACCCTCATCGTGAACCCATGATCAGAAGGGCGATGTCGTCGTGTTGGTTCTGGCCGGAGAACTGGCGGGCGTCTTCGTAGAGCGACAGAGGCAGTTCATCCTGACGTTGTCAGTCTGTGTAATGGCAGAGAGATACCTGTGCGAGCGGGTGCGAGGCACTCGAACTCCTGAAGCGTGGTCAACTATTGCCCACACGATGCCATCGCTGTGGCCCGCGGCAGCCACGGCCCGCCGAGTGCCGGATTCGCGTCGTGGCGCGACGGCCCACGACACACCGGCGGTATGCCCGATGATGCGCAACGGCGTCATGGACCATGAGCATCCCCACCATCCGGAGACCGCGATGCCGAACCGTTTTCTGCGCCACCTGCACGATCACCCGAGATCTGTCGATGTCTTGACCATTGGGTGCGCGCTCGTGCTGTCTGTCTACGCCAGCTTTCAGGGCACCTGGGGGACGACGCCGAAGCAGCTCGCCTGGTGGCCCGGGGTGAGTCTTTCCGTGCTTGCTTGTGCCGCATTGTGGTGGCATCGCAGCAATCCGCAAGCCGTGGTTGTCGTCACTGGGATTTGCGCGACTGCGGCCTCCGCCTATGGGTACTTGACGACGCCGCTCTTGTTCGCGCCGGTCATGGTCGCTCTGTACTGGTTGGCCCTTGAAGGCGATCGCAAGAGCGCAAGTCTGTACGCCCTCGCGGTTGCGGTGCTGCTCATTCCGTCGGCCCTGCTGACCGGCACCTACAAGAACACGGTGCTAGTGGTCCTCAATCCTGCGTTCTTTTTGTTCTTGCCGGTGGCGTGGGGTTCGTCAGTGCAAGTGCGTCGTGCGTACGTGGAGTCGTTGTTCACGCGGGCCGAGCTGGCAGAGCGCACCCGCGAGGAGGAAGCGCGTCGGCGTGTGGGCGAGGAGAGGGTACGGATTGCACGTGAGTTGCATGACGTGGTCGCTCATCACTTGGCGCTGGCCAACGCCCAGGCGGGCACCGCCGCACATTTGGTGCGGCGCCAGCCGGAACAGGCGGAGCATTTGATCAGCGAATTGGCGGGGACAACGGCATCGGCGCTGAGGGAGTTGAAGGCGACGGTGGGGTTGCTGCGTCGCCCGGAAGAGACGGATGCGCCATTGGAGCCGGCTCCGGGATTGAGCCGGTTGCCAGAGTTGGTGGCAGCGCACACTGCTGCAGGGCTGACCGTCGAAGTGGTGATGGAGGGGACGGAGCGGCCTCTGGCGCCAGGGACGGATCTGACGGCGTATCGGATCTTGCAGGAGGCGTTGACGAATGTGAGCAAGCATGCGGCGGGGGCGGTGGTGCGGGTGACGCTGGTGTACGCGGCAGATGTATTGACGATCACTGTGTGTGATGACGGGGGCCAGGGTTCGACTGGCGTGACGGGTGATGAGGTGGGTGGGTACGGGCTGATCGGGATGCGGGAGCGTGCTCAATCCGTGGGTGGTCGATTCGCGGCAGGGGGCAATGCCGACGGCGGTTTCACGGTCACCGTCGAACTGCCGATGTACGCCTGATCCATTGCCTGGTTCATGGCGCCTGCGGCGCGCTCGTGCCCCAGGCTGGTGCGCACGAGGGGCCGGCCGCCGTTCTCCTCGCCGACCCGGTCGGCGACAGGTACGCGTACCTCGTCGAAGAAGACTTCGGCGAAGAGATGGCCGCCGGTCAGATCGCGCAACGGCCGCACCTCGATGCCCGGGGCGTGAGCGTCGACGATGAGGTGGCTGATGCCGTGCCGGCGGGATGCCGCGGTTCCGGTGCGGACGAGCGTGAAGAAGACGTCGGCTCGGGCAGCGTGACTCGTCCACACCTTCTGGCCGGTCACGATGTAGAAGTCGCCGTCCCGTCGGGCGCGTGTGCGCAGGGCCGGCAGATCGGAACCCGCGCCGGGCTCCGAGTAGCCCTGGGCCCATACCCGGTCCCCGCGCAGCATGGCGGCGAGCCATCGCTGCTCCTGTTCTTCGGTGCCGTATCGGATGATCGTCGGCGCTGCGATACCAAGGCCCGTCCCGATCGGGGCGGGGACCCGCGCCCGCGCCAACTCCTCTTGGTAGACGACCTGATGGGCGAAGGGTAGTTCCATCCCCCGTATTCCTTGGGCCAGGCCGGGCCCGCGTAGCCGTGGTCGAAGGGCGTGGCCTGCCAGGCGCGTGCCCAGGTGAACCGTTCGTCGAGACCGCGCGGGCGCGGCCCGAATGGCGAGGCATTGGCACGCCGTCTTCGTCTCGCCCGTCAGCAGCGTCGAGGTCGCCTCGGCGCTCGCCGTCCTCCGTGCGCACCCCTTCCCGTGACAAACAGGACGTGTTGATGAAGATCCGAGTACGAGTAATGCTGACGGCAGGAACCCTGGCAGCCGGCGGCATCCTGGCCGGCGTGGTCGGCAACTGGGCGAATCGCTATCTCCGCGAACGGACAGCGCAGCCGACAACACTCACGCGCCCGGGGTTTCCGTACGTACGCCCCGGCCGCCGGTCGGCTTGCTCGACGTCACTCGGCCCACACCACTTCGCCGGCGATCAAGGTCGCGGTGACGAGGTCAGCGGACGGTTGGGCCAGGGCCTCCGCTCGGGGCGCGCGCAGCAGCACCAGGTCGGCCGGCGCCCCCGGCGCGACCCGTCGCGGTGCTCCGCCCGGAGTGTCGGGAGAGCCGAGGTAGGCGTCGAGTGCCCGAGGTGCAGCGAGCCGTTCCGCTGTGCCGACGACGCGTCCGGCCCGGGTGCGTCGACGCACCGCCGCGTCGATCACCGCCCACGGGTCGACAGGCCCGTACGGTCCGTCACTTGACAGGGCGATCGCAACCGCGCCGTCGACCAGCGACTGTGCCCGGTAGAGGTCGGCCAGATCGGCGGCGGGGATGTCGCGCAGGTAGTCGTCGCCGCGGTGGGCGACGAAGCCGGGCTGGGTGACCACCGCCAGGCCGAGGGCGCGCAGCCGGGAGATCAACTCGGTGGGGATCAAGGCGGCGTGCTCGATCCGGTCGCCCGCGCGTGTGCCGGCCTGTTCCAGGGCGACCATCAGGAGGACCAGAGCCTCGCGGGTCACACAGTGCACGGCCACCGCCCGGCCCGTGTCGTGGACCGTGCGGATGCGGTCGACCAGGGCGTCGAACTCCGGGAGGCCGGAATCGGCCAGGACGATCTTGTACGGTCCGGCGGTCGGCGCGCGCGGACCGGCCGGCGGGGTCCAGTTCAGGGGTGCGCCCAGCAGGTGTACCCGCTGGGGGAGGGCGCCGGTGCGCATGGCCGCGCCGATCGCGCCGAGCGCCGTGGCGTCGAGATCCGGGGTCGCGTCGGTGACGTGCGTGATCCCCAGGCGGGCGAGGCGCGTACCGACCGCCCGCAGGTCGGGGGGCCGGGCTGCGAACGACCGGGTCCGGAGCCAGTCGTCGGCACGCCACAGCCGGCCGGTCGGATGCCCCTGGGCGTCCCGTTCGATGCCCGGATGGTCCGCACGGGCCAGATCCAGGGCCTTGGCCCCGGCGGTGTTGACGATCCACAGCGCACCGCTGCGGTGCTGGATACGCACGGGGCGGGCGGCGTACACACGGTCCAGTGTCCCGGCGTCCAGGAGACCGGCGACGTGTTCGCTGTATCCGAGTCCGCGGACCCAGCCGCGCTCGTCGGACGGGGCGTGCGCGAGCGCCGCGGCCAGCGACTGCGGGTCGTGCACCGTCGGCGGGCCGCATGCGACGGAGCGATCCGCCGCGGCCATGGCGTGCAGATGCAGATGGTGGTCACAGAGGCCGGGGAGCAGGGCGCCCCCTCGGGCGTCGAGCACGTCTTCGCCGCGCCGGGGCGTCAACTGTGCGCCGACCTCGACGACGGCGCCGTCCCTGATACGCAGGTCCGCCACCGTCCGGCCGTCGAGTTCCGCGTCGTGGAGAAGGACGCCCCTCGTCACGGCGGGGGAATCCGCAGTTTTGCGCGGCAGTGCCTGGGCCTGGTGCCTTCCACGCGCCCTCCGTGTCCCGGGCCCGGTGCCCGATTCCGGTCCCGCACCAGGCAGTTCGGGGATTCGATCGCCGCCACGCCGACGGTACATCGCCCGCCGTGCGTTCAGGAACTCCGCAGCGAGAAGCGGTTCATGGCACCGGTATGCCCAGCCGGCGAAGCACCGTCGCCGTGTCCGCGCCTGTCGTTGCCGCTGCGGCAGCAGGCCGGCGCCGGGTCGGCGGATCCACGGCCAGAGTCGTGGCACCGGTGTCCAGGAGCCAGCGGTCGCCCTCCCGCACGACCCGCCCTTCGACCGTCGGAGCGGAAAGAGTCGTGGCCACTACGTCCGCCATGGCCACGTCCCACACGGCTCCGCCCTTCCCGGGCGGTCGGGAGAGGGCGAGTGCGGCGGCGAGGAGGCCGGTGAGGGGGTCGGCGACGGCGTCGCCGGTGAAGACGGGCTGCCCTTGGGCGTCCACGGCGAGCAGCCCGCGGGCCGCGGCCACGTCGTCCCCGAAACCGACCCGCTGCGAGGAACGGCCGAAGGCGGTGATCGAGATCCAGGTGCAGCCGCGAGCGGCCTCGGCGTGTGCGTCCAGTCCGAACCCCGCCAGGGCTCGCGGCCGTGACGCCTCGATCACCACGTCCGCCCGCCCGACCAGGGAGTGCAGGGCGGCGCGACTCGACGGGTGGGCGGGCACGCTCCGCCGGCAACCGAGCACCGTCGATGCCGGTTCGTCCGGCCGCTGCGGTGACCAGGTCCCCCAGCCGGGCGGCGAAGGTGGCTGCCCCGCCCGGTGGCAGCAAGGGAGCCTCACCGGCGTGACCGGTGAGGGGCAGTACGCCACTGCGCGCCCAGTCCCGGGCGATCTCCGCGGCCTCGGCCCGCCGCCCAGTCGACCATGGGGGGATGGTAGACCGGACCCGTGACTTCGACCGCTGTGATCACCGTCGCCGATCTCGCGGCCGGTGCCGCCGACGCCGATCTGCTGGACGCCGACGCCTGCCCGCACCGGCCGCTGATTGTCCTCGACCTGGACGCGGGCTCCACTCCCAGCGCCGCCGAGTGCGAGGTCGCGGTGCGCCGGGCGCGGGAGAGCGACCGGCTGCTGGTCGGCCGGACCTCGCGATCGGCTCCCCACTGCCCCCCGCCGCTCCTGGACGCACTGGACCTCACCCTCGTACGGGCGGCGCGCGACCACCTCTGCACGGCAGACGCGGCGAGCACCCCGACCGTGCTCGCCGCCGAGGACCCCCTCGCCGAAGCCGAAACCCTGCGCGCTCACGCCGAGGACCAGCCACACGCGGCCCTGGTGCTCCGGCAGCTCCTGCGCCTGGCGTCGCGGCTGTCCGTGGAACAGGCTCTGGACGCCGAGTCGTTCGCCTACTCCACGCTCCTCGGTGGTCCGGGCTTCGCCCGCTGGCTCGGGGCGCGCGGCGAGCGTCCGCAGCCTCCGCAGGCAGGTGACGAGCCCGTTCTGGCGAGCCGCCAGGGCAGCACGCTCCGGATCACCCTGAACCGTCCCGAGCGCCGAAACGCGCACAGCGCCCGGATGCGCGACGCCCTGACCGCCGCCGTGAGCACCGCCATCTGGGACACCGGCATCACCGAGGTCGTACTCGACGGGAACGGACCGTCGTTCTGCTCGGGCGGCGACCTCGACGAGTTCGGCACCGCACCGGACCTCGCCACCGCTCACCTGATCCGCACCCGCGCGGGCGCCGCGCGCCAACTCCACGCGATCCGCGGACGGCTGACGTCCAGACTGCACGGTCACTGCGTCGGGGCCGGCATCGAACTGCCCGCGTTCGGCGCCCGTGTGGTGGCGGCTCCGGACACCCTGATCCGGCTGCCCGAACTGGGCATGGGCCTGATTCCCGGAGCGGGCGGAACCGTCAGCATTCCCCGCAGGATCGGCCGTTGGCGCACGCTGTACCTGGTCCTCGACGGCAGGGTCCTCCAGGCCGACCGAGCTCTGGCCTGGGGACTGGTGGACCAGGTCGAGCAGTCGTGACGAGCCGGTGGTAGGCCATGGTCAGTTCGAGCATCCGCCGGCCGATCCCGACCAGCAGCGGGGAGATTGCAGGGCCGCGCGGGAGCAGGGGGCGTCGAGACCGCGGAATACCCGTGCCGCCGCCGGGCGACGAATCCAGGCGAAGATAGGTATGTTGACATAGGTAAGAGCTCATGTTTACATTGCTTGTATGCCCGCATCCAGCGCGTCCGCCCAGGACCTCAGCCGTGTCGCCTCCGCGATCACGGCTGTCCTGCCCGCGCTGAACCGGGCGCTCGACCGGCGCGTCGCCCAGGACTTCCCGCACTCCAAGCCGTCCGAAGGCCAGTTGGCGCTGCTCCGGCTCGTCGGGGACCGGGACGGCCTCACCGTGCGTGAGGCTGCTGAGACGCTGCTGATGAAGCCGAACAACGTGAGCGCTCTGGTCTCCCAGCTGGTCGGCGAGGGGCAGCTCGAGCGCCGACAGGACTCGGCCGACAAGCGAGTCGCCCACCTGCATCTGACAGGCGAGGCGCGGCGGCGCGTCGACACGGTCGATGACCTCATTGCGGGCTACGTCGTCGAGGCGCTGCGCACCCTCACCGACGGGGACCTCGACGCCATCGGGTCGGCCCTGGGCGCCCTCGACGCACTGGCGCGCCGGATCCACCCCGCCGCCCACTGAACTCCGGCGCGGACGTCAGCCACCCGTCATCTGCTCGTGGCCGGCGTCTGAGCGCCGTCGCGTTCCGCTGACATCAACTCACCGAAGAAGCAAGGCACTTTCATGCCCTCCTCCACCACCGTGGACCACTCCGCCCTGCCCGCGCAGTCCCCGCCGACCGCCGTTCGCGGTCGCCGGGCCAACCCCTGGCTGACGCTCACAGCTGTCGCTTTCGGCCTCTTCATGGTCGGACTCGACGGCAGTGTCGTCTCGATCGCCAACCCGGAGATCGGCCGGGATCTGCACGCGTCCACCGCGGATCTGCAGTGGGTCACCAACGCCTACCTCCTCGCCCTGGCCGCCGCGCTGATCCTGGGCGGCAAGCTGGGCGACCGCCTCGGCAGGCGCACGTTCTACATGATCGGGGTGGCCGGGTTCACCGCCGCCTCCGTGGCCATCGGTTTGTCGGGCTCGATCGGAGGTGTCATCGCCTTCCGCGCCGTGCAGGGCTTCTTCGGCGCGCTGCTGATGCCCAACACGCTCGGAATGCTGCGCGCGGCCTTCCCCCCGAAGAAGTTCGGTATGGCGGTGGGTATCTGGGCGATGGTCTCCTCCGTGTCCACCGCGCTCGGTCCCATCGTCGGCGGCCTGCTCGTCGAGCACGTCAGCTGGGAGTCGGTCTTCTACATCAACGCGCCCGTCGGCGTCATCGCGCTCGTCGTCAGCGCGCTCGTCCTGCCGCAGAGCAAGAACTCCACCGGCCACCACCGCTTCGACGTCCCCGGCGTCGTGCTCCTGGCGCTCGGCATGCTGGTCGTCGTCTTCGGCGTCGTCAAGGGCGAGACGTGGGGCTGGAGTTCGGGTTCGACCCTGGGCACGCTCACCACGGGCATCGTGATCCTGGTCGTCTTCGGCTGGTACGAGACCCGGATCGAGCACCCCCTGCTGCCGATGCGGCTGTTCCGCAGCCCCGCGCTGACCATCGGCACCATCATCACGGCGGTCAACTTCTTCGCACTGCTCGGCGTGATCTTCTTCGTCATGCTGTACCTGCAGAACGTCCGCGGCTTCACGCCCGTGGAGGCCGGTGTGCGCACTCTGCCGCTGAGCCTGGCGTCCGTCATCGCCTCGCCGATCGGCGCGCAACTCACCGAGAAGTACGGTGCCCGGCTGTCCATGCCGCTCGGCATGCTCCTCCAGGCCGGCGCGGCCTTCGCGATGCTCGGCTGGGGCGTGCACTCGTCGTACTCCGCGCTGTGGCCGCCGTTCATCGCGCTCGGCCTCGGCGTCGGCATGGTGATGGCCGCCTCCTCCGACGCGATCGTCGGCAACGCCCCGGTCAAGGACGCCGGTGTCGCGGGTGGTCTGCAGGCCACCTCGCTCCAGATCGGCGGCGCACTGGGTACGTCCGTGCTGATCTCCCTGATCAGCAGCAAGGTCGGCTCGACGCTGACCGGCGAACTGACCGGTGCCGGGGTACCCGCCCGCATGGTGAAGGGGCTGGGAGAGGCCAAGGACGCGGTGGCCATGGGCGTCGCACCCATCTCCGGTGACATGCCCGGACAGCTCAGGGCCGCGGTCGTCGAGGGCAGCGGCCAGGCATTCATGAACGGTGTGCACACCGCCTCGCTCGTCACCGGGGTGCTGTGTCTCCTCGGTGCCGTCGTCGCCGTTGTCGGCGTACGGCGCAACCCCGAATCCGCCCGTCACTGAGGGCGGACGGGCGGTGAAGGCCCGGCCGGTGCGGCGAGCTCACGTCGGACGGTGAGCTCGGCTCCGGCCGGGCCGTTTCCGTTGTCGTGCCGGCTATGACATCCACCGCCTGCCAGGACGGGCGGCATCCCGGCTCGGGACCCGCCGGAGAGCTCCCACGCGTATAGGCTCCAGGACATGCGGATCTCCGTCTCCGAAGCTTTCCGCTCTGACCTGCGTCGACGTGCGGTTTGGGGCGCTTCGTAAGAGCATGCGGAACCAGTACAGCCCAGGCGCGCCCACCCTGGCAGCTGTCACAATTGATGCACAGTCCGTGAGACGGCACTCGGGATTCTCCGCTCAGCCGGACTCGCGGCGGTCAGCACAGTGCGTAGGTCTTCTCAACTTTCCTGGGACGTATCGCCGTCGGGCTCCGACTAGTTTCAGAGCCGCGCATCCTCTGCACCCCTTACCCCACTCATCCGAACCAGGAGCACCCATGCCTGTTTGCCTGGAATGCGAGGCGGAACTCACGCCTCCCGCACAGCCGCGCATCAGTGAGGTGTTCGAGTGCCCGGAATGTCTCTGTGGGCTGGAAATCGTCGCTCTCGAACCGTTGTTGATCGCGCTCGCCCCGGAGATCGAGGAAGACTGGGGTGAATAGTGCCGGGCGCGCGCTGAGCGTGCGCAGGCACATCGTCGAGATGGCTGCCACGGCGGCGGGCACCCATCTCGGAGGGTCGCTGTCGGCGGCGGACATCCTCGTCGCTCTCTACTTCGACGTCATGCGGGTGGACCCCCGGCGGCCCGACCGGCCGGACCGGGACCGTTTCATCCTGAGCAAGGGACACGCGGCCGCAGCTCTGTACGCCGTACTCGCCGAGCGCGGCTTCATCGAGGTGCGGGAGCTGGCCGAGTACGGCCGGGCCGGCAGCAGACTGGGCAGCCATCCGACCAAGGGCCTGCCGGGCGTCGAGTTCCCCACCGGCTCCCTCGGCCACGGCCTCGCCCTCGGCACCGGTCTGGCCCTCGCCGCTCGCCGGGACGGCCGGGACAGTCGCACCTTCGTCCTCCTCGGCGACGGCGAGCTGCAGGAGGGCAGCGTGTGGGAGGCGGCCTCGACCGCGGGCCGGCTCGGCCTCGACGGTCTGGTCGCGATCGTCGACCACAACCGGCTGCAGATCAACGGCAGTACGGAGGAGTACGGCACCCGCGAACAGCTCTCCGACCGCTGGCGAAGCTTCGGCTGGCAGGTCCGGCACGTGCCGGGACACGATGCGGCCGAACTGTGCCGCGTTCTGTCGGCCCGCCCCGACCCCGCCTCGCAGGCCCCGACGGTCGTCATCGCCGACACCGTCAAGGGACGCGGCATAGCCTTCATGGAGCATCACGTGAACAGTCACTACGCCGTGCTCTCGCCGCGGCTGCGGAAGCGCGCGCTCGCCTCGCTGGAGCGCTCCGCACGCCGGTCCGGCGGGTCCGAGGAAGTGACAGCGAAGTGAGCGAGGTTCTGCTCGACGGCGGCACGAGCGACGCATCCGCCGCCGGGCGACCGGTCTCCGGGCGTGAGGCGTTCCGCTCCGCGCTGGTTCGGCTGGCAGCGCTGGACCGGCGCGTGTGGTGCTGCGACTCGGACATGGGCGGGCTGCTCGGCTCCTTCGGTACCGAACTTCCCGAGCAGTACGTCGACGTGGGCATCGCGGAAGCGGCCCTGATGGGCGTCGCGGCCGGCCTGGCGGCGAGCGGGAAGATCCCCTTCGTGCACACGATGGCGTCCTTCGCGATGCTGCGCGCCGGCGAGCAGGTCAAGGTGGACATCGCCTACAACCGGCTGCCCGTCCACATCGCCGCGACGCACGGGGGCCTGTCCGGCGGGCTCTTCGGTCCGACCCACCAGGCGCTCGAGGACCTCGCCGTCGCCCGTGCCCTGCCGAACATCACCGTGGTGGTGCCCAGCGACAACGTCTCGGCCGCCGCGCTGGTGCCGCTCCTTGCCGAGCTGCCCGGTCCGAGCTACAGCCGGCTGGAGCGGCGCGGCGACGGTCAACCGGCCCCTGTCACGGACGAGCCCTTCGTGCTGGGAAGGGCGCGCCGGCTGAGGGCCGGCGGGGACGTCACGATCGTGGCCTGCGGCCCGTATCCCGTCCGAGCCGCCCTCGGCGCGGCCGGCCTCCTGCACGCGTCGGGCCTCGACGCCCGTGTTCTGGAGATGGCCACGCTCAAACCGCTCGACGAGAACGCCCTGCTCGACGCCGCGGTGGAGACGGGCCGGATCGTCACCGTCGAGGAGCACAACGTCATCGGGGGACTCGGCAGTGCGGTCGCCGAGGTCCTGAGCGAACAGGTGCCCGTTCCCGTCCGGCGGATCGGCGTCCGTGACTGCTTCACCACGTACGTGGGAGACCACGCGGAACTCCTGCGCCGTCACCGGATCACCGACACAGCCGTCGCCACGGCCGCCGCCGCCCTGTGCGGCGTCGCGATCGGTGACCAGCGAGCTGTCGGCCCAAGCACGAAGACAGAGGAGACATGGGAATCGAGTCCGTACAGCAGGAGCGGCAGGAGGCGGCCCCGCCCGCTCTGGACGCCGACGAGTTCCGGCGCATCGGCCGGCTGGCCGTGGACCTGGTCGCCGGCTACCTCGCGGACATCCGTGACCAGCCGGTCGTGCAGCCGATGTCCGAGAGCGGGCGTCGGACGGTGGCCCCGGCAAAGTTCCCGGAGCACGGTGCGGCGCCGGAGGAGCTGCTCGCCCATTTCGAGCGGCACGTCCTGCCGTTCCCGATGGGCAACGGCCATCCGCGGTTCTTCGGCTGGGTCAACTCACCGCCCTCGCACATGGGCATCATCGCCGAGTTCCTGGCGGCGGCCCAGAATCCCAGCTGTGACGTCGGGGATCTGGCGTCGATCCATCTGGAGACGGCCGTCACCCGCTGGCTCGCGGACCTGGTCGGCTTCCCTGCGGACACCGGCGGCATCCTCGTCAGCGGCGGTTCCGCCGCCACCCTCACCTGTCTGGCGGCGGCCCGGCAGCATGTCGCGGAACGGGTCGGCTGGGACCTGAGGCGCGACGGCCTGCAGGATCCGTCGCGGCCGCGCCTGAGGCTGTACGCGTCGGCCGAGGTCCACTCCTCGCTGCGCAAGTCCGTGGAGTTGCTGGGGCTCGGCCACTCGGCCGTCCGCACGGTCGCCGTGGACGCCGACCGCCGGCTGGACTCCGACGACCTCGACCGCGCGGTGCGCGAGGACCTGGCCCGGGGCGACCTGCCGTTCTGTGTCGTCGCCACCGCGGGCACGGTGAACACCGGCGCCGTGGACCGGCTCGACACCCTCGCGGACGTGTGCGCGCGCCACAGCCTGTGGCTGCACGTGGACGGCGCCTACGGGGCCGCCGCCGCCGTGCTGCCCGAGCTCGGCGAGGTGTACCGGGGGCTGGAGCGAGCCGACTCGGTCAGTCTCGACCCGCACAAGTGGCTCTCCGTGCCCATCGAGACCGGATGTGCCCTGGTGCGGGACGCCGCCCTGATGCGCCGCACCTTCAGCCACGTACCGCCGTACCTGATGACCGAGCAGGACGTGGGCATCGGCGGTGCGCTCGACTACGCCGAGTACGGCTTCCAGCAGACCCGCGGATTCCGGGCGCTGAAGACCTGGATGACCTTGCAGCACATGGGCCGTGACGGTCTGCGCACCCTGGTGCGCAGACATCTCGGACTCGCCCGGCGGCTGGAGGCGATGATCGACGCCGCGGACGACCTGTGGCGGATGTCGGCCTCGCCGCTGTCGGTGGTGTGTTTCCGGTACGCGCCCCCCGGCGGCCCGCATACGGCGGAGGACCTCGACCGGATCAACCGCCGGATCGTGGCCGATGTGCAGACGGACGGACGGGTCTTCCTGACCGGCACCGTCCTGGACGGTACGTACGTGCTGCGGGCTTGCGTACTGCACCACTCCACCGAGGAGGACGACGTGGCGGCCCTCGTCTCCGTCGTACGTGAGATCGGCCGCGAGATCGCGGGAAAGGCAGGACACGCGTGACATCCGTCGAGTGGAAGACCAACCGGGTGCTGTTCGGCGGCGACTACAACCCCGAGCAGTGGTCGAAGGACGTCTGGCGGGAGGACGTCCGGCTGATGGGGGAGACGGGTGTCAACCTCGTCATCGTCGGCATCTTCTCCTGGGCCTGGCTCGAACCGCGCCCGGGAGCACGGGAGTTCGGCTGGCTCGACGAGCTTCTCGACCTGCTGCACGAAGGCGGCGTCGGGGTCTCGCTCGCCACCCCGACCGCTTCACCGCCGCCGTGGATGGGCGACCGCTGGCCGCAGACCCTCCCCTGCTACGAGGACGGCGTCCGGCTCGGCAACACCTCCCGCAACCACTACTGCATGTCCTCGCCGGTCTACCGGGAGTTCGCCGCCGGGATCGTCACCGATCTCGCCGAGCGGTACGCCACGCATCCCGCGCTCCGGTTCTGGCACGTGAACAACGAGTACGGAACGACGTGCTTCTGCTCCGAGTGCGGCAACCGGTTCCGCATCTGGCTGCAGGACAGATACGGCTCGATCGAGGGCCTCAACGAGGCCTGGGGGACGGCGTTCTGGTCGCAGCGCTACGACGCCTGGACGGAGATCAACCCGCCCCGGCAGGCCGTCTACCACTCGAACCCGACCCAGCTGCTCGACTACAAGAGGTTCTGCTCGGACGCGCTGCTCGACTGCTTCCGCAAGGAACGGGACATCATCCGCCGCCACTCGGACCTCCCGGTGACCACCAACTTCCAGGACTGGGAGCGGCGGGTCGACGGCTGGCGCTGGGGCGCGGAGATGGACGTCGTCGGGATCGATCTGTACCCGGATCCCGGCGACCCCAATGGCCTGGTGGAAGCGGCCCTGTACGGCGCGATGGTGATGGACCTGACCCGCTCGGAGGGCTCGGGCAAGCCCTGGCTGCTGATGGAGCAGGCGCCCTCGGCACCGGGCTGGGCACCGGTAGCCTCGCCCAAGGCGCCGGGACTGTTCCGGCTCTGGTCCTACCAGGCGCTCGCCCGCGGCTCCGACTCACTGCTGCAGTTCCAGTGGCGCACCTCCCGGCAGGGCACCGAGAAGTTCCACATCGGCATGATCCCGCACGCCGGCACCGAGACCCGGGTGTACCGGGAGATGCGGGAGCTGGGCCATGAACTTCGGGACCTCGACGGGGTGGTGGGCACTCCCGTGCACACCGAGGTGGCCATCCTGCATTCGTGGGACAGCTGGTGGGCGGCGGAGTCCGACGAGGTGCCGTCCGAGCGGCTGAAGGTGATGGATCAGATCCACGCCTGGTACAGGCCGTTGTGGCAGCGCTCGGTAACCGTCGACTTCGCCCCGCCCGGCCGCGATCTGACCCGGTACAAGATGGTGCTCGCACCCAACCTGTATCTCGTCTCCGACGACGAGGCACGCCGGCTGGCCGAGTACGTGGCGGCCGGCGGCACCCTCGTGGTGGGGCCGTTCTCAGGTGTCGTCGACCCCGACGACCGGGTGCGGCCGGACGGTTATCCGGGGTGCTGGCGCGAACTGCTCGGGGTGCGGGGCGAGGAGTTCTGGCCACTGCGTGAGCACCAGAGCGTGGCGTGCGAGTCGAAGGCGTTCGGTAACTTCACCGGCCGGATCTGGGCGGAGTGGCTGACGGCCGACGGCGCGGAGGTGATGGCCTCGATCCACGGCGGGCCGCTGGACGGACGCCCTGCGGTGACCCGCAACCAGTACGGGGCGGGCATCGCCTGGTACGTGTCGACCTGTCCCGACCCGGACGCGCTGGCGCTGATCCTGCGGACCGCGTCGGACGAGGCGGGCGTCGAACCCGTCCTGCCGGACCTCCCGTTCGACGTGGAGGCAGTGCGCCGGGGCGACAAAATCTTCCTCCTCGACCACAGCAACCGGACGGTGACGATCCGCGAGGCCTGAGGGGTACGGCGTCCCTCTCGCCCCAGTGACCGGATCCTCGGCAGCCCTGCCGCGGACTGCCGAGGATCACCGGCTCAGGACCCTAGCCGTGGGCGGGCGCCGGGTCCTCGTCCGGCACGGCGAGGCGGGCGGCGTGCAACTCCTCGTAGAACGGCAGGTGGTGACGGAGATAGCCGGCGAGGACCGGGTGGTTGTGCACGGTCGCGGCGTACTCGCTGCGGGTGGAGACGAAACCGCCCGTCCGACTGGTGTTCTCGTGCCAGCGCCGGGTCGACGTCCAGTCCTCGCGCATGCCCGGCCGCCAGGCCAGCGCCTGCGTCAGGAACGGGATGCCCACGGCCGCGCAGTACGCCCGGACCGTCTGCTCCGGCCGTCGCACCAGGTCCTGTGCGTCGACGACGACCGGGCGGCGGCCGGTGGCCACGGTCACCGCCTGGTGGATCTCGTGGAGCCGCTCGATGCCGACCTCCTCGCACCGCAGGTCCGGGTTGAGGGCGAAGTGGGAGGCGATCACCTCGGCGGGGTCGCGGACGATGAACGTGTGGGTCGCCTCGGCGAGGAAGCGCCGGTCGGCCAGCAGTCCCGGGTAGGCGAAGTCCGTCGTGTCCTTGAAGAACACGGCACAGCCGCGAGCCATGGCGGTCAGCGCCTCGATGAGTTCGGCCTCGGTGCGCACCACCCGGCCGTCGATCTCCTTCTCCTGGAAGTCCGCGACGTGCGAGAACGGTTCGTGGACGACGGTGAAGTCGCCGCGCTCGGCCATCATGCGCAGGAACGCGGTGGACCGGGACCGCGGCGCACTCCACAGCCCGAGAAGGCCTGGGGACTGCTGCTCGGAAACGGTCATCGATTGCCTCCCAGGACGGTTCGGTGGGCCGAACTCTAAAAGCCGTCTCCCCTCATGTCCTCCGCGCACCGTGGAGCCCCGCCCCGTGCTCCTCGTCAGAATCCGTCACCGCCGGTCATACCTGGTGGGACGCGTGGGGTTCCTGCCGCGCCTAGTGTCCCCGGCGGAGAGGAAGGAGGCGGACACATGGACGCCAGCACACCGGCGGTCGCCCGGCACCGCCTGCTCGACCTCGCGGAGCACTGGAACAACCACGCGATGTCCACCGAGGACGACACCTCGGCAGGGGCGTTCAACGTGTGGGGCAACTCGTTCGCCCGGGAGTTCCTGCCGGCCCCTTCGGAGCGGGTGACCGTCGGAGGTGTCCCGTTCGTCTTCCCAGCTGGTGCGGAGCGGGGTGACAACATCCGCTGCGCCGGCCAGTACCTGGGTGTGCCGCACGGTGAGTACGACTGGATCCATCTGCTGGCGGCGGGCGAGCGCAGGGTGGAGGACGAGGTCGCCCTGCATTTCGCCGACGGGCAGGTGGACTTCGAGGCGGTGCGTGTGTCGGACTTCTGGGCGGCGCCCGCGGTGTTCGGGGAGCGGGAGGCCTTCCGGACCCCGGTCATGCACTACCCACACCATGTGCAGCAGGGAGTTCCCGCCCTGCTGTGGGCACAGCGGATCCCGGTGACCCGGCGCGCCCCGCTGACCGCGGTGCGGCTTCCCGACCACGTGGCCCTGCATGTGTTCGCCGTGACCCTGGAGCAGATCGGCAGAGGAGAGCCCCGATGACACCCGTGCGCACCGGTGAGCCGGTGTCCCTGTGGTACCGCGACCCGATCAGCTGTCTGCAGGCCACGCTGGGCTCGGTGGTCCTGGGCCGGGGCGGTGACCCCCTCGAAGTCCTCGGCGCCCACTGGGAGTTCCGTTATCGTCCGGGGGACGTACGGCCGGAGGAGTTCTACTTCCCGTGCGCCTTCGACGGCGATCCGGCACGCAGCATCGCCCCGTACCACGGACTGCGGTCAGGGTGGCACACCGCGGCCGACGGCGACCGTCCGCTGGCGTCCCTCGCTGCCGAGTTCGCCGAGGGCCGACTGGTGCTGGCCGGCGTGGACAACTACCACCTGCCGTTCCGCCCGGCCTACCACGATGTGCACGCCGCGCATCTCCTCGTCGTGTACGGCGTGGACGAGGAGGCGGGAACCGTCTGGGTGTCCGACGCCATGCCCCCGGCGTTCCAAGGTCCCCTTCCGGTGGAAGACTTCCTACGGGCGTGGACGTCGGCGAATCCCGACGACGAGCAGGACGCGTTCTTCAGCGACGCGCCCATCGCCACCCGGTATCTGACGGTGACCGTCGACGCCCCGCTGCCCGAGCTCGACGCGGCCACGCTGGCCCGCGTGATCGGGAACAGCGTGGAGGGCTTCACCGGCGGCGTGCATCCGGTCACGGGCGGGCTCGCGGGCTGGACCGGTCTCGCGGGACTGTCCCGCTGGCTGGAGTGGACCGCCGAAGGCGCCGGGCGCGGTGACGGCTCGGCCGTGCGCGACATCTATCCCCTCGGCTGGGCCATGCAGGCCCAGGCCGCCCTGCACGGCGAGTTCCTGCGCACCTGGGGGCAGCGGCATGGCCTGCCCGCCCTGCGCGAGGCGGGCCGGCGCGTCGAGCAGGTGGCGCACGCCTGGACCGGCCTGCGGATGAGCGCCGCGCACGGTCACGGCGACGCCCGGACGGCGATGCCCGCACTGCTCCGGCACGGACGACGGCTCGAACGCGCCTACGCGACCGCAGTGGAGACCCTCGACCATGCAAGGAAGGTGCTGTGACGTCGGCGAAGAGCAACACCCTGGCCGCGTTCGGCGGTCGGCCCACGGTGCCGAAGCAGCTGCGCAACCCGGACTGGCCGGTGATCACCGAGGAGGACCGGGCGGCCGTCCTGGACGTCCTCGGTACGGGACCGCTGGTCTCCAACGTGGACGGCAGGAGCGCGGTCCGCGACCTGGAGGACGCGTGGGCCGAGCGCTGCGGCGCCCGCTGGTGCGTGGCCACGTCGAACGGGACCACCGCGCTGACGGCGGCTCTGGCCGCCATGGACATCGGCCCCGGTGACGAGGTGATCGTTCCCGCGCTGAGCTTCATCGCGAGCGCGCTGGCGCCGGTGCACCAGATGGCGGTGCCCGTCTTCGCCGACGTGGACCCGGTGACGTTCACCCTGGACCCGGACGCGGTACGGAGCCTGATCGGACCGCGTACCGCGGCGATCCTTCCGGTCCATCTGCACGGTCACCCCGCGGACATGGACGCGCTCGGCGAACTGGCCGGCCAGCACCGGCTCGCCGTCCTCGAGGACGCCGCCCAGGCGCATGGTGCCGTCCAGCACGGCCGGAAGGTCGGCACCATCGGAACCGCGGGCGCGTTCAGCCTGCAGGTGACCAAGAACCTGCCGACCTGTGGCGAGGGCGGCTTGCTGCTCACCCAGGACGCCGACGTGGCGCGCAAGGCACGTATGGCACGCGAGTTCGGCGAGGTCATCGAGCCGGGCGCCGAACGCGACTACGTGTCGTACCTGCTGGGCTGGAACCACAAGATGAACCCGGTGCAGGCGGCGTTCACGCTGTCCCAGCTGCGCCGCTTCGACGCCTACGAGGAGGCGCGCCGACGGAACGTGACGCGTCTGCTGGAGCGGCTCGGTGCGCTGCCGGGGCTGGTCGTGCCGACGGTGGCGGCGGGCAGCAGGCACGCCTGGCACATCCTGCGGTTCCGTCTCGACCCGGTCCGGGCCGGTCTGGACGGTGTCGCCCCGGCCGCGTTCCGCAAAGCCGTGCATCGGCTGCTGCGTGCTGAAGGGGTGCCCGTCTCCCGCTACCAGGTGCTTCCCCTGCCGCTGCAGCCGGTGTTCGTGGATCGCACCGGCTTCGGGCGCGGCCACCCCTGGACGGCGGCTCCACGGCGCCCCGTCGCGCAGGCGGGCGACTTCCCGGTGACGGAGGCCGTCATCGAGGACTCGCTCACGCTGCAGAAGCGGCATCTCAACCCCGACGCCGGAGAAGCCCTGGAGCGGTTCGCCGACGGGTTCGAGAAGGTGTGGCAGCACCTGGACACGGTGGCCCGTATGGCGCGTGCCCGGTGAGCGCGGACATAGCGGTCGTGCACTCCCGGGTGCGCACCGAGGAGAAGGCGCTCTTCGAGGCTCTGGAACGGCGGAACCTGCCGTACACCGCCGTGGACACCCGGCGCCTGCACGGATTCGCGGACGCGGCACCTGTGAACTGGCGGGTGGGCCTGAACCGCGAGCTGTCGCTGTCGCGGGCGGTCTACGCTGCGCGCACCCTGGAGGCGTACGGCCTGCACATGGTCAACTCCGCGTGCGCCACCGAGGTGTGCGGTGACAAGTGGCGGACCACCCTCGCCCTGGTACGGGCCGGGGTGCCGACCCCGCGCAGCGCGCTCGCCCTCACACCGACTGCCGCCCTGCAGGTGTTGGACGAGCTGGACTACCCGGCGGTCTTCAAGCCGTTGACGGGTTCCTGGGGCCGGCGCGTGTCCCGGATCAACGACCGGGAGGCGGCCGTGGCCGTCCTGGAGCACATCGAGGCACTGCCCGCTCCGGGTGACCACCTCGTCTACGTCCAGGAGCTGATCCGCACGCCCGGCCGGGACATCCGCGTCGTCGTCGTGGACGGCACCCCGCTCGGTGCCGTCCACCGCACTTCACGGGAGTGGCGCACCAACGTGGCGCGGGGTGCCGAGGTGCGGCCCTGTCCGCTGACCGAGGAGCTGGCCCGGCTCGCGACCGCCGCCGCCGGTGCGGTGGGCGCCGATCTGGCCGGCGTCGACCTCGTCGAGACCGAGGACGGACGCCTGCTGGTCCTCGAGGTCAACGCCGGCCTCGAGTTCACCGGCTTCCAGCGGGCGATGGGCGGCGCCGTGAACGTGGCCGATCGCATCGTCGACGTACTGGAACGGAGGGCCGGGTCGTGATCCGAGCGGCAGTCGTCGGAGGGGCCGGCTACATCGGGGGCGAGCTGCTGCGCCTCCTGCTCTGCCATCCGCACGTCGATCTCGTCGCGGCCACCTCCCGCAGCCTGGCCGGCCGCCGGATCGACGGCGTCCACCCCAACCTTCGGGGACTGACCTCGCTCACCTTCACCCGGGTCGGGGAACTCCCGGAGTGCGACGTGGTGTTCACCGCACTCCCGCACCGGGAGGCCATGCACACCGTGCCCGGCCTCTGCGCACACGCCGAGGTCCTCATCGACCTCTCCGGCGACTTTCGGCTCACCGACCCGGAGGTGTACGCCGCCCACTACGGCGTCCCGCACGCCCGTCCGGAGCTGCTGTCCGGTTTCGTCACCGGGCTACCGGAGCTGTTCCGCGCGGAGCTGCGGACGGCGAACCGGATCAGCGTGCCCGGATGCATGGCCACCGCCGGCATTCTCGCCCTGCACGCTCCCGCCTCCGACGGGCTCCTGACGGACGACGTGGACGTCGACGCCCGCACGGGTTCCAGCGGTTCGGGCGTCATGGCCGGCCCGGAGAACACCCACGCGGAACGCAGCGGCGTCCTACGCCTGTTCGCCCCTACGGGACACCGGCACGAGGCCGAGCTCACCCAGGCCGTGGGCCTACCGGCCCGGATGACGGCCACGGCCGTCGAGGCGGTGCGCGGCGTGCAGGTGCTGTGCCGGGTGCGCCTGGCCGACGGCATCGACGAGGCGGCCCTGCGCTCCAGCCTGCGCCGCCACTATGC
Organism: Streptomyces sp. NPDC002088; assembly: GCF_040296605.1. Lineage (NCBI taxonomy): Bacteria > Bacillati > Actinomycetota > Actinomycetes > Kitasatosporales > Streptomycetaceae > Streptomyces > Streptomyces sp. NPDC002088. The sequence continues at coordinate 148,733 of NZ_JBEOXO010000004.1, read as the reverse complement.
CGACGAGCCCTTCGTACGCCTGGTGGCGCAGCGGCGGGGCGGCTACCGCTACCCCGAGCCCAAGATCCTCTCCGGCTCCAACTACTGCGACGTCGGCTGGGCCGTGCGGCCCGGCACCGGATCGGCGCTTTTGGTCGCGGCGCTCGACAACCTGATGAAGGGCGGCAGCGGCAACGCGGTGCAGGCCATGAACGTGCGCTTCGGCCTGCCGGAGCGCACGGGTCTCGAGTTCCCCGGCCTGCACCCGGTCTGACGCGGTGGCAGCAGGCACCGGCGCCCCGGTCCGACGCCGCGGGCCTCACACCCGGCCCCGGACCACTCCCGATCTGAGGAAGGCATGAACCCGACACCCCTGGTGGTGAAGTGCGGCGGTCACGCGGCGGTCGACCACGAGGCCGTGTGCGCCGACGTGGCGGACCTGGTGCGCGCCGGACGGTCCGTCGTGCTCGTGCACGGCGGCTCCGCGGACATCGACCGGCTCGCCGACCGGCTCGGCGTGCCGCGCCGCCGGCTGACCGGTCCCGACGGCAGGACCGCGCGCTACACCGATCCCGCGATGCTGGACGTCGTCGTGACGGCACTCGCGGGCATCGTCAAACCCCGGTTGCTGGCCGGCCTGGCCAAGGCCGGCGTTCCGGCCGCGGGACTGACGGGACTGGACGCGGGCCTGCTGCGTGCCCGCCGTCCGGCGGCGATCCGAGCCGTCGTCGACGGGGAGGACGCCCAGCGGGTGGTGCGCGACGACCACAGCGGACGCATCGTCGAGGTCGACACACGGCTGGTCGTGCGCGTCCTCGAGATCGGTGCGGTACCGGTGATCTCCCCTCCCGCGCTCTCCCCGGAGGGCGAGTGCGTGAACGTGGACGCCGACCGTGCCGCCGCGGCCCTGGCCGGTGCGCTCGGCGCCGAGACGCTGCTTCTGCTCACCGGTGCCCCCGGGGTTCTGTCCCGTCCCGGGGACGAGGCCTCCCTTCTCCGCGAGTGCCGGCTGCCGGCCACCGGACTCCCGCCCTTCGCCGAGGGAGGGATGCGCAGCAAGCTGACGGCCGCCCGGGATGCCCTGCGCTCGGGTGTGGAGACCGTGCTGGTGGCGGACGGCCGCGGGACGGGACCGGTGCGCGCCGCGCTGGCCGGTGCCGCGACCCGCGTACTGCTTCAGCGGACCGCTCCACACGCGGCCGGACAGGGAGTACCGCGATGAACCGGGAAGAGGCGAACGCCCTGCTGCGGACGATGGTGGAGATTCCCTCGCCGTCCGGCGAGGAGGCTCGGCTCGCGACGTATCTGGCCGACGTCATGAGCCGGTGCGGCATGACCTCCCATGTCGACGAGGCGGGCAACGCGATCGGGGAGATCGACCGCGGCGACGGTCCGCTGGTGCTGCTGCTCGGCCACATGGACACCGTGCCCGGTGACCTGCCTGTCCGGCTCGAGGGTGGTCGCCTGTACGGGCGGGGCACCGTCGACGCCAAGGGCCCGCTGGCCGCCATGATCTGCGCGGCCACGCTGGCGACGGGGTTCCGTGGCCGAATCGTCGTCGCCGGGGCGGTGGAGGAGGAGACTCCGGGCTCGCGTGGCGCGATGGCGATCCGTGCCACCCGGCCGGAGCCGGACCTCGTGATCGTCGGGGAGCCCAGCGGCTGGGACTGTGTCGTCCTCGGATACAAGGGCCGCCTCGACCTGGACTACCGGGTCGAGCGCCCCCCGACCCATCCCAGCAACCCCGAGCCCAAGGCGTCCGAGCTCGTCGTCGCGGGCTGGACGGCGCTCGCCCGGGAGCTGGGCGCCGATGCCTCGCACGCGTCGTTCGACCGTCCCGGGGCGACGCTGACCTCGTTCGGCGGGGACATCGCCACCGCCGAGGCCCGCTTCACCATCCGCACGCCGCCCGGTTTCGACGACGCGGACCTGGTACGGCGGCTGCGGGCGCGGCTGTCCGAGGGCGACCTCACCGTCGTCAACTCCGTCCCCGCCTGCCGGGCCGACCGGAACAACCTCGCGGTGCGCGCCCTGACCCGGGCCATCCGCGCCGAGGGCGCACGCCCCCGGCTCAAGCTGAAGACGGGAACCTCCGACATGAACACCCTGTGCGAGACCTGGGCCGCGCCGATGGCGACGTACGGTCCCGGCGACAGCCGGCTCGACCACGCGACGGACGAACACATCGTCCTCGACGACTACCTCAGGGGCGTCTCGGTGCTCACCCACGCCCTGAACTCCCTGGCGGAGACGGGGCGATGAGAGACCTGCCCGCGAACACCAGACACACCCTGCGCCTGCTGCCCCTGTGGGCCGTCCCCGGCAACGCCGCCCTGTACTACCTGGCGCTGTACATGAAGGGCAACGGCCTGGGCACCCTGTCCATCGGCGTCGTGCTGTCGGCGAACCTGTATCTCGCGCTGGTCTTCCAGCTCGTGGCCGGCGGGGTCATCAACCGGCTCGGGCGGAAGCAGACGACCGTCGTCTTCTACTTCACCTCGTGGATCTTCCCGATGTTCATCTGGTCGGTGGCCCACGACTTCTGGCTGTTCCTCGTCGCGTATCTGCTCAACGCCTCGTCGAAGATCATCGACATCTCCTTCAGCCTGTTGGCCATCGACGACGCCACGGAGCAGCAACGCCCCAGGATCTACGCGGCGATGAAGCTCATCATCACGGCCGCCGGGCTGCTCACCCCGCTCGTGGGCGTGAGCATGGAGCACTTCGGCTCGGTGAGCGCGCTCCGCGTCGTCTACTTCGTCGGCGGGGTCAGCATGCTCGTCCACGTGCTGTGGTACCGCCGGGTCACCACGGAGACCGGGGCGGGACGTACGGCCATGGAGGCGCACGACGGCACGGGGGTGCTGCGCAGCATCGGACCCAACTTGCGGCTGTTCGCGCGGGCCTGCCGGTCGCCCCTGCTGCTCCCCCTGATCGGGCTGTACATCCTCACCAGCGTGGGCTGGCAGCTCAATGTGTTCCAGGCCGTGTACCTGTCCGAGACCCTGGACTTCAGCGACCGTGTCATCTCGCTGTTCCCGGCGTTCGGCGCCGCCGTGTCCCTGCTCTGTTACTTCCTCGTCATGCCGAGGCTGCGGAGCACGTCCTCGGAGCGGTACATGGTGGCCGCGCTGCTGCTCAACGTGCTGGGCTGGTCGGTCTTCCTGACCGTGTCCCGGGGGACGCTCACCCTGCTGCTGGTCAGCGCGGCGCTGACCGCCGCCGGACACTTCCTGACCGAGGCCTACCGGGACGCCATCCTGGTCGGCCGGGTGGCGGCCGAGGACCGGGCGGGCATGTTCTCGGTGGTGCAGGGATCCGCCGCGGTGGCGGCCATCCCCTGCGGTTACGTCGCGGCCGTGCTGTACGAGACGCGGCCGCTGCTCCTCTTCGTGGTCATTCTCGCCACGTACGTCGGGGGCTCCGTGTGCGCGCTGCTGCTGCTGCGCACGGGCCGTTCCGGTGCGGTCGCCGAAGCCGCGGCCACATGCGACCCCAAGGAGGCGGCCGGTGCCGAGTGACGGGGTGCGTGGCGGGGCGACGGCTGCGTCCGTCCGACGGCCGGGCGCGGAAGGTGCGCTGGGCGGCGACGCCGTCGTGCGGCGCGTGGACGAGGAGGAGTTCTCCGCGTGGTGGGACACCGCGCAGATCGGCTTTCTCACGCCTGAGCACCGCGGTGCCGGCCCTCGGTGGCGCCGGCATGTGGACCTCGCCCGCTGCTGGGGCGCGTTCGACGGGCCGCGACCGGTCGGCGTGCTGCGCAGCAAGCCGCTGGATCTCACCGTGCCCGGGGGCGGGACCGTGGCGGTCTCCGGCCTTTGTTCCGCCGCGGTCCTGCCCTCCCACCGGCGGCAGGGGCTGCTCAGGGCGCTGATGTCGGCAGAGTTGGCGGCGGCGGAGGAGCGGGGCGAGCCGGCCTGTGCGCTGATCGCCGCGGAGTGGCCGGTGTACGGCCGGTTCGGCTTCGGGGCGGCCGCGGAGGGAGCCAACGTCACCGTGGACGCGGGATCGGCCAGGCTGCGGTCGGACCTGACGGTGCCTGACACCGTGCGCCTGGTCGACCCAGGGGTGTTCCGAACCGAGGCGCCGGCCGTCCACGAACGCGTGCGGGCCCGTGTCGCGGGGGCGGTGTCGCGCACGGCAGAGGAGTGGCACCACTGCGCGCGCCTTGCCCTCGACCCGGCGGACTCCCCGCCCGCCGACGTGCTGTACGCCCTGGCGTACGACCCCGACGACCGGGTCACCGGGTACGCGGTGTACGCCCCCGCAAGCAGACCGTGGACATCGGAGCGCCCCGATCACCGCATCGATCTCCTGGAGTTGGCCGGCGAGGGGCCGAGGCCGGAGGCGGCGCTCTGGCGCTTCCTGTGGGAGCACGACTGGGTGACGAGGGTGGACGCCTGGAACCGTCCGGTGGACGAGCCGCTGCCCTGGATGCTGCGGGACGCCCGCTCGGTGCGCCAGATCATGCGGTCGGACACCCTGTGGCTGCGGATCCTGTCCGTCCCGGACCTGCTCTCGGCACGCCGCTACGAGGCCTCCGGGAGCCTGGTAATGCGGATCCGCGATCCCCGCGGGCCGGCGGAGGGAACGTATCTGCTGGAGGGCGGCCCGACGGATGCCGGGTGTGCCCGCAGCCCCCGCGAGGCCGATGTCACCCTTCCCGTGGCCACGCTCGCCTCGCTCTACCTGGGAGGTCTCTCCGCGGTCCGGGCCGCCCAGGCCGGGCTGTTGGTCGAGGAGCGTACCGGGGCGGTCGCGCTCCTCGACCGCATGTTCCGCACCGCCGTGGCGCCGTGGGCGGTCACCAAGTTCTGACCGGCGCGACTCAGTACACCTCGGGCAGGGGCGAGTTCTCGAAGAACTGCCGGATGTCGTCGGCGATGGCCTTGCTGTCCTCGCGCCAGTTCTCCGGCAGGGTGCCGAGGTGCGCGGGCCGGAACTTCAGGCGCGGGTCAGCGATGTCGACCCGTCCGCCGCGCTCCTCGATGTGGGCCAGCAGGGTTGCCGCCTCGGTCCGGATGGCCGGCGAGTTCTCCCGCCAGGCACCGCTGCCGTGCTCGCTGACGCGCCGGGCGAGGTCGGCCTGGATGCCGTCGCGCCACTTGAAGTGGTTGACCGGGACCAGGGGGTCGTTGACCGGGTCGTGGTCGGGACTTCGGTGGCTGCCCAGGGCGAGCCGGACCGAGGAGTGGGCCATGACGATCTTGCAGGGATTGGCGTCGAGCAGGGTGTACGTCAGGAAGCCGCCGAGTGGGAAGGAGGCGTCCAGTCCCTTCTGCGGGTGCCAGCCGGCGATGCTTCCGTCCGCCGCCACGCGGTCCAGCATCACCCCGCCGACCACGGGACTGCGCACGGCCTCGGCCGCGGCGATCAGTTCCTCGGGCGGTGCCGGATAGTCGTGGAACTCATCGATGTCGGCGATGATGTGCCAGCCCTCGCCCGCCCGTACCCGCAAGTGTTCCCGCAGCTCGCTGTGGACGGTCTCGTGCCAGGGGCCCTGGCTGATGAGCACCGGCGGACCCACCAACTCCTCGCACATGGACACCAGTTCCTCGCGGCGCTGCTTCGGCGCGTGCTCGGTGAAGTGGAAGGCGAAGAGGAACTCCCGCACGCCGTGCCCTCGGTAGTGCTGCACGAACGCGCGCAGCAGGTCGGGTTCCACTGGACCTATCACAGAGATCAGAGGGGGCATGGGACGCGACTCGTCCTTCCGGTCGGCGGGAACGCACAGAGCGAACCCCGGGGTTGGCTCGGTCGTGACGCTAGCCGCGGCGCCGGCCCGTGTCGTCAACATACGAATGGACTTGGCGCCCGCCGCCTCCCATGAGGACGTATGCGCCATCGTGAATCGCGTCTCTGTGAGCGCTCACAGGTGTCGACTAAGATCGCCTAGCGGACCGACCGTTCATTTTCCAGTCTGTGATGAGCGATGTGGAGTTGCCTACACTCCTGCACGGTGGGAACGCTCCCACCTTCGAGTCGCGATGAGGACGTGCAGTGGGTGCCACGGGGGTCTGTGTGTCCCGGCCGCCCCGCCGACACGAGCCAGACGAGGTGGTCATGCCCATCAATGTTGTCGTATGCGAAGAGACTCCCGTCGTCCGCGCAGGTCTGTGCGGACTGTTGGAGTCGGACGCTGAGACCCAGCTGGTCGACTCGACGGACAGCGGTGTCCACGCCATGATGCTCGTCCGCTCCCACAGACCGGATGTGCTGATCACCGGGCTCTCCCTGCGCGGGTTCTCGGGCTTGGACCTGATAGAGCGCCTGAACCGCGAGTCCACCGTCCCGCAGCCGCGCGTCATCGTGTTCGCCACCGACGGCAGCGACGAGACCGTGACCAAGGTGCTGGCCTCGGATGTGCACGGCATTCTCGTGTGGGAGACGACCAAGGAGGAGGTGTCGCTGGCCGTGCGGGCCGCCGCGGCCGGTCACACCTACATCACCCCCCGGGTCGCCGGCCGACTGGTGGACTGGGTACGCAACCGGTCGTCCTTGGCGTCGGAGATGGACCGGCTCCGGCTGGCCGGTCTGACCCCGCGCGAGATGGAGGTCCTGGTCCTGCTGGCCCGGGGGCTGTCCGCGGACGAGATGGCCGGCAAACTGTCCATCGGGACCACCACCGTCCGCACCCACCTCTACCGGCTGCAACGCAAGCTCGAACTCCGCGACCGTGCCCAGCTGGTGTCCTTCGCATTCCAGGCGGGCCTCATGGAATGACCCGCACGAGCCCCCGGGAACCGTGGCCCGGGGGCTGATCCCGTCCTTCGCGCGTAGCTCGTAGGGGAGACGGCGACCATGATCGCGGATCGAACCGCGGCTGAGGACCCACGGGGTGTCGTAGGCGACGGGCTGCCGGCGCTCGGCGAGAAGCGAAGATCCAGGTCTCCATCCTGCACGAGCCGCGCGGAACATCCCGCATGTTTGCGCATCACATGATCATGAGGGGTCTCAGGCCAATTTCCGGACTGCATCCTGAGGCCATGAACCTGGTCTTTGACATCGGCATGAAGGACGGCGAGGATTCGGCGCTCTACCTGGCCAAGGGATTTCACGTCGTCGCATTCGAAGCCGATCCCGTACTGATCCAGCAGGCTCACCGGCGATTCGAGAAAGAGATCAGAAGCGGGCGGCTGCATCTCGTCGAGGGTGCGATCGTGCCGGAATCATGGCCGGCCGCTCCGGACGGAAAGGTCCGGTTCTACCGGAATCCGGGAAATTCCGACTGGGGAACCGTCCTCGAGGAATGGACCCTCCGAAATCAGGTGCTCGGCTTCAGCCGGATCGAGGAGGTGGAGGTCGACGCGGTCGATCTGGCCGCACAGATCCGCAAGTTCGGGGTGCCGCACTACATGAAGATCGACATCGAGGGTGTCGACCTGGACTGTCTGAACACCCTGGCGCAGTTCGACCAGCGCCCCGAATATGTCTCGATCGAGTCGGAGAAACGGTCGTTCGCGGCGTTGGAGGAGGAGCTGGAAGCACTTTCCAAGCTCGGCTACCAGTCTTTCAAGGCAGTACAGCAGGGCAGTGTCCACCGGCAGCACGAGCCTCTTCCCGCACGCGAGGGCGAGTACAGCGGTTACACGATCCGGCTTGGGTCGTCCGGTCTCTTCGGAAGAGATCTGCCGGGTACCTGGAAGACCCGGGACGAGGTGCTCCGGCAATACCGCCGGATATTCTGGAGATACCGTCTGCTGGGCGACTATTCGTTCCTGGGAAGCCGCGACTCCGGGCGCTGGCTCCTGAGGAACGCGAGCGCGCTTCTCGAGCGCCTCGGCCTCGACGTCCCGAGGCCCGTCCCCGGCTGGTTCGACACCCACGCCCGGCATGTCGACGCAGCAGCCTAGGGCCTGCCCCGGCCGCGGTCCGCTCAGCGACCTCCCGTACGCCGACCCCGGCACCCCCGACACCCGGTCGGCCCTCCGCTTCCTGCTCTGGCTGCAGCGCAGTCAACGCCGAGGGCAACTCGTCGCCGCGGCCTGGGGGTTCGCCGCGATGTCGTCGAGCGGGGGACTCGCCGTGGCCTCCGGCCGTGCTGTGCAGGCGCTCGTCGACCGGTCCCGGGACGACCTCGCGACGGCGGTCACCTGGGTGGCGCTCCTCGGTGCGCTCACCGTGCTGAGCGACGTCATGTTCAGCCGTGCGGCCGTCACCAACTGGATCACCGCCGCCGGCCGTCTGCAGCAGCTGCTGTCCCGTAAGGTCGCCGAGTTGGGCTCCCGGCTGGAGCGGCAGCTGGCCTCGGGCGAAGTGGTCGCCATCGGAACCAGCGATGTCGAGAAGATCGGCTGGTTCGTCGAGGCCACGGCCCGGTTCGGGGCGGCTTGCGCGGCCTGTGCGGCGGTGGCGGCGTTGCTGTTCGCGACCGAACCCGTGCTGGGGCTGGTGGTGACGGCGGGGGTTCCGCTGCTCGCCGCCTCCTCGCTGCCGCTCCTGCCGGCCGCCACCCGGCGGGCCGTCGAGCAGCGGGTCAGGGGCGGCCGGGCCGTCCAGCTGGCTTCGGACATCGTGGCGGGACTGCGCGTGCTTCGGGGCATCGGCGGCGAGGACCTCTATCTGGCGAAGTACCGCGGGGCGTCGCAGGCGGTCCGCCGGGCCGCGGTGCGCAGCGCCCGTCTGTCGTCCGTGATCGTGGGTCAGCAGGTGTTGTTGCGGGGGATGTTCACGGCGACGGTGCTCTGGTGCGGCACGTCCCTGCTCCAGGGACACCGCATGTCGGTGGGTGACCTCGTCATGTCCTACAGCCTGGTCTCCTTCCTGATGACACCGCTCGCGCAGTTCGAGGAGATGGCGACCGCATGGTCCGTCTCCCGCCCAGCCGCACAGCGCGCGGCCCATCTCCTCTCGCTGCGCCGCGAGGAGCGGGAGTGCGTGCCGGACGACGGCCGGGCGAGGGGTGATCTCCACGATCCGGCGACAGGGCTGCTGGCATCGGCCGGGCGTCTCACCGCTGTCGTGTGCGACGACCCGGACACGGCCACGCGGCTCGTCGAACGACTCGGCGGACACAGCTCGTCGGGCGAGGACGACGACGCTCCCTCCGCACTGCTGGGCGCAGTCCCTCTCGACTCGCTGCCGCTGGCCGCGGTGCGCGAGAAGGTGCTGGTGCAGGCGAAGGACCCGGTGCTGCTGTCGGGGACGGTCCGCGAACTTCTCGACGTTCCCCGTTCGGGAACCGTGTCGGCCGCCGAGGCGCTGGCAGCCGCCCAGTGCGACGACGTCCTGAACTCCCTTGCTCATACGTCAAAACCGCCTTCGGAGAACCCCCTGGCCGTCCACATCGTCGAACGCGGCAGATCCGTCTCCGGGGGACAGCGACAGCGACTGGCGCTCGCCCGCTCGCTCGTCGCGGATCCAGACGTATTGATCCTGGACGAGCCGACCAGCGCCGTGGACGCCTACACCGAGGCGCGCATCGCGGAGTCCCTGGCGAAGATCAGGGCAGGACGCACCACCGTCGTCCTTACGTTCAGTCCGCTCCTTCTCGACCGCGCGGACCGTGTGCTGTTCCTGGCGGGGAGCCGGGTGAAGGCGAGCGGTCCGCATCGTGAACTCGTCCTCACCGAACCGGACTACGCGGCGCTGGTCGTCCGCGGCGCACAGAGCGGACTGCCGTCATGACTGCGACCGGACCCTCCAGAAGCGGGTTGCCGATCGCCTCGGCGACGGCCACCCGTGCCTTCTTCCGCGAGCTGCTCGGCCGGCACCGCCGCATCTTCGCACGGTTGATCCTGATGAACGCCGTGGCGGTCTGCGCTTCGCTGGCGGGGCCGTTCCTGCTCGGCGACGTCGTGGGGGACCTGTCGTCGGACGGTTCCGGTACGCCGTTGACACCGGTCGTCACGGCGTTCCTCGTCGCGGTGGGTGTGCAGACGCTGTGTACCTGGCAGGTACGGGCAGACGCGGCGGTGCTCGGCGAACAGATGCTGGCACAGCTGCGCGAGGACTTTCTCCACCGGAGCGTGAGGCTGCCGCCGGCCGTGCTGGAGGGTGGTGGAACCGGCGAGTTGCTGTCCCGTATCACCACGGACATCGACCGGCTCTCCAACGCCATCCGGGAAGCCGTCCCCCAACTGGTCATCTCGGTGGTGTGGATCGGCACCCTGGTGGGCGGCCTGGCCTGGACGGCGCCGCTGCTCGCTCTTCCCGTGCTGGTCGTGCTCCCGCCGCTGCTGCTGACCTGCCGGTGGTACGCCCGTTCGGCACCGTCCGCCTACCGTGCGGAGTCCGCCTCGTACGCGGCGATCTGCTCGGCCCTCGCCGAGTCGATCGACGCGGCACGGACGGTCGAGGCCCACCGGCTCGGCCCCCGGCGCGTCGCGCGGTCGGACGACCGCATCCGCACCTGGGTGGACCGGCAGCGGTTCACCATGCGGCTGCGCACCGTGTTGTATGTGGTGGTCAACAGCGCCCACGTACTGCTGCTGGTCCTGGTCCTGGTGACCGGGGGGATTCTGGTTCTGTCGGGCCGGCTGGACGTGGGGACGGTGACCACCGGGGTCCTGCTCACCCAGATGCTGGTGCAGCCGCTCAGCCAGATCCTTCGCTGGTACACCGACCTCCAGGTCTCGCAGACCGCCCTGTCCCGGCTCCTCGGGGTGCGGAACATTCCTCCGGAGCGGGTGCGGGACGGCTCCTGCCCCGACGGCCGGCTCTTGCACGCCGACGGCGTCCGCTTCGGCTACCAGGACGGCAGCGACGTGCTGCACGACATCGCCCTGCGAGTGCCGCCCGGCACCCGGCTGGCGCTGGTGGGGCCGTCCGGCGCGGGCAAGTCGACCCTGGGCCGGCTGCTGGCCGGAATCTACGCGCCCAGCGCGGGACGGATCACGCTGGGCGGGACGGATCTGACGCACCTTCAGACCAGGCGGCTGCGGAAGCACATCTCCCTGGTCAACCAGGAGCACCACGTTTTCTCCGGCACCCTGCGGGACAACCTGCTGCTGGCCCGCACCACGGCCGAGGACAGCGAACTGTTCGCGGCGCTGGAACAGATCCAGGCGGCCGCGTGGATACGAGGGCTGGCCCGGGGCCTGGACACCGAGGTCGGTCAGGGCGGCCTGCCGCTCACCCCGGCCCAGGCCCAGCAGATCGCGCTGGCCCGGCTGATTCTGGCGGACCCGCACATCCTGGTGCTGGACGAGGCGACGTCCCTTCTGGATCCGTGCGCCGCACGCCATCTGGAACAGTCACTCGCCCGCGTGCTCGAGGGCAGAACCGTCATCTCCATCGCGCATCGACTGCACACCGCCTACGACGCCGATCTGATCGCCGTGATCGAGGACGGCCGCATCACCGAACTGGGCGACCACCATCGACTGACGGCCGCGAACGGTTCCTACGCGGCGCTCTGGCGCTCCTGGCACGGTGCGGGAGGCGACCGGTGAGCGATCGGGCAGGGGTCCGGCTGCGGGACCGTCGCGAACGCGGCCGACCGGAGGTGGCCGGCCGCGGCCGGCACGGAACTCGCCGCGGTCACTCACGGGAGGGTGGTGATCCGCTGGTGCATGCCCGAGGAGGCCCGCGCGAACCTGCACCTGGGCATCTGGTGATTCATCAATTCCCCTCCCGATAAACCCTCGCATGAATGTGCACTGCACGATGATGAGGGATCTCGGCGAGGCTTTCTTCCTGCATGGTCAATACCAGATTTCAGGTCAACGCGAAGTCTGCAGAAGTGAAATAGGGGCGACATATGGAAAATCCGGGAAACGAGGGATTCGACGGAGACGTGGGCCGCACCGTCGTACGGCGGCGCATCGTCCTTCCGCGGCACGATGTACCGGGCCCGCGTACGGCCGAACTGGTCACGTTCGACGGTCTGCGGGACGGCCGGGAGCATATCGCCCTCGTATGGAAGTCCGAGGCGGCGACGCCACTGGTACGGATCCATTCCGAGTGCCTGACAGGTGACGTTTTCCAGTCGGCGCGCTGCGACTGCGGAAATCAGCTCGCTGAAACTATGGCGCTGATGTCGGAGAATGGTGGAATTCTTCTCTACCTGCGTCAGGAAGGACGTGGAATCGGGCTCTACAACAAGATCGACGCGTATTCCCTGCAGGACGCCGGCGCCGACACCGTCGACGCCAACACACGCCTCGGATTTCCCGCCGACGCCCGCCGGTACGACGTGGCGGCGGACATGCTGGCCGCACTCGGACACCGGGACATCAGACTGCTGACCAACAATCCGGAGAAGGTTTCCGGGCTGATGCTCGCCGGGATCAGGGTCGAGGACCGGGTGGGCACCAGTGTCTTCGTCTCCCCCGACAACCTCGGCTACCTCCAGACGAAGCGCTTCCGGATGGGCCATGCCCTTTCCTTGGGCGATGCGGAACCGGAGAGGGTCTCTGCGACCGGCTGACAGAGAAAGGACTCCTCGATGACGAAGGAATCGGGACCGAGTCACCCCGATGTCGCCCGCCGCACTGCCGACTGTGTCGTGATCTCGGCGGATCCGACGGCGGCTGACGCAAACCCGTTCTACATGCATCGCGCCCGGCCGCTGCTGACGGCCGTGCTGGACATCCTTGCCGAAACCGATGACAAGCGGCTGAGCGAGGCGGTCGCGGACTTGCGCCGCTCACCTGCGGACCCGTCACGGTACGGGACGCTGGTGTCAGCCGTGGCCGAGCTCCTCGGGAAGAGCCCCGAGCTCTCGGACCGTCTGGCGCGGGCTCTCGACCTGGTCAACGCGAAGTCACGCATCGGCTACCACCGAGGCGACTATGCCGGCCGGGAATTCCCGCCCGTACGAACCGATTCCGTCGAGCCGGCGGAAGAAGAACTCCCCGGCATCGCACCGATCGCGCAGGTGGTTATTCCCTTCCGGGACTCCAGTGCGTCGGGCGAACGCCTGGAGAATCTGCTGAGTTGCCTGCGGGCCTTGCGAGATCAGTCGATTCCGGGTGCGCGCTACATCGTGACGGTCGTCGAATGCGACGTCGAGCCACGGTGGCGCGGCCAGGTGGAGCAGTTCGCCGACGAGTACGTCCACGCCTACAAGAGCGGCGACTTCAACCGGTCATGGGGACTCAACGTGGGAGTCGTCAACTGCCGTTCCCGTACTCCCTATGTGTGCGTCCTCGACGCCGACGCACTGGTCGACCGGGATTTCGTCAAACGGAACGTCGAAAGATTCCTGGCACCCGCGGTGGGCGCCTTCCTGCCCTTCACGGACCTGCTGTACCTGGACCGGGAATCGAGCCGGCGGGCGGTGGCCCGGCGCACGGTCGAGCGGGCTCCGGACATCGACCTGGCCTATGTCCGGGGATTCCTCGTGCACCGTGCGTCTGGCATGTGCGCCTGGCTGCGGCGCGACGTCTACGAGGAGATCCACGGTTTCGACGAGAGGTACGAGGGATGGGGCGGCGAGGACCTGGACTTCGTACTCCGACTGCAACTGGCCGCGGCCTTCCGCTACTTCGACGACCCGCTGCTCCACATCCACCATCCGGTCGCGTCCGGCATAGTCCGTGACGACGGCCGGCCGGCGGCTGTACTGCCGCAACTGCTCACCTGGAAACCGGACGGACCGATCGGCAGGACCGAGAGGTTCGTACCCGTGGGTGCATCCCGAGAGGAGAGGACATGAGCGTTCCACTGATCGCGGTCATCGGGGCCGTGGAAGACGAATTGCTCTCCGAGTTCGTCCGCCATTACCGGTTGGCCGGCATCACCGAATTCTTCACCGCGTTCCATTTTCCCGACCATGTGCCCGGCGAGGAGCGTGAACGGACGCTCGGGACCTGGCGCGAGCTGGTCGGCGAGCCCACCATCGTCAGCACCGGCCCGTGGCACGAGTACCTGCACGGTGAACTGCGCGACAGACTGAGGGCTGCCGCCGGCGAGGGCTGGCACGCCGTCGCGGACTCGGACGAGTTCCACGCCTACCCCCTGCCGATCGAGGACCTCATCGCCGAGGCCGAGGCCTCGGGACACCCCTACGTCCGGGGCGTGCTGCTCGACCGGGTCGCCGCCGACGGCGGACTCGAGGGGCAGGGTGATCTGACCGACCTCGACGCCCGCTATCCGTTGGGCGGCTTCATCACGGCCAACCTCACCCAGGGCAACCCTCGGAAGATCATTCTGGTGCGGTCGGACGTGGAACTCGCCCTGGGCAGCCACTACTCGCCCTCGACGAGGATCCCCTTCCCCGAGGGCCGGATCGTCCCCGTCCATCACTTCAAGTGGCGTCCGCCGGTCCTCGCCGACCTGCGGCGCCGGGTCGAGATGCACAGCAGCGGCGCTTGGGCGGACGTGACGTCCTCGCTCGCCGAGGAGGCGTCCAGGTACCTCGACCACGTGCTCGCCCGCGAAGGCCGTATCGACTCCGACGCGCTCGGGATCGAGCTGCGCCCGGTGACGCTCCGGACCCAACCCGAATGGTGGGCGGCCGAAGCCAGGGTCGTCCTGTGCGAGTGGAACGTGCCCCAGACGACGAGCTGATCCCTCGCCCCTCCCCAGTTCGGCCCACCTCATCTGAAAGAGGAACCCAGTGATACGACACCGTGGACCCATCAGCGGCGTCGCCGCCTTCGGCGGCCGTTATGTCGCCACCGCCGGATACGACAACCGCGTGATTCTGTGGGACGCGGCCCGGCACACGCCGCTCGCCCAGTCCGTCCACGACCACCTTGCCAACCAGGTGGCCTTCAGCCCCGACGGGCAGCACCTGGTCACGTCGTCGAGCGACTACACGGCCCGCCTGTGGTCGATACCGGACCTCAAGCTCCTCACCGTCCTGTCGGACCACAAGGACGACGTGGAGATGTCGGTCTTCCACCCGGAGCGGCCCCTGATCGCGACCGCCTCCCGTGACCATGTGGTGCGGGTCTTCGACTTCTCCGGCGAGCTGGTGCAGCGCTTCGAGGGGCATACCGCGGACGTGATCTCCGTCGAGTGGTTGCCGCAGAGCGGGGAGGTGGTCTCCTCCAGCGACGACGGCACGATCAAGCGCTGGTCGCTCAAGTCGGGCAGCCTGGTCGAGAACATCGACCTCGAGGGCGTGGAGACCGACACCATCGCCATCACGGGCAGCGGTGTGGTCTTCGCCGGCAACGACGACGGCGCCATCATCCGGATCGAGGGCGAGAGCCGGGAGTTCACGCCCGCCCACGACGCCGGCATCAAGCGCCTGGTGTACAACGCCGCCACGGAGAGTCTCGTCAGCCTGAGCTACGACCGCTCCCTGCGTGTCTGGAGCACAGCGGGCGGCCTGAACCTGCTGCACACCGCCGAGTTCCCGGCGGAGATCTGGGCCAGGTCCTGCGCGTTCGTCGACGAACACACCCTGGCCTTCGCCACGTTCGGTTCGACCTATGCGACGTACGACATCGAGTCGGCCCGCTGGGACGTCAGCGGCGTGCGGGAGACACCGTGTGTCAACGCGGTCGCCACCGTTGCGGGCGGCAGGTCGTACACGGTGGGCGACTCGGGCGTGGTGTCGGTCGACGGCGAGGCCTCCGCGCGCATGGGCAGCCTGTGCAACTTCCTCGTCGAGGTCGGAGGCCGGGTGCTGACAGGGGGCCAGCTCGGCCGGATCTTCGACGCGGACACCGGTGAGATGCTCCACCAGCACCGGTCGCCGCTGAACTGTGCCGCGGTCTTCTCCCGCGATGGTGTACCTCACGTCGTCTTCGGCGCGTACACCGGCGAGGGCCTGGTCTTCGCCGTGCGCGAGGGCGGGATCTTCGACCACGTGGCCACGCTCGAACTGCATGCCAACGCGGTCAAGGGCGTCAGCGTATCGGGCGGTGTGATTTTCGCAGTCTGCGCGGATGCCGCGGCCAGCTGGTTCGACACGCAGACGCTGCGGGAGACGGCCCGGCTCGAGGAGGCACACGGCCGCATCGCCAACGGCTGTGCCGCCCTGCCCGGCGCACGGTTCGTCAGCATCAGCCGCGACCTCCAACTGCGCCTGTGGCAGGGCGCGGAGGCCACCGTGATCCCGACCCCGCACGACCACTCGATCAAGTGCGTCGCGGCCTCACCAGACGGAACCCTGGTGGCCACGGGCTCCTACGCGGGCATGGTCGCCGTGTACAACACCGAGTCGGGCGAGTGGACACACGTGGACCGGCCCACCACCGCCGGCATCTCGTCCATGCACTACGACACCCATGGTGAGCGCTTCCTGGCGTCCTCCTACGATGGTTCGGTCTACGCCGTACCGGCGTAGCTTCCACCGCACACTCAAGGCGGCTCGCACGATTCCTTCCGGATCTGCGGGCCGCCCGTGAAGAAGGACGTCCTTCGTGCCGACAGCGCTTCGTATCGAGTTGTTCGTCGACGACCTCGATCGCTTCGTCTACTTCTACTCCCGGGTACTCGGCTTCACCGTCACCGACGACCGCCGGACCACCGACTGGCCCTACGTGGCCGTGGCCCGGGACGGCGTCCGTATCGGCGCGGCACGACCGTGGGAGGCCGTCGACCGGGGCGCCCGCACGGTACCCACCGGGGTCGAGATCGTGCTGGAGGTCGACGATGTCCTCGCCGAGTACGCCAGGGTCATGGAAGCGGGCTGGCCCCTTGCCGATGCGCTGCAGGAACGGCCCTGGGGACTCACGGACTTCCGCGTCCATGACCCCGACGGGTACTTCATCAGAATCACCGGCCGGAACTGACCACCGTCACATCATGCGGAGAGAACCGCCCCTGTCCCTCTGGCGGCGTGCGCCATGGGACCGTCGTCATGCTCCCGCTTGGCCAGCAGATATCCCATCTCGGTGCGGTTCTTGGCGCCGAGTTCCGACTTGAGACGGGCCACGTGTTCCGCGGTGCTCCGCAACGACAGTCCCAGTCTCTTGGCTATCTGCTTGTCGGGGTGTCCGTTGACCAGCATTCTGACGAGCGCCTCCCGCAGCGCAAGGCCCACTTCGCCGACGGCCCGTGCGGCATGGGTCGGCTGGAAGGGGTGGTCGACCGCCCGCGTCCAGTGGCGCTCGTACAGGTCCACCAGGAACGCGACCACGACAGGGTCTTGGATCACCGCGCCCTTCGCACCCGGATCCAGCATGGAGACGAACGCCACGGTCCGGTCCACCACGACGAGTTGCTTGAAGAACTCCTCAAGTGTTCTGACCTGTCCGCCCGCAGCGCCGACTTCCCGCACGAAGTGCTTCACCGGTTCGTTGAACCGGGTCGGATGCTGGCAGATGATCTCCACACCGGCGTTCCGCCCCAGCGCCGCACGGATCACCCCGGTGAGGTTCTGCAGGACCTCCCGCGGAAAGTAGGAGCCGGGCAGGGCGATCAGTACTTCTCTGCGCGCGTGGGCGATGGCGTTGCTGACGGTAGAGGGGGTGCCCCACTCGTCGTGCACGGTGCCCCGGGGTGTGGAAGCCCGTCCCTGCGGGGCTGTTTCGGGGAACTCGGGCCGTGATCGGACCGCCGACAGAAGTTCGACGATGCGGCCTTCGAGTTCCTGGCCCAGCGCTCCCGCGACCGCGTGGTAGGCGATCCGGTCGAGGGCCGGGACGACTCCCCTCGACGTCCTGTGGAGCAGCCCCAGAGAGGTCATCTGCTCGACCGATGCCTGGTCGCACTGCGGAGCCACTCGCCCTTGGAACAGTGCATCGCTGAGAACACTCCACATGGCTGAGTGATTTTGATCGATATTCACTGATTTTTTCCTTTCTGTGGCACCTGGCTCGGTTGCATGGGCAGAAAGTCAGACATGAGCGTCCTCGGGCGGGGACGGCTTTCGCGCACGGCGGCCGGGCCGTCGGCCCGGCGAACGGCGTGTCAGTACGGCGGGAGTCGGTCGCGCCGCGCGCTCACGGAGCGGATAACCGGTCCACGAGCCGACAGGGCAGCAGCGCCGACGAGGGTGCCTGCCCGGCCATCATGGCGAGCAGGAGGCGCGCCATCTCCTCGCCGATGTGGTTCCAGGGTGGCTGGGCGACCACGAGCGGGCAGTGTGCGAGCGGGCCGAGGTCCTCGAACGCGCCGACGGCCACCTCACGGGAACCGGAACCGTCCCTCGCGCACAGGGCCTCGACGACGCCCACGGCCATACGGCCGGACGTCACGAGGACGGCGTCCACCGCCGCATCGCGCGCCAACAGTTTTCGCAGGGCCTCCCGCCCTCCGGGTCCGGAGTCCGCGGCACGCTCGACCAGACAGCCCTCGACGGGGATGCCCAGTTCGGTCAGGGCCGCTCGGTGGCCCTCCAGGCGCTCCCGCTCGTCGGGGGCATCCGGTGAGCCGGTGATCACGGCGATGCGCCGACGACCGGACTGGTGCAGCCGACGGGTCACCGCGTGGGCGCCCTCGCGGCCGTCGGCTCTCACGTGCGCGACCCCGTGGCCCGTGGGCGAGGGCCTGCCGTACACGGCCGTCGGCAGACCGACACGATCGACCAGCCGAGCCGGGACCGCGCCGGAGCAGTGCGGAATCAGCAGCAGCCCCCGGCCCCGGCTCTCCCCGAGGTGACGGTCCAGCCGGTGCCGTTCCGCCTCCTGTTTCCCCGCGTCGACGAAGAGCATCTCCATCGACATGCCGTGACGGGTCAGCACACGAGCGCAGCCACGGAGGATCTGGAGGGGGTCGGGTCTTCTCGGGCGGGGAACGCACGACTCGACGATCACAGCCGTGACGGCATCGGTCTGCCGCATGGCCAGACCGCGCGCCTGCCGGTTCAGCACATATCCCGTGGCGCGAATCGCATCCTCCACGGCACGTCGAGCCGCGGGGCTGACATGTCGTGCGCCGTTGAGTACCCGGGAGACGGTGGTGTGCGAGACGCCCGCCGCGCGACCCACGTCGTGGATCGTCGGCGCCTGTTCTCCGGGATTTGTGCTGGTCACGGCCGCCTTCTTGCTGCTTAGTGATCTAGAAGTCTGTGCACGTTCACATGGACGGCAGGAGCGCGGCAAGAGGTGGCCGGGCAAGGGCAGCGATTTTCGGTCACGGTGACAGCTACTTTCTGTTCACGTTCACAGAATCTCCAGGCGGTAAGCGATTGCGCTCGGCACAGGCTTTCCCGACCGGCCTCCCCACGGCCGCGCTCCGTACGGCGGGCGACGAGTCCGCTGCGCCCGGCTCAGGCGTCAACTCTCAGCGCACGAACCGACCGGAGAGGTTGGCTCATTCGGTTGGCGGGGCGGGCAGGGGGCGGCCACCCGGTATAGCGAGCGGTGAGTTCCCCCACGTGTCGCTGCACTTCGCGCTCCAGGACGGCGGACAGGACCCGGCCGTGCAGGGGGTAAGCGGGAAGTCCGCAGAGGACTACCGTACGGTACGCGCCGCCGGCAGCGACCAGCCGGGGCGCTCGCGATCCGAGGGTGGGAACCCACTGGCGACAGACGTATGGGCTCATGCTGGTGGAAGCGTTTGCGCTTGGCGGTCCGGTCGGCCGGCTGCGGGCTGACCGCGCGGATCCCTGACAGCGCAGATGAGTTCGGATAGCGCGGGAGGAGTACGCCTAATGGGCACGTGGGTTGGCCGTTTGGGTCGCAGGGTCTCTTGCATGATCGAGATCTGTCCGGAAACGGGCATGTAACACGCCCCACGCCCACCCCACAGAGCCACTGCCTCGGCTTGTCACCCGCTGTCCGGCCGATGCGGCGACGGCTTGAGCTTGTAAGGCGAAGGTCGTCAGCTCACCGGACGCGGCCAGGTCGACGACGCGCGGTCGACATACGGCAGCGGAAGGGAGAGGTGGAGGCGGCCAGCTACACCGTCCCCATCGAAGTGGCGCTGTTCAACGAGGAGTTGCGGGCACGGCACGGACGGGAGGTATTGGCGGAGACAGCGCAACAGTTCGTAGAACGCGTGATTCAATGACCGCATGGTGGAGGACGGTACATGGTAGGACCGTTGGAACTGGCCAGCGGCCATTGGGGAGTCGGGGACGCCACGCGACCGGACACCCACTGGGTGGAGTTCCGCCCGGACGGGCTCTACCAGCGCGAGCCAGACTCCGAGGAACGGTTGATCCCGTGGTCCAGGATCGTGACTGGCATCTGGATCACCTGGGGCAAGCACTCCTGGAACACAAATAGCAGGGGCATGTACACGCCGAAGGGAATGGTCGCCGGGCGCGACGGCGGCTGGATGCACATGACTCTGCGCCACCCGTACGAGGACTACCAGCTGCGCTTCGACCAGCACGCGCGCCCGTACCGGGCGGTGGACGCCCTCCGGCTGGAGTATCTACTGCGCCAGCTCATCGACGAGGGAAAGCCACATCTCCTCGGCGACCCGGAGTGGGTGGGCCGTGCCGTGGCGTACCTGGCCGACGGGAAAAACAGCTGGATTACGTACCGTGCGCTGTGGCGGGTGGCGGCGGAGGCCGTGGCAGCGGCCGGCCCCGGCAGCCCCTGACGTCCCGCCCATCGGCGCCTCGGAACAGGTCAGCAAGGCCCTGCTGCACACCGGCTGGCTACGGTTCCAGGAATTCAAGCGCCCGTGGGACGAATACGTCGTGGTGCTGGAAGATCCCGCCGTGTCCGGCGTCGGGGTAGAGGGGTTCGAGTTCCCCCTGGGGCAGCCGAGCCGCCAGGTCGAGTGTGTTGACACTCGGGACCATCCGGTCGCTCTCGCCGTTGGTCACCAGGACCGGTTGGTGGATGCGCGACAGGTCGGCCGGTGCCTGGAGGCCCCAGCGGTGGATGGCCTTCAGCTGGGCGCGGAACGACGAGAGGGAGATGGGCTTGTCGCGGTAGCCCGTGCGCTCCTTCAGCCGGTCGAGGAAGGCGTGGGCCGCCCGCCGGCCACCTGCGGTGTCGGTGAAGAAGAGGTACTGCTTCGGGTCCTTGCGGGTCAGGACGGCCTTGAGGATGTCCTTGATGGTGAGGCTTGTGACCTTGTCGATGCCGGGGCCTCCGGCGGGGCCCGTGCCCGCGAGGATGAGCTTGCGTACGAGGTCCGGTTCCTGGACTGCGATGACCTGGGCGATGAAGCCGCCCATCGACAGGCCGAGCAGGTCGACCCGGTCGTACCCGAGGGCCCGGATGAACAGCACGGTGTCGCGGGCCATCGCCTCGATGGTGTCGGGCGTGGAGCCGCCGGACGCGCCGACGCCGCGGTTGTCGTAGGTGATCACTCGGCGTCGAGCGGCGAGTCCGTCGACGACGCGTGGATCCCAGTTGTCCAGGACCGCGGACAGGTGGTTGAGGAGGATCAGCGGTACGCCGTCGTCCGGACCGAGCTGACGGTAGACGAAGTCCACGCCGCGCACGGACACGGAACGGGTCGGCGTGTTCTTGTACGACGTCGGGGCGGGGGTGGGGGAACTGGACGGTGCGTTCATGGCCGGGTCCTGGGGTGGTGTGTGTGGAATGGGGTGTGCAGGACCTTCTCGTTGTGAGAGGTGGCTGGTGCCCGGGGCTCGTGCCCGCCCTCACGTCATCGCGACGACGACCTTGCCGGCCTTCGCACGGCCCTTCTCGACGTATTCCATGGCCTGAAGGGTTTCGTCGAACGGGAAGACGCGGTCGACGACGGGGCGGATCTTCCCGGCGTCGATGAGCGGGGTGAGTTCGCGCAGTTGGTCGCCACTGGCCTTCATGAACAGGAACGAGTACGTCACGCCGTGGCGCTTGGCGCTGCGCCGGGTCTTGAAGCTCAGCGCGCTCATGGCCAGGCGGAGGATCGGGTTCGCGCCGAGTTCGCGGGCGAAGGCCGGGTCGGGCGGGCCCGCGACGCTGATGGCCTTTCCGCCGGGCTTGAGTACGCGCAGGGATTTGGCGAGGTTCTCGCCGCCGAGGCTGTCCAGGACGACGTCGTAGGCGTCGAGGACGGTGGCGAAGTCCTGCGTGCGGTAGTCGATGACGACGTCGGCGCCGAGTTCCTTGACCAGCTCGACGTTGGCGGTGCTCGCGGTGGTGGCCACGTGCGCGCCCAGTGCCTTTGCCAGCTGGACGGCGATGGAGCCGAGGCCGCCGGCGCCCGCGTGAATGAGGACCCTCTGGCCCGGCTGCACGTGTGCCCGCTCGACCAGTGCCTGCCAGGCGGTCAGGGCGACCAGGGGGAGGGAGGCGGCCTCGGCCATGGTGAGGGTGGCCGGTTTGGGTGCCAGGTCGTCCTGGTGGACGGCGAGGAGTTCGGCGAAGGTGCCGATGCGGTCCTTGTCGGGCCGGGCGTAGACCTCGTCCCCCACCGCGAACCGGGTGACGGACGAACCGACCTCGACGACCGTCCCGGCGAGGTCGTTGCCCAGAACGAGCGGGAGACGGTAGGGCATGAACGCCTTGAAGGCCCCGTCGCGGATCCTGAGGTCCAGCGGGTTGACGCCCGCCGCGTGGATCTTGACCAGGACGTCGTCGGCGCCCACCTGTGGGTCGGGTATCTCGGCGGCGCGCATCCCGGCTTGGTCGCCGTACTTCTCGACCATGAAGGCCCTCATCGTCGTCTCCGTTCCGTTTCCCGTCCGCGAGGGGGCGGGATCTCCGTTCGTACCGGGTTCCTCACAGTACGAGATAGTTTGTGTCGCTTTCTTGGCTGTCGCGGCCCCCCGCCGGCGCGTCAGGCGGCTGTCAGCGGCGCGGGGCGCACTGTGTCCTCAGCCGCGTTCGCCCTTCAGGCCACCGGCACGGCCCGGGCGATGACGCGGCTGGCGGCGCCTCCCTGGAGGCGGTCCAGGGAGGCGGCGATCCCCTCGTGGGGAACGCCGAGCGGCACCGCGCTGACCGCGGTCAGGCGGGTGTACTGCTCGTCGGTCAGCTGGACGTCGAGGGCGCCGAGGTAGCTGTCGAGCTGGGAGAGGTTGCGCGGGCCGATGATCGGGACGAGCGTGGCCACGGAACGGGCGGCGCGCTCGCGCACCCACGCCACCGCCACCTGGGCGGGCGTCACGCCGGTCTCCTCTGCGATGGCCAGGACACTGTCGACGACGGCGGTCTTCTGGCCGGTGCTCTCGGTGTGGATGACCATGCCCAGGTCGCTCAGGCGCCCCTCGGCGGAGCTGCGGTACTTGCCGGTGAGCAGTCCGCCGCCGAGCGGGGACCACAGGGCGGCGCCGAGTCCGAGGCTCTCGGCCATCGGCAGCAGTTCGCGGTCGGCGGTGCGCTCGACGAGGCTGTACTCGTGCTGAATGCCCACGATCGGGGCCCAGTTCTTCAGGTCCGCGAGGGTCACCGCGAGCGAGACGCGCCAGGCGGGGAAGTTGGACAGCGCGGCATGGTGGATCTTGCCGGCGCTCACCAGGTCGTCGAGTCCGCGTAGGAGCTCCTCCATCGGAGTGAGCTCGTCGGGGAAGTGCACCCACAGCAGGTCGATGTAGTCGGTGCTTAGGCGCTTCAGGCTGGCCTCCACCGAAGCGACCATGTTCTTGCGGCTGTTGCCCGTCTTGGAGATGTCCGGCTGCGGCGCGGCGCCGAGGGCGAACTTGGTGGCCAGTACGAAGTGCTCGCGGTCGGCGGAGATCAGCTTTCCGGTCAGTTCCTCCGACTCGCCGAACTGGTAGCCGTCCGCGCTGTCGAGGAAGGTGCCGCCCGCCTCGGCGAACCGGTCGAAGATCCGGCGTGCCTCGTCCGGCTCGGCTCCGGCACCCCAACCGGTGCCGAAGTTCGCGGTGCCGAGCGCGTACTCGGACACACGCAGTCCGGTCCGGTGTCCGAAGGTCGTGTAACGCATCAGGTGTCCTTACTAAGGGGATCAGGAAGGGGATGTGCTGCGGCGGAGGTGGGAGAGCCTCAGGCCGCGTTCGGCTGCGGCGCGGCGGCCAGGCTCTGCTTGACCTGCTGGGTGAACTCGTCGGCGACGATCTCGGGCTGGCCCGTCTCGATGCCGTACAGGGCCTGGGCTGCGACGTCGGCTGCGGCGGTCTTCTGGTCGGCGGGGACGCCGGCCGCCATGTCGGTGTCCATGTAGCCGACGTGCAGCGCCGAGACGGCGATGCCGCGAGGCGCCAGCTCGTCGCGGGTCGCACCGGTCAGTGCCCAGGCGGCGGCCTTGGAGGCGGCGTAGGAGCCGAGCCCGGCCGGGTGCACCCAGGACAGGACGGACAACACGTTGAGCACGGCGCCGCCGCCGTTGCCCTCGATGACGGGGGCGAAGGCCCGGGTCGCGGCGAGCGGGCCGAAGAAGTTGGTCTCCATCTCCCGGCGCACCGCGTCCAGGTCACCCCCGATCAGCGGTGCGCCGGTGGAGATACCCGCGTTGTTGATCAGCAGCGTCGCGTCCGACGCGACGCGGGCGGCCTCCCGTATCGACGCCTCGTCCATGACGTCCAGCCGCAGCGGGGTAACGCCCGGCAGGTCGACCGTCTCGGGGCGGCGGGCCGCCGCGTACACCTTCGCGCCGTGCTCGACGAGCTGGGCGGCCAGGTGCCGCCCAAGGCCCCGGTTGGCGCCGGTGACCACTGCGACCGCGTTCTTCAGTTCCATGCCTGCTCCTGGTCGTGGCGGGTGCTGTCGGGCCACCCGCACGAATTAGATTATGCAATCAATCTAAACACGGGTCTACGATAGATGCCAGTCGACATCCAAATGGGAGGTGGCCATGGGCCGCGTATCGCAGGCGCAGGCGGAGGAAAATCGCAGGCGGGTGGTGGACACCGCCTCCCGGCTGTTCCGGGAGCAGGGCACTCAGGTCAGCGTCGCCGACCTGATGAAGGCGGCCGGTCTGACTCACGGCGCCTTCTACAAACAGTTCGCCTCCAAGGAGGCGCTCGTCGACGAGGCCACCGCCCACGCCTTCGACGAGCTCGCCCGGGGTCACGCCGCCGGGCTCGAGCGGTACGACGGGCAGCGCGACGCCGCCCAGCAGGCGCTGATTGACGCTTACCTCTCCGTCGAGCACCGTGACGACCCGGCGGACGGCTGCCCGGTCGCCGCGCTCGCCGCCGACATTGCGCGCGAGGGCGGGGGGCGAGAGGCTCATCGCGTCTACACCGAGGGGGTGGCCGACTTCGCCGACTTCCTCGCCGGCGACGACCAGGACGGCATCGTTCGCCTCTGCACCCTGTTCGGTGCGTTGGTCCTGTCCCGGGCCACCAAGGGCTCCCCGCTCTCCGAGGAGATCCTCGCCGCCGCGCACGCAGCCTTGACGGAAACCGGCTGATCAGGGGCGCGGCGTGGGTGCACGTCGGTCGCAGCCGTGGGTCACGCTGACACCACTTTGTCGGTCTACGCTCATGCCGCCCTGCAGGCTCAACGCGAGGCACTGGACAGGGTCGGCGCGCTGTTGGGAGCCGACGAAAAGGATGTCACCAATTGATGTCAGCCCGGCGAGTTTAGCCTCTGAACAGGGGAGAAGGGAGATAACTATGAAGATCTCCGTCTCCTCGGACATGGACGAACCCGTGGCCCGCACTCTCGTCGCCGAGTTGCGCCGGCGTGGCCACGACGTGGTGACGCACGGGGCGCTGAGCCCCGGAGGCAACCCCCGTTGGGCGGTGTGCTCGGAGGCGGCGGCCAGGGAGGTCGCCGCCGGGACGGCGGACCAGGCCGTGGTGTGCTGCTGGACCGGAACGGGCGCGTCGATCGCCGCGAACAAGGTGCCGGGAGTGCGGGCCGCCCTGTGCACGGACGCGTACACGGCGGACGGCGCGCGCCGCTGGAACGACGCCAATGTGCTGGCACTGAGCCTGCGGCTGACGTCCGAACCGTTGCTGAAGGAGATCCTCGACGCCTGGTTCGCGGCCGAGGCCGGGGGCGACCCCGAGGACCGGGCGAACGTGGCCCACATCGGACGGCTGGACCTCGGCCGAGCCGTCCCCTAGCTCCCGTAAGAGCCCCGGAACCTCGGGAGGCGACCCACCCGGGGCGGCAACTTCCCTTCTGAAGACTGTGGTTCGGCAGGGCGCACGAGCGGGTGCGGACGGCGCAGAGGCAGGAGCAGGGGGCGGTAACCTCGTGCGCCCTGGTAGAGGCTCTCGCCGGGCGCCTACAGTGTGGCGCCACGGCCCTGCGACAGGGATGCGGCAGGGCTGAGCCCCACCACGCGGTCACCGGCCGTCCGTCCCACCGCGGCCGCCGACCGCACCGGGCGCGGTCCCGTACACCGGCGCGGCTTCCGGAGCGACGGGTGCCGGCGACCCCCGCGCGACAGGCACCACCCCGTGAACCCGCTCGGGCCGCGCCGCCGAGTCTCCGCGGTACGAGCCCGCGTCGAGAGCCTCTGGAGGCCGCTGTGTCCCGACCGTGCATCACCCTGATCGCCGACCCCACGTCCACCGAAGGCTGCCGGGAGTACCTGGCCCAGGCCGTGGAACTGCTCACCGGCGCACCGCCGGTCCGGATCGACGCCCGGCACTTCGGGGCCGGCGGAACGGGCCGCGGTGTCCTCGACGGAGGCCGCTTACGGCTGCACGTCCCGGAGGAGGAGACGGACGTGCTTCCCGACATGATCGTGCTCTACGAGATCCAGCCCCACCGCCGCCACGAACTCGCCGCGTTCCAGGAGCTGCTGGAGGCCCATGACGTGGTGACCCTCGGCACCGGCCCGGCTGCCTGGCGGACGGCGACGGAGAAGAACCTCACCGTCGAACGCTTCGCCCGGGACGGCGTAGCCCAGATGGAGACCGTCGTCCTGTCGCGGCCCGGGCGGCACGAGGCGGCGACCGCGTTCGCCGGGCTCGGCGGCGACACCTGGGCCCGGCCCGTCGTCGGCACGGGCGGCAATGACACCTTCCACATCACCACCGGGGCCCAACTGGAGAGCGCCGCCGACTTCTACGCACGGCGCGGCTCCGACTGGCTCCTCTCCCGCGATGCGGGGAACCTCACCACCGACGGCATGCGGCACCAGTTCCGGGTGTTCGTCCTCGGTGGCCGGATCGTGCACGCCCGCGAGCACCTCCAGCCCGAACCCGACACGCCCTGCAACACCTGCCAGGGCGCCACCGCCGTCCACATGACTCCGCAGGAGCTGCCTCCGCGCCTCGCGGAGCTCGCTGTCGCCGCCACCGAGTCGGTCGGGCTGCCCTTCGCGGGCGTCGACCTGGCCGTTGAGAACGGCGGAGTCGTCTTCGAGGTCAACGTGCACCCCGCCTTCGTGGACGGCGAACTGGAGACCGTGGCCGTCCCGTACATCCAGGCGCACCTCGACGCCCTCGCCGTCGCCCGCGGAGACCGCCAGGTCCTTGCGCACCCGACACGACCGGACCTCGACCGGGGGAGCCAGCTGTCCGCGTGAACGCGCCGGGCCGACCGGCGTCATCCCGGCGCCCTCCGGTCCCCCTGCCTCGCCGCAGAGCCACGCCGCCGCCGACCGGGCCGCCCGTGAATCCCTGTCGCCGGGGGGCTTCCGCATGTCGTGCACGTCGGCGAGCAGCACGGCGGAGGTGCTCGCGGCATTCCGGTGACAAGGGCCGGGCGGGCGCGTCAAGCTGCCCTGATCCCGTATCGCCCCTGGCCTGGACCGTTACTGCGGCACATGTCCGGACAGGTCGGCTGTCCGGCAGGGCGAGAGGGCATCTGGAGGACCACGAATGGGAAGCTCCGGGGGCGCCGGGGAGGCCCGGGTACGGCTGCCGCAGCTGCGGCTGGACGAGCTGCTGGAGGAGCTGCAGGCCAGGCTGGACGCGGCTCGCGGCACCCGCGACCGGGTGCACAGCCTGCTGGAAGCGGTGCTCTCGGTCGGCCGCGAGCTGGACCTGGAGCAGGTGCTGCGCAGCATCGTCGAGGCGGCGGCGGTGGTCGACGCCGAGTACGCGGCACTCGGCGTGATCGGCCCCGACGGCAGGCGCCTCTCGGCCTTCCACACCATCGGAGTCAGCGACGAGGACATCGCCCGTATCGGGCCCTGTCCGGAGGGCCACGGCATCCTGGGGGAGCTCATCCGCCATCCGGAGGGAGCGGTAAGGGATCGGCGTCGGCGGGTCGGGCCGTACGTGCGGGGAACGTGCCCGCCGTGGACGCCGGTTGACCGGCATCCCCTCACAGCTTCAGCGTGAACCAGGTCGTCTTGCCCTCGTCGGTCGGCCGGACTCCCCAGTTGTCCGCGAGGGTGCGGACGAGGATCAGGCCCCGGCCGGACTCCTCGTCCTCGGCGGCGAGGCGGGGCTGGGGGAGCTGGGGGCTGCAGTCGCTGACCTCCACGGTGAGGTCGGTGGCCGTGCGGTGCAGATGCAGCCCGAGGGGGCCTTCCGCGTGCTGGACGGCGTTGGTCAGGGTTTCCGACAGCAGCAGGAGGGCGTCGTCGGAGTTCGCCGTGCAGTTCCACGAGGTGAGCGCCTTGTGGAGGAACGCGCGGCCGTCGGGCACCGAGGCCGGTACGGCCGGGAGATCGGTGGCGAGGGTCGCCAGAGGCGCGGCCGGCAATTGCGCCAGCAGCAGGGTGACGTCGTCGTTGTGGCTTTCGGCGTCCGGCAGCAGGCTTGCGAGCACGTGGTCCGCGGCGGTTTCCAGGCACGGCGTCCCGGTAAAGAACTCGTCGAGCACGACGGTGAGTTCACCGACCCGGACCTCGATGTCGCTGCCCGGCGTCTCGATCAGGCCGTCCGTGTAGAGCACGAGAGTGGCGCCGGGCGGTATCTCGCTGCTGGACTGCTCGTAGAGGATGCCGCCCACACCGAGGGGCGCGTTGACCGGCGAGGGCAGGTCACGGATCCCGTCCCCCGCTCCGGCGACGAGGACCGGCAGATGGCCGGCCGAGCAGACGGTCACGGTGCCCGCGTCCGGGGCGATGACGAGGTAGCAGCAGGTGACCAGTTGGTCGGGGACGTCCAGGTCGGCCACGCAGGTGTCCAGAGCCTGCATGAGCTGACGGGGCTGCATACCGGTCTTGGCCAGCGCGTGCGCCGCCGAGCGCAGCTGGCCCATGACCGCGGCGGCTTCCAGACCGCGGCCCATGACGTCGCCGATCAGCACGCCGACCCGGTCGGCGCCCAGCGGGATCAGGTCGAACCAGTCGCCGCCCACACCGGCGCCCTGGGTGGCGGGCCGGTAGCGGCTCGCCGTGGCCAGCCCATGGAGGGCGGGCGGGGTGCCCATGAGGCTGCGTTGCAGGGTGAGCGCGATGTGCCGCTGCTGCTCGTACAGGGCGGTGAGTTCGGCCTCGGCGCGCTTGCGGTCGCTGATGTCCCGCACGATGGCGCAGGCGCCGACCACCGTGCCGCGTGTGTCTCGGGTCGGCCAGAGCGTGACGTCGACGTCCAGCAGCCCACCGGTCCTGGTGACCCGCAGGGTCTCGAAGTGCTCGACCTTCTCGCCGTGCCGCAGCCGCTCCAGCAGTGCGCTGATGTCGTCCTCCAGCTCGGGCGGGGCCAGCAGCGACACGTGCCTGCCGATCGCCTCCTCGGCGGTGTATCCGTACAGTCGCTGAGCGGCCGCGTTCCAGTAGGTGATGTACCCGTCGAGGGTCTTGGCGAGGATCGCGTCCTGGGAGGACTCGACGAGCGCGGCGAGTTCGTTGATGCGGGCCTCGGCGGCCTTGCGGTCGCTGACGTCACGCACGGCCGCGGACACGAGCAGCCCGTCCGCGGTCTCCAGCGGGCTCAGACTGATCTCGACGGGGAACTCGGTGCCGTCCTTGCGCAGCCCGTGCAGTTCGAGCCCGGCGCCCATCGGACGTACCTGCCGGTTGGCGGCGTAGCCGCCGCGGTGCCGGGTGTGCTGGGCGTGGAAGCGGTGCGGGATCAGCAACTCGACCGGGTGACCGAGCAGCTCATCGCGGTGGTAGCCGAACAGGGCCTCGGTCTGGGCGTTGACGAGCCTGATGATTCCGGTGTCGTCGACGATCACCATGGCGTCCGGCGCGGCCTCCAGCAGCCCCCGGAACCGCTCCTCGGCCCCACCGGGCCCGCCCTCGTGCGACGGCGCGCCACACCGGCACCGTTTCCGCTCCGCCCCGCCCGCCGACCATGTCGGCTCCGCCTTCACCAAGTCGGCCATGTCCCACCCCATCCTGCGCAACGGTTCAGGACATCTCAGCGCTTTATGGCCGCCCCGGTCCGCGATGTCGCTTACTGTCCGTCCACTGCTCGAACCTGTCCGTCGTCGACATGCCGGACGAGTACATCCGGGCTTGCCCATCGGCACATCGGCCTGTACGCCGTCCGCTGCAGGCGAGGTCCGGGTGCTCCGGCGCGGCATGGGCCGAATGTCCCCGGTGGGGACCGAACCGCCCCTCCGGGGGCGCACCGAGGGTGCGACGCTGAGGAGGAGCACCGTTTCGCACGCCCGTGTGGCCCGACGAAAGGCGGTGGGGTCGATGGAACTGCCCCTGGTCGTGGGAGTCGACGGATCGGATGCGAGTCTCGCGGCGGTCGACTGGGCCGTGGACGAGGCGGCCCGGCACGGCCTGCCGCTGCGACTGGTGTACGCCTCCCTGTGGGAGCGCTACGAAGGCGCCGTACCGTCCACCGGCGTCGCCCGGCCGTCGGAGCAGATGATGGCGGACGACATCGTCGCGACCGCCGCCGAGCGTGCCCGTCGGCGCAAGCCCGAGGTGAAGGTCTCCGCGGAGGTGATTCCCGAGGAGGCGTCGAACGCGCTCCTGCACGAGGGCCACCGCGCCTCTGCCCTGGTGGTGGGTTCGCGGGGACGTGGCGAGATCAAGGGCCTGCTCCTCGGCTCGGTCGGGCTGGCCGTGGCGGCCCGCGCCCAGTGCCCGGTGATCGTCGTCCGCGGTGACAAGGCCGGCCTGGAGGGCACCCACAACAGGATCGTGCTCGGCGCGGGCGAGTCGACGACCGGCGGCGAGGCGGTGCGGTTCGCCTTCCGGGAGGCCGAAGCACGCCGGTGCACCCTGGAAGCCGTACGCGCCTGGCGCAGCCCCGCGTACCAACTCGTCGGCCGTCCCCGGCCGGCCCCGGAACCCGCCCGTGGGCACGAGGAGCGGGCATCCGCCCATCTCGACGCTCTGCTGAAGGAAGCGGCGGCGGACCATCCCGGTGTCCGCCTGCGGCTCAGCACGGTGGAGGGTTCGGCGCGCAGGGTTCTGCTGCACCGGTCGGCCGCCGCCGACCTCGTGGTCGTCGGAGCCCGGCGCCGGTCCGGCCACTTCGGCCTCGACCTGGGCCGAGTGGGCCACACGCTGCTGCACCACGCGGACTGTCCGGTGGCGATCGTGCCGGAGCCGACGTGACCGTGCGCGGCATCGAGCCGCGCCGGTGAACTCACCAGGGCTCTCCGCCGCGCCGCCACCGCGAGCCGGGACCCGGCGGCGAGACTGCTGCGGCACGACGCCGACGACGTCGTACGGGGACCCGGGGAACCGCCGGTGTGAGGAGTCTCGACGTGACGGGCTGGACCTGGGGATACGAGGGCTACGAACCCGCGGACGAGCGGCTGCGGGAGTCCCTGTGCACGCTGGGCAACGGCTGCTTCGCCACCCGGGGGGCGCTGCCGGAGTGCGCCGCGGACGAGGTGCACTACCCCGGTACGTACGTGGCGGGCTGCTACAACCGGCTCACCTCCGACGTGGCCGGCCGGCAGGTCGAGAACGAGGACATGGTCAACATGCCGAACTGGTTGCCCCTGCGCTTCCGCGTCCCCGACGGACCATGGCTCACCCCCGACACCGCGACGGTGCTCGAACACCGGATGGACCTGCATCTGGGTTCGGGGCTGCTGGACCGCCGGACGCGCTACGGCCTCGGCGCCGAAAGGGTGTTGATGGTGCGTCAGCAGCGTCTTGTCCACATGGGCGACCCCCATCTGAGCGCCCTGCGCACCGAGTTCACGACTGAGGGCTTCTCCGGTGAACTCGATGTCGAAGCGGCCCTCGACGGAGGTGTCACCAACGACGGCGTGGTGCGCTACCGCGACCTGGACGGCCGCCACCTGACCCATGTGCACACCGGCACCGCAGTCCCGGACACCGTGTGGCTGCGCTGCCGCACCAGCACCTCGGACATCCGGACAGGCCTGGCCGCCCGGCTGACCGCCCACGCGCCCGTCACCACCCGGCACGAGAAAGCACGCGTCACCCAGACCGTCCGGCTGGCGCTGACGGCGGGCCGCACCGAAACGGTCGACAAGACCGTCGCCCTGCACACCTCGCGCGACCCCGCCATCAGCGACCCGCTGCACGCGGCGATCGACCGGGCCGGCCGGGCACCCGGCTTCGACGACCTGCTCGAGTCGCACCTCGCCGCCTGGGCCCAGCTCTGGCGCCGAGCCGACCTCGACGTACCCGGCGAGGCGGGCCGGATCCTGCGGCTGCACCTTTTCCACGTGCTGCAGACGCTCTCGCCGCACACCGCCGGCCTCGACGTCGGTGTGCCGGCCCGGGGACTGCACGGGGAGGCGTACCGAGGCCACGTCTTCTGGGACGAGCTGTTCGTCCTGCCCTACCTCGACCTGCACTTCCCCGAGGTCTCCCGAGCCCTGCTCGGCTATCGCCACCGGCGCCTGGAACGGGCCTGCACCGCAGCCCGGGAAGCGGGCCGCAGGGGCGCGATGTACCCATGGCAGAGCGGCAGCGACGGGCGCGAGGAGACCCAGCGGCTCCACCTCAACCCGCGCTCGGGCCGCTGGCTGCCCGACCACTCCCGGCTCCAGCACCACGTCGGGTCGGCGATCGCGTACAACGTGTGGCAGTACTGCCAGGCGAGCGGCGACACGGAGTTCCTGCACACCAAGGGCGCCGAGATGCTGCTGCAGATCGCACGTTTCTGGGCCGACTCGGCCACCTTCGACGACAATCTCGGACGGCACCGCATCACCGGAGTGGTCGGCCCCGACGAGTACCACGACGCCTACCCCGACGCGCAGCGGCCCGGCCTCGACGACAACGCGTACACCAATGTCACGGCCGCCTGGGTCCTGACCCGGGCACTGGAGCTGTTGCGCACTCTCCCCGAGCCCCGCCGACGCGAACTCGCCGAACGCACGGGACTCGACGACGGCGAACTCGACCGGTGGGAGGACGTCTCGCGCACGCTCCATGTGCCCTTCCACCGTGGAGTCATCAGCCAGTTCGCGGGCTACGGCGAACTCGCCGAACTCGACTGGGACGGCTACCGCGACCGCTACGGTGACATCCGCCGCCTGGACCGGATCCTGGAGGCGGAGGGTGACACCGTCAACCGCTACCAGGCCTCCAAGCAGGCCGATGTGCTGATGCTCGGGTACCTCTTCTCGCCGGCCGAACTTCGGGGCCTCTTTCGCCGGTTGGGTCTGCGGCTGGACGAGGAGACGTGGCGGCGCACCGTCGACCACTATCTGCGCCGCACCAGCCACGGCTCCACCCTCAGCGGCCTGGTCCACGGCTGGGTCCTGGCCCGGGCCCGACGGGCCGAGGCCTGGACGTTCTGCCAGGAGGCCCTGCGGGGTGACATCGCCGACGTGCAGGGCGGCACCACCGGCGAGGGCATCCACCTCGGTGCCATGGCCGGCACGCTCGACCTCGTCCAGCGCGGGCTCACCGGTCTCGAGACCCGTGACGGAGCGCTGTGGCTGGATCCGGTGCCGCTCCCGGAGGTGTCGTCGTACCGATTCACCCTGCGCTACCAGGGCCACTGGGGTGTCCAAGTATGCCTGGAACGGGGATGGTTGGAGATCGCCGTACCGTCGTCCGACGCGTCCCCGATCGACGTGCGGCTGCCGGGCCGCGCGGTTCGCCTGCGGCCGGGGGAGACCCGCCGGCTGGCGCTCGCGGACCGACGCCGGCCGAGCGGTGCGCACTGACGTCCGCCGAGCGGCGCGGGAGCCGACCGGGCATCGCGGGGCGGGACCCATGGACCGTGCGCGGGAGCGTGGTCGAGGCTCGTCTCAGGGCTTCAGGGCTTCAGGGCTTCAGGGCGTCTCACCGCGCGGGCCGGTCACCGGCCTCCGGCCGCTCCAGGTGCGAGGCGAGCACTGCGGCCTGTACCCGGCGCTGCACGCCCAGCTTGGCCAGCAGCCGGGAGATGTGGTTCTTGACCGTCTTCTCCGACAGGTAGAGCCGCTTGCCGATCTCCCGGTTGGTCAGCCCGTCCTCGATCAGTGCGAGGATCTCCCGCTCCCGTGGGGAGAGGACCGCCAGTTGGGGCGCCACCTCCGGACCCGCGGCGGGCTCGGCGCGCAGGGACCGCATCAGCCGGGCCGTCGTCGCGGGGTCGAGCATGGACTGTCCCGAGGCGACCGTGCGCACCGCCGAGACCAGGTCGGAGCCCCTGATCTGCTTGAGCACATAGCCCGACGCCCCGGCCATGATCGCGTCGAGGAGGGCGTCCTCGTCGTCGAACGACGTCAGCATCAGCACTGCCAGCTCCGGCATGCGGCTGCGCAGTTCGCGGCAGACGGTGATGCCGTCGCCGTCCGGGAGGCGTACGTCGAGTACGGCGACGTGCGGCCGTATCACGGGAGCCCGTACGAGCGCGTGTTCGACATTCTCGGCGTCGCCGACCACGCTGATGTCCGGCTCAGCGTCCAGCAGATCGGTCAGGCCGCGCCGGACGATCTCGTGGTCGTCCAGCAGGAAGACGCGGATCGAGTCCTGTGGCGTGAAGGTCCGTGGCTCGGTCATGTCGACCCCTTGTTCCCCGGTGGGTGGCGGACTGCGGACGGCCCCTGACGCCGATCATCACGCGCCGGAGCCGATCGCACCAGGGCCGACCGGCCCTATCGGCCCCCGCGGCTACCCCGACAGTGTTCCCCCCACCGGCGCGCGACCAGAGCGCCGTGCCCCGTCGGAGTCGGCGCCGACGCGGCACGGCTCACCGCTGCCCGGGCCGCTGCCGGGGCAGGGCTCACCGCCAGTCAGCACGATGTGCTTGCGGCGGCCCGGCGGCCGACGGTGGCGACGGCGCTGGTCATCACATCGCCGACGACGGGCGGGAGTCATCCGTGCACGGTGCTCCCTTCGACGCGTCGTGCGTATGACCGGTGCGGGGCGTGGTCACCGCAGGCCCCCGCTGCCGTACGGGCCGTACAGGTCCAGCAGCCGGGTACGGGCCGTGCGCAGCCGATGGGCCACGACATCGCCCACCCACTGGGCGACGGACACACCGAACAACGGGTCGTCCTTGCACAGCGCGCGCACGACGGCGGCATCGAACTCGTACGCCCGCACCGGGGTCGCCGCCTCGGCACCCAGGTGCCAGGTGTGCGGGGCGAACAGCCAGGACGAGCCGACGAGTTCATCGGGTCCGAGGGACTCGATGACCGCGGCGCGCCGTCCGGGCACGCGCATGTCGAGGTAGACCGTGCCGGACCGGATGATCCAGAAGCGGTCGGCGTGGCCGCCCTCCTGGAAGAGACGGGTGCCCTGGGGGAACGACACCTCCCGGGCGATCTCCATCAGCCGCTGCCGGTGCTCGGCCGGCAGAGCCCGCGGCATGGTTGTGGTGACGGGAGCGTTCATGGCCTGCCTCCAGGAAGGCGGGAAGGGACTTGCCACCTCCAGCGTCTCCGCGCCGTGCGTCGCGTGCCATGGGCCACCCGGCCCCAGAACCGGCCACCCGGCGGCCGGTGGGAGTCCCTCGGCAGTCTGTGCCGCGGGGCGGGCCCGCTGCACCGGGTCGTCGGCCGCGACCGCCGGCTGCTCCGACCGCGCCGGCGCGCCCCCTGGGGCCGGTCGGTCCCTGCCGGGGACCACCGGCCCCTGCACCACCGCACCCCCGGTCACCAGGCTGGAAACAGATCCCCGAACAGGAGGCAGAATGATGGTCCGCACTGTTGTCGTAGGCCTCGACGGCTCTCCCGAGGGCCGGGCCGCCGCTGAATGGGCGGCCCGCGAGGCGAAGCTGCGCGGCCTGCCGCTGAAGCTCGTCCACGTCCGGGAGCCCGTTCCGGACCCGATGGCCCAGGCCCCGCTCCTCGGCGCCGAGACGCAGCAGCACTGGAGCGAGCGGATCCCCCGCGAGACGGCCGAGGGCATCGAGCTGCGCCACCCCGGGGTGGCGTCGTCGCGGAACAGCTGCACGGGCGGCCCGCCGACGTGCTGACGGACGCGGCGAAGGACGCCGAACTGCTTGTTCTGGGTTCCCGCGGGCTGAGCGGGATCGGCGGCTTCGTGGTCGGCTCCGTCGGCATGGCCGTCGTGGCGCACGCCGAACAACCGGTGGTCCTGGTCCGCGCCGGTGAGCAGGCCGCCGACGAGCACGAGACGGACCCGGCGGGCATTCCGTCGGCCGCCACGGGCTGCCGGCCGGTCGTCCTCGGCCTCGACGCCGGCAGCCCCGACGACACGGTGATCGAGTTCGCCCTCGACGCGGCCGCCCGCCGCGGCACTGACCTGCAGGTCGTGTACGGCTGGAACCTGCCGCCGTACTACGTCCACGGACTCGCCGCCGACCTCGAACTGCACGACGAGATCGCCCGGCAGCACGCCGCCACCCTGACCGAGGCGATGGCGTCCTGGCGGCACAAGTACCCCTCCGTGGAGGTCGTCGAGCAGTCCCGCTCCGGCAGCGCCGCCGGCCTGCTCGTCGACGCCTCCCGCGAGGCCTCCCTGGTCGTCGTCGGCCGCCGCGTCCGCCGCGGCGCGCTCGGCACCCACATCGGCCCCGTCACACACGGCGTCCTGCACCACGCCATTGCCCCCGTCGCCGTCGTCGCCCACGCCTGACCGCTGCCGCGGACCGGCCCCACACAGGGCGTGACGACGCCCGCACCCGAGGTCGGGCCTCCCTGGTGCACCGACAACGGCGGTGCCCGGCCTTACCCTGGGCGCCGTGCGTATCCGCTGCCCCCGCCCCGACGCATGAGCCGCCGACCGACGGCCGGTCCCGGCGAAGGCCCGCGTTCCGCGGCGGCCCGGCTCACCGGGCGTCGGGCGGTCGGAATCCGTCCGCTGTCGGGAGCGCTCGCCGAAGTCGTCCTCGACGACGGGCACGTGGTGATGGTCAAGCACGGCGACGGCCCCGGCGCAATACGGGCCGAGGCGACCGGACTGCGCTGGCTGGCGGACGCCGGAGCGGTTCGCGTCCCGGCCGTGCACGGCCATGACGGCCAGTGGCTGGTGACCGACCGGGTCCCGACGGGCCGGCCGAACGCGGGGAGCGCGGCCCGGTTCGGCCGCGAGCTGGCCGCCCTGCACGCCGCCGGCGCGCCCGCGTTCGGCGCCGCGCCGCCCGGCGGCCCCGAGGACGCGTACATCGGGCTCGCCCCGATGCGCAACGTCCCCGGAGCCGACTGGCCGCACTGGTACGCCGAGCACCGGGTGCTGCCCTACCTGCGCGGAGCGGTCGACAACGGCACCGTGCGCCGGCCCGAGGCGGCCGTCATCGAGCGGGTCTGTGCACACCTGCCCGAGTTGGCGGGCCCCGCGGAGCCGCCCGCCCGGCTGCACGGCGACCTGTGGCACGGCAACGTGTTGTGGGGCGCCGACGGGGAGATCTGGCTCATCGACCCGGCGGCCCACGGCGGACACCGGGAGACCGACCTCGCCATGCTCCGGCTGTTCGGCTGCCCGCATCTGGACCGTGTACTGGACGGCTACCAGGAGGTGGCACCGCTCGCCGACGGCTGGGCGGACCGCGTCGGGCTGCATCAGCTCTTCCCGCTGCTGGTGCACGCGGTGCTGTTCGGCCGTGGTTACGCCGAGCAGGCCCTCGCGGTGGCCCGGGCGGCCCTGACGGGGTGAACCGCGGGCCCGCTCGGGGTGGAACCGAGGGCCCGCTCGGGGTGGAACCGAGGGCCTGCTCGGGATGGAACCGAGGCCCCGCCTGGTGCGAACTGCGGGCCCGCCGGCGTGAACTGCGGGCCCGCTCGGCGCGCCCGCAGTTCACGCCGGTGGCCTTGGCCCCCGGCACCTCGTCAGTGGCCCCCCAGCCCGC
The DNA here is from genome assembly GCF_040296605.1 of Streptomyces sp. NPDC002088. Taxonomy (NCBI): domain Bacteria; kingdom Bacillati; phylum Actinomycetota; class Actinomycetes; order Kitasatosporales; family Streptomycetaceae; genus Streptomyces; species Streptomyces sp. NPDC002088. Next base: position 111,148 of record NZ_JBEOXO010000004.1, on the reverse strand, counting down.
CGCCCCCGAACGACCCGCTGGTGCCCTTGCTCCAGCGCGGCCGTGGCTTGGACGGGCTCGAACGGGTTCCGAGATTGCCGAACGCGTGCAGGTCGTGCGGCAGCACCCGGGCGGGGCTCTGGGGCATCTCGTCGGGTTCGCGGTTCTCCCGAACCTCACGGACCGCTCCGCCCGGCGGCAGATGCGGCTGTTCGTCGGGGCGTGGCGGAGGCGACTCACGGCGCCGCACGATGGCCCCCCACCAGAAGCCGCCGAGCAGCATGGCCACGACCGCCACTCCCGCCAGGAGTGGCCCGAGGGTCAGCCAACCGCTTTGTGCGGCTATCTGCATGTTTGCGGTATTCATGCCCTACGAATACCCCTTGCGGTCGAGGGTGAACCCCAAGTTCCGGAACGGTCGTCGGAGCGCGGGGTTTGACGCCGTCCGGCGCGGCTACCCGCAGGGTGTGGCATCTACGAGATCCCAGCAGGAGCTGTTCCGCTTCCTGGAGGACCGGTTCGCGTGCGCGCAGGCGTGTACGGAATGCGCCCGGGCGTGTGCGCTGCGGGCGAGCCTGGTGGATCCCAGAGGAACCGAGGGGCAGGAAGTCGTACGGCGGAAGGGGATCATGTGCGCGGAGGTCTGCGACGCCACCTGCCGTGTGCTGACCGAGCAGAACGACATGGACGAGGCCGGTATGCGCTTCCAGCTGGAGTGGTGCCGGACCGTCTGCCTGGAGTGCGCATGGGTGTTCGATGAGCAGCCGAGTGCCGAGGGGAGCGCGGAGGTCTGCCGCGCGTGCGCACGGGCCTGTACGGAGTTCATGGCCACGCTGGTCTGACCCTTCATGGCCTCTCGCGGCCTCACTGATCCGACCCTCATCGCGCAGGCTCGGGCGCGATTGTCCCGCGCTCCCATTCCTAATTTCTGAAACACGTTCTACGGTGTGCGCCGTCAGGACCGGCCAAGGGGAGCCTGGAGGCGCCGTGCACCTCGATCACACGCCCGAACAGCAGCGGCTGCGTACGGAATTGCGCGCCTACTTCGCCGAGCTGGTGCCGGACACCGCCCACACCCGGCACGGTGATCCCGCCGCCCAGAAGCGGTTCTACCGCGACACCGTCCGCAGGCTCGGCGCGGACGGGTGGCTCGGCGTGGGCTGGCCGAAGGAGTACGGCGGGCGTGGCCTGACGGCGATGGAGCAGTTCATCTTCTTCGACGAGGCCGCCCAGGCGGGTGTACCGCTGCCGCTGATGGCCCTCAACACGGTCGGCCCGACGATCATGCAGTTCGGCACGGACGAGCAGAAGGAGTACTTCCTGCCCCGGATCCTCTCCGGCGAGATCGACTTCGCGATCGGCTACAGCGAGCCCGACGCGGGCACGGACCTGGCCGCCCTGCGCACGCGCGCGGTGCGGGACGGCGACGAATACGTCGTCAACGGCCAGAAGATCTGGACCACCAACGGCGACACGGCCGACTGGGTGTGGCTCGCCGTCCGCACCGACCCCGATGCCCCGTCCCACAAAGGCATCACCATGCTGTTGATGCCGACCACCGACCCCGGCTACTCCTGCACCCTCATCCACACCCTCGCCGGTCACGACACCACGGCCAGTTACTACGAGAACGTCCGCGTCCCCGTCTCCCGTCGCGTCGGCGCGGAGAACCAGGGCTGGCGGCTGATCACCAACCAGCTCAACCACGAGCGCGTCACCCTCGCCGCGCACGGCACGATGGCCATCCGCGCCCTGCACGACGTCCAGCGCTGGGCGATGGAGACCAAGCTCGCCGACGGCCGCCGCGTCGTCGACCTGCCCTGGGTGCGCCGCCGCCTGGCGCAGACCCACGCCAGGCTCGACGCCCTCAAGCTCCTGAACTGGCAGATGGTGACCGCCGTCCAGAACGGCACCCTCACCCCGCAGGACGCCTCCGCCGTCAAGGTCTACGGCTCCGAGGCCCGCCGGGACGCCTACGCCTGGCTCCTGGAGATCGTCGGGGGCCCGGGCGCACTGCAGGAGGGCTCGGCGGGCGCGGTCCTGCACGGCGAACTGGAACGCGGCTACCGATCGGCGGTGATCTTCACCTTCGGCGGCGGCAACAACGAGATCCAGCGGGAGATCATCTCCTGGATAGGCCTGGGGATGCCGCGGGTACGGCGTTAGCTTCCCGAAGCCAATCACCGCACCGTCAGGGACCCTGCGGGCATGGAGCCCCGACGCGCAGCCGACCCCGGGCTCTTCGGCCCCGCCCGCCGGTCCGGCTTCTCGCTCACTGACGCCCAGGCCGACCGCTACATCGCCGAACACCGCGTCGGCGCGCGTCTGGTGGGTCTCGACCCCGACGCCGTACCCGCGAACCAGGCCGAGATGGCCGCCTGCTTCGAGAAGGTGCGCCCCGAACTCGCCGCCGGACCCGAGGCACGCACAGTGGACGACTTCCTCCTCTGCCCGCCGACGCACCCCCTCCTCGTCCCGGCGCGCGAGGCGCTGTGGCGGCGCGTGGCACATCTGGCGTACGCCTCTCTGCCGCCGTACGCCCACGCGTTGTACGGCAGACCGGCCCCGCAACCCGTCACCGTCACCCGCCGGTTGCGTGCCACCGGCACCCTGTTGCGCTGCGTTCCCGCACGTCTGCGCTGGCAACTCCCGCCCAAACACATCCTCCGCGCCATGGTCCGCCTCGGCTCCGGCGCTCGCCCGGCACCGTACAAAGTAGGGCGATAGGCCGCCATACTGGACGAGCCAGGGAAGGACGGGGCGAACGGGGGCGACCGTACGAGATGGCGGAGACCAGGCTGATCCAGGGCCGGTACCGGCTGCTCGACCTGATCGGGCGCGGTGGCATGGGCGAGGTGTGGCGGGCACGCGACGAGTCCCTCGGCCGGCATGTCGCCGTGAAGTGCCTCAAGCCGCTCGGTCCGCCGCACGACCAGTCCTTCACCAGGGTCCTGCGGGAGCGGTTCCGGCGTGAGGCCCGGGTTGCGGCGGCCCTCCAGCACCGCGGGGTGACCGTCGTCCATGACTTCGGCGAGTCCGACGGCGTCCTGTTCCTGGTCATGGAGCTCCTGGAGGGCCGCAACCTCAGCCAGCTCCTCGAGGACAACAAGCACCATCCGCTGCCCGTCCCCGACGTCGTCGAGATCGCCGACCAGGTCGCCGCCGCGCTCGCCTACACGCACCGGCAGGGCATCGTGCACCGCGACCTCAAACCCGCCAACATCGTCCGGCTCACCGACGGCACGGTGAAGATCTGCGACTTCGGCATAGCGCGTCTGGGTCACGACATCGGCTTCACCTCCCGCCTGACCGGCACCGGCATCGCGATGGGCACCCCGCACTACATGTCGCCGGAGCAGATCGGCGGCACCGAGGTCGACCAGCGCAGCGACCTGTACTCGCTCGGCTGCGTGCTGTACGAGATCGCCACCGGGGCGCCGCCGTTCGACCTCGACGACGCCTGGGCGGTCCTCGTCGGCCACCGCGACACACCGCCCCGCCCGCCGCGCAGCCACCGCGCCGAGCTGCCCGAGTACCTCGAGCGGATCATCCTGGACCTGCTGGCCAAGCAGCCGGAGCAACGCCCCTGCGACGCACGTGAGCTGGGCCGCCGGATCAGCGCGGGCCGCACCACACCGACGTACGTGCCGACGGTGGTGACGCCCCGGCCGGAGCTGCGCCTGCCCGCGCCGGCCGCCCGCGAGCCGCGCCTGCCGTCCTGGACCCGGGGCATGACCACCGGTCACAAGGCGACCGCGGCCGGGCTGCGCACCACGCCCCCGGACAGCGGAGCCGGACTCACCGGCGAGTGGATCCCGCGCTCCGTCACGGGCCGTCCCCCGGAGCCCCAGCCGGACACGCCGCCCGCCCCGAGCCCGGAGACCCTCACCGCCCTCGCCGGACGCCACAACGCCGGGCTCAGCCTGGGCCGCCTCGGCCGGTGGACCGAGGCCGGCGAGGTGCACCGCGCGGTCGCCGCCGAACGCGAACATCTCCTCGGTCCCGACCACCCCGACACCCTCGCCAGCCGCTACGAGGTCGCCTTCACCCTCAGCCGCACCGGCCGTGCCGCCGACGCGCTGCGCGAGTACAAGCACGTCGCCGCGGCCCGCACCCGGGCGCTGGGCGCCGACCACCCCGACTCGCTCGCCGTACGCCAGGAAATGGCCTACGTACTGGGCCAGCTGGGCCGCCACTTCGACGCGCACCAGGTCTACAACGCGGTACTTGCCGCCCGGGAGCACACCATGGGCCCCGACCACCCCGACACCCTGCGCTGCCGCCACAACCTCGCCTTCAACCTCAGCAGGCTCGGCCGCCTGGAGGACTCGTACCGCATGGCCTGCGAGGTGGCCGCGGCCCGCGCCCGCGTCCTGGGGCCCGACCACCCCGACACCCTGGTGACCCGCTACGAGGTCGCCTACGCCCTCGGCCAGCTGGGCCGCTGGCCGGAGGCATTGCAGACGTACTACGAGGTCGCCGAGGCCCGCGCCCAGGCCCTCGGCCCGGACCACGCCGACACCCTCGCTGCCCGCTACGAGATCGGCATCAGTCTCGGCCGCCTGGGCCGCAGCGCGGAGGCGCTCACCCTGTACCGCGACCTCGTCGACGACCGCACCCGAGTCCACGGCCCCGCCCACCCCGAGACCCTCCGCGCCCGCCATGGCCTGGGTGTCAACCTCGGCCGCCTCGGCCGCTGGGAGGAGGCCCTGGCCGAGTCCCGCGACGTCTGCGCGATCCGCGAGCGTGTCCTGGGCCCGGACCACCTGGACACCCTGGTCAGCCGGCGCGAGGTCGCCGTCGGCCTGGGCTGGCTGGGCCGCTGGCCGGACGCGCTGGCCGAGTACCGGCGGGTGGCGTCGGCCCGTGAGCGCGTCCTCGGCCCGGAGCACCCCGACACCCTCGCCAGCCGCAACGACGAGGCCCACTGCCTGGAACAACTCGGCCGGGGCGCGGAGGCGGTCGAGCTGTACCGGAGGGTCGCGGTGCTGCGCCAGCAGCAGGCGCCGGGCGGGCGCTGACCTTGGCGCCCTCCCTCTGGCCGACCTAGATCATCTCGTGTTACCAAGGAACATGCCTGCACACGAGGGACACCGCAGCTACGACGCCGTCATCGTCGGCGGAGGGCACAACGGCCTGGTCGCCGCCGCCTATCTGGCCCGGGCCGGACGGTCCGTGCTGGTGCTGGAGCGACTGGACCACACCGGGGGCGCCGCCGTCTCCAGCCGCCCGTTCGCCGGCGTCGACGCACGGCTGTCACGCTACTCGTACCTGGTCAGCCTGCTGCCGAAGAAGATCGTGCGCGACCTGGGCCTGGACTTCCGGGTGCGCGGGCGGACCATCTCCTCGTACACCCCCGTCGAACGCGACGGACGGCCCACCGGCCTGCTCGTCGGCGGCGGCGAACGGCGCAACCGGGAGGCCTTCGCGCGCCTCACGGGCGGCGCGCGCGAGTACGAGGCCTGGCAGCGCTTCTACGCCATGACGGGCCGCGTCGCCGAACGGGTGTTCCCGACCCTGACCGAACCGCTGCCCACCCGTGAGGAACTGCGCCGCCGGGTCGACGACGAGGACGCCTGGCGGACGCTGTTCGAGGAGCCTCTCGGGGTCGCCGTCGAGGAGTACTTCGCCGACGACCTGGTGCGCGGTGTCGTCCTCACCGACGCGTTGATCGGCACCTTCGCCGACGCCCACGATCCCTCGCTGAAGCAGAACCGCTGCTTCCTCTACCACGTGATCGGCGGCGGCACCGGCGCCTGGGACGTACCCGTCGGCGGCATGGGCGCCCTGACCGACGCCCTGGCCGCCGCCGCGCGCCAGGCGGGCGCCGTGCTCGCGACCGGGCACGAGGCGGTACGGATCGACACGGACGGGCGAACCGCCTCGGTGACCTACCGCACAGCGGACGGGGAGGGCGTCGCCGAGGCCCGGCACGTCCTGGTCAACGCCTCCCCCCAGCAGCTCGCCGCCCTCACCGGCGACACCCCGCCCGCCCCCGCCGAGGGCGCCCAGCTCAAGGTGAACATGCTGCTCAAGCGGCTGCCGAGGCTGCGCGACAGTGCCGTCGACCCGCGCGAGGCTTTCGCCGGCACCTTCCACATCGCCGAGGGCTACGAGCAACTGGCCGCCGCGCACGCCCAGGCCGCCGCCGGTGACCTGCCGACCGCGCCGCCCTCCGAGATCTACTGCCATTCCCTCACCGACCCGACGATCCTCGGCCCGGAGCTGGTCGAGCGGGGCTACCAGACACTCACCCTCTTCGGCCTGCACACGCCGGCCCGTCTGTTCGAACGTGACAACGACGCGGTACGGGCGGAGCTGCTGAAGTCGACGCTGGCCCAGCTCGACGCGCACCTCGCCGAACCCCTCGCCGACTGCCTCGCCATCGACGCCGACGGCCGCCCGTGCATCGAGGCGAAGACCCCGCTGGACCTGGAGCGCGACCTGCGCCTCCCCGGCGGCAACATCTTCCACCGCGAACTCTCCTGGCCGTACGTCCAGGAGAACACCGGCCGCTGGGGCGTGGCGACCCGGCACGCCAATGTGCTGCTCTGCGGGGCCGGCGCGGTGCGCGGGGGAGGGGTGAGCGGGGTGCCGGGGCACAACGCGGCGATGGCGGTGCTGGAGGAGGGGGACGGCTGACCGGGCCCTGACACCCGGTCACGTACGTCCGGCACCCGGGCATGTACGTCCGGCACCTGGGCATGTACGTCCGGCACCCGGGCACATACGCTCGACACCCGGCCACGTACGCTCGGCCGATGGACACCACGTTCGTACGACTGGAGGCGGCCGCCACTGCGTCGGCTTGCGCCCTTCTCCTGCGCCCCTGGAACCAGGCCGACGCCCCCGGCCTGATCGAGCTGTACCGGGACGAGGCGCTGCGCCGCTGGACCAGTGGGGCCGTGGACGACGCGGAGAGCGCGGCGAGCTGGGTGCGGGAGCAGGAACGGGGATGGGAGGCGGGGGACCGCTTCGCGTTCGCCGTCGTGGAGACCCGGACGGACGGCGCCGACGGGCGGTTGGCGGGCCACGTCGTCCTCAAGAGGCCCGTCCCCGATGCTCCGTCGGCCGAGGTCGGCTACTGGACGGCGGCACACGCCCGCGGCCGGGGAGTGGCGCCCCGGGCCCTCCACACGCTGACGGACTGGGCCTTCGCCGCCGACGGGCTGACCCGGCTCGAACTCATACACAGGGTGGACAACACCGCGTCCTGCCGCGTCGCGCAGAAGACCGGGTTCGCCTTCACCACCCTTCTGCCGGCGGCCCCGCCCGCGTTCCCCCTCGACGGTCACCTGCACACCCTCGTACGCGAGGCATGCCAAGAAAACTGACGGAGCATCAGAAAAGGTCTTCCGTCGTCGGGACGGCTGCGGCATTCTGCGCCCATGCAGACGGAGCTGAGCAGGAAACTGGGAGTCGAGCACGCCGTCTTCGGCTTCACGCCGTTCCCCGCCGTCGCCGCGGCCATCAGCCGGGCCGGCGGTTTCGGAGTGCTCGGCGCGGTTCGCTACACCGCCCCGGGCGACCTCAAGCGCGACCTCGACTGGATCGAGGCACACGTCGACGGCAGGCCCTACGGCCTGGATGTCGTCATGCCCGCCAAGAAGGTGGAGGGCGTCAGTGAGGCCGATGTCGAGGCGATGATCCCCGAGGGGCACCGGCGGTTCGTCACGGACACCCTCGCCAAGTACGGCGTGCCCGAGCTGGCGGAGGGCGAGGCCTCCGGCTGGCGCATCACCGGCTGGATGGAGCAGGTCGCCCGCACCCAGCTCGACGTCGCCTTCGACTACCCGATCCGGCTGCTCGCCAACGCCCTCGGCTCGCCGCCCGCCGACGTGGTGGCCCGCGCCCACGAGCACAACGTGCTGGTCGCCGCGCTCGCGGGCAGCGCCCGGCACGCCGTCAAGCACAAGGAAGCCGGCATCGACATCGTCGTGGCCCAGGGCTACGAGGCCGGCGGGCACACCGGCGAGATCGCCTCCATGGTGCTCACCCCGGAGGTCGTCGAAGCCGTGGATCCGCTGCCCGTGCTGGCCGCGGGGGGCATCGGCAGCGGTCAGCAGGTGGCGGCCGCGCTCGCCCTGGGCGCCCAGGGCGCGTGGCTGGGTTCCCTGTGGCTGACCACCACCGAGGCCGAACTCCCCTCGCCGAAGCTCATCCAGAAGCTGCTCGCCGCCGGCTCCGGCGACACCGTCCGCTCCCGCGCACTGACCGGGAAGCCCGCACGTCAGCTCCGTACCGAATGGACCGACGCCTGGGACGCCCCGGACGGACCCGGCACCCTCCCCATGCCCCTGCAGGGCCTGTTGGTAGCCGAGGCCGTCTCCCGCATCCAGAAGTACGAGGTCGACCCCCTGCTCGGCACGCCCGTCGGCCAGATCGTCGGCCGGATGAACAGCGAACGCAGTGTCCAGGCCGTCTTCGACGACCTCACCCGCGGCTTCGAGCAGGCCGTGGACCGCATCAACCGCATCGCCGGAAGGAGCGGCCAGTCGTGAGCACACCCCCCGCCGGATTCTGGGCCCAGGCCACCGCCGACCCCGACCGCACGATCCTCGTCGCCCCCGACGGCGAGCAGTGGACCGCCGGACGCCTGCACGCCGCCGCCAACAGGCTCGTCCACGGGCTGCGCGCGGCCGGACTCGAACGCGGTGACTCCTTCGCGGTCGTCCTGCCCAACTCGGCCGAGTTCTTCACGGCGTACCTGGCCGCCACCCAGGCCGGGTTCTACCTCGTCCCCGTCAACCACCACTTCGTCGGCCCCGAGATCGCCTGGATCGTCGCCGACTCCGGCGCCAAAGTGCTCATCGCCCACGAACGGTTCGCAGGACCCGCCCGCCACGCAGCCGACGAGGCGGGCCTGCCGGCCGGCCACCGGTACGCCGTCGGCACCGTCGAGGGCTTCCGCCCGTACGCCGAACTCCTCGACGGTCAACCGGAGTCGGCGCCCGCCGACCGCACCCTCGGCTGGGTCATGAACTACACCTCGGGCACCACCGGCCGCCCCCGCGGCATCCGCCGCCCGCTGCCCGGCAAGCTCCCCGAGGAGGCCTACCTCGGCGGCTTCCTCGGCATCTTCGGCATCAGGCCCTACGACGACAACGTCCACCTCGTCTGCTCGCCGCTGTACCACACGGCCGTCCTCCAGTTCGCGGGCTCCTCCCTGCACATCGGCCACCGCCTGGTGCTGATGGACAAGTGGACGCCCGAGGAGATGCTCCGCCTCATCGACACCCACAAGTGCACCCACACGCACATGGTCCCGACCCAGTTCCACCGCCTCCTCGCCCTCCCCGAGATCGTGCGCGCCCGGTACGACGTCTCCTCCATGCGGCACGCCATCCACGGCGCCGCTCCCTGCCCCGACCACGTCAAACGCGCCATGATCGACTGGTGGGGCCACTCCGTGGAGGAGTACTACGCGGCCAGCGAGGGTGGCGGTGCCTTCGCCACCGCCGAGGACTGGCTGAAGAAGCCCGGCACGGTCGGCAAGGCCTGGCCCATCAGCGAACTCGCGATCTTCGATGACGGCGGCAAGCGGCTCCCGCCCGGCGAACTCGGTACCGTCTACCTGAAGATGAACACCGGCGGCTTCTCGTACCACAAGGACGAGGCCAAGACGAGGAAGAACCGCATCGGCGACTTCTTCACCGTCGGCGACCTGGGCCTCCTCGACGAGGACGGCTACCTCTTCCTCCGCGACCGCAAGATCGACATGATCATCTCGGGCGGAGTCAACATCTACCCGGCCGAGATCGAGTCCGTCCTGCTCGCGCACCCCGCCGTCGCCGACGCCGCCGCCTTCGGCATCCCGCACGACGACTGGGGCGAGGAGGTCAAGACCGTCGTCGAACCGGCGCCCGGGCATGAACCGGGCCCGGCCCTCGCCGCCGCGCTCCTCGACCACTGCGCCGGGCAGCTCGCCGGCTACAAGCGCCCGAAGACGGTCGACTTCATCGCCGAGATGCCGCGCGACCCCAACGGCAAGCTCTACAAGCGACGGCTGCGGGATCCGTACTGGGAGGGCCGCACGAGAGTGGTGTGAGGGGGCCACAGGGCGTACCTGTCACGCGGAAGGGTGGTCGCCCGTCCTGATGCCGAAACGCCCCCGGGCATGGACCACACCCGGGGGGCGACTTCAGGATTGAGCGGACCGACAGGTACCCGCCCTGCTGCCGGGCGCTTGACCTCCTTCTTCGGCGGACCGAGGATCAAGTCTCATGACGCCTGGACACGGGAGCACGGTTGACGGGGTGCTGCGGCGCAGCGCCCGGCGCACCCCGGCGCGGGTCGCGGTGGGCTACCGCGACCGCACCTGGACCTACGACGAACTCGACACGGCCGTCTCCCGCGCGGCGAGCGTCCTGCTCGACCAGGGCCTCGCCCCCGGCGACCGGGTCGGCGCCTACGGCCACAACTCCGACGCCTACCTCATCGCCTTCCTTGCCTGCGCCCGCGCGGGCCTGGTGCACGTACCGGTCAACCAGAACCTGACCGGCGACGACCTCGCGTACATCGTCGGCCAGTCGGGCAGCGCGCTGGTCCTGACGGACCCGGACCTGGCCGGACGACTCCCGTCCGAAGTCCGTACGTTGCCCCTGCGCGACACCGACGGCTCACTGCTGGCACGGCTGGTGACGGCAGCGCCGTACGATGGCCCGGAGCCGCGCGGTGAGGACCTGGTGCAGCTGCTCTACACCTCGGGGACGACGGCCCTGCCGAAGGGCGCGATGATGACCCACCGCGCCCTGGTCCACGAGTACCTGAGCGCGATCACCGCCCTCGACCTGAGCGCGGGCGACCGCCCGGTGCACTCCCTGCCCCTGTACCACTCCGCGCAGATGCACGTGTTCCTGCTGCCCTACCTCGCGGTCGGTGCCACGAACGTCATCCTCGACGCGCCGGACGGCGACGAGCTGTTCGACCTGATCGAGACGGGCCGGGTGGACAGCCTGTTCGCGCCGCCGACGGTTTGGATCGGCCTGGCCAACCGCCCCGACTTCACCACCCGCGACCTCGGCGGCCTGCGCAAGGCCTACTACGGGGCGTCGATCATGCCGGTCCCGGTCCTGGAGCGGCTGCGCGAACGCCTGCCGAAGCTGGCCTTCTACAACTGCTTCGGCCAGAGCGAGATCGGCCCCCTGGCCACGGTCCTCGCCCCCGACGAGCACAAGGGCCGGATGGACTCCTGCGGCCGTACGGTCCTCTTCGTGGACGCCCGGGTCGTCGACGAGGACGGCAAGGACGTCCCCGACGGCACACCCGGCGAAATCGTCTACCGCTCCCCGCAGTTGTGCGAGGGCTACTGGGACAAGCCCGAGGAGACCGCCGAGGCCTTCCGGGACGGCTGGTTCCACTCCGGCGACCTCGCGGTGCGCGACGCCCACGGCTACTTCACCGTCGTCGACCGGGTCAAGGACGTCATCAACTCCGGTGGCGTCCTGGTCGCCTCACGCCAGGTCGAGGACGCCCTGTACAGCCATGAGGCCGTCGCCGAGGTCGCCGTCGTCGGCCTGCCCGACGAGCGCTGGATCGAGGCGGTCACCGCGGTCGTCGTCCCGCGCGGCGAGGTCACCGAGGCCGAACTCATCGCCCACGCCCGCGAGAAACTCGCCCGCTTCAAGGCGCCCAAGAGGGTGCTGTTCGTGGAGGGACTGCCGCGGAACGCGAGTGGGAAGATCCTCAAGCGGGAGTTGAGGGAGCGGTTCAAGGACCGTTCGTGAGCGGCATCGGCGGCCGCAGTCCCGGTGCGAAGTGTGTTGCGCTCGGCCGTCGGGCCACGTGAAGATCGGGGTCATGCCGGCGTTCACCGCAGCTGACGGAACCGAACTCGCCTACCACATACGGGGTGAGGGCGACCCGCTGGTCGTCCTCCCCGGGGCCCCATGCGTGCCTCCGCCTACCTCGGCGACCTCGGCGGACTGACCGCCCACCGCCGCCTGATCCTCCTCGATCTGCGCGGCACCGGCGACTCCGCGGTGCCGGCGGACCCGGGGACGTACCGGTGCGACCGGCTCGTGGACGACGTGGAGGCGCTCCGAGTCCGCCTGGGCCTGGAGCGGATGGACATGCTCGCCCACTCGGCGGGCGGCAGCCTTGCGATGCTGTACGCGGGCCGGTATCCGGAGCGGGTGGCACGGCTCGCGCTGATCACCGCCACCCCGTGGGTGCTGGGGCTGCCGGCCACGGCCGAGCACCGCCTGGCCGCGGCACGGCTGCGCAAGGACGAGCCGTGGTTCGCGCAGGCGTACCCGGCGTTCGAGGCGTGGCTCGCCGGCGACGACGCGGCCGACGACGACCTGATGGCCTTCGCCGGATTCTTCTACGGCCGCTGGGACGACACCGCCCGCGCCCACATCGCCCCCCTGGACGAGCAGTCGAACGAAGAGGCCGAGGACGTCTACTTCGCCGAGGGTGCCTTCGACCCGGCCGCCACCCGGGAGGGGCTCGCCCGGGTCACTGCCCCTGTCCTGGTCCTCGCCGGTGAAGTCGACGGCGGCCCGCGCCCCGAGCTCGCCCGCGAGACCGCCGCAGCCTTTCCGAACGCCGAGTTCGCCGTACAGCCCGGCGCCGGCCACTACCCGTGGCTGGACGACCCGGAGTGGTTCGTGCGCCGGGTCGCCGCGTTCCTCGACGGTCGTGGTGCCACTGCCCCCTCGGCGGAGTAGCGCGGCGACGGGCGGCGGACGTGTGGGAGGTGTGAGCGGCGTCCGTCACCGGTCAGCCGCCACCGCCACCTCCCGCGCCCACCGGTAGTCCGCCTTGCCGCTCGGGGAGCGCCGGATCGCGTCGGTGATGACCAGCTGTCGGGGGATCTTGTACCCGGCGAGGTGGGCGCGGCAGTGGGTCTGGATGTCCTCCAGGGACGGTCGCGCCGCGCCCGAGCGCAGCTGCACGACGGCTGCCACGTGGTTGCCCCACTGCACGTCGGGCACCCCGGCCACCAGCGCGTCGTACACGTCCGGATGGGACTTCAGCGCCTGCTCGACCTCCTCCGGATACACCTTCTCGCCCCCGGTGTTGATGCACTGCGAGCCGCGGCCGAGGACGGTGACCACGCCCTCCTCGTCGACGGTCGCCATGTCGCCGAGCAGCACCCACCGCTCGCCGTCCTTCTCGAAGAAGGTCTCGGCGGTTTTCCGCGGGTCGTTGTAGTAGCCGAGCGGGACGTGTCCGCACTGGGCGACCCGGCCGATCTCGCCGACGGCGACCGGCTCGTGCGTCCCCGGGTCGACCACCTGCGTACGGGAGTTGACGCGGACGCGGAAGCCGCGCTCGGGGCCGGAGTCCTGTGTCGCGGTGCCGTTGAAGCCGGACTCGGAGGAACCGAAGTTGTTGAGGAGCATCACGTTCGGGATCAGGGCGAGGAACTGCCGGCGCACCGTCTCCGACATGATCGCGCCCGACGACGACACGCTGAACATCGACGAGCAGTCCGTGCCCTTCATCGGACCGCTCAACGCGTCGATGAGCGGGCGCAGCATGGCGTCGCCCACCAGCGACATGCTGGTGACCTTCTCCTTCTCGATCGTGCGCAGGACTTCATCGGGCACGAACTTGCGGTGCAGCACGACCCGTTGGCCGAAGTTGAAGCCGATGAACGCCGTGAGGGTGGAGGTGCCGTGCATGAGCGGGGGCGTGGGGAAGAAGGTGATCCCCGCCCCGCCGGCCGCGACGCGCTCCGCCAGTTCCTCCGGTTTCTGCACCGGCTCGCCGGTCGGCGCCCCGCCGCCCAGCCCGGAGAAGAACAGGTCCTCCTGGCGCCACATCACGCCCTTGGGCAGCCCGGTGGTGCCGCCGGTGTAGATGATGAACTGGTCGTCGCCGGACCGCGCCGGGAACCCGCGCCCGGGCGACCCCGCGGCCTCCGCCTCCGCGAACGGCACGGCGTCCACCCCCGCGAGGGGTTCCCCCACCCGCAGCAGGTGCCGCAGCTTCGGGGCTCGCGGCAGCGCCGCCGCCACCCGGTCCGTGAACTCCGCGTCGAAGACCAGCGCCACCAGATCGGCGTCCCGGTAGAGATAGGCCAACTCCTCTTCCACATACCGGTAGTTGACGTTGACCGGGACGATCCGCGCCTTCAGGCACCCCAGCACCGTCTGGAGGTATTCGACACCGTTGTAGAGGTGCAGGCCGAGGTGCTCGCCGGGGCGTATCCCGCTGTCGATGAGGTGGTGGCCGACGCGGTTGGCGGCCGCGTCCAGCTCCGCGTATGTCAGACGGCGTTCCGCGCCCGTGCCGGGGTGGTCGATGTACACCAGTGCCTCGCGGTCCGGCACCACGTCGACGACCGACTCGAACAGGTCGGCAATGTTGTACTCCACCGCTCCTCCTGACCCCGGGTGTGCCTGGCATCCGACGGTTCGCCGGTCATCAGAGCAAAGGGCACGGCAACTGTGAAGGGTCCGCGCGAAGAAATCTGACTGTCTGTCAGAAAACCCTTGAAGTGCCATGCCGGCTACTGCAACCTGTTCTCGTTCTTCGAGAGGGGAGATGGGCGATGGGTGGGACGGAACACCTCACCGTGCGGCGCGAAGGCGCCACACTGGTGCTCACGCTCAACAGGCCGGGCGCCAAGAACGCGCTCTCACTGGGGATGCTCGTCGGCCTGTACGACGGCTGGGTCGACGCCGACGAGGACGACGCCGTCCGCTCGATCGTGCTCACCGGCGCGGGGGGCGCCTTCTGTGCCGGGATGGACCTGAAGGCCCTCGCCGGGAAGGGGATGGAGGGCGAGCGGTACCGCGACCGGCTCAAGGCCGACCCCGATCTGCACTGGAAGGCGATGCTGCGCCACCACCGTCCGCGCAAGCCGGTGATCGCCGCCGTCGAGGGGTACTGCGTCGCGGGCGGCACGGAGATCCTCCAGGGCACCGACATCCGGGTGGCCGGCGAATCCGCGACCTTCGGGCTCTTCGAGGTCAAGCGGGGCCTGTTCCCGATCGGCGGCTCCACGGTCCGGCTGCAGCGCCAGATCCCGCGCACCCACGCCCTGGAGATGCTGCTCACCGGCCGCCCCTACAGCGCCCGGGAGGCGGCCGACATCGGCCTGATCGGGCATGTCGTCCCCGACGGCACGGCCTTGACGAAGGCCCTGGAGATCGCCGAACAGATCAACGCCTGCGGGCCGCTGGCCGTCGAGGCCGTCAAAGCCTCGGTATACGAGACCGCCGAGCTGACCGAGAGCGACGGCCTCGCCGCCGAACTGAAGCGCGGCTGGCCGGTCTTCGACACCGCCGACGCCAAGGAAGGCGCCCGCGCCTTCGCGGAGAAGCGGCCGCCCGTCTACAAGCGCGTCTGACCCCGCCGAGGAGAGAGAGCCGCCATGCCCGAAGTCCTCAAAGCCCCACTCGTCGTCGAGTTCCCCTTCACCCGCTCCCTCGGCCCGGTCCAGAGCGCCTTCCTCACCGGCCTGCGCGAGCGCGTCGTCCTGGGGGTGCGGACCGGCGACGGCCGCGTCCTCGTCCCACCCGTCGAGTACGACCCCGTCACCGCCGACGAGATACGCGACCTCGTCGAGGTCTCCGCCACCGGCACGGTCACCACCTGGGCCTGGAACCACGCACCCCGCCGCGGCCAGCCCCTCGACACCCCCTTCGCCTGGATCCTGGTCCGCCTCGACGGCGCCGACACCGCCCTCCTGCACGCCCTCGACGCCCCCGGCCCCGACGCCGTACACACCGGTATGCGCGTCCGCGTCCGCTGGGCCGCGGAACGCACCGGCGCCATCACGGACATCGCCTGCTTCGAACCGTACGACGGCTCGGCGCCCCAACTCGCGGGTCACGTCGGGGAGTTCGAGGACGCGGTCACGCGTATCGTCGCCCCCGCCCGCCTCGACTACACCTACTCGCCCGGCCGCGCCCAGGCCGCCTACATCGGCGCGCTCACCGAACAGCGGACCGTCGGTGAGCGCTGCCCGTCCTGCCGGAAGGTGTACGTCCCGCCGAGGGGCGCCTGCCCCACCTGCGGCGTCGCCACCGCCGAGCAGGTGGAGGTGGGTCCACGCGGCACCGTCACCACCTTCTGCATCGTCAACATCAAGGCGAAGAACCTGGACATCGAAGTGCCGTACGTCTACGCCCACATCGCCCTCGACGGCGCCGACCTCGCCCTGCACGGCCGCATCGGCGGCATCCCCTACGACCAGGTGCGGATGGGCCTGCGCGTCGAGCCGGTGTGGACCGAAGGGGCCCGCTACCCCGACCACTACCGGCCCACCGGCGAACCCGACGCGGACTACGAGACCTACAAGGAGCTGCTGTGACGCGCGAAGAAGCCCCGGGGGAACGCGAGATCGCCGTCGTCGCCTTCGCCCAGACCGACCACCGGCGCTCCACCGACGAGCTCTCCGAGGTGGAGATGCTCATGCCGGTCCTGCACGACGTGCTCGACCGGACCGGCTTGAAGACCG
Source organism: Streptomyces sp. NPDC002088 (assembly GCF_040296605.1). Lineage (NCBI taxonomy): Bacteria > Bacillati > Actinomycetota > Actinomycetes > Kitasatosporales > Streptomycetaceae > Streptomyces > Streptomyces sp. NPDC002088. The sequence continues at coordinate 94,752 of NZ_JBEOXO010000004.1, read as the reverse complement.
CCGACATCGGCTTCACCTGCTCCGGCTCCAGCGACTACCTCGCCGGCCGGGCCTTCTCCTTCACGCTCGCCCTCGACGGCGTGGGCGCCTGGCCCCCGATCTCCGAGTCGCACGTCGAGATGGACGGCGCGTGGGCGCTGTACGAGGCGTGGACCAAGCTGCTCACCGGTGACGCGGAGACGGCCCTGGTCTACGCGTACGGCAAGTCCTCGCCCGGCTCCGTGCGCGATGTGCTGACCCGGCAGCTCGACCCGTACTACGTCGCCCCCCTGTGGCCCGACGCCGTATCCCTCGCCGCGCTCCAGGCGCAGGCGCTCGTCGACGCCGGGGACACCGACGAGCCCGCGCTCGCCGCCGTGGCCGCCCGCAGCAGGGCGTCCGCCACCTCCAACCCTCATGCCCAGCTGCGGGGTCCGGTGCCGCACGGGGACTACGCCGTACGGCCCCTGCGCACCGGCGACTGCCCGCCCGTCGGCGACGGCGCCGCCGCCGTGGTCCTCGCGGCCGGGGAGCGGGCCCGGCAGCTGTGCGCGCGGCCCGCCTGGATCCGCGGCATCGACCACCGCATCGAGGCGCACAGCCTGGGGGTGCGCGATCTGACCGACTCCCCGTCCACCCGCCTGGCCGCCGAGCGTGCCGGTGCCTTCGAACGGCCCGTCGACACCGCCGAGTTGCACGCACCGTTCACCGCGCAGGAGGTCGTCCTGCGCAAGGCGCTGCGGCTCGACGACAGCGTGCGTGTCAACCCCTCCGGTGGAGCTCTCGCCGCCAACCCGATGATGGCCGCCGGACTCATCCGAATCGGCGAGGCCGCCGCCCGTATCCACCGAGGTGACTCCGACCGGGCCCTCGCCCACGCCACCTCCGGCCCCTGCCTGCAACAGAACCTGGTCGCCGTACTCGAAGGGGATCCGCGATGAGCAAGGAGCCCGTGGCCGTCGTAGGGATCGGCCAGACCAAGCACGTCGCGGCCCGGCGGGACGTGTCGATCGCCGGGCTCGTCCGCGAGGCCGCCCGGCATGCCCTCGCCGACGCGGAGCTGACCTGGGCCGACATCGACGCCGTCGTCATCGGCAAGGCGCCCGACTTCTTCGAGGGCGTGATGATGCCGGAGCTCTACCTCGCCGACGCGCTCGGCGCGGTCGGCAAGCCCATGCTGCGGGTGCACACGGCCGGTTCGGTCGGCGGATCGACGGCGCTCGTCGCCGCCAACCTCGTCGCGGCCCGCGTGCACGGCACCGTGCTGACCCTCGCCTTCGAGAAGCAGTCCGAGTCGAACGCCATGTGGGGCCTGTCCCTGCCGATCCCGTTCCAGCAGCCGCTGCTCGCCGGGGCGGGCGGCTTCTTCGCGCCGCACGTGCGGGCGTACATGCGGCGCAGCGGAGCGCCCGACACGGTCGGCTCCCTGGTCGCCTACAAGGACCGGCGCAACGCGCTGAAGAACCCCTGCGCCCACCTGCACGAGCACGACATCACGCTGGAGAAGGTCCAGGCCTCGCCGATGCTGTGGGACCCGATCCGCTACTCGGAGACCTGCCCGTCCTCCGACGGCGCCTGCGCGATGGTCCTCACCGACCGGGCGGGGGCGGCGCGCGCCCCCCGGCCACCGGCCTGGATGCTCGGCGGCGCCATGCGCAGCGAGCCCACGCTCTTCGCCGGCAAGGACTTCGTGTCGCCGCAGGCCGGGAAGGACTGCGCGGCCGACGTGTACCGGCAGGCCGGGATCGCCGACCCGCGGCGGGACATCGACGCCGTCGAGATGTACGTGCCGTTCTCCTGGTACGAACCCATGTGGCTGGAGAACCTCGGCTTCGCGGAGGAGGGCGAGGGCTGGAAACTCACCGAGGCGGGGGTGACCGAGCTGGACGGGGACCTGCCCGTGAACATGTCGGGCGGGGTGCTGTCGGCCAACCCCATCGGCGCCTCCGGCATGATCCGCTTCGCCGAGGCGGCGCTCCAGGTGCGCGGGCAGGCCGGGGAACACCAGGTGGAGCGGGCCCGCAGGGTGCTCGGACACGCCTACGGGGGAGGGTCGCAGTTCTTCTCCATGTGGCTCGTGGGAGCGCAGCCTCCGGATGCCTGAGAGCAGGCCCGCGAGCACAGAGTGAAGGGCTCCCGAAAGGTCCCCCTCACGTGGCCTGTCGGCGGTAGGAACCGATCGCTAGGCTGGCCCGCGGACGACGAATCGGGAGGAGCACGGACGTGGCCGAGAGCACCATCCAGATGCAGCCGCTCACCGGCTGGGACAAGCCGGAGCTGGACCTCAGCAACGCCGAGTGGCAGTCCAGCAGCCGAGGCCGAGGGGATGTTCAGATCGCTTTTGTCGAGGGATTCATCGCGATGCGCAACAGCGGCCGCCCGGAAAGCCCTTCCCTGATCTTCACGCCGGCGGAGTGGGGCGCGTTCGTGTCGGGCGCACGGGAAGGGGAGTTCGACCTCACCTGAACCGCGGGCGGTGAGCCGCGGGCCGATCCGGGTGTGTCGCACCTGATTTTCCGGACACGCGACCTTGTGCGCCGTACTGGAGCCGATGCCTGAGCCAGGCTGACCCCAGGAACGGGAAGGTCGTATTCCGGAGGTGGAGAACCATGAGCGCCCTGCCGGTCATCACGGCGGTCGACGGCTCGGACGACAGCTTGCGCGCCCTGGAGTGGGCCCTCGGCGACGCCCGCAGGCGCGCGGCACCGCTGCGGGTGGTCCACGTGCGGCAGTACGCCGCATGGGTACCGCCCGCAGTCCCGGTCGTCGCACCGCCGGCCCCGGCGGACGACCCGGTACTGGCCCAGGTCAGGGAGCACCTGGCAGGGCGCACCGACCTGCCGGAGACGGAGTACGTCGCCCTCGACGGCGCCCCCGGCGCCACGCTGCCCGAACTCGGCTCCGACGCCCAGCTCCTGGTACTCGGCTCCCGGGGCCGCGGCGGCTTCGCCAGCCTGCTGCTCGGCTCCAACGGCCTGGCCGCCGCCCGTGACGCCGAGTGCCCGGTCGTCGTGGTGCCCCGGCCCGACCGCCAGGTCGAGGACGCGCCGCCGGCCGGGCCCGGACCCCGGGTGGTCGTCGGCCTGAACGTGGACGGCCCCGACGACGCCACCCTCGACTTCGCCTTCACCGAAGCGGCGCTGCGCGAAGCGCGCCTACAGGTGGTCGCCGCCTACCCGTGGCCGATCCATTCCTGGGTGGCCCCCGGTGAGCTCGTACCGCCGACGATCGACCAGGACGCCATCGAGAGCGAGACACGCACCCTCGCCGAGGGCTTCCTCGCCCCGCACCGCGAACGGCACCCCGACGTCCGGGCCGAGCCGTACGTGCCCCCGGGCGACGCCGCAGGCCATCTCGTCGCGGCCTCGAAGGACGCCGACCTGGTCGTCGTGGGCCGCCACCGCCGCCGTCTCCTCGCGCCCGCCCGCATGCTGGGCTCCGTCACCCACGCCGTTCTGCTGCACGCGGCGAGCCCGATCGCGGTGGTGCCGCCCGGGCCTCCGGAGGAGTGACGCCGGCCACCCTCATGGGCTAATGGGAAACCGTGGATCTATCATTAACCGCATGCAGGACTCGCCCAGTACGGACACCACGCTCGCCCTCGACCTCGCCCTCACCATCCGGCACGACGGCAACGGCGGGGTCGCCGACGACCTGTCCGACCCCGCCGGTCTCACCGCCTGGGTCCGCGCCCACCCCGACGCCGTCCCGGACGCCGCCGGTTTCGTCGCCGACGGCCCGGCCCTCGCCGCCGTACGCGACCTGCGCGCCGCCGTCCGCGCGCTCCTCGCCCGCGCCGTGCGGCCGGGCGAGCCGAGCCCCGCCGACGCGGCCCGCCTCATGCCCGTGCCGGAGGCACTGGAGCGCCTCAACACCGCGGCCGCCCGTATGCCCACCGTCCCCGTCCTGCACTGGCCCGCGGACACCGAACCCTTCGTCCATCGGCGGCCGGATCGAGGAGAGCTGACCGCGGTCCTCGCGCAGGCCGCGATCGCCTTCCTCGCCGGCCCCGACCGGCAACGGCTGCGCGCCTGCCACGCGCCGCGCTGTGTGCGCTACTTCCTCAAGGAGCACCCGCGCCAGGAGTGGTGCAAGCCGTCCTGCGGCAACCGGGCCCGCGTCGCCCGCCACCACGAGCGGCACCGGCAGGACGCCGGGACGGCTTCGGTCAGTAACGGTCAACGACGGGGCACGTGACCCCCGCCAGGCGTACGCTGAGCTGCCTGTAGGTCATGGTGTGCGCCCGCTCCCCGCGCGGGTGGACCACCGTGGCAGGGGGTGCATCATGGGGCAGCACATCGCACGCGGCAGAAGGACCCTCTTCGAGCGTGAGAGCGAACTCGCCGCCGTCGACGAGGCGTTGGGGGAGCTGACCGGCCTGCGCGCGGACGGCGCCGAACCGTCCGACCGGCCGCGCGGCGCCCTGCTCGCCTTCGCCGGACACGCCGGCATCGGCAAGACGACCCTGCTCGGCGAGGTCCGCCGTCGCGCCGTCGCCCGCGGCTGCACCGTGCTCTCCGCCCGCGGCGGTGACCAGGAGCAGCGCGTCGCCTTCCACGTCGCCCGCCAGCTCCTCCAGCCGCAGTTCGCGGGCGCGGCGGAGGCCGATCTGCGCTCCGCGCTGGGCAGTTGGTACGACATCGTCGGGCCCGCACTCGGCATCTGCGCCCCGACCGAAGGCGCCCCGCCCGACCAGCAGGGCCTGCGCGACGGCCTGGACTGGGTGCTCACCCACCTCACCGTCCAGCGCGCCCCGATGGTCCTCCTCCTCGACGACGCACACTGGGCCGACCCCGAATCGCTGCGCTGGCTGGCCGCTTTCGCACCCCGCGCAGAGGAACTCCCGCTGCTGGTCGTCGTCGCCTACCGGCCCGACGAACTCCCCGACCACGCCGAGTCGTTCCGACGGCTGCCCGGGCGCGCCGGCGGACGTCCCATCGACCTGGAGCCGCTGAGCGCCGGCGCCGTCGCCCGCCTGGTGCGCGAGACGGTCGGCGGCCACGCCGACGACGCGTTCTGCCGCGAGTGCTGGGCCGTCACCGCGGGCAACCCGTTCGAGACCGTCGAGCTGACGGCCAAAGTGCGCGACCGCGGCCTCAACCCGACCGAGGACGGCGCCCACCTGCTGCGCGACCTCGCCGCGGCCGCCAAGGGCAGCGGCCTGATCGCCCGCCTCGAACGCCTCGGCGCCTCCACCGTCCGCTTCGCCTGGGCCTGCGCCGTCCTCGGCACCGAGATCCCCCAGGCCCTCGCCGCCGCCGTCGCCGGACTCGGCCACGAGGAGGCCGCCGACGCCGCCGACGCCCTGCGCGGCGCCCGTATCCTCACCGGCGAGAGCACCCTGGAGTTCGTCCACCCGCTGATCGCCACCGCCGTCTACCGGGCCATCCCCGCGGGCTTCCGCGTCGCCCTGCACGGCCAGGCCGCCTGGTGCGTCGTCGACGCGGGCCTGGGCCCCGCGGCAGCCGCCCGCCACCTCCTGGAGACGCACCCCGAGGGCGACCCCTGGGTCGTCCAGCAGCTGCGCGCCGCCGCCGGCGAGACCCTCCGGGCCGGCGCCCCCGACGCCGCCCGCAGCTATCTGGCCCGCGCCCTGCGCGAACCCCCGACCGCCGGGCACCGGGCCGCCATCCTGTACGAACTGGGCTGCGCCTCCCTGCTCACCGAACCGGCGACCACCGTCAACCACCTGCGCGCCGCCCTCGAAGAACCCATCGCCGACCCCGAGCTGCGCCACCACATCGTCTACCGCCTCTCCCAGGTCCTCGCCCACAGCGACCACCTCGCCGAGGCCTCCGACACCCTCGCCCGCGAGATCCACGTCACCGACGACGCCCGGGTCAGGCTGCGCATGGTCGCCGAACAGTTCATGTGGGACGCCTTCCGCGCCGACGAACCCGACCACCCCGCCCGCTCCCGCCGCCTCACCCGGCTCGCCGACCGGCTCAAGGGCCGCGACCTCACCGAGCGCTACATCATCGGCCTGCGGACCTGGGACGCGATCCAGCGCGGCGAACCCGCCCACGTCGCCCTCCACCACGCCGGACGCGCCCTAGCCGGCGGCCTCGGCTGGGCCGAACCCGACCGCGGCTTCGAGGTGCCCGTCCTGGTCGCCGTCGCCTTCATGTACGCCGACCGCCCGGGCCGCGCCGAGGAACTCTTCGCCGCCGGCATCGCCGACTTCGAACGCCAGGGCTGGCGCGGCGCCCACCTCTCCTTCGCCTACACGCTCCTCGCCTACGTCCGCTACCGGCGCGGCCGGCTCGCCGAGGCCGAGGACTTCGTCCGCGCCGGCCTGCGACTGGCCGAACGCGTCGGCCCCGGCACCCCCGCCCACTGGTACGCGGTCGGCATCCTCATCGAGGTCCTGATCGCCCGCGGCCGCGTCGCCGAGGCCGCGCAGACCGCCGACGACCACAGCTTCTCGGCGCCCTTCCCGGCGGCCGTCGTCTTCCCCGACGCCCAGACCGTGCACGGCGAACTGCTTCTCGCCCGCGGACTGGCCAAGGAAGCGGCGGCCGAGCTGGCCGCCGCCGGCCGCCGCCTCGACCCGCGCGGCATCCGCAACCCCGCCTGGTGTCCCTGGCAGCTCCACCTCGCCCGCGCCGAGAGCCACGACGACCCCGAGCGCGCCGTCGCCACCGCCCTCGAAGCACTCGCCCGCGCCCGCCAGTTCGGCGCCCCCTCCGCGATCGGCCAGGCGCTGCGCACCGCCGCCGAAGTATCCGCGGGCTCCGCCCGCGTCAAATACCTCGAGGAGTCCGTGGCCCACCTGGAGCGCTCCCCGGCCGCCTACGAACTTGCCTGCGCCCTGGTCTCCCTCGGTACCGAGCTGCACCGCACCGGCCGCACCCAAGAGGCCGCCGAACACCTCTACCGCGGCCTCGACACGGCCGCGCAGTGCGGCGCGGACGGACTCGCCGAGGCCGCCCGCGACGGACTCGCCGCCGCCGGACTGCGCCCCCGCCGCCTCCACACCACCGAGACCGACACCCTCACCGCCCGCGAACGCACCGCGGCGGCGCTGGCCGCCCGTGGCCGCACCGAGACCGAGATCGCCGGGGAACTGCACACCGACGAGCAGACGGTCGTCCGCCTGCTCTCGGCGGTCTACCGGAAGGTCGGCACGGAGCCCACGGGACTGGGGGCGGCCCTGACGGAGCGGACGCGGGCGTAGACCGGTACCCCCGTCCGGGCGCCTCCCGCACGCCGCCGAACACGCCCGGGCACGTACCATGGCCGCATGTCGTTCCTCCGCCGCCGCAGCGCCACTCCCGCCGGGCCCGACTTCGACGTCCTGGCCATGGACCCGGGCGACTGGCCCGGCAATCTGGGCGCCGGCCTGCTGCCCGCCCCCGACGGCAGCTGCCAGGGTGTCTTCCTGCGCTACGACCTCTTCGGCGGCCGCGGCCCCGCGATGATCATCGGCAATCTGCCCGAGGGCTCACCGGCCCGGGAGGTCGCCGAGGGAGAGGTCCCCTTCGAGGTGGCCCAGCTGCTGCTGGCGCTGGAGAACGACGAGGAGGTGACCGTCGTCGGCACCGAGGACATGCCCGTGATGCAGGGCGACAACCTCCTGATCGTGCGCCGGCTGAAGCTGTCGGAGGGCAGGATCTCCTGCGTGCAGTTCGACCGCAGCGACAACGTCCTGGTGACCATCGCCGCCTGGGACCGCCCCATCACCGACGACCTGTACGCCCTGCTGAAGCCGCTCCCGGCGGAGCTTTTCCAGCAGGGCTGAGGCGGCCGCTAGGCGGCCGACGGCACCAGCTGTACGTCCGCGGCGCGCACGAACTCCACCCGGTGGCCGTACTGGATCTCGTAGTACAGGTCCGTGCCGACGACCACCTTGTGCGAGTCGGTGGTGAAGGTGACCGCGTAGTAGTACTCGCCCGGCACCTCGTCGCCGACCGCGTACCTCTGGCCCGCGAGCACCTTGTACGGCAGCGGTGACACCGTCTGGGCGGGTACGCCCGTCGGGTAGGCCTCCTTCTCCGGGTAGGCGCGCCCGTACACGGGGACGCTGTCCAGGCCGTCCTTCGGCGTGATCACGAAACCGGCCGCGTTCACCGCGGTCGGCTGCTTCTTCGGGTTCTTGAACCAGGCCTTCTGGCCCAGGTACCAGATCGCGGTCCAGTCGCCCCACCGGTCGGCGACCGCGTACTGCTGTCCGGTGGACACCCGCGAGGACAGGTCGTTCACTCCGGTGGTGGGCGTCGTCCCCAGGCCGATGTCCTTGATCAGCGCCGAGCTCTCGTCGTGGTCGGAGTACAGCCGCACCTCACCGGAACCGTGGGCCGCGCACGGCTCGCCGCTGGTCACACAGCCCGTGTACACCGGCTGGTTGGCCGCGTAGTCAGGCAGGATGGTCACCAGGCCGCCGCTCTTTCCGGCGGTGCGCTTGAAGGGGTGGTCGAGCAGCTCGAAGTAGTGCCGCCAGTCCCAGTACGGGCCCGGGTCGGTGTGCATACCCGGGACGGTCCCGGTGGTCGGGCCGGGCACGTTGTCATGGCCGAGGATGTGCTGCCGGTCCAGCGGGATGTCGTACTTCTTGGCGAGGTACTTCACCAGGCGCGCCGACGACCGGTACATCGCCTCCGTGTACCAGGCGTCCGGCGAGGCGAGGAAACCCTCGTGCTCCAGGCCGACCGACTTGGCGTTGACGTACCAGTTACCGGCGTGCCAGGCCACGTCCTTGGCCTTCACATGCTGGGCGATGTGGCCGTCGGTGGAGCGCAGCGTGTAGTTCCACGACACATAGGTCGGGTCCTGCACCAGGTTGAGGACCCCGTCCCAGGTGCCCTCGGTGTCGTGGATGACGATGTACTTGATGCTCTGGGAGGCCGGGCGGTCGCCCAGGTCGTGGTTTCCGTAGTCGTTGTCGCCGAACTCCTCGTACGGCGCCGGGATCCACTCGCAGGACACCGACTTCGGGCACTCCGTGCCGTCGGCGGAGGCCGTGCGCAGGCCCGTCCGTCCCAGTTGCGCGGTGTCGGGGGTGAGCTCCGGCTGTGCGGCCAGGGCGACCTGCTGCCCGGCGTCCGTGGTGCGCTCCTCGCCGCCGCGCAGCACGTCGTACACGTCGTTCGCGTACGCCGCCGCCGTCGCGGTGTCGTCCGCGCCGGAGAAGCGGGCCACCGCTCCATACCAGTCCGCCGGATCGTCGCTCAGCGGTTCGCCCAGGTCCTGCTGGGCGGCGGCGAGCAGCGCGGCGCCGCCCGCCACGTTGGCGGCGGGGTCCGTACGCAGCTCCTCGGCGCTCAGACCGGTCAGCTCGGCCGCCTTCGGCAGTGTCTTCAGGCGGGCGGGAAGTTCCGTGTTCTCCGGCACCTTCGTGTCGGGGAGCAGGGCCGGGCGGGCGCTGTCGCCGCGCGCGTCCTCCGTGCCCTCGCTGTGGTGCGGTGCCCGCGCGAGCGCGGTGCGGGCGTCGGTGAGGTGCATCGGGCCGTACCCGCCGGTGACGCTCGGCGCCCCGTCGTGCGTGTCCCAGCGGGACTGGAGGTAGGAGACGCCGAGGAGGACGCTCTGCGGTACGTGGTACTCGGCGGCCGCGGTGGCGAACGCCTGCTGGAGGGGGCCCGGGGAGTCCGTGGCGCCGGCGGACGGGGCCGCGCCGAGCAGCGGCAGCAGCAGAGCCGCGGAGGCCACGGCGCCCGCGGCTCTGCGCGCGCGTCTGTGCCCGGGGGCTCGGTTGGGGTCGGTGGCGGATCCTCGCAATGCAGCCTCCAGGGACGGTTGAGCGCGATGAGCCGTGCGGGGCCGGGCGTGTCAGTGCTACCGGTTCTCCGACGATCCGTCAATCATGCCCAGAAGGAGGCGATTTCCCATGTCAACGGGGGGTGCGGGGAGTTTCGTGGCGGTGGGCCGCGGGCCTGCGGGGCGTCAGTGGCGTACACCAATGGCCGCAGTGGACACATGCGGATATGACGAAGGTCCGCGGTGCGCCGTTGTTCCTGGCGCACCGCGGACCACCATCCCCGTCAGCGAGTGCCGACCGCCGCGCGTACGGCCCGCCGGGCCATCTGGCAGTCGTCGTGCAGCCGCCGTAGGAGCAGCCGCTGTTCCTCGCCGGACGGCGCAGCACCCGGGGGAGCCACTCCCGGTGCCGCCGGGGTCGTGTCGTGCATCGAACGCTGCACGGCCGTCTCGTAGGTACGGATCTCACGGGTCAGGACGAGCATCAGGTTCACCAGGAACGCGTCCCGTGACGCCGGTCCCGCCGACTGCGCCATCTGGCTGATCTGCCGACGGGCCACCAGCGAGTCGCCGAGCACCGCCCACAGCGTCGCCAGGTCGTAGCCCGGCAGGTACCAGCCCGCGTGCTCCCAGTCCACCAGCACTGGACCGGCCGGTGAGAGCAGGATGTTCGAGAGCAGTGCGTCGCCGTGGCAGAACTGGCCCATGCCCTGCCGGCCCGAGGAGAGCGCGATGCCGTGCAGCAGCTTCTGGAGGTCCCCCATGTCCCGGTCGGTGAGCAGCCCCAGCTCGTGGTACCGGGAGATGCGCGCCGCGTAGTCCAGCGGTGCGTCGAACGTGCCCGCCGACGGCCGCCAGGCGTTGAGCCGGCAGATCGCGCCTAGTGCCGTCCGGATGTCGGCGCGGGGCGGGGCCTCGGCCGGGTGCCGCTGGAGGGCCGCCACCCGCCCGGGCATCCGCTCGATGACCAGGGTGCAGTTGTCCGGATCCGCCGCGATCAGTCTCGGCACGCGCACTGGGGGGCGGTGCCGGACGAACGTGCGGTACGCGGCTATTTCGTGCCGGTACCGCTCGGCCCACACGGGGGAGTGGTCCAGTAAACACTTGGCGACGGCCGTGCTGCGTCCCGTCGTGCCGACGAGGAGCACCGAGCGCCCGCTGCGGCGCAGCACCTGCACCGGGGCGAACTCCGGGCAGATCCGGTGCACCGACGCGATCGCCGTGCGCAGCTGGGCGCCCTGAGGGCCGGACAAGTCGAGTCTCCCGCTGAGCGGTTGCGTGCCGATCCCCGGTGCGCGCCGCGGCCGGCCCGCACCGATGACGGGGGCCGCCGCCGACCGCGCGGGGTCGAGGTAGGGGCCGCTGCCGCCCGGGCGGGGGTGCAGGGGCCGGGGCGGGGCGGACACGGAGGACGATGCTGCGTACATGGGCGAAACAGATCCCTTCGTGTGCCTGCGACGTCAAAGCGCTGCCCCGCCCGACCGCCCGGGTGCACCCTGGGGAATGCGTCCGCCTTGTCAGGATGGCGACCGGGTCGGGGTGGCGCATTCCTACCTGACACCCGATGCCCAGTGGCAGACCATCTGGCGCACCCTGGCGAAGCCTGGCGAATAGTCGCCCGGCAACTCTCACCGGGCTACTGTCAAATCAGCCGAGAACCTGGGGGCTTGACGTGAGCGGAGAACCCAACACCCGCCTCTCCGACCTGTTCGGCCTGGCCGGCTGGTCCAAGGGCGAACTCGCGAGGCTGGTCAACCGGCAGGCGGCGGCCATGGGCCACCCCCAGCTCTCGACCGACACCTCCCGGGTGCGGCGGTGGATCGACATGGGAGAGATCCCGCGCGATCCGGTACCGCGGGTGCTGGCAGCCCTGTTCACCGAGCGTCTCGGCCGTGTCGTGACCATCGAGGACCTCGGTCTGGTCCGGCACGGGCGTGCGGGGAAACGGCAGGGCGCCGGGAGCGTGGAGCATCCCGACGGTATGCCGTGGGCGCCCGAGCGGACTGCCGCGGTCCTCACCGAATTCACGGGAATGGACCTCATGCTCAACCGACGCGGCTTGGTGGGCGCGGGTGCCGCGCTCGCCGCCGGATCCGCCCTCAGCAGTGCCATGTACGACTGGCTGCACACCGATCCGACCCTGTCTGCCGACGCTCCTCACTCCGACAACCCCCTGCACGCCGACCCCGCTGGGTTCGACCGCTACGAGGCCGCCCCCATCGGGGCGCAGGAGGTCGATGAACTGGAGCGCTCCGTCGAGGTGTTCCGGGCCTGGGACGCAGCCCGCGGCGGCGGGCTGCAACGCAAGGCCGTGGTAGGCCAGCTCAACGAGGTGGGCGGCATGCTCGCCTACCACCATCCACCCCATCTCCAGCGGCGCCTGTGGGGCGTCGCCGCCAACCTCGCCGTCCTCGCGGGCTGGATGTCGCACGACGTCGGCCTGGAGCCCACGGCGCAGAAGTACTTCGTCATCGCCGCCCATGCCGCGAGAGAGGGCGGTGACCGGCCGCGCGCCGGAGAGGCGCTCTCCCGGGCGGCCCGCCAGATGGTGCACCTCGGCCGGCCCGACGACGCACTCGACCTGATGAAGCTCGCCCAGTCCGGTGCCGGCGAAGAGGTGCTGCCGCGCACCAAGGCGATGCTCTACACCGTCGAGGCCTGGGCGCAGGCGTCGATGGGCAAGGGCCAGGCGATGCGCCGCACCCTCGGACAGGCGGAGGATCTGTTCGTCTCCGACAAGGCCGACGTGGAGCCGCCGGACTGGATGCAGACGTTCAAGGAGGAGGATCTGTACGGCATGCAGGCCCTGGCCTACCGCACACTGGCCGAGCACGACCCGGAAGCGGCCGTGCACGCCCAGCACTACGCGGAGAAGGCCCTGGCCCTGCGGGTCGACGGACGGCAGCGGTCGAAGATCTTCGACTTCCTGTCCATGGCCTCCGCCTGCTTCATCGCGGACGACCCCGAACAGGCGGACCGCTACGCCCGGCTCGCGCTGGTGTCGATGGGCTCGAACTCCTCACACCGCACCTGGGACCGGCTGCGCCAGATGTACCGGCTCACCGCCGAGTACGCCAGCTACCCGAAGATCCACGAGCTGCGGGAGGAGATCAGGCTGGTGCTGCCGAAGACGGCGAAGGGCGGCGACAGCGCACGGGCATAAGGGTTCCCGCGGCTGTCCTGATTGATTGTTACGAGGCCACCCTGACCAGGAGCACGCACGCGTCGTCCTGCCGGTCGGTCTCGCCGAACTCCTCCACGACCATCCGTACGCAGTCCTGTGCGGTGCGCGCCTCGTCAAAGCGTGGGGCCAGGTCGAGGAGACGGTTCACGGCCGCCGCTCCTCCCCATCGACTGGGCACCAGCCCGTCGGTGTGCAGCAGGAGCAGATCGCCCACCTCGAGGGTCTCTTCGGCCTGTCCGTAGACGGCACCCGAGGTGGCGCCGAGCAGCACGCCGTCCGGAGCGTCGAGCCTGCGCCCCGTCCCGCCGCGGTACAGCAGCGGGGCGGGGTGTCCGGCCTGGGCCCAGAGCAGTGTGCGGGTGTCGGCGCGGTAGCGGCAGCAGACCGCGCTACCCAGGGCCGGCTGGACGGTGGCGTCGAGTAACTGGTTGAGCCAGGTCATCAGTTGGGCGGGCTGGGTGCCCGCCATCGCCATGCCGCGCAGGGCACCCAGCAGCATCGCCATGGCAGAGGTGACGGTGGGGCCGTGTCCGGTGAGGTCGCCGACGGTCAGGAGCGTCTCACCGTCGGACAGTTCGAGGGCGTCGTACCAGTCGCCGCCGATCAGTGTGCTCGTCGACGCGGGCAGGTAGTGGGCGGCCAGGTCCAGTGCCCGGGGGCCCTGGTGCGGGAGCCGCAGGGAGCCGCGCCACGGGGGCAGCACGGCTTCCTGCAGCTCGACCGCGAGCCGGTGCTCGGTCTGTGCGCGGTGCTGGTGGCGCTGGAGCGAGTCACGGGTCTCGCTCACCGCCCGCTGACTGCGCCGCAGTGCGCTGACGTCCCGCAGTACGGCCCACATCGAGGCGGTGCTGCCGTCGGCGTCGAGCACGGGTTCGCCCATCATGTGCACGGTCCGGACCTCGCCGTCCGGGTGCACGACCCGGAACTCCCCGTCGATGGGTTTGGCGTCGACGAGGCAGTCCGTGACCATCGCCGTCAGCATCGGCCGGTCCTCGTCGAGGACCAGGGACGGCAGTTCGTCGAGGGTGAGCGGAGGAGCGGCCGGGTCCCGGCCGAGGATCTGGAACAGCTCACCGGACCAACTGGCCTCGTCCGTCAGCAGGTTCCACTCCGCGCTGCCGACCCGGCTGAGCAGCGAGTCACGCTGGGGGGCGTCCGCGGCGGGCTGGGGGAAGGACACCGTCTCGGACGCCGTGGGCGCGGGCGGTGGACCGTCGCGCAGTTGTGCCAAGTGCGCGTCGAGGTCGCTGAGTTGATGGAGCGCCAGGTCGCACAGCGCGCGTTGCCAGCGTCCCTCCGGGTGTGATCCGTCGCTCTGCGCATCCCGCCGTACGGCGTCCACCTCGCCCTTGAGGTGTCGCGTCTGCGATATGAGCGCGTCGACCGAGCCGCGTCCGGGCGGCTGGGCGGCTGGGCGGTCCGCAGAGAGATGGGACGGCATGACGCACTCCGATGCGGGGACGGTACGACCAAGGCTGACGGAAGGACCGTTATGACTGTTGCACAGCCCGCGACGCCGTGTAAGGGATTTGGCAACACTCGATCCGGTGGTGCTTCTGGCATATGCCACAGTCTTTATGGTGTGGTTGTGCAGGGTGAATGATGTACGTCACCGGCGGGTGCGAGTCGTAGGTGGCCTACGTGGCTTGACGGAGCGTCGAGGCTTAGGGGATCGCGCCAATCCATATGTTCGACGTCTCTGTGTTCTATGACGTGGGTGAACCGCGTCCCGAGTGACGCAGGTCACATCAAATTGTTGTCGGTTCTGCGTAATGCGAAGGCCCTGTGCGAGGTCGTAAAGACAACACGGCAATGCCGACCGACCGCCACTCACCCGGGGGAGACCGACCATGGACGTCACCGTCGAGCAGCTCAGCCACGGCCGCCTGATCACCGCGGAGCAGCAGGAGCTTCCCGTCCCCGCCACCTTCCGCTACACCGACGCCGACCCGCTCGCCGTGCACGTCGACTTCCCGTCCGAGGTCTCCCTCGACGGCGAGGAGGCCACCTGGACCTTCGGCCGCACTCTGCTGGAGGCCGGGCTGCGGGGACCGTCCGGAAGCGGTGACGTGCACATCTGGCCGTGCGGTCGGGACCGCACGGTCCTGGAGTTCCACTCGCCCCACGGGATGGCCCTCCTCCAGTTCGACACCCCGGCGCTGCGCCGCTTCCTGCTCCGGACGTACGCGGTCGTGGCGCCCGGCGAGGAGGACCTCGCCGCCGCCGTCGACAAGAGCCTCAGCGCCCTCTTCCGCCCTGCGTGAGTGCGCACCACACCCTTCGAGGTGACCGTGAACGTCACCGCGGCGGCCGACGAGCTGGTCGGCTTCAACCGCGTCGAGCGTCAGCGGCTCACCCCCGCGTACAGGTCCGGGCGTGGGGCGAGCTCGACGGTCACCCGGCCGCCGCTCTCCAGCGCTCGGACCCCGGCCTCGGCGACGACGGAGGCCGCGTAGCCGTCCCAGACGCTCGCGCCGGTGACCTGCCCCCGCCGGGTCGCGTCGACCCATGCCTGCACCTCACGGTCGTAGGCGTCCGCGAACCGCACGAGGTAGTCCTGCGGCACGTCCTGGCTCGCGCTGCCCCGTGCCGTCACGGCCATCGTGTGCTCCTCGCCGATCCGGACGCTGCCCGCCTCGCAGACGGCCTCGCAGCGCACCTGGTAGCCGAAGCCGCAGTTGACGAAGACCTCCACGTCGACCAGGGCGCCCCCGTCGGTCTCGAAGAGCACGAACTGCGGGTCGAGCAGGCCCTGGGGAGCACCCGAGGCGGACCGGGGGCGCAGCACGCTCACCGCGGTCAGCTCCTGGTCCAGCAGCCAGCGGGCCGCGTCGATCTCGTGCGACACGGAGCTGTTGATCAGCATGGCGCTGGTGAAGCCGGGCGGGGAGGAGACGTTGCGGTGGGTGCAGTGCAGCATCAGCGGCCGCCCCAACCGTCCGCTGTCCAGCAGGGACTTGAGCCGCCGATACTCGGCGTCGTAGCGCCGCATGAACCCGATCTGCGCCAGCTGTCGGCCCAGCCGCGCCTCCGCCTCCACCACGCGTAGCGCTCCCGCGGAATCGGGCACCATCGGCTTCTCGCACAGCACCGGCAGCCCGCGTGCGAAGGCCGCGAACAGCGCCTCCTCGTGCGCGGGACCCGGCGAGGCGATCAGTACGGCGTCGACCCCCGGCGCGTCGAGGGCGGCCTCCACCTCTGTGTGCACGCAGACGCCGTCCAGCCCGGCCACCGCCTCCTTCGCCCGGCCCGCATCGGGATCGGCCACGGCGGCCACCCTCGCGCCGCTCACCACCTGATCGAGGCGTCGTATGTGGTCGGCCCCCATGTGGCCGGCACCCAGGACGGCTACCCCCAGCAGTTCAGACACGATCCGTCGGCTCCTTTCCCAGCCCCACGCGCACACCCGGCGGAGCGAGCCGGCGCAGGGCCTCACATACGTCGATCCGGTCGATTCCGCCCTCGCCGAGCGGACATTGGACATTGCAGGACGGCCCCCTCGCTGGTCCGCCGCCATGCCGAGAGGGGTTCCACGCCCTCGGCCGTCGCATCGCCGACCACCCACAGCCGCAGCCGGCCCGGAGGGGGACGGCCGACGTCGAGCCTGCGTACATGGCGCCACGGCAGGGAGAACGCCTCCTGGCCGTCGCACCGCGCGCACATGCCCGACTCGTCGAAGCCGACGGCGCCCGGCAGGGCCGAGGCTTGGGGATGCGGTGCAGACCGGGGAGGGAGGCGACCAGACGGCTGAGCGACGCCGGCGGGCGGCAGGCGGCGGGGACGGCGGCCGTGCACACGAACACGGCACCGGGACCGAAGTCCGCGGGCGGTTCGAAGCGGGACGGCTCGGGCGACTCCACGCCGACCAGGGTTTCATGGTCGTCAAGAGGCCCCTGGGGCAGGGCCTCAGTACCGCAGCACGCCCGCGATCCCCTGGGCGTCACCCAGCGTGCCGTCCGGTACGAAGCGCACGTCCGCGCCCGTCTCCAGGCACTGCTCGACGATCTCGTCCACGATGTCGTCGCGGGCGTCCAGGTCGCCGCTCGAAGCCGGGATCAGATGGTCGCCGTCGTCGCGCATCGTGACGCGGTAGTTCTCCTCGACGGCGAGCAGCCGGATCCGCGCCTCCCGGGCGTTCTGCCAGACCTCGTCCACCCCGGCCGCGAACTCCTTCCGGCCGCGGGCGGTGACGAGTTCCCGGCTCACGGTGTCCACGTTCTTGCGGTCCTCGGCGGCCAGGATGGGGCGTACGGCCTGCCACACCGCGTCGGGGGAGGCGTTCGCGAGACCGCCGTGCGGGATGTGCACCGCGTTCCTGCTGGTGGCGCCGCCGGCCTCGTCCAGGAGGGACAGCGCCGCCCGCTCCCCGGTGATGTACAGCGGCCGCGGATCGTCCCGAAGGATCTTGCTCATCGCCGTGTCCGCCTCGCGCAGGAAATGGCGGGTCCCCTCGTCGCGGAAAGTGCTGGGCAGGTCGCCGATCTGCTCCTGACGCTCCGCGTCGAAGTTCTCGGCGCTCCGCGTCAGCGGGAAGCCGCCGACGTGCTCTTCGGTGACGCGTTCGGCGCCGCCGCTCCACAGCGTCACGCGGCCGGCGGAGACCGACAGCACCCAGAAGGGGCGCTCGGCGGCCTGCGCGGAGACCAGGTTGCGGGTCAGGAAGGTGTCCGAGAGCACCACCCGTTCCGGCACGGGGCGGGCCAGCGACCACACCTGGTGTTCACCCGGGGCGGCGAAGATCACCAGGCCGTCCTCGGCGTGCGCCAGGTCGACCTCGGCCAGCGCCCGGTCCAGTTGCTCGACGACTTCCGTGCGCCGCTCGCGGGTGACCGCTGGATCAGCCTCCAGCTGCCGCTTGGCCTCGGCCAGCACATTGCGCAGCCGGACCGGGTCCTGGGTGTTGTCGGGCTCGCGCCGGTGCGTCGGGGTCAGTACGGACACCGCCGGGTACGGGCGGGGCCGGCGCAGCTCGGTGAGGGTCGCGGGACTGAGTGCGTGCTCCATATCAGCACCATAGGACTGATTCGCGTATCAGGCATTTGGGGCAGTTCGGTCGGGCATTCGGGAGGTTTCAGGGTTAGCGTCGCTGGCGTGGCTGCCGCGAAACTGAGCCTGCCGACCCTCACGACCATGGTCGTCGGCTCCATGGTCGGGGCGGGTGTGTTCTCCCTCCCGAGCCGCTTCGCCCAGGAGACGGGCGTGGCCGGCGCGCTGATCGCCTGGGCTGTCGCCGGCACCGGCATGCTGATGCTGGCCTTCGTCTTCCAGACCCTCGCGGTGCGCCGGCCGGATCTCGACGCCGGCGTGTACGCCTACGCCAAGGCGGGCTTCGGCGAATACCTCGGTTTCTTCTCGGCCTTCGGCTACTGGGCCAGCGCCTGCGTCGGCAACGTGACGTACTGGGTGCTGATCATGTCGACGATCGGCGCGATCGCCCCCTCCCTCGGCGAGGGCGACACCGTGCTCGCCGTGGTCCTCTCCTCGGTGGGCCTGTGGCTGTTCTTCCTGCTCATCAGCCGCGGGGTGAAGGAGGCGGCGGCCATCAACCGGATCGTCACGATCGCCAAGGTCGTGCCGATCATCGTCTTCGTCGTCCTCGCGCTCTTCTACTTCGAACCCCGGGTCTTCGCCGACAATTTCGCCGGCGCGGACTACGCCGGATCGCTCTTCAACCAGGTCAAGGGCACCATGCTGGCCACCGTCTTCGTCTTCCTCGGCGTGGAGGGGGCCAGCGTCTACTCCCGGCACGCCCGTCGCCGCGAGGACGTCGGCCGGGCCACCGTTCTCGGTTTCCTCAGCGTCTTCGCGATCTTCGCGTCGGTGACCATCGTGTCGTACGGCCTGATGCCGATGAGCGAGATCGCCGAACTGCGCCAGCCGTCCATGGCCGGCGTCCTGGAGCACGCGGTGGGCACCTGGGGCGAGGTCTTCGTCAGCGTCGGGCTGATCGTCTCCGTGCTCGGCGCCTATCTCGCCTGGACCCTGATGGCCGCGGAGGTGCTGTTCGTGGCGGCCAAGGACGACGACATGCCGCGGTTCCTCAAGCGCTCCACCGCGGCCGACGTGCCGGTGCCCGCTCTGGTGATGTCGACCCTGCTCAGCCAGCTCTTCCTGATCGTGACGCTGTTCTCGGACGACGCGTTCAACTTCGCGCTGGACCTGACCAGCGCGCTGACGCTGATCCCCTTCCTGCTGGCCGCGGCCTTCGCCGTACAGGTCGGGCTCGCCCGCGGGCCGCGCGGGGAGGGGGAGGGCGGGGAAGTGGAGCGGCTGGGGGACCGGGGCGGGGGCAGGGACGGGGAGCTGCTCGTCGCCGCGCTCGCCACCATCTACACCGCGTTCCTCCTCTATGCGGCCGGCCTGAAGTTCCTCCTCGTCTCCTTCATCATCTACGCCCCCGCCACCGCCCTGTTCGTGATGGCCCGCAGGGAGCAGGGCAGGCGGCTGTTCTCGCCGCACGAACTCGTCGTCCTGGCCGTGTCGGTGGCCGGCGCGGCCGTCGGGATCGTCGCCCTGGCCCTGGGCTGGATCAGCCTCTGACCCCGGAAGGTGCACCGTGACCAGTCAAGACACCCGCCCCGTGTACGGCGTCCACTCCGAGGTCGGCAGGCTGCGCAAGGTGCTCGTCTGCGCCCCTGGGCTCGCCCACCGCAGGCTCACCCCCACCAACTCCGACGACCTGCTCTTCGACGACGTGATGTGGGTGGAGAACGCCCAGCGCGACCACCTCGACTTCGTCAACAAGCTGCGCGGACGTGGCGTCGACGTGGTCGAGTTGCACGACCTGCTCGCGCAGACCATGGCGATCCCCGAGGCCCGGGACTGGCTCCTCGACCGGAAGATCACCGCCAACGAGGTCGGGGTCGGCCTCATCGACACCACGCGCGCCTACCTCGAGACCCTCGAACCGGGCCGGCTCGCCGAGTTCCTGATCGGCGGCCTGGCCACCGCCGACCTGCCGGACGAGTACCGCACCGGCTACGTCACCCTCGCCCGCGAGTCGACCGGCGTGCGCGAGTACCTGATGCCCCCGCTGCCCAACACCCTCTACACCCGCGACACCACGTGCTGGCTGTACGGCGGCGTCACGCTCAACCCGCTGTACTGGCCGGCCCGGCACGGCGAGACCCTGCTGATGAAGGCGATCTACGCCTTCCATCCCGACTTCGTGGACTCCACCGTCTGGTGGGGCGATCCCGAACTCGACTGGGGGCAGGCGACGTTCGAGGGCGGGGACATCATGCCCGTCGGCAACGGTGTCGTGTTGATGGGGATGAGCGAACGCACCTCACGGCAGGCCATCACCCAGGTCGCCAAGGCCCTGTTCGACCGGGGCGCCGCCAGGCACGTCGTCGTCGCCGGCATGCCGAAGCTGCGCTCCGCGATGCACCTGGACACCGTGTTCACCTTCGCCGACCGCGACCTGGTGACGCTGTATCCGACCATCATGGAGGCCGTCCACGCCTTCTCCCTGCGGCCCTCGGACAAGGCGCCCGGCGTCGACATCACCGACGAGGGCTCGGCCTCGTACGTCGACGTGGTCGCCAAGGCGCTCGGCCTGCCGGAGTTGCGGGTCGTGGAGACCGGCGGGGACGTCTACGCCTCCGAGCGGCAGCAGTGGGACAGCGGCAACAACGCGGTCGCCCTGGAACCCGGTGTGGTGTTCACGTACGACCGCAACACCCAGACGAACACACTGCTGCGCAAGGCCGGTATCGAGGTGGTCACCATCGTCGGTGCCGAGTTGGGGCGAGGGCGGGGCGGCGGGCACTGTATGACGTGTCCGATCGTGCGGGACCCTGTGGAGTTCTGACGGCAAGGCAGCAGTTCAGGATGCAATCAGTCCACTTCGCGGCCAACTCCGTTGGACACTCAGGGTTTACATGCGTTCGGCCTGTCGGACGAACAGAGTTGCTATGGTCTACCCGTTGGTAGCAAGCCGAGTGGGGGACGCGAGGAGTAGGTGGCCGTAGTGCCGCGACTTCTCGGGCGGGTCGTCGAGGTGGACGGTCCGGCAAGGGGGCCGGACCGAACGCGAATTCTGCGCATCAGCAGCACGCGATTCTCGAACTCCAGTTCCCTTTCTTCTGATCCCGGACAGGTGAAACTCGTCACATGGCTCGTTCCCTGGTTGATGTCCTGACCACGCACGCCTCGCAACAGCCGGACCGCATCGCCTACCGCTACCTCGTCACGGGTGACTGTGACGGAGAAACACGGGACATTTCCTACGCCCGCCTGGCCCGCCGCTCCCGAGCCGTCGCCGCCTGGCTCCAGGAACGCGGCCTCGCCGGCTCCCGCGCCCTGCTGCTCTATCCGCCCGGCCTGGAGTTCATCTGCGGCTACCTGGGCTGTCTCTCGGCCGGCGTGGCCGCCGTACCGGGCGTGCCCCCGCAGGGCAGAGCGCACAACCACCGCGCCCTGACCCGGATGAAGCGGCTGATCGCGGACGCGGACACCAAGGTGATCCTCGGCGGCCGCGAAGTGATCGCCGCCCTCGGTGCCATGGCGGAGCACCTGCCCGAACTGGCCGACCTCACCTGCGTCGTCACCGAGGACATCCCCGACGACGCGGCTGACGCCTGGCTCGAGCCCGAACTCGGCGCCGACTCGGTCGCCTTCCTCCAGTACACCTCCGGTTCCACCTCCGCCCCGAAGGGCGTGGTCGTGACCCACGGGAACCTGCTCGACAACGAGCGGGTCATCACCGAACTGATGGGCCACACCCCGGACGTGATCGACGAGTACGACCACGAGATGTTCGTCAGCTGGCTGCCCGTGTACCACGACATGGGCCTCATCGGTCCTGTTCTGAACGCGGTGTACCTCGGAGTCACCGCCACGCTCTTCTCCCCGCTGCACTTCCTCCAGCAGCCCACGCGCTGGCTCACCGCCGTCAGCCGCTACCGCCCGCACACCAGCGGCGGCCCCAACTTCGCCTACGAGCTGGCCCTGAAGCACGCGACCCCGGAACTCCTCGACGGCCTCGACCTCGGCTCGTGGAAGGTCGCCTTCAACGGCGCCGAGCCCGTGCGGGCGGCCACGCTGCGCCGGTTCACCGAGACCTTCGGCCGGGCCGGCTTCCGCCGTGCGGCCTTCTACCCCTGTTACGGCCTCGCCGAAGGCACCCTGATGGTCACCGGCGGCACGGTCGACGCCCCGCCCACCCTCCTGGCCGCCGCCGACTCCGGACCGCACGCCGGTGAGGCCGACGCGGCAGCCGTCGGATGCGGCCGCCCCGGCCCGGGCGTGACGGTGGCCATCGCCGACGCCGAACGGGGCGAGGAGCTGCCCGAGGGGGAGACCGGCGAGATCTGGGTGAGCGGCGCCGGCGTCGCCAAGGGCTACTGGCGCAACGCCCTCGCCACCCGCCAGACCTTCCGCGCCACCCTGGCCGGCCGCGAGGGACGCTTCCTGCGTACCGGCGACCTCGGATTCCTGCGCGACGGCGAGCTGTTCGTCACCGGCCGCCTGAAGGACCTGATGGTCATCGACGGACGCAACCACTACCCGCAGGACCTGGAACTCGCCGCCGAGATGTCCCACCCGGCGCTGCGGCCGGGCTGTACCGCCGCGTTCTCCGTCGACGCCGGAGTGGAAGGCGAACGGCCCGTCCTCGTCGCCGAGGTGGTCCCGGACGCGGCCGGCGAGGCCGAGAAGATCACCGACCTGGTGCGCGCCGCGATCGGCGAGGCCCACGGCCTGCCCGTGCGCGATGTCGTCCTCGTCCACCCCGGCACCATCCCCAAGACGTCCAGCGGGAAGATCCAGCGCCACGCCTCCCGGGCCGCGTACCTCGAAGGCACCCTCTCCCTGGTCGGCGCGCCCGCCGGGAGATGACCCCGTCCCCCGTCGGCGCGGCCGTCCGCGCCGGCGGCCCGACGCAGTCCGTGTCCGGCCGTACGCCCCCGCGTATGCCGTCCTGCGCTGCGGGCCGCGCGCGCCCGCGTTCGCCGTACACCCGCGCCTCGGTGGTACGGACATCCACCTGAGCTCCCAGTTCACGAGGACACCCTTTTCCAGATGCCTGCGAACGAGTCCCCGAAGCCTGCGCACGAGTCCCCGGAGCAGACCCCCGAGCCCGTGACGACCGCCGAGGGCGTGCGGGCCTGGCTGGTGTCGGCCGTCGCCGAGGCGGCCGGACTCGACCCGCTGACCGTCGACCCGCACCGGCCCATCGCTGAATTCGGCCTGGGGTCACGTCAGTTGGTCGCCCTGGCCGTCGACCTGTCCGAGCGCATCGGCCGGACCCTGGAGCCCTCCCTCCTGTTCAACCACCCCACCATCGCGGCGCTCGCCGACGCGGTGCTCGCCGACCGGCCGGCCCGGACCGTGGAGTCCGCGCAGCTTCCCGAACGGGCCGGCGACGACATCGCGATCATCTCCATGGCCTGCCGCTTCCCCGGCGGTGCCGACGACCCCGAGGCGCTGTGGCGGCTGCTGACCGCAGGCGACGACGCCATCTCCGAGGTGCCCCCAGGCCGTTGGGACACTCAAGGACTCCTCGACCCCGACCCGGAGGCCACCGGCAAGGCCTACACCCTGCGCGGCGGATTCCTCGACGGCGTCGACCGCTTCGACGCGGCTTTCTTCGGCATCTCCCCGCGCGAGGCCGCGGCCATGGACCCCCAGCAGCGGCTGCTGATGCAGACCAGCTGGGAGGCGATCGAGCGCGCCGGCATCGTCCCGGACACCCTGAACGGCAGCTCCACGGGCGTCTACGTCGGCCTCTACGACAGCGGCTACCTGGCCTCCGCCTCCCTCGGGCAACTCGACGGGCACGTCGGCACCGGCTCGGCGTCCAGTGTCGCCTCCGGGCGCATCGCCTACACCCTCGGCCTCCAGGGCCCGGCCGTCACTGTCGACACCGCCTGCTCCTCCTCCCTGGTCGCCCTCCACCTGGCGGCGCGGGCCCTGGCGAGCGGCGAGTGCGACCTGGCGCTGGCGGGCGGAGCGACCCTGCTGGTGACCCCGCGCGGCCACGTCGAGTTCAGCCGTCTGCGCGGGTTGTCGCCGTCCGGACGGTGCAGCCCCTTTTCGACCGACGCGGACGGTGTGGTGTGGGCCGAGGGCTGCGGACTGGTGCTGCTCAAGCGGCTCGCGGACGCACGTCGGGACGGCGACCGGGTGCTCGCCGTCGTCAAGGGCTCGGCGGTCAACCAGGACGGCCGCAGTCAGGGCCTGAGCGCCCCCAACGGTCTTGCCCAGGAGCGGGTGCTGCGCGCCGCCCTGTACGCGGCCGGACTCCGGCCGGACGACATCGACTACGTGGAGGCCCACGGCACCGGCACCCGGCTCGGCGACCCCATCGAGGGCAACGCGCTGGCCGCCGTCTTCGGGCCGGGCCGTCCGGCCGACCGGCCGCTCGGCGTCGGTTCCCTGAAGTCCAACATCGGTCACACCCAGGCCGCGGCCGGTATCGGCGGCGTCATCAAGACCGTACTGGCCCTGGGGCACGAGCAGATCCCGGCGTCCCTGCACGCCGGGACACCGACCGAGCACGTCGACTGGGCGCGCGGCGGCCTGCGCGTGCACAGCGGCGCCGGGGCGTGGCCGCGTCGCGAGGACCGGGTGCGGCGGGCCGGGGTGAGCGCGTTCGGGATCAGCGGCACCAACGCGCACGTGGTGCTGGAGGAGGCGCCGGGCGATCCGTCCGCGGGCGCCGAAGGACTGCCTGACTCCTCCCTCTTCCCGCTCTCCGCCCGCACTCTCCCCGCCCTCCGGAGCCAGGCCGCCCGCCTCCTCGAAGCTCTCGACGCACGGCCCGAGTTGCCGTTGCCGACGGTGAGCGCCACGCTCGCCCACCATCGCACCCATTTCGAGCAGCGGGTCGTCATCCGGGCCGGTGACCGCGACGAACTGACGACCGCACTGCGCGCACTGGCCACCGGAGGCGCCGATACCGACCTGACCGTCAACCCCCAACAGGCCGTTTGCGCCGGTAAGTTGGCTTTCGTTTTCCCAGGCCAGGGCGCCCAGTGGGCCGGCATGGCCCGCGACCTGCTGGAGCAGGACCCGGTGTTCGCGGACGAACTCGACCGCTGCGACGGCGCCCTGCGCCCGTTCACCGAGTGGTCGGTGGCGGCCGTCCTGCGCGGTGACGCCGGCGCGCCGTCCCTGGAGCGCGTGGACGTCGTGCAGCCGGTCCTCTTCGCCGTGATGGTGTCACTGGCCGCGGTGTGGCGGGCACGCGGCATTCGGCCTGACGCCGTGATCGGACACAGCCAGGGCGAGGTCGCCGCGGCCTGCGTCGCCGGGGCGCTGAGCCTCAACGACGCGGCGGCCGTGGTCGCCCTGCGCAGCCAGGCCCTGACCGAGCTGTCCGGCTCCGGTGCGATGGCCGTCGTGGCCCTGCCGCACACAGAGGTGGCAGCCCGCATCGCCGAATCCGACGGAGCCGTCTCGGTCGCCGCCGTCAACAGCGGCCGCTCGACGGTGATCGCCGGTGCGGTCGAGCCTCTGGAGGCGCTGCTCGCCGACCTCGACCGGGAACAGGTCTTCGTCCGCCGCCTCGACGTCGACTACGCCTCCCACAGCGCCCAGGTCGAACCGGTCCGTGCGACGATCCTCGACGAACTCGACGGCGTCGCCACCTACCCGACGTCCGTCGCCTGGTACTCCACGGTCACCGGCGAACCGATCACCGACGAGCTCGAAGCCGACTACTGGTACACCAACCTCCGCGAACCCGTCCGCTTCGCGGCCACCGTGGAGCGCATGGCGGCCGACGGCTACCGCCACTTCGTCGAACTCAGCCCGCACCCGGCGCTGTTGACCGCACTGCGTACGGTCGGTGAGGACCACGGCCACGACCTGGTCGCCGTGGGCTCCCTGCGCCGTGCCGAGAACGGCCCAACCTGCCTGGACCGGGCGGCTGCCGAACTCCACGTCCACGGACGGCAGATCGACTGGCGCCGCCTGGTTCCCGACACCGCACCTGCTGACCTGCCGACCTACGCGTGGGATTCGCAGCGGTACTGGATCGAGCCCGAGTCCGGCACCGGAGGGCCCGGCCTGTTCGACCGCGCCGCGCACCCGTTGCTCGGCATCCAGCTCCAGTCGGCCGACGAGACCCGTTGGACCTTCCGTAACGAATGGTCCCCGGCCACCGCCGGCTGGCTGCCCGACCACGCGGTGTTCGGCCGGACCGTGGTGTCCGGCACGACCCTGATGGAGCTGTGCCGCGCCGCCCTGGAAACGGCCCGCCCGGACCGCCCGGCCGACGTCACCGGCCTGCTCGTCCTCACCCCGCTCATCCTGCCGGCCTCCGGCACGGTCGAGGTGTCCGTCGAGGTGGTCGCCGAGGGGCCCGTGCCGGAGATCACGGTGCACAGCCGCCAGCGCGGCGGCGAGACCAACGGCTGGACCCTGCACGCAACGGCGTCCGCGACGACCGACGCCCCCGCGACGACCGGGCGGCCGCCCGCGTGGCCGGACGCCGCCGAACCCGCCTGGAGCCCGGACACATACGAGCGCCTGACCGCGCTCGGCCTCGGCTACGGCCCCGCCTTCCGGGGCGTACGGGAGGCAGTCGTGGCCGACGACGGCCGGCTCCTGGCCCGACTGTCGCTCCCGCCCGTGGCCCGGGACGTGGCCGACCCCTACCCCGTCCACCCCGCGCTGCTCGACGCCGCACTGCACGTGGCCTCCGTGCTCGACCCGTCCGAGGACCGGGTCCTCCTGCCGGTGGCGGTGGGCCGCTGCGTGCTGCCGCCCGGCGGCGCGACCGACCTGACCGCCTCCGTACGGCGGACGGGCGGCTCGGCGACCGACCTGACACTGGACGTGACCCTGTGGGACGCCGACGGCTTCCCGGCGGGCCGGCTGGAGGGCGTACGGCTGCGAGCGGTGAACCCGGCCGACCTGAAGACCGGCTCGGGGAACGGCCGCCACCTGTACGAGGTGGCGTGGACGGAGGTGCCCGCGGCGGAACCGGACGACGGCACCTGGGCCGTCCGCGGCGAGCCGTCGGACCCCGCGGTCGAGGCGACTCTGCGCGGCCTCGACGCAGCGGGCATCCCGGTACGGGAGACGGGCGCCGACATCGTCGTACGATTCTGGCCACGCCCGGCGTCGGGCGCCGAACCGGCAGCCAGTGCACAGGAGTTGGCCGCCACCGCGCTCTCCGAACTGCACGCCCTGATCGCCCTCCCGCCCGGCGAGGCGCCGGGCCGGACCGTCTGGGTGACCCGCGGAGCGGTCGCGGCCGGTGGCGGCGAGGCCGTACCCGGGCTCGCCCAGTCAGTGCTGTGGGGCCTGGCCCGCAGCGCCCGCACTGAACACCCCGACCTCGGTCTGACCCTGCTCGACCTCGACGACGCTTCCCCCGACGCACCGATCACCGTCCTGGCGCACACCGATGAGCCCGAACTCGCCCTGCATGCAGGCGTGTTGCTCGCCCCACGGCTCGTGCGGGCCCGCGCGGCGGAGCCGACCGGCGGCATACCCGTCGACGGCACGGTGCTGATCACCGGCGGACTGGGAGCCGTCGGGCGGCACATTGCGCGGCTGCTCGCCGAGCACGGCGTGCCGAAACTGGTTCTGACCTCCCGCGACAAGGCTGCCGACAGGCGTGCCGCCGAGGCCACGGCCGAACTCGCCGCGCTCGGCGCCGAGGCCGAGGTGGCGGCATGCGACATCGCCGACCCGGACGCCCTCGCCGACGTCCTCGCCGGTATCGGCGACGAGATGCCGCTACGTGGTGTCGTGCACTGCGCCGGTGTCCTGGACGACGGGGTGGTCGCAGAGCTGACGCCCGAACGCCTCGCACGGGTACTGCGCCCCAAGGTCGACGGCGCCGCCCACCTCCACCGGCTCACCGCCGGCCTGCCGCTCGACCTGTTCCTGCTGGTCTCCTCGGCCGCTGGAGTCGTCGGCAACGCCGGACAGGGCAACTACGCGGCGGCCAACGTCTTCCTCGACCAGCTCTCCCACCACCGCTCGGCCCTGGGTCTGCCCGCGACCTCCGTCTCCTTCGGTGCGTGGGCCGGCGAGGGACTGGCCGCCGAGCATGCCGACCTGGAGCGGATGGCCCGCGCCGGCCACCGTGCCCTCACCCCCGAGCAGGGCCGCGACCTGACCGAACTCGCCTTGCGGCGAGGCACCCCGCACCTCGTCGCCTGGGCCCTCGACCTGCCCCGCCTGCGCGAGAGCGCGGCAGCCGACGGCGCGCTGTGGCGTTCGCTGCTCCCCGCGCCGCGCACCGGCGGGCAACCCGGCGGCCTGGCGGAGCGCCTCGCCCGGCTGTCCGAGGCCGAACGCGCCGAACGCGTCCTCGCCCTGGTCCGCGAGGAGGCCTCCCGGGCTCTCGGCCTGCGCTCGGCCGAGTCCGTCCGCCCCGACCAGCCGCTGCGCGACCTCGGCATGGACTCGGTGACGGCCGTCGAGCTGCGCAACCGCATCGGCACCCGCATCGGCGCCAAGCTCCCCGCCACCCTGCTGTTCGACCACCCCACCCCGGACCGCCTCGCCGCGCACCTGCTCACCACCGCGCTCGCGACCGAGGGCGGGGCGCCCCGCCGGACCGGCCCGCGCCGGGTCACCGCCACGGCCACTGCCACGCCCTCCGACGAGCCGATCGCCGTCGTGGCCATGGCCTGCCGCCTCCCCGGCGGCGTCGGCGGCCCGGACGACCTGTGGCGGCTGGTCGCGGACGGCCGGGACGCCGTCGGCCCGTTCCCGGCGGGACGCTGGGACGTGGAGTCGCTGTACGACCCGGATCCGGACGCCCTGGGCAAGTCCTACGCCCGCGAGGGCGGCTTTCTCGACGACATCGAGTCCTTCGACGCCGGCTTCTTCGGCATCACCCCGAAGGAAGCCGCCGCCATGGACCCGCAGCAACGCCTGCTGCTGGAGACTGCGTGGGAGTCCCTGGAACGCGCCGGGATCGTGCCCGCCGAGCTGGCGGGCAGCACCACCGGTGTGTACGTCGGCATGTTCGGCAGCGACTACCTGTCCGGCTCCCGGCTCGACCAGCTCGACGGGTACGTCGGCACCGGGTCCGCGCTGAGCGTGGCCTCGGGGCGGCTCGCCTACGCGCTCGGACTGCACGGCCCGGCGCTGACCGTGGACACCGCCTGCTCGTCGTCCCTCGTGGCCACCCACCTGGCCGCCCAGGCGCTGCGCTCCGGCGAGTGCGACCTGGCCCTCGCGGGCGGGGTGACGCTGATGGTGACGCCGCAGACCTTCGTGGAGTTCAGCCGACTGCGCGGCCTGTCCACGACCGGCCGCTGCCGCTCCTTCTCCGACGACGCCGACGGCGCCATCTGGGCCGAGGGCGCCGGCATGCTCGTACTGAAGCGGCTGAGCGACGCCCGCCGGGACGGGGACGAGGTGCTCGCGGTGCTGCGCGGCACGGCCGTCAACCAGGACGGCCGCAGCCAGGGGCTGTCCGCGCCGAACGGTCCCGCGCAGGAACAGGTGATCAGGCGGGCCCTGGAGCTGTCCGGGCTCGAGCCCGCCGACATCGACTACGTCGAGGCGCACGGCACCGGAACGCCCCTGGGCGACCCGATCGAGGCGAACGCCCTCTCGGAGGTCTTCGGCGACTCGCGGCCCGCGTACCGCCCGCTGTACCTGGGCTCGCTGAAGTCCAACATCGGGCACGCCCAGGCGGCCTCCGGCGTCGCCGGGCTGATCAAGGTGATTCAGTCGCTGCGCCACCAGGCCCTGCCCGCCACCCTGCACGCCGACGCGCCCAGTCGTCACGTCGACTGGGACGGCAGTGGGCTGGAGCTGCTCCAGCGGGCCGTGGACTGGCCCGCCACGGGGGAGCGGCCACGGCGTGCCGGTGTGAGCGCCTTCGGGATCAGCGGCACCAACGCCCATGTGATCGTCGAGGAAGCCCCGCCCGCCGAGTCGCGGACGCAGACCGAAGTCCCCCCGGGCAAGCGGCTGTTCGTGCTGTCGGGGCGGAGCGAGGACGCCCTACGCGGACAGGCGGCCCAGCTGGCCCGGCACCTCACCGACGACACCGGCCTGCCGGACGTCGCCCACACCCTCGCCCGGCACCGCAGCCACTTCGAGCGGCGCACGGCGGTCGTGGCGGGGGACCGGGACGAACTCCTCGCCCACCTCGGCGCGTTGGCATCCGGACGCACACCCTTGTCCGTGCCTCGCGAGGACCAGACCGGCAAGGTGGCCTTCGTCTTCGCCGGGCATGGCGGCCAATGGCCGGGTATGGGCGTGGAGTTGGTGGCCGAGTCGGAGACGTTCCGCGAGGAGCTGACCCGTATCGACGAGGCGGTCCGGCGGCACGCGGGCTGGTCGGTGCTCAACGTGCTGCGGGCGCCGGAGGAGTTCTCCCCGCTCGGCCGGACCGAGTACCTGCAACCGGTCCTCTTCGCGGTCAACGCCTCACTCGCCGCCGCCTGGCGCGCCCGCGGTGTCGCCCCGGACGCCGTGGTCGGCCACAGCCTCGGCGAGATCGCCGCAGCCTACAGCGCGGGCGCTCTCACCCTGGACGACGCCGTGACCGTCGTGACCGGGCGCGCCCAGACGGTCGTCCCGGTGGTCGGGCGGGGCGGCATGCTCGCCGTAGAGCTGCCGCCCGCCGAGGTCGAGACACTCCTCGCGCCGTATCCGGACCGGCTTTTCGTCGCGGCGGTCAACAGTGCCCGTTCCACCGCGATTTCCGGGGACGTCGACGCGCTGGCCGAGCTGCGCCGCCACCTGGACGGACAGGGCATCACCGCACGCCCGCTGTCGACGCCGTTCGCTTCGCACACCCCCCTGATGGACCCCCTGCGTGACGAACTGCTCGACCGGCTCTCCGGCATCCAGGGCACGCGGACGCAGACGCCCATGTACTCGACGGTGCTGGCCGAGCCCGTGCCGGGCGACCATCTCGACGCCGCCTACTGGTACGCCAACCTCGCCAGGCCCGTCCGCTTCGCGGACACCGTCCGGCGCATGCTGGACGACGGCTACCGCTACTTCGTCGAGCTGAGCCCGCACCCCTCTCTGCTCCCCTCCGTCGAGGCGGTCGCGGCCGAGGCCGGGATCGACGCGGTCGGTGTCGGCTCGCTGCGCCGACAGCAGGACGGCCGCGCCGTACTTCTGCGCAGGGTAGGGGAGTTGTACGTGGCCGGGCACACGCCCGACTGGTCCGCGCTGTTCCCGGACAGCGCGGGCCGCCGGGTCGGCCTGCCCACGTACGCCTTCGCCCGCGAACGCCACTGGCTCGCCCCCGCACCGGCTACCGCCATCGCCGGCTCGCCCCTGCTCGGCACGCACGTCGAGGCCAGCGACGAAGCCGACCGGCACCTCTTCCAGAGCGACATCGACCTGCGCGACAGCCGCTTCGCCTACCTGACCGACCACCAGGTCACCGGCGAGGTCTGGCTGCCCGGTGCCGCCTTCCTCGACATGGTCCTGGAGGCCGTGGCCACGCTCCAGGACGGTGATGCCGTGACGCTGGCCGAGGTCGATTTCGTACAGCCGCTGCGCCTCGACGCGGACAAGCCCGTACGGCTGCAACTGCTGCTGCGGCCCGCCGAGGACGGCTTCCGGGACTTCACCGTCTCCTCCACGCCGGCCGGTGACCGGCGCGCGCGGTGGGAGCGGCACGTCACCGGACGTGTCGCCGTCGCCGCCCCGGAGCCGACGGCTGGCGTAAGCCTCGCCGACGTGCGCGAGCGGTGCACGGAGCAGGCCGACATACCGTCCGTCTACGCCCAACTCGCCGCCCTCGGCATCGACTACGGTCCGGTCTTCCGGGGCTTGGAGACCGGTCACCGCACCGCCACCGCGGCGCTCGGCCGGCTCGCCGCCCGCCCCGCTGCCGGGCATCTGCTGCACCCGGCCACCCTCGACTCCGCCTTCCACGCGGCCGCCCTGCCGGGCGACGCGCCGCAGGGCAGGGCGTTCGTGCCCGCCGGGTTCGGACGGCTGCGGTACACCGGGCTGCGTACCGCGCCCGCCTGGGTGGCCTGCGAGCTGCGTTCGGTGGCCGGTGACACCGCGACCCTGGACCTGAAGCTGTGGGACGAGAAGGAACAACTCCTGCTGGAGGCGGAGGAATTCCGCCTTGCCGCGCTCTCCCTGCTGGACGGCGCGCTCTTCGAGACCCGCTGGCAGCCGCGCCCGGTCGCCCAGGAGCCGCCCACCACGGGCAGCTGGCTGATCCTGGCCGACGACACGGGCATGGCCGCCGAGCTCGCCCAGCGGCTAGGCTCCTCGGTGCCGCACGTGATCGCCCGCAGGGGCGAGGCGTACGAGGCGGAGGGGCCCGGCCGCTATGTGCTCGACCCGGCCGATCCTCAGCACCTGGCCCGCCTCCTCGACGAGGCCTTCGCGGACGGGCCGCCCGAGCGGGTGGTCCAGCTGTCCGCACTCGACGCCCCCGCGATCGAGGACGACCCCACGGCCGAGGAAGCGGCGCGGTTGTGCTGCCTGAGCACCCTGCACCTGGTGCGTGCGCTCGCCGACCGCCCGCAAGGTGGCCGCGTACCCCGCCTGTTCGTCGTCGTACGCGGCACCCAACCCGCCGGTGGCAGCGCTCAGGTGACGCAGCCTCAGCAGGCGCTCGCCTGGGGCTTCGCCCTCACCGTGGCCCAGGAACAGCCGGAGCTGGCGACCACGCTCGTCGACCTGCCGGCCCATGGTGGGATCGATGCCCTGTGGACGCAGCTGTGGCACGCGGACGACGAACGGCTCGTCGCGCTGCGCGACTCGGGCCGGTTCGTGCCGCGCCTGGCCCGCACCCGCCCCGACGACGGCGAGGACGACGGGATCACCCCGGACGGCGTGTATCTGATCACCGGCGGACTCGGCGGCCTCGGCCGTGTCGTTGCCGAGCGGCTGGTCCGGCGGGGCGCCCGCCGGCTGGCACTGCTGAGCCGGGGAACACCCGACGCGGACACCACCCGCTGGCTCGAGGGCCTCGAGGAACGCGGGATCACCGTGCACCTCGCCCGCGCCGACGTCGCCGACCGCACCGGTCTGACGGCCGCCCTGGACGCCGTACGGCGCGAGACCGGCCCCATCGCCGGGATCGTGCACGCGGCCGGTGTCCTCGACGACGCCACCCTCGACCACCTGACCGACGAACGCGTCCTGCGCGTCCTCGCCCCCAAGGTGCTCGGCACCGCCCTGCTCACCGAACTCGCCCCCGAAGCGGGCAACCTGGTCCTGTTCGCCTCGGTGGCCGGCCTTCTCGGTTCCGCCGGACAGAGCCCGTACGCGGCGGCGAACGCCTTCCTCGACGCCTGGGCCCACCACCTGTCCCGGAGCGACCGGCGGGCGCTGAGCCTCGACTGGGGCGCCTGGGCGGGCGTCGGCATGGTCGCCGAGTCCGGCACCCGTGCCGCCGAGACCAGCCGCTCGGGCCTCGTCGCCTTCTCCCCGCAGGAGGGCGGCGAGCTGTTCGAGCGGGTACTGGCCACCTCCCGGCGCCAGCTCGCCCCGGTTGCCCTCGACCGGGAGCTGCTGGCCCTCGACCCGGACGCGGCACGCAGCCGCCCGATCCTGGCCGACCTGGTCACCGTCCCGAAGGGCACGGCAGCCTCGGACGACCTCGTAAAGAAGGTGTTCGCGGCGACGACCGGCGCCGACCGCGCCGCCTGGCTCGAGACGTACGTGCGCGCCCGGGTCGTCGAGGTCTCCGGCGGCCTCGTCGACGCGGCCGCCACCATCGCCCTGAAGGAACTGGGCCTGGACTCCCTCATGCTGGTCCGGCTGCGCAACGCCTTCGCCCGCGAGCTGGGCGTCGAACTCCCCGCCGCCGACCTGTTCGCCGCGTCCGACATCCGCGGCCTCGCCCGCACCCTCGCCGAGGGCCTGCCGGAGCGCCACGAGGCTCCGCAGCGGCGGTCGGCCGACCCGCAGACCGAGGTACCCGAGACGGAGCTGAGGCCCGCGACCCGCGACGTCGTACGGCTGCTGCGCAGCGCCCAGCCGGGCATGCCCGACGCGGCACACGCCGTCGGCCTCGCCGTCCGGCTCACCGCGCCGACCACCCGCGAGACGCTCACCGGGATCCTCACCCGCCTCGTCGCCCGGCACGCGGCCCTGCGTACGGCCGTCGTCACCGGCGCCGAAGGCGGACGGCAGCTGCGCGTGGACCGGGAGCCGGCCGGGCCGGTGCTGCGCTGGACCACCGCCGAGGGCGGGTTCGACGCCGCCGACCGGCTGCGCGCGCTGCTGGAGCCGCCGTTCGACCTGGCGAGCACACCGCTGTGGCGGTTCGATCTGCTGGACGGCGGCGCGGCCGGCCAGACCCTGTTGTTCGGCGCCCACCACGCGGTGAGCGATCTGCAGTCCCTGCTGCTCGTGGCCGCGGAGATCGACGCCGAACTGTCCGGCACCGCGCTCGACGCCACCGTCACCAACCGGGACGTCGACCTGCTCATCGAGGCCCAGCAGGGCGGTGAGGGCTCCGGCGCCGACTGGCGCGAGGCCT
This sequence comes from Streptomyces sp. NPDC002088, assembly GCF_040296605.1. NCBI lineage: Bacteria > Bacillati > Actinomycetota > Actinomycetes > Kitasatosporales > Streptomycetaceae > Streptomyces > Streptomyces sp. NPDC002088. The sequence goes on along the minus strand of NZ_JBEOXO010000004.1, from coordinate 60,493 downwards.
TCGAGGGCAGCGAGCGCCTCGACCTCACCCTCGCCGGGCCGCGTCCCGAGACCCGGTCCTACCGGGCCGGCAGCGTCACCGTCACCCTCCCCGACGGACTCCTGGAGCGCGTCTCGACGGCCGCGAGCGGCCTCGCCGTCACACCCGCCGCCCTCTGCCTCGGCACCCTCACCGTGCTGCTGGCCAGGAAGCGGGAACGCGAGCGGTTCGTGCTCGCCGTGCCCGTGGACACCCGTATCCACGCCGACGCGTACGACGCGGTGGGCTTCTACGGCATCCCCGTGCCGTTCCCGGCCGAGGCCCGGGCGGACGAGACGGTCGAGGAGGTGCTGCGCCGCACCGACGGGCGGCTGCAGCGGATCCTGGCGAAGGGCGCCATGTTCTCGGACGTCCTGGCCACCCTCGCCCGGCAGGGCCTGCACCGGCCCAACGCGCCGCTCGTCGAGGTGTACTTCAACTACGTACGCTCCTCGGGCCGCCTGAACAGCCTGGAGGTGCTGCCCGCCGGGACGGGCTACTCCGACCTCGACCTGATGATCACCATGACCCCGGACGCGGGCGCCATCCGGCTCGACCACAACCTCGACATCCTGGACGCGCGGAGCGCGACCGGGCTGGGGGAAGAGTTCCTGGGGCTGCTGGCGGAGGTGGTGGAGGATCCGGGCGCGGTCGTCCGTACGGCCCCTGCCGTCGAAGAGCCCGTGCCGCGCCGGTCTCTCGCCCTCGCCGCCACCTTCGCCCTCGGCAACCTGCCGCTGATGTGCGAGGCCGCGGTCGACGACGCTGAACTGACGGTTGCCGAGGCCCCGTACCACCAGGTCCTCGCGAGCCTCCAGGACCCCTCCGGAGTCTTCGCCGACCCCGCCACCGCAGTGGGCGTGGTCCTGCTGCGGGCGACCGACCTGGAACGCTTCGGCCCGCTCGACGACACCGTGCTCGCCGAGCTGCGCACCGCGTACCCGGCCGCGCTACGGGACCTGGCCGCGCGCACCCGCAAGCCGCTCGTCGTCGGTTTCCTGCCGGCCGTCGGTGCGGCGGAGCGCCTCACCCGCTGGGAGCGCGAGATCGCCGCCGAACTCGCCGAACTGCCCGGCATCGCGGTGCTCGGCCCCGACGAGTGGACCCGGCACCATCCTGTCGACGAACCCTTCGACGAGCGGACCGAACGGCTGGCCCACCTTCCCTTCACCCCGCCCTTCCAGGCGGCGGTGGCCCTGCGCCTCGCCGAGGTCGTACGGGCGGTGCGGCGCCCCGCGCCGAAGGTGATCGCCGTCGACGGCGACGAGACGCTGTGGGGCGGGGTCGCCGGCGAGGTCGGCCCCGACGCCGTGGACCTGACCGGTCCGCGGGCCCTGCTGGCCCGCAGGCTGCTCCAGTGGCGCGCGGCCGGTGCTCTGCTGGCCCTCGTCAGCAACAACGACGAGGCCACGGTCCGCGCCGTCCTGGACCGCCCGGACAGCCTGCTGAAGGCCGAGCACTTCAGCGTGCTCTCCGCCGACTGGGGCCCCAAGCCGACGCGTCTGGCGGAGGCGGCCCGCACGCTCAACCTGGGCCTGGACAGCTTTCTGTTCCTGGACGACAACCCCGCCGAGATCGCCAAGGTGCGGGCGGCACTGCCGCAGGTGCTGTCGGTGACCTGCCCGCCGGCGGACGAACTGGCTGACTTCCTCGGCCGGTTGTGGCCGCTGGTCCCGGCCGCCGCGACCGCCGAGGACGCGCTGCGGGCCCGCTTCTACGAGCAGGAGCGGGAGCGGGACGCCGTACGCGAAGAGGGCGGATTCGAGGAGTTCCTCGCCCGGCTGGAGCTTCAGGTCGACATCCGGGAGGTGTCCGAGGAGGACGTGCGGCGGGCCGAGCAACTCGTGTGCCGTACCAACCAGTTCACGCTCCGCGCCCGATCCGCCGACGGCGACGACCTCGCCCGCTGGCGGCAGCGCGGCGAGGTGTGGACGGCCGCGGCCCGGGACCGCTTCGGCGACTACGGTCAGATCGGCCTCCTCGCCGTCCGGGCCGACGGCGACCAACTCGACGTCCTCGCCTGGATGATGAGCTGCCGGGCGCTCGGCCGCGGGGTCGAGGAACGCCTGTTGCAGTGGCTGGCCGACCGAGCCGACGAACTGGGTTGCACAAAGGTCCGGCTGACGGCGGAACGCACCGAGCGCAACGTACCGGCTCGTCGGCTGGTCGCCGCGCTGGGCGGCGGCCACCAGGATGACGAGCGGCTGGAGGCCGTGGCCACGCCGGAACACCTGCGTGCGTTCCGCTCCTGGAGCCGGCAGTGAGCGAGCGGGAGCGGCCGTGACGGACCTGACGGACCTGACGGACATGACGGAAAGGGCAGTGTGCAACGTGAAGGGCTCCCATGCGTGACGTGAACGAGGACGCCGGGCGGCGGTCGGTCGCCGAGTCGATCGAGCGGGGCGGCGGCGGGCTCAGCGTGACCGAACTGCTGGCCCGGGTGACGGCCGGCACCACGACGGCACAGCCGCAGACGGTGCCGGTGCCGGTTCCGGTTCCGGCTTCGGTTCCGGCACCGGTCCTGGTTTCGGCTCCGGGCCCGGACGTGGACGGCCTGGCGGCCGCCATCGCCGCCGCGGCCGGCCGCTACCTGCCCGAGGGCCGTCTGTCGCCGGACGCCGACTTCTTCGACGCCGGGGGTACCTCCGTCCACGCCGTGGAACTCGTCGCGGAGCTGGAGCGCGACCTGGGCATGGAGCTCGACCTCGACGACGTGTTCGCCGACGCCCGGCCTGTCAGCCTCGCCAGGCGCTGGGCGGCGGCGGGCGGGACGACGACGCTTCCCACGACGCTCGCGGCTCTGGCCGCCCCCGCGGTCCCCAGGGCTCAGGTGGCCGCGGCGCCGCCGAGCCTCCTCCCGCTCCCCGCCCCCCGCACCCTCCCCATCCCGGCCCCGCGCACCACCCCGGCCCCCACGGCCACCCCCGACGCCCCGCACACCCGGGCCTGTCGCGAGGACCTCGACCAGATCCTGGCCGACCTCGCCCTCGCCGACCGGCTGCCGTTCACCGACGTGCCCGAGCCGCTGCCGCCCCGCCGGATCCTGCTGACCGGCGCCACCGGCTTCCTCGGCAGCCACATGCTCCTGGACCTGCTGCGGCACAGCGACGCCCACGTCTACTGCCTGGTCCGCGCGGTCGACGAGGAGGCGGCCGTCGCCCGGCTCGGCGAGCAGCTGCGGAGCTACCGGCTGCCCTGGTCGGCGGAGGTCCGTCGCCGGGTCACCGTGCTGCCCGGCGACATCCGGCGCCCGCGCCTGGGCCTGTCCGAGGAGCTGTGGCACACCCTCGCCCACGAACTGGACAGCATCGTCGGCGTGGCGGCGGCCGTGGACTTCCTGCGCGGTTACCAGTCTCTGCGTGGCAGCAACGTGCTCGGCGCACTGACCCTGGCCGAACTCGCCGCGACCGGCCGGCCCAAGCCGCTGCACCACATCTCCTCCATCGCCGTCTTCAACGAGGTCGGCATCACATCCATGGGCGAGGACGACCCGCTCGCCCACGCCGACCGCCTCATTGCCGGCTACGACCAGTCCAAGTGGGCCGCCGAGGTCGCGCTGCGTCGCGCCCGCGACCACGGCCTGGTGGTCTCCGCCCTGCGTCCCGGCGGCATCGGCGGCCACACCAGGACCGGCGCGTACAACCCGCAGGACCTCAGCAGCGGCCTGATCTCGGCCTTCGGCCGCTTCCGCACCGTGCCCGCCTTCCGCTACCTCAACGCGGCCCCGGTGGACTGGGTCAGTCGCGTCGCGGTCGCCGTCGTCTGCGAGCCGGACGCCTGGGGTTTCGACTACAACCTCACCGGTGTGCCCAACACCCTCGACGACGTCGTGCGGGACATGGCGTTCGGCGGCATGCACGTGCGCGTGCAGGACTGGGACGAGTGGCGCGCCGACGCCCTGGTCCGTCTCGAGACCGACCCGATACCCGAACTCGGCTTCCTGAACCGGGTGTTGCAGAGCCCCACCGCCCTCAAGCTGTGCGAGGCGACCCTGAAGGGCCCGGCCGCCGGCGACGACCGCACCGCCGCGCTCGTCGAGGCGCTCGGCCTGCCGCCCGCGGCCCGCTACGACGCCCAGGCACAGATGAAGACCTTCGAGAGCCTCGCCGACGACGGCCTGGCCCGCCTCCCGCACAAGGACGACCAGCCCTACCTGTGGTTCGCCGAGACCACCGAGGGCAGCGTCCACCCGGTCGACGGCGGCGGCGACACCGAAACCCCCTGCTCGATGGCGCTCACCCTCTCCATTGCGAGCATGTACCAGCTGGTGAAGGAGCGCCGGGTGGACGTCACCGGCGAAGTGCGCTGCCCGGCCGTACACCCCGAACCGCTGAGCGTGGAGCGCGGTGACGTCTGGGTCCGCCCCGAGGAGGGAATCCCGGAGCAGCACGGCCTGCGTCACCAACTCCTGCGCTACCGGCTGCGGTTGCGTGACGCCGACGGTGGACTGTGGTGGCTGGAGGGCCACAAGTACGCCCGCGCCCGCCGCGACCTGTGGCGGCAGACCCGCGCGCTGACGGTCGGGATCGGCCGCGAGGGCGAACCGGCCACACTGGCCGGCGAGGTCGTCGTCCCCGCCGACTCCTACGTCCGCGACCAGATCGACGGCATCAAGGTCGCCCCGCACCTGACCGGTCAGGAGAAGCGGGCCGCCAAGCTGACCTGGCTCGCCTGGTTCGGCCTGGAGATGGGCCGCGGACTGCTCGGCCCGTTCGCCCGGGCCGCCGCGGACCTGCTCGACCTGCGCCGCACCCCCACCCCCACGGAGCACCGCCGATGATCTTCAGGACCAGCACCACCACCACCACCAGGCCGGCGCTCCGCCGGGTCCGCACCACCACCGCCCTGCGCCCCCTGCGCCACCGCCTCGACCCGGCGGCCGTCGAGGAGATCCCGTTCCGGGCGTCCGACGGCGTCCGCCTCGGTCTGACCCGCGTCGAGACCGGAGACACCGGCCGGCCCGCCGTACTGCTCCTGCACGGGCACACCGCGTCCGCCGACATGTTCCTGCAGCCCGAGACCCGCAACCTGGTCGACGTCCTGGTCGACGAGGGCTACGAGCCGTGGCTGCTGGACTGGCGGGGCAGTTGCCGGCTGCCGTACAACGAGACCGGACAGCGGTACACCTACGACGACGTCGCCCTGTACGACATCCCCGAGGCCGTCTCCTGCATCCGATCCCGCATCGGTGACCGTCCGCTGTTCGCGGTCGCCCACTGCATCGGTTCGCTCACCCTGTCGCTGAGCATGACGGCGGGCCTGGTGCCGGGCCTGGCGGGTGTGGTGTCCCAGGGGGTCTTCCTGACGCCGAAGCTCGCGGGCCGTACCTCGCTGCGGATGACGGTGGCCGGGGAGCTGCTGAAGACCCGGATCGACCACATCCCGGTCGACTTCCGCAAGGTCGGCCTGTGGTCGAAGTACACCCCGCTGTTCGCGCTGGCCTCCCGCGGAGCCAGCTGCCCCGACCCGACCTGCCAGATCCTGCACAACTCGGCGTGGGGCACGGGCGCGTCCCTCTTCGTGCACGAGAACCTGTCCGACGCCACCCACGACCGGCTCGCGGAGCTGCTCGGCCCCGCCCCGCTGTGGATCCTGCCCCACCTGCGCCGGATCGAGCTGGCCCGCACCGTGGTCCGCTGGCACGACACCGACCACCGCTACCGGGCCCTGCCGCCCAACGCGCTGGACGCGGCCGGCCGCATCGACACCCCGGTCCTGCTGCTCGCGGGCAGCGAGAACGGACTGTGGCTGGACTCGCAGAAGCTGTGCCGCGACGTACTCGCCCGCCGGCAGCCGCAGTTGGGCGTGACGTACACCGAGATCCCCGGCTACGGACACCTGGACACGTTCCTGGGCCGGGGCGCCGCCCTCGACGTGTTCGGGCACATCCTCGAATTCCTCGGCGAACGGCGGTGACGGCTGCCGGGGTGGCCGGTTACCGTACCGGACAGTAACCGGACCGGCCGGACCGCACTCCAGGAGGCCCCCCATGCCGCAGCTCGAAGTCGACGGCGCAGCCCTGACGTACGACGACGAGGGTCCGCGCGACGGTGCCGGCGTGCCCCTGGTGTTCATCCACGGCTGGACCGCCAACCGGCACCGCTGGGACCACCAGGTGGCGCACTTCGCCGAGCAGCGCCGGGTGATCCGGCTCGACCTGCGCGGGCACGGCGACAGCGGCGGGGCGGGCGTGCGGACGATCGAGGAGCTGGCGAAGGACGTCCTCGCCCTCATCGACCACCTGAAGGTCGAACGGTTCGTGCTGGTCGGTCACTCCATGGGCGGGATGGTCTCCCAGACCATCACCCTTGCCCACCCGGAGCGGGTGGAGCGCATGGTGCTGGTCAGCTCCATCAGCCGGATGACGTACAGCCGGGGGCGAGGCCTGCTGATGGCGGCCTCGACCCTCGTCCCCTTCAAGCTGTTCGTCGCCACCAACATCCAGCGGGCGTTCGCCCCCGGCTACCCGCGCGAGGAGATCCGGGAGTACGTGCGGTCCTCCGCGGACACCCCGCGGGAGGTCGTGATGACGCTGTACGGCGCCATGCGGGCCTTCGACGTCCTGGACCGGGTCGGCGAGATCCACACGCCCACCCTGCTGATCCACGGTTACTACGACATCCAGCTGCCGGTGCAGCAGATGCTCCGGATGGCCAAGGGGTACCCGGACGCGGAGGTCCGGATCATCGACGCCGGCCACGAACTCCCGGTGGAGAAGCCGGCCGAACTCACCGCGGCGATCGACCGGTTCGTGACCGGCCGCGCAGCCTGAGGGGCCCGGACCAGGTTCCCGAAGACGACCGTGGGGATCCGGTCGACCGCGCAGACTTCCCCCTGGTCACGGGCATGTACGGGTGGACGGGCACGCTCAGTCGTCGCCCTCGGGGCCGCAGGAGCTGCCGCTCGCCGGCAGGGAGCCGTACAGCAGGAACGCGTCGACCTTGCCATGCACGCACTTCGAGGACGCGTACCCGGTGTGGCCGTCGTCCCTGTTGTCGAGCACCACGGCCGACGGGCCGAGCCGCTTCGCCGTCTCCAGGGTCCAGCGGTACGGCGTCGCTGGGTCACCGCGGGTGCCGACGAGGAGCATCTTCGGCGTGTGGACGTTCTTGACGTGGTCGCGGATGTAGTCGGTGCCCTTGGGGCGGCCGTAGCACATCAGCACCTGGGTGAGCCGGTACTCGCCGAACACCGCGGACGCCTGGTCGTACTCGGTGCGCAGCCGGTCGAGGTCCTTGGTGACCTGCGCGGCGGCGGGGCGATCGGGGTCGTCCGCGCAGTTGATCGCCATCAGTGCCGCCGGAAGGTTGTCGAGGGGAACGTCGTCCGGGTCGACGAGGCCGCCGGCCTTGTGCCCGGAGTGCGGCTTCACGTTCTCCTGCCGGATCGGGGGCTTTCCGGTCTCCTGCCGGATCGGGAGCGCGTATCCGCCGGAGACGAACCCCATGATCGCGCTCGTGTCGCCGTCGTTGACCAGTTGGACCAGGGCCCGCTCCAGCAAGGGCCAGAACTCCTTGCTGTAGAGCGCCTGACTGATCGCGCCCACGAGGTCCTGGCCGGAGAACTGGTCGCCGAAGGCCGTCGGTACCGGGTCCTCGTCGAGCGAGTGGACGATCTGTACGACCTGCTCCCTGGCCTTGCGCGCATCCTGCCCGAACGGGCAGGCGACATCTTTCACGCACCAGTCGATGAAGTCCTCCAGCGCGACCTGCTGGCCCGCGGCAACGGCCATCGCCTGCTCGGCCAGCGGCTCGGTCAGCGTGTCCACCCCGTCGAGCGCCATCCGGCCCACCCGGTCCGGGAACTGGGCCGCGTACACCGCGCCGAGCCGCGTCCCGTAGGAGAACCCGAGGTAGTTGAGCTTCTTGTCGCCGAGCGCCTGGCGTATGACGTCCATGTCCCGCGAAACGTTCACCGTGCCTATGTACGGCAGCACAGGCCCGGCGTGCCGGGCGCACGCGTCCGCAGCCTTCTTCAGCTGCCTGAGTACGGCCTGCGGATCGGCAAGGCCGTCCGGGCTCTCCCCGGTGGCCGTCCATGCCACGTCCTGGCTCTCGCCGCAGCTGACGGGAGAGGACCGGCCGACTCCGCGGGGGTCGAAGGAAACCACGTCGTAGCCGTTGGTCAGACCCATGAAGTCCTTGCTGCCGACGGCCAGTCCGCTGACCCCGGAGCCGCCCGGACCGCCGAAGTTGAGCAGCACCGAGCCCCGCGACTCACCCGTCGCCCGGTAGCGGGCCAGGGCCAGGTCGAGGGTGCCGGAACCGGGCCTCGCGTAGTCGAGGGGAACCGTGACCTTGCCGCACTGCAGGTCCTCGGGCATGCCGTCGCCCTGGCACGCCGACCAGGTGACCTGCTGGCGGTAGAACCGGGACAGATCGGGCTCGCCGCCGTCCCGGCTCGGCGCGGTCGCCGCAGGCAGTCCCGCGCCGACCAGGGCCAGCCCGACGGCTCCGACGAGCGCGCAGCGCCGTATCGCGGGCCGCGCTGACAGCTTTGCCGGCATCGATGCCTCCAGGGCGCCCCACAGCGGACCGGGCGCTCCCGCTCACGATAGGCGGGCTCAAGAAGCCCCGCCTCCGGGCGAGCGGGGCCGGGGCGGCGGCGTCGGGCGGTAGGACGTCGGCGCCCTTCCCGGGCCGAGATGCGGCATCCGGACCTTCACTTCACGATGGGTGAGGGGGTGACCAGGTCACGACAGCGAGGCAAGACGCGTGAGCGCTGAACGCCGGCCTCTGTCGTCATCCCCGACGAGCGCCTGCGCTACCTCTACGTCAATCCGGCCTGGGGCCGGGGCAGCGGCGTGCCGGCCACCGCGTTCCTCGGCCGGACGGTCGGCGAGGTGCTGCCGGACGTGCACAGCCCCGACGACGTACTGCTCCGGGTGATCGCGGACGGGCAGTCCCGCGAAGTGACCCTGACCGGAACCACCCGGGTCCCCCTCGGGCCTGGGACGCAGGCTGTGGCGCGTGGTCTTCCACCGGCTGGAGACGGACGGACGGGTCGTCGGCGTGTGCGGGATCGGTGTGGAGGTCAGCAATCTGCGCCGCTACCTGGACGACCTGGAGAACGCGCACCAGCGGCGACTACGAGTCGATCACCGTGCCGGTCGACCGCGACACCGTTCGGCGTGCACGAGGACGACGTGGCGCTCCTCGCCGCCCGGCGGTCCCGCTGAACCTCGCTCCGGCACCGTTGGTACCGATACGACGGTATTGCTGCCTGTTCGACAGCTGTGCCGCTCAATGGGGTGAAAGGCCGGTAAGCCATAACTTCGATGGTTCGACCTGCGTTCTACCCGGTGCGGGCGAGCGCCCGCGACCATGTCTGGAAGGCAGAGAACCTATGAGACGGGCTACCCGAAACGGTGTGATCGCCGTAGCCGCCGCCTCCGGCGCGATGGCAGTCACGATCCCCGCGTACGCCGGTTCCGCGGCGGACGGTTCCGCGGCCGGCTCGCCCGGTGTGATCTCCGGCAACACCATCCAGGTTCCGGTGCACATTCCGGTGAACGTGTGCGGGAACACTGTGAACGTGGCGGGGCTGCTGAACCGGGCCGCGGGCAACATCTGCGCCAACGAGGACTCCGCCGAGGCGGAGACATCCGCACCTGGCGGGGCACCCGCACGTGGCGGGGCGGCGGCGCAGGGCACGACGGCGAACTCGCCCGGCGTCGTCTCCGGCAACGTCGTGCAGCTCCCCGTCCACCTCCCGGTGAACGTCAGCGGCAACACTGTGACCGGGGTCGGCGCCGGCAACGCGACCGTGGGCAACGAATCCACGAACACCTCCGACGACCCCCCCGCCACCCCCGCGAGCCCGGCGGCCCCGGTGAAGTCGGTCCCGCCGAAGGCGCACCAGGAGCCGCAGCCCGCACCGCACGACCTGGGCGAGCCCGTCTCCTCCCTCGCCCACACGGGAGCGGACCAGACCCTCCCGGCCCTCGCCGGCGGCGCCGCCCTGGTCCTGGGCGGAGCAGCCCTCTACCGGCGCTTCCGGCCGCGTGCGGAGTACTGACCGGACCAGCCCAGCGCTTCCGGTCCGACGGAGGGCCTCCCCTGTGGGGCCCTCCGTCAGGCGTCCCCGTATTGATTCGCACACCCGGGCCGCCAGTTGCTGCGGCGATGTCAGGTACACGAGATCCTCCTGCCGTCCGCCTGTCTGCCCCCGAGACGGCCGCTCTCGTGAGGGGCCACGTCGGCCGCGTCCAGGCGCGCATCGACTGCCTGGCCGGCTACCGCGACCGGCTGAGCGCATATCTCGCGGCGGTGCGGCCGGACGCCGACCAGCTGTAAATCCGTTGAGCCGGCCGGGCCTCGATGCTGGGGTGAGTGCATGAATCAGATGAATCATGCGGCGGTACTCGCCCACTACGACCGGGCCATGCGCGAAGGCGCCCGCCCCGACGGCCCCGATGCCCGCATCGAACGCGTCGGCGACGTGGTCCGCCAGGTCGCCTCCGCACAGGGCTGGAACGGGGTTCTGTGGTCAGCGCTGGACGCGGTCGGCGCCGACGCGGCGATCGCCGAGCAGATCGAGTACTTCACGCGGCTCGGCCGGGAGTTCGAGTGGAAGGTCTACGGGCACGACCTGCCGACCGACCTCGGGCGGCGGCTCGGGGCGGCCGGGTTCACCCCCGAGCCCCAGGAGACGCTGGTCATCGCCGAGGTGGCGAGTCTGACCCTCGACGCCGAGCCGCCGGCCGGAATCCGCATCCTGCCTGTCACCGACGCCGCGGGTGTCGACCTGATGGCCGAGGCACATGAGAAGGCCTTCGGCAGGGACAGCACCCGGCTGCGCCACCGGATGCTCGCCCGGCTCGCCGCCGCCCCCGACACGATCGTCGCCATGGTCGCCGTCGCCGGCCATGAGCCCGTGAGCTCGGCCCGCATGGAACTGGTCCCCGGCACGCCGTTCGCCGGACTGTGGGGTGGCGGCACCGTCGAAGCCTGGCGCGGCCGGGGCATCTACCGCGCCCTGGTCGCCCACCGCGCCCGCGTCGCCGCCGACCGCGGCTACCGCTACCTCCAGGTCGACGCCTCCGCCGACAGCCGCCCCATCCTGGAACGTCTCGGCTTCACCGCACTGAGCACGACGACGCCGTACGTGTACGTGCCGTAGCGCGCCGGCCGCCGCGGCCGCAGCAGGCCGGTCCTGGCGCCCGCTCTCCGTCACACCGGGCACGACAGCGCCGTACGCGTAGGTGTTCACGGCCCAGGTCGACGCCTCGGCGGACAGGTTCGGCCTGACGTGACGTCACCCGGGCCGTGCTTCGGCACGTCCGCCGGGTGAGGGCGGCGCCGCGCCGGGTCACAGGTCGTGCTGGTACTCCACCGACCTGTGCGTGGGGACGTAACCGAGGGCGTCGTTGACCGCGAGCATGGGTGCGTTGCTGTCCGCCGTGTCGGTGAGCAGCCCGCCCAGCTCCGGGTGCCGCTCGCGCGCCCGGCGGATCGACGCCGCCTTCATCCAGCGGCCGAGGCCGTGGCCGCGGTGTTCCGGGAGCACCGCCGTACCGTAGTGCTGTCCGTCGCCCCGGCCATCGCCCGGCACGACCAGTTCGGAGAAGCCGACGACGGAGCCGTCCGCCGCGTCCACCGCGGCGACGGTGTGCAGCAGGTCGCCGCGCCGTGCGACCGCCTCGGCGACCGCGACCACGCGTTCCACGTCCCATACGACCGTGCCGTAGTCGGTGTCCTCCATCGGCATGTCGTCCATGGCGCGCCGCGAGTCGGCGTACGTCCGCGCCAGTTCGGTCGGCACGGTGCCCTCCCACTCCGTCAGCCGGTAGCCCGGGTGGGCGCGGTCGGCGAGTTCGTCGAGGGCGGTGAGGTCGGCGTCCGCCAGCGGTAGCCGGGCGTACGTCAGGGACAGCACCGGCCGGAAGCCCCGCGCTGCCAGGAACAGGTCGGCGGGGGAGCCCTGTTCGGCCTGGGCGACCACCGATCGCCGGCCTTCCGTCCGCGCCGCGGCCAGGGCGGCGTCCAGCAGTCGGGTGCCGACGCCCTGCCGACGCTCCGCACCGTGCACCGCGAGTTCCAGCTCGGCGAGGTGCTCCTGACCCTCCCGGGTGAACAGCCGCAGGAACGCGGACCCGACCGGCCCTCCGTCGACGCCGGAGGCCAGCCAGACCAGACGGCGGCTGGACGGGCCGGGCTCGGGGTCCACGAGCGGGGTGATGCGCAGGGACAAGGTGACTCCGTCACGGTTCGTTGGGTCGGTGGATGGCGAGCCGCAGCAGCCAACCGCACCGGGGCACCGCCCCGCAACGGGATTTACGGCAGCCCGCCAGGCAGCGGCCCCTGGCGCCAGGGGTGCGCCTTCGTACTTTCCAAGAGCCGCCGCCCGCCCCTTTTGAACCTAAGCCCCGAAAGCCTGGCGCCAGCCTTACCGTCGTGCCCGGGACCGGTCCAGCGCGGCCACGCCCAGCGCGGCGAGGCCGATCTGGATGAGCCACTCGATCCAGTCGATGCCCTTGGTGTCGGCCACGTCGAACGCGGCGGCGATCGCCGACCCGACGAACGCGGCCAGTATGCCGACGGCGATCGTCCACAGGATGCCGATGCGCTGGCGCCCCGGGACGACGAGCCGTCCCAGCACACCGATGATGATGCCGATGACGATGGCACTGAAGATGCTCGAGATCTCCATTTCCGCCCCTCTTTGTCGGACCCTCGCTGTACTGCATCTGCCCACTCGAGGCTGGGGCAGTCCCTTCCGGTTATTGCCCGCGCTTGATGGTCCTTGCGCACTGATGCCATGTACCTTTCAATCGTTCCACGCGTGTAGACCCCCCACCTTCGGTCTACGCGCGAAGACTTGGCGCCCGCACCCGCAATTTCCCCACCCTCACGGAGGTTTGACGGATGCTCGGATCCAGCAGGTCCCGCCGCAGAAGACTCATCACCGGCCTGGCCGGCCTCGGGCTGCTCGTCACCGGAGCCGCCCTTCAGGTCTCGACCGGCGCCGCGCCGGCTCACGCGGCCACCCCCCACCGCATCCTGTTCGACGACGGCCACGCCGAGGAGGCCGGCAACGCCGACTGGATCATCTCCACCAGCAAGCCCGACCCGCTCTCCCAGGACTCCTCCCCGTCCTCGGAGACGGACTGGACCGGCGCGCTCTCGTCGTGGGGTGTCGCCCTGCAGAAGACCGGCGACTACAGCCTCAAGACCGCCACCAGCGCCCTCACTTACGGCGGCTCCACGACGACCGACCTGTCGAACTTCGACACGCTGGTCCTGCCGGAGCCGAACACCCTCTTCACCACCGCCGAAAAGACCGCGATCATGAACTTCGTCAAGAACGGCGGCGGCCTGTTCATGATCTCCGACCACACGGGTGCCGACCGCAACAGCGACGGCGAGGACGCGGTCGAGATCCTCAACGACCTGATGACGAACAACAGCGTCGACTCCACTGACCCGTTCGGCTTCTCGATCGACTCCCTCAGCATCAGCTCCGGCTACCCGGCCGCCATCAGCGACAGCACCGACCCCGTGCTGCACGGCTCCTTCGGCACCGTCACCAAGAGCCTCATCGCCAGCGGCACCACCGCCACCCTCAAGCCCGCCGACAACTCCAGCGTCAAGGGCCTGCTCTACCGCAGCGGCTACTCCGGCAACACCGGCGCCTTCTTCGCCACCAGCACCTTCGGCAGCGGCCGTGTCGCATTCTGGGGCGACAGCTCGCCCATCGACGACGGCACCGGCCAGTCCGGCAACACCCTGTACGACGGCTGGAACGACACCGGCGCCACCAACGCTCCCCTCGCCCTCAACGCCACCGAGTGGCTCGCCGGCGGGAGCAGCAGCGGCGGCGGAGACGACGGCGGCTCGGGCACGTGCACCGCCGCCCAGCTCCTGGGCAACAGCGGCTTCGAGTCGGGCAGCACCACCTGGAGCGCCAGCAGCGGCGTCATCACCAACTCCAGCAGCCAGTCGCCCCGTACGGGCTCGTACTACGCCTGGCTGGACGGCTACGGCACCGCCACCACCGACACGCTCTCGCAGTCGGTGACCATCCCGTCCGCCTGCACCACCGCCGCCCTGAGCTTCTACCTGCACATCGACACGGCGGAGACGAGCACCAGCACGGCGTATGACACGCTCAAGGTCCAGGTGCTCAACAGCTCCGGGACCGTCCTGAGCACCCTGGCGACCTACTCCAACCTCAACGCCGCCAGCGGCTACACCCAGCGCAGCTTCAGCCTGGCGAGCTACGCCGGCCAGACCGTCACGCTCAAGTTCACCGGCACCGAGGGCTCCACCCTGCAGACGTCGTTCGTCGTCGACGACACGGCACTCGGCGTGAGCTGACACCCCGGGGCCCGGCCCAGTGCCGGGCCCCACCTGGTCACGCCGCCGGGACGGTCCGTTCCGGCGTGTTCCAGCCGGAGATCCGCACCCGCGGCGCGGAGCCGTGGAGGTCGGCCGTCCGGTAGGTGGCGGTCAGCGTCACCGACTCGCCGGGCCAGAGACTGACGGCGTTGTCCGACCACTGCACCGGCAGGACCGGCTTCCCCGTCGAGTCGAGGAGATGGACGTCCGTCAGCAGCGACGGCGTCTTCGTGCTCCCCGTGGCGCGCACGGTCACCGTCGTGGTCGACGTGTCGCCCGAGGACTGCGTCGACGCTGTGGCCGACACCGGCGCCTGCGCCATCGAGGCCAGTCCCTTCAGGTCCGCGTAGTTTGTCGTCGGCGTGTAGTACCAGTCGGTGTGGTCCCAGTCGAGGGTGTCCGGCTCGGTGGAGAGCCAGTACACGTTCCGGCTCACCTCCTTGCCGGCCGAGTCGGTCAGCGTCAGACGGGCCAGGTACGTCGTCGACAGCCCGCTCACCGACGACGGCAGCGCCAGTGCGGTGCTGTGCGCGCCGTCTCCGCTCACCGTCACCCCGGTCACCGTCTTGTCGTACTTCTGTGTGCCGTCGGGGTTGAACAGTGTGGCTCGCACGGTGAGTCCGGTGGCGGAGGCGTGCCGGTTGTCGACCACGACGACCGAGCGGTCGTCGTACGAGTACTGGACGTGCAGTGGCTCGTTCGCCTTTTTCGCCCCGAAGTAGGCGCCGCCCTGGTCGAGGTAGCGGTCCATCAGCTGCCAGTGCAGGGACGTCCAGCCGCTGTTGAACATCCAGTGGATCACTCCGGTGGACGGCTTCGAGGAGTCGGTGGCGTTGCGCCCGTATGCCTCGAACTGGGCGCGGACGGCCTCGTACTGGGCGAGCTGTGCCTTGCGCACGTAGTCGGTGAGGCTCGTCGGGGCGCCGTAGCGGCCGGTGAGGGCGTTGTCGTAGAGCTTGAGCGTGCCGAAGGTGGGGGACGGGGAGCGGTGGTACTGCTTGGCGTCCGGGTTCTTCCAGAGGGTGTCCAGCTCGGCGGGTGTCATCATCCGGCGCAGGGTGTCGAGGGTGGGGATGTCCGGGCCCGCGCTGGTCTCGGAGTTGAAGCCGGTGGCTCCGCCCTCCCGCTTGGTGTACCAGTAGTTCGGGGGGATCCAGTCGTAGGGGCCGGTCATCTTCATCCCGGATCTCCCCGACCGGGGTGAGGATTTGTCGGAGGCGGCCGGGACCACGGGGGTCGGCCAGTCGGCGGCCGTCAGGGCGTCCAGGTAGTTCTTCTCGATCGTGGCGTCGGGGGCGGCGTCGCTGCCGATCAGGAAGGAGAGCACGCTGGGGTGGTCGCGCAGCCGGGCGGCCTCGGCGGCCATCGAGGCCTTGGCGACGCGATAGTCGGCGGACGTCCACTTCTCGCCGGACTCGCTCGGGTTGACCTGGCCCTCCCACTTGTCGCAGCACTCCCAGCCCGGCAGGGTGAGGATGCCGTACCAGTCGGCGAGGTCGAAGAACTCGTCCGGCTCGATGTGGCCTTCCAGCCGGATGGTGTTGAGGCCGAGGTCGACGGCGTACTTCAGCCGGTCCTCGACGTAGGTGCCGTCCCAGCGCAGGAACTCGTCCGGTGACCAGCCGCCGCCCTTGACCAGCAGCCTGCGGCCGTTGATCCGGTACTGGCGGGAGCCGTCGGAGTTCAGCGGCGCCTGGACGTCGCGGATGCCGAAACTCTCGTGCGCGGTGTCCGACACCGTGCCCGCGACGGACGCGGTCAGGGCCAGGCCGTACAGGGGCTGTCCGCCCATGCCCGCCGGCCACCACACCTCCGGGGACGTCAGGTGCAGGCCGGGGACGTCGGCGGGGGTGAAGATCACGGTCTTCGTCTCATGGGCGGCGAGCGCGACGGTCCTGGTGAAGGACGTTCCGCCGATGCTTCCGGCGATCTCGGCCATGACGGCCGCGTCGGAGTCGTTGCGGGCCTGCGCCTTGACCGTCAGGTCCGCCGATGCCAGCGACGGTACGTCCAGCCTCGTCACCACGTGCGCGTCGCGCAGCGCGACCGGGCCGCCGTGGCGGACGAGGACGTCGCGCACGATGCCCATGTTCTGGTCGGGCGGCGGCTGGAGCCAGTCGAGCCAGCCCATGGTGAGGTTCTTGTTCGGCTGGTTGGGCTGGATGCGGAAGGCGACGGTGTTCGTGCCCGCTCTGACGAGGGAGGTGACGTCCAGCTCGTGGTGGGTGTAGGTGCCGGTGACGTCCGCGGTCCCGGCCACCTGCTTGCCGTTGACGTACACGTCCGCCGCCGACGTCACCCCGCTGAAGTCGAGGTAGGTGCGCTGTCCGGGGTCGGTGACCGTGAAGTCGGAGCGGTACCACCAGGGGACCTGGAAGTCGGCCTTCGGGATCTTCTGCTGGTTGGTGGAGTAGAACGGGTCGGCGTAGACGCCGTCGGCGAGCAGGGCCGCGAGGACGGTGGAGCGGGGCCCGGCCGGGTACCAGCCGGTCACCGGATAGCCGGGGGAGGAGATGGCCGACGGTGCGTCGCTCACCTTCGCCGTCGACTGGATCGCGAAGCCGGAGAGCGGGGTGGTGGTGCCCGCAGTGGCGGGGACACGGGCGGTCCGGACCTGCCCGTGCGGCGGCGCCGGATGCCGGGCCTCGGCCCACGCGCCCGTGTTGAGCGAGCAGCAGAGCAGGCCCAGACCCAGGGCCAGGGCGGACGTGGCGAGGCGGCGGCGGGCGGCGGGGCGAGGGAACACGGCGGTCTCCAGCCACGTAAAGTTAGGAAACTTTACTAACTCGGCTCAAGCTAGGTCGCGGGGTGGGTCGTGTCAATCACCGTGGCCCGGGGTGTGAATTGCTCACGGCGCGGACGATCTGCGCTCGAACACCATGTCCCGCGCCGTCCCCAGCGCCGTCGCCACCGCGCCGAGCAGCACCGCGTCCTCACCCAGTCGGCTCGGGGATATCTTCGGCCGCAGTGGCGTGAGCGTGCGCAGGTGCTCCCGGACCGGTCCCAGCAGCAGGTCCACGCTGTGGCCGACACCCCCGCCGAGCACCACCAGGTCGGGGTCGAGCACGGCGGCGGCCGCCGCCACCGTGTGGGCGATCCGCTCGCCCTCGAGCTGCACCGCCCGGCGCGCGGCCGGGTTGCCGTGCCGCGCCGCGTCGAACACCGCCTTCGCGGTGAGCTGCCCGCTCATCCCGAACCCGCGCGCCGCCTCCACCACGGCCACTCCCGACACCGCGTCCTCCAGCCGCTCCGGCTTGGACTGCCCCGGCCAGGGCAGGAACCCGATCTCCCCGGCCAGCCCGTGCGCGCCGGTGAACAGCCGCCCCTCGCTGACGACCCCCATGCCGAGACCGGTGCCGATCAGGATGTACGCGAACAGCCGGCTGCCCGCTCCGACCCCGTACGTGTACTCGCCCAGCGCGGCCAGGTTGGCGTCGTTGTGCACCTCCAGCGGGACGCCCAGCTCCTCCCGCAGCCGGTCCAGCAGCCCGGCGCGGCCCCACCCCGGCAGATGCATCGCGTACCGCACCCGGCGCTGCTTCTCGTCGTACACCCCGGGCGTGCCCACCACCCCGTGCACCACCTCGGCCGGATCCACGCCGGAGTTGGCCACCACCTGGCGGGCGGCGGAGACGATCAGGTCCGCCAGAGCGCCGGAGCCGCGGGCCCGGTTGCGCACGTCGGCCCGGGCGACCAGCGTGCCGTCCAGGTCGGCGACGGCCACCCGCAGCCGGCTACGGCCGACGTCCACGCCCAGCGCGTACCCGGCGGCCGGGTCGGGGGCGTACAGGACCGCCGTACGGCCGCGCTCGGGGGCGTGGGTGCCGACCTCGCGGACCAGTCCGGCGGCCTCCAGCGAGGCGAGCGCGCTGGACACGGTCGGCTTGGACAGTCCGGTCTCACGGGCCAGTTGGGCGCGTGACGCGGCACCGAGGCCGCGCAACCGGTCGAGGAGCAGCCGCTCGTTCGTGCTGCGCAGGCGCTGCCGGTTCCAGGGCTGTTCCTGCTGCTCTACGGCGTCGCTTGCGGGCATCGGACCATTCTCGTGCATCCCCGCGCATACTTGACGCGTCTAGTAAGTCTCCTTAACTATATCGGGCACTCGGCCGCTCGGCCCCGCCGGGCGAGCTCCACTCCCTGCCGCGCGTCAGGAGTCCCCATGTCCGGTAGCCCGCCACCCTCGGGTGGCTTCGTCCGCCGCGTCGGCCTGTTCCAGGCCACCGCCATCAACATGAGCCAGATGTGCGGCATCGGTCCGTTCGTGACGATCCCGTTGATGGTCGCCGCGTTCGGCGGCCCCCAGGCGGTCATCGGGTTCGTCGCGGGCGCGGTGCTGGCGCTGTGCGACGGGCTCGTCTGGGCCGAACTGGGCGCCGCCATGCCCGGCTCCGGCGGCAGTTACGTCTATCTCCGTCAGGCCTTCCAGTACCGCACCGGGCGGCTGATGCCGTTCCTGTTCGTGTGGACGGCGATGCTCTTCATTCCGCTGATCATGTCCACCGGCGTGGTCGGCTTCGTCCAGTACCTCGGCTACCTGGCCCCCGACCTGGGCCGGACGTCGGGCGACCTGATCGGCCTCGGCGTCATCGCCCTGGTGGTGATCCTGCTCTGGCGCGGCATCGAGCACATCGCCCGTATCACCGCCGTGATGTGGGCCGTGATGATCGCCTCGGTGCTGCTGGTGATCGTCGCCGCGGCCACCGACTTCAGCCCGCATCTCGCCTTCACCTACCCCGCGCACGCCTTCGACCTGACGAGCGACCACTTCTGGCTGGGCTTCGCCGCGGGCCTGACCATCGGCATCTACGACTACCTCGGCTACAACACCACCGCCTACATGGGCGCCGAGATCAAGGACCCCGGCCGCACGCTGCCGCGCTCCATCCTCTTCTCGATCCTCGGCATCATGGCGATCTACCTGCTGCTGCAGATCGGCACGCTCGGTGTCATCGACTGGCGCCGGATGGCCGACCCGCACGACATCGCCGCCACCTCGGTGGCCTCCGCGGTGCTGGAGGAGACCTGGGGCAAGGGCGCCGCCGACACGGTGACCGTCCTGATCCTGATCACGGCCTTCGCCTCGGTGTTCACCGGCCTGCTCGGCGGCTCGCGGGTGCCGTACGACGCCGCCCGCGACCGGGTGTTCTTCCGCCCGTACGAGAAGCTGCACCCCCGGCACCGGTTCCCCACGCTGGGCCTGGCCACGATGGGCGTGATCACCGCGATCGGCTTCCTGATCGGCCGTCACACCGACCTGGCCACGCTGATCCAGCTCCTGACCACGGTGATGGTGATCGTCCAGGCGCTGGCCCAGATCGTCGCGCTGACGGTCCTGCGCAGGCGTCGGCCGACCCTCGACCGCCCGTACCGGATGTGGCTCTATCCGCTGCCGAGCATCCTGGCCTTCGCCGGCTGGTGCGTGATCTACGGCTACGCCGACAAGAACTCCCCGGGCCGCCACCCCATCGAATGGTCCCTGGCCTGGCTCGCTCTCGGCTGCGTGGCGTTCGTGATCTGGGCATCAATGGAGAAGGTGTGGCCGTTCGGGGAGAAGGAGATCAGCGAGGAGTACGCCGCCGCGCCCGCGCCCGAGGGGGAGCCCGCCGGAACCTGACCGCACTCCTTGCGCAGGCGCGCCGCAGCGTCCATGGGCGGCGCTCCGGTGCGCCGTGCTGCTCCGACATGCAGGTAGTCACCTGCGCTTGACATGCAGGTAATTGCCTGCATAACTTTGGGTGTGCGATCAGAGGACGACTCAAGGATGGACAAGGTCTTCAAGGCGCTGGCCGACGGCACGCGCAGACGGCTGCTGGACCGGCTGCACGAACAGAACGGGCAGACGCTGGGCGAGCTGTGCGAGCACTTCGCCATGGCCCGGCAGTCGGTGACGCAGCACCTGGCCGTCCTGGAGGCCGCCAACCTGGTCGCCACCGTGCGGCGGGGGCGGGAGAAGCTGCACTACCTCAATCCGGTCCCGCTCCACGAGATCCAGGAGCGGTGGATCGACAAGTTCGAGCGCCCGCGCCTGCGCGCGCTCGGCGCCGTGAAGCAACGAGCCGAGGAAGCCATGACCGACAAGCCCACATTCGTCTACGTCACCTACATCGCGAGCACGCCCGAGAAGGTCTGGGAAGCGCTCACCGACGCAGACCTGACCGCCGCGTACTGGGGCCACCGCAACGTCTCGGACTGGCAGCCGGGTTCACGCTGGGAACACGTCCGCACGGACGACTCCGGCGTCGCCGACGTGGTCGGCACCGTGGTGGAGAGCGAGCGCCCGACCCGGCTGGTGACCACCTGGGCCGCACCCGAGCACGAGGGGCGCGAGGACAAGCACTCCCGGGTCACCTTCGACATCCAGCCGCACGCCGACATCGTCCGGCTCACCGTCACCCACGAGAACCTCACGAGCGAGGGCGACCTCGCCGACGTGTCCGCCGGCTGGCCGGCGGTGCTTTCCAACCTCAAGTCCCTCCTGGAGACCGGCAGCCCGCTGCCGCAGGACCCGTGGCAGGTGCCGAACGGCTGAACGGGCACGAGCGGGCCGGTCCGCGTGGTGCGGACCGGCCGGCAGGGTGATTCGCCTCCTGCGGTAGGTGCGGGACTTTTACGACCTGGGGGCGCTCCTCGCCGCCGTGACCGCGCACACCAACCCGAGGATCAGGGCAAGGACGCCGATGATGATGTTGTTCAGCACGACACCGGTGTCGGGGCTCGTGCCGACGACCCACGGCGAGATGATCATCCACACGCCCAGTGCGCACATGGCCCAGCTGAGCCCGTACATGCGTTCCGGAGCGGCGGTGAACCCGAGAGCCAGCAGGCCGATCGCGACGCCGATGATCAGGTTGTGGGGCGCGAGCGCGGGCTGGCTCGTCGTGTAGTGGAGTATCCAAGGGGATACGGCGCAGTACAGACCGAGCAGGAACACCGGTCCGTCCACGAGCGCCACATCACGACCACCGAGCATGCGGGCGTACCGTGCCCGCATTTCGGAAATATCAGGGTGAGTGGATATGTCACCTCTGGTGGGCGAGACGTTGGCCATGACTCGTCTCCTTTGACTATCGGGCCTGACCGCGTCTGGTGCGGTATGCGGTAAGCGCCGCGTACGTACATTCTGCCCTTATTTCGCCTTTATGTGTAGCTGGGCGGAGTGGGCGGTGAGCCGCGGAGAGGTCGGACCGCGCCCGGCCGACCTCGCGCCGCGGCAAGCTCGGCTCGTACCCGGGGCGCGCCTCCGCCCGCTCTCCTCTCAGGCGTACATCTCCTGTCGCAGACAGCGGCGCAACTGGTGCAGCCCGCGCCGCGCGTGACTCTTGACCGTGCCGAGGGGCAAACCGGTGCGCTCCGCGATCTGCGTCTGGGTCAGGTCCTCGTAGAAGGTCAGTCGCAGCACCCGCTGTTGGGGTGCCGGGAGCCGGGCGAGCCCGTCGCGTACGAGCACCTGGTCGAGGACGGCCTCGGGACGCTGCTCCGCGGGCTCGGAGAGCGCGAGCGCGGCGCCGGCCGAGGATACGAGGTCCGCGCGGCGGGTGCGCGCGGTGAGCGCGTCGGCGATCTTGCGCTTGGTGATGCCGACGATCCACCCGGCGATCGTGCCGCGCTCGGGCCGGTAGCCCCGGCGGCCGTGCCACACACCGAGGAACACCTGCTGCGTGACGTCCTCCGCCTCCCTCGCGTCCCCCAGGGAGCGCCAGGCGAGCGTGTGCACCAGGGCCGACCAGCGGTGATAGGCGGCGGTCAGGCAGGCCTCGTCGCCTGCCACCAGGCCCCGCGCCAGTTTCTCGTCGGCGAACGACTCCGCCGGGGGGACCCACGGAGGGGCGCTCGGATGCGGGCTCATGACGGCGGCTCCTCACGTCGGACGGACCGGCCCGCAGCACCGCCGGCGGGCCCGGTGCCGTCATCGTGCGAGCGCGAGGGCAATCCCTTCAACTTGCATCGGTTCTGCATCGTATAGTCGCCCCATGGGTGCTTCCGCGAGCGAGTACGCCCCCGGGACAGGTCTCACCACCGGTGCCGTGGCACGCCGGCTGGGGGTGTCACCCACCACGCTGCGCTCCTGGGACCGCAGGTACGGCATCGGTCCCGCGCTCCGTTCCGACGGACGCCACCGGCGCTGGACCCGGCAGGACGTGGCGACGCTGGAGACGATGTGCCGGCTGACGTCCGCCGGTGTGCCGCCCGCCGAGGCGGCCCGTGCCGCGAAGGGGCAGCCGGGCGCCGCCACGCCCGATGCGGATGCCGACGCCCCTGGTGCGCCGCGACCGTCGGGCCGTGCACGGTCACGGGCGGCCGGCCCGCTGCCCCTGGGTGACGTACGCCAGGAGTGCCGCGGCCTCGCCCGCGCCGCAGTCCGGCTCGACGCCCCGGCGGTCGAGGAGCAGCTGTTCGCGGCGATTGAGGAACACGGGCTGACGGTCGCCTGGCAGGAGGTGATGGTGCCGACGCTGCACGCGGTGGGACGCAAGTGGGCCTCGTCCGGCGACCGTTACGTCGAGGTCGAACACCTCCTGTCCTGGCATGTGTCCGGCACCCTGCGCCGGCACACCCGTCCCCCGGTACGGCAGGGCGACGCCGCCGCCCCGGGACCGGTGGTACTGGCCTGCGTGCCCGGCGAGCAGCACACCCTGCCGTTGGAGGCGCTCAACGCAGGACTGAGTGAACTCGCCATCCCCACCCGGATGTTCGGGGCGGCCGTACCCGCGGAGGCGCTCACGGCCGCGGTCGACCGGCTGGGCCCCGCGGCCGTGGTGCTGTGGGCGCAGGCACGCTCCTCGGCGCCCCTGCCGCTGGCCCAGCGTGTCGCCGCCGCCCAGTGGGGAGTGAAGGGCGCGCGCCGGCAGCCGTTGGTGGTGCTCGCCGGTCCGGGCTGGCTCGGGCGCTCCGCGGACGGGATGGCGAGGCCGAGCGTGCTGAAGGACGCGGTGGAGATGCTGGCCGGTCTGTACAGAGGGCACGGCGGACACGGACACGGAGGATCCGGCGGCCACGGATGGTAGGCGCCCGGCGTGCGGTTCGTGCACGCCGCCTCAACCGCGTTCGCGGGCCTGTCGGAAGCGGGCCAGTCCGTCCGCGAGGTCGACGATCGGCTCCGGGTAGTCCGGTGCGGCACGGTCCAGGCCCCGGAGTTTCCACGGCTCGTGCACCAACGGCGCCTCGATGTGTGCCAGTTCCGGTACCCATCGTCGTACGTAGGCCCCGTCGGGGTCGTGGCGCCTGGCCTGGGTGACCGGGTTGAGCACCCGGTTGGGGCGGGTGTCGGTGCCGGTCCCCGCCACCCACTGCCAGTTGAGCTGGTTGTTGGCGACATCGCCGTCGACCAGCAGGTCCAGGAAGTGCCGGGCTCCGACCCGCCAGTCGACGTACAGCGTCTTGGCGAGGAAGCTCGCGGTCAGCAGGCGGCACCGGTTGTGCATCCAGCCCTCGTACCGGAGCTGGCGCATCCCCGCGTCGATCACCGGGTAGCCGGTGCGGCCTTCCCGCCATGCCGCCACGTCCTCCCGCGCCGTCCGCTCGGACCGCCAACGATCCCGCTTGGTGCGGTAGTCCGCGGTGGCCACCTCCGGGCGCGCCGCGAGCACCTGGCGGTGGAAGTCGCGCCACGCGAGCTGCCGTACGAACGCCTCGGCACCGGGCCCGCCCGCGCGGCGCGCCCGGTGGACGAGTTCGATGGGCGAGAGGGTGCCGAAGTGCAGGTGGGGCGAGAGACGGGAGGTGGCGTCGCCGGCGAGGTCGTCGCGGCTGTCCTCGTAGCCGGTGATACCACCGCGGAGCCAGGCCATGAGCCGCTTCCGGCCCTCCGTCTCGCCGCCGGCGGCGAGACCCTCCGACACTCCGGCCAGGCCGCCACGGGAGGGCAGCTCCTCGGAACCGACGCCGTCCGGGACCGGTACGGCGCGTGGCGCGCCGAGGGTGTCGCGCAGCGCCTGCCGCGACCAGTGCCGGAAGTAGGGGGTGAAGACGGCGAAGTGGTCCGCGGAGGTTGGCGTCACCGCTCCCGGACCGACGGCCGTGGTCACCGTGTCGTGGACGTGCAGTCGCACGCCCTGTCCCTCCAGCGCGCGCCGCAGCCGCTCCTCCCGCCGGTGCGCGTAGCCGCTCACGTCGGCCGCCATGTGCACCTCGTCGGCGTCCGCCTGGGCGGCAGCCCCGCAGACCTGCTCGACGACGTCGCCGGAGCGCACGACGAGCCGCCCGCCGCGCTCGCGCAGGCCCGCGTCCAGGTCCCGCAGGCAGTCGGCGAGGAACGCCAGCCGGTTGGGCGCGGCGAAACCCGAGCCTTCCACGGCCCGGTCGCGCACGAAGAGCGGCACGACCTGACGGGAGCCCTCGATGGCGGCCCGCAGCGGGGGATGGTCGTGCAGACGGAGGTCGGAGGTGAACAGGACGACCGAGACGTTCATGAGGGAAGCTCCGGAGAAGGGTGGGGGCCGGTGAGGTGCTTCCGGCCCGGGGCGCCCGGCGGATGCACACGTCATCCCGTGGGCGCACGTTCCCTCTCCGGGGGGACCGGGCCCGCCACCGCGGCCCGCGCGATGTTGCGGGCCATGCCGCCGAACACGAGGGCGTGGAAGGGGGAGACGCTCCACCAGTAGGCCTGGCCGAGCAGCCCGCGCGGATGGAACAGGGCACGCTGTCGGTAACGGGTGCGGCCGTCGTCGTCCGTCTCCGCGTACATCTCCAGCCAAGCCAGACCCGGCAGCCGCATCTCGGCCCGCAGCCGAAGCAGACGCCCGGGTTCGATCTCCTCGACCCGCCAGAAGTCCAGCGAGTCGCCGACCCGCAGCTGCGCCGCGTCCCGGCGCCCGCGGCGCAGCCCGACCCCGCCGACCAGCCGGTCCAGCCAGCCGCGCACGGCCCAGGCCAGGGGGAAGGAGTACCAGCCGTTCTCTCCGCCGATGCCCTCGACCACGCGCCACAGCGCCTCGCGCGAGGCGTCGACCGTCAGTTCGCGGTCGTCCGTGTAGAGGCTGCCCCCGGCCCAGTCCGGGTCGGTGGGCAGCGGGTCGCTCGGGGCGCCCGGCACGGAGGCGGAGGACCACCGGGTCGTCACCTTCGCCTCGCGCACCCGCCGCAGGGCCAGCCGGACCGCCTCGTCGAAGCCGATCGGATGCCCCGGCGGGTCGGGGACGTGACGGACGATGTCGTGCTCGTGGCACACGACCTCGTGCCGCAGCGACTCGGTCAGCGGTCGGGCCATGGCCGCGGGCACCGGCGTGACCAGGCCGACCCACAGACTGGACAGCCCCGGGGAAAGCATCGGCACGGAGAGGATGAGACGGTGCGGCAGGCGCGCGACGGCGGCGTAACGCACCATCATCTCCCGGTACGTCAGGACGTCAGGACCTCCGATGTCGAAGGCGCGGTTGACCTCGGCGGGCATCCGGGCACTGCCGACGAGGGTGCGCAGCACGTCCCGTACCGCCACCGGCTGGATCCTGGTGTGCACCCAGCTCGGCGTGACCATCACGGGCAGACGTTCGGTGAGGTAGCGCAGCATCTCGAAGGAGACCGAGCCCGAGCCGATGATCACGGCCGCCCGCAGCACGGTGGTCGGCACCCCGGAGTCCAGCAGGATGCGGCCGACCTCGGCCCGCGAGCGCAGATGGGGCGAGAGCTCCCGCTCGGGGACACCCGCGGGGGTGAGGCCGCCGAGGTAGACGATGCGCCGTACGCCCGCGGCCCTGGCCTGTTCGCCGAAGATACGGGCGGCCGCGCGGTCCGTCCGCTCGAAGTCCTTGCCGCTGCCCAGCGCGTGGACCAGGTAGTACGCGACGTCGACGTCCCGCATGGCGTCGGCGACGGATGCGGCGTCGGTGACGTCGCCGCGCACCACGTCCGTGTCGCCCGCCCACGGGTGGTCGCGCAGCCGGTCGGGGGAGCGGGCCAGGCAGCGCACCCGGTGGCCCGCGGCGAGCAGCTCCGGTACGAGCCGGCCGCCGATGTACCCCGTGGCGCCGGTCACCAGGGAGCGCAGCCCGGCAGTGCTGTCGTCTTCGATCACGTGGACTCGGCCCTTCGCGTCGCTTCCCCCCTCGTGTCTCCCTCATCACTTCCCCGCGCAGGGCCGCTCCGGATGCGGCGTACGGGTTTCCGTACGACCGCGTGTCACAGCGAGCGACCGGGAGGAGCCGCGCGCGGGGAAAGCGGTCCCAGGACGGCGCGGTGTCGACCGACCTGCCCGCGGCGGTTCCCCGCTGGGCACGCGCACGCCGGGTCCCGCACATGATCGCGCCGATCCGGGGCAGGCGGTTCGTACGAGAGACAGGAGTATCGGCCGATGGCCGATGGTCGATTCCGGAGGTGTCTGCCGCTATGGGCGCGAAGGTGTTGGAGCGTTTTCCTGCGGGAGCCCCGCGCGGATCATGGCCGGCGGAGGAGTACGCGGCGGCCCGCCGTGCGCAGGGCGAGCCCGCGACCGTGGTGATGGACCTGAAGTCGGACGCCTTCCTCGTGGTGGTTCCCGGGCACGACGACGACTGAGCACGACAACTGGCCGTGTGTACGTGGGTCAGTCCTCGTCGGGAATACGCGAACGCGGGACCACGCCCGCCCAGCAGGCGATGGACGTAGCGGTGCATCACATAGCCCGACCGCATGCCGATGAGCGGCTCCGCGAGCAGGTCGTCCGGCGTCACCGCCGCCCGGGACGCCAGCGGACTGTCCGGGCGTACGCACACCACCGGCCGCCCGCGCAGCAGCTCGGTCGACTCGAACCCGGCCGGCATGTCGTCGCCGTCCAGGTGGTTGACGAGCCCGAGGTCGAAAGCGCCCTCCAGCAGGGCACGGTGGATGTCGGTCTGCTGTGCGCCGACCACCTCGACCTGGGTGAGGGGATGCGTGCCGCGGAAGTTCCGCACCACCGGAATGAGCAGCGGCACGGTCGCCGCGTTCACCGTGCCGAGCCGCACCATGCGGCTGATGCGGTGCTGTTCGCCCGCCACTGCCCGCAACCGGTCCACCGCGTCCAGCACATTGACGATGTGCGGCAGCAGTTCCCGGCCCGACGCGCTCATCCTGGCGCCGGAGCGCTTGCGTTCCAGGAGATCGACGCCGAGCTCGCGTTCCAGATTCCGCACGGTCTCGCTCAACGCGGGCTGGGACAGGCGTAGTTCCTCGGCGGCCCGGCGCAGGGAACCGAGTCTGGTGACCGCCGCGATGTATTCCAGCTGTTCTGTCCGCACGGCAGCAGAATGCTGGCGCTTTCCGGGGCGGTTCAAGGGTTTCCCTGTCATGCCTTCGTGAAATTCAATGGTCCGCGATACGAGACCGGTCGGGTTTTCCTTGACTGCCCCGACCGGCGGCTGCCACGATCGACGGCATGAAGATGCGACTGGACCTCACGCGGCGACGCCATGTCGACCTCGCGCGCGTCTCCAGCGCCTCCTGTTGCGCCGCGGCCCGAGAATCCTTCTGATTCGCCGCGTTTACCTTCTTCCCTCTCTGTCGTCGGGCGGACGTGCGTCGTCTTCCGTTGCCTGAACGCAGAGATCATCGCGCCGTGTGAATTCGGCGTTCCCGAAATTCCGCAACTGGAGTTCCGCATGTCCACAGCGCCCGTGAAATTCGCCTACTGGGTCCCCAACGTCAGCGGGGGACTCGTCACCAGCAAGATCGAGCAGCGCACCGACTGGGGATACGACTACAACCGCGAACTCGCCGTCCTCGCCGAGAACAACGGCTTCGAGTACGCGCTCAGCCAGGTCCGTTACATGGCCGGCTACGGCGCCGAGTACCAGCACGAGTCGACCAGCTTCAGCCTTGCCCTGCTCCTCGCCACCCAGCGCCTGAAGGTCATCGCAGCCGTCCATCCCGGTCTGTGGCACCCGGGCGTCCTCGCCAAGCTGGGCGCGACCGCCGACCACCTCTCGAACGGCCGCTTCGCGGTGAACGTCGTCAGCGGCTGGTTCAAGGGCGAGTTCACCGCCCTCGGCGAGCCCTGGCTGGAGCACGACGAACTCCCCCAGTTCTCGGCTTCGCTCGAACCGGGGGCACCCCCATCCGCCGTTCCGAGGAGTTCATCAGCGCCCTGCGCAAGATCTGGACCGAGGACCACGCCGAACTCGCCGGCGACTTCTACCGGTTGCGAAACTTCTCCCTCAAGCCCAAGCCCCTCAACACCCCGGAGCGCCCGCACCCGGAGATCTTCCAGGGCGGCAACTCCACCGCCGCCCGGCAGATGGCCGGCCGGGTCTCCGACTGGTACTTCTCCAACGGCAAGGACTTCGACGGCGTCGTCGAGCAGATCGACGACGTACGGGAATCGGCGGCCCGAGCGGGCCGTACGGCGCCGAAGTTCGGCCTCAACGGCTTCCTGATCGCCCGCGACACCGAGGCCGAGGCACGCGAGACCCTCCGTGAGATCGTCGCGCAGGCCGACGGCGAGGCCGTCGAAGGGTTCGGCGCGGCCGTGAAGCAGGCCGGCCGGTCCACGGCCGACGGCAAGGGCATGTGGCAGGACTCGACCTTCGCCGATCTCGTCCAGTACAACGACGGCTTCCGCACCGGCCTGATCGGCACTCCCGAGCAGATCGCCGAGCGCATCGTCGCCTACAAGAAACTCGGCGTCGACCTGCTCCTCCTGGGCTTCCTGCACTACCACGAGGAGGTCGAGTACTTCGGCAAGCGGGTGCTGCCCCTGGTACGCGAGCTGGAGGCCCAACTCCCGGCTGGGGAGCCCGACTCCGTCGCCGTGCACGCCTGACCTTCCGAATCGCGCGACCGCGTCGCCCACAAGCGGCGTGAGGTCGGCCGCCGGGTCCTGGAGGGCGAACTGCCCGAACCCACCTGGTACTCCTGACCGCTTCCCTCAGCGGTGCCTCCCGCACGGAGGTGCCCCGCCGTCCCGAAAGAGGACCCATGGCCACCGTCCTGTCCGTCTCCGGCAGCCCCTCCGCCTCCTCCCGCACCAACCGCCTGCTGCGCCACCTGGACCAGCGGCTGGTCGCGCAGGGCCACGAGGTGATCCCGCTCGACGTCCGCACCATCCCCGCCGAGGCACTGCTCGGCGCGGACTTCCGGCACCCGGCGATCGTCGAGGCCACCGAGCTGTTCGCGCGCGCCGACGGTGTCGTCGTCGGCACCCCCGTCTACAAGGCGTCGTACTCCGGTGTCCTCAAGGCGCTCCTCGACCTGCTCCCGCAGTACGCCCTCACCGGCAAGACCGTGCTGCCGCTGGCCACCGGCGGCTCCACCGCGCACGTCCTGGCCATCGACTACGCGCTGCGGCCGGTCCTGAACTCCATGGGGGCGGCGCACATCGTGCAGGGCTGGTTCACCCTCGACAAGGACATCACCGTGCACGACAACGGCTCGCTGACCGTCGCCCCGGCCGCCACCGAGGCGCTCACCCAGGTGGTCGACCAGTTCTCGGCCGTGCTGGGCCGCACCCCGCTGCTGGCCGCGGCGAGCTGAGCGCATCCGCTGGAAGACCCAGCACATCGGCCGGTACGTGCTCAACGGGACGCAGCCGCCCCGCCACGGCCTCCTCTAGCCGCCGCCCAGATCGGAGACCCCAGGTGTCCCTCACCTTCCACTGGTTCCTGCCCACCAACGGCGACAGCCGCCACGTCGTCGGCGGCGGCCACGGCACCCCGGCCACCGCCTCCGGACGGGACCGGCCGCCGACGGTCGCCTATCTGAGTCAGATCGCCCGCGCCGCCGAGGACCTCGGCTTCGTCGGCGCGCTGACGCCGACCGGGGCCTGGTGCGAGGACGCATGGCTGACCACCGCGATGGTCAGCCAGAACACCGAACGCCTGAAGTTCCTGGTCGCCTTCCGCCCCGGCTTCGTCTCGCCCACCCTCGCGGCGCAGATGGCGTCCACTTTCCAGCGGCAGACCGGCGGACGGCTGCTCCTCAATGTCGTCACGGGCGGCGAGAGCCACGAGCAGCGTGCCTACGGAGACTTCCTCGACAAGGACGCGCGCTACCGCCGTACCGGCGAATTCCTCCAGATCGTCAGGGAGTTGTGGGAGGGCAGGACCGTCGACCTGGCCGGGGAGCACCTCCAGGTCGAGGACGCGAAGCTGGCGCGCGTGCCCGATCCGGTGCCCGAGGTGTACTTCGGCGGGTCGTCCCCCGTCGCGGGCGAGGTCGCCGCCAAGCACGTCGACGTCTACCTCACGTGGGGCGAGCCGCCGGCCCAGGTCGCGAAGAAGATCGCGTGGATCAGGGGGCTGGCCGCGAGGGAGGGCCGTACCCTCCGCTTCGGGATCCGGCTGCACGTCATCACCAGGGACACCTCCGAGCAGGCCTGGGCGGAGGCGCACCGGCTGCTCGACGGCTTCGACCCCGAGACGGTGAGGGCCGTGCAGGCGGGGCTGGCGCGCAGCGAGTCCGAGGGGCAGCAGCGGATGCTCGCGCTGCACGGCGGTGGCCGGGACGGGCTCGAGATCCACCCCAACCTGTGGGCGGGCATCGGACTGGTCCGCGGCGGCGCGGGCACGGCGCTGGTCGGCAGCCACCAGGAGGTCGCCGAGCGGATCAAGGAGTACGCGGCCCTCGGGATCGAGGAGTTCGTGCTCTCCGGGTATCCGCATCTGGAGGAGGCCTACTGGTTCGGGGAGGGAGTGCTGCCGCGGCTGGCCGCGGAGGGAGCGTGGAAGCACCCGTTCCGGCAGGATGCGGCTCCCTGGGCCCAGGTGCCGTTCGCGTCCTGAGCGCCCCCAAGGACCTGTCCGGCGTTGCCCGCAAGGGTGTCGAGGTGCGCCTGGCGTGACTCCGTCGTCTGGCCCTGGACCAGCAGGAACAGGCCCTCGCGGGCAAGGCGTTGGGCCTTGCTGGTCAAGGCCGGCGCACGGCCGCCGCCGGCCGCCACCGCCGCGGTGGTGGCCGCCCGCATCACCTCGTACGCCTGCGTCCTGAGCACCAGGCGGTCCGCCAGGTGCTCGTGAGGTACGGGGTGGTCGGCGAGGGCGTAGGCCCGGCGCCGTACCTCGTCGACGCGGGTGCGCAGCGGCGCGGCGGTTTCCTCATCCAGCAGGTCCAGCGCCGCCCGCGCGACCCCGAACACCGCGGGTGAGGCGTTCACCGCCTTCGGCCGGTCGGTCGGGGCCCAGCGGTCGTACGGCGACCGCAGGGCCAGGGCCTCCTCCGGCAGCCACAGGCCGTCCAGCTCCAGCGACACGGTGTGCGCGGCGGTGAGTGTCGCGAGCCGCATCGGCGGCGACGCCCGCAGGCCCGGCTGCTCCTGCGCCTCGGTGAAGGCGAACAGGGCCTCGTCCGCGTCGGTCACCCCGATGCTGCTCGACTGCCGAGAGGACGTACGCGTGATGTGATCGGATCGTCGCGGAAAGTAGCTCCCCGTGTCGCGGAATGTATTTCGGTGCATGAAAGGTTGGCAATTGCATCCAGATAAGGTTGGCCAGTACAACGAGCTGACCGCTCATGACCGAACCGGCGGGTCGCAAGACCCGCCCACCACCAGCGAGGCACCGTGAACGAGACCCCCGAGCAGCCCGCAACGGCCGTGGCTCGGCTGCGCGCCACCTTCCGAACCGGCCGCACCAAGCCCGTCGAGTGGCGCACCACCCAGCTGCGCCGCCTGCGGGAGATGCTCACGGAGAAGGGCCCCGACCTGGCCACCGCCCTCCACGCCGACCTGGGCAAGAGCTCCACCGAGGCCTACCGGACCGAGATCGACTTCACGATCCGCGAGATCGACCACACCCTCGACCACCTCGCGGAGTGGCTGCGCCCTGAGCCCGCCCCCGTCCCGGCGCACCTCGGCGCCGACGCGACGGCCTGGACGCAGTACGACCCCCTCGGCGTCGTCCTCGTCATCGCCCCCTGGAACTACCCCGCCCAGCTCCTCCTCGCCCCGCTGGTCGGCGCCCTGGCCGCCGGAAACGCGGTCATCGTCAAGCCCAGCGAGCTGGCACCGGCCACCTCCACCGTGCTCGCCGGTCTCCTGCCCGCGTACCTCGACGCCGACGCGGTCGCCGTCGTCGAGGGCGGCATCCCGGAGACCACGGCCCTGCTGGCCGAGCGCTTCGACCACATCTTCTACACCGGCAACGGCACCGTCGGCCGCGTCGTGATGCGTGCCGCCGCCGAGCACCTCACCCCGGTCACCCTCGAACTCGGCGGCAAGTCACCGGCGTTCGTCGACCGCGGCGCCGACCTCGCCGTCGTCGCCGACCGGTTGGTCCGCGGCAAGTTCCTCAACGCCGGCCAGACCTGCGTCGCCCCGGACTACGTCCTGACCGACCCGGAGACCGCCGCCGCCCTGGAACCCGCGCTCGCCGGTGCCGTCGAGGCGCTGTTCGGCACCGAACCGGCCGCCTCCGGCGAATACGGCCGCATCGTCAACGAGCGCCACTTCGACCGGCTCGACGGCCTGCTCGACTCGGGCCGGGGCGTCGTGGGCGGGAGCACCGACCGTACGACGAAGTACATCGCGCCGACCGTCCTGGCCGACGTCGACCCCGCCTCGCCGGTGATGCGGGAGGAGATCTTCGGCCCGATCCTCCCGATCGTCACCGTGCCCGGCCTGGACGAGGCGGTCGACTTCATCAACGACCGCGACAAGCCGCTTGCCCTGTATGTCTTCACCGAGTCCGACGAGACCCGCCGCCGCATCGCCGCCGAGACCTCCTCCGGCGGCCTCGGCTACGGCCTTCCGCTCGCCCATCTCACCGTCTCCGACCTGCCGTTCGGCGGCGTGGGGGAGAGTGGCATGGGCAACTATCACGGCCGGTACTCCATTGAGACGTTCAGCCACCGCAAGGCCGTGCTGGAGAAGCCCCTGGGCTGAAGCCGCCGGGCTGCTCCACGGCTGTGCAAAGTGCCCGTTCCGCTGTCCGGGGCGTGTGTGAGACTCCGCTGATGACCTCTGAGACGATCACCGCGGACGCGGCGGGCACCTGGACACTCGGCGACCTGACCGTCGGCCGCGTCGGCTTCGGCGCGATGCGGCTGACGGGCAGCGCCGCCTTCCACCACGGCACACCGAGCGACCGCGACCGCTCGATCGCCGTCCTGCGCAAGGCCGTCGAACTCGGCGTGAACCACATCGACACGGCCGCCTTCTACTTCTCCTCGCTGCGCTCCGCCAACGAGCTCATCAACAGCGCGCTGTCCCCATACGCCGACGACCTCGTCATCGCCACGAAGGTCGGCCCCTTCCGCAACTACGCGGGGGAGTGGGGCGGTTTGGACCGGCCGGAGGACCTGCGCGCGCACGTCGAGGAGAACCTGCGCCAACTCGGCCGCGACCACCTCGACCTCGTGTATCTGCGGCGCATGCGCCAGGACTCGATCGCCGAGCACTTCGGCGCACTCGCCGACCTGCGCACGGCGGGTCTCGTCCGCCATCTCGGCATCTCGGACGTCGAACCCCGGCACCTTGCGGAGGCGCAGGCCATCGCGCCCGTGGTGAGCGTGCAGAACAAGTACGGTCTGGACTTCCGCGAGCCCGAGACGGACGAGGTTCTGCGGCTCTGCGGCGAACAGGGCATCGCCTTCGTGCCCTTCTTCGCCATCGCCGGTGACGGAGGTGCGCGGGGCGCGGCCACCTCCTACGACGCGGAGGTGCTCGCCATCGCCCGCGCGCACGGCGCCGGCCCCGCCCAGGTACGGCTCGCCTGGACCCTGCGACAGGGCCCGCACGTACTCGCCATCCCCGGCACCGGCAACCCCGACCACGTCGTGGAGAACGTGGCCGCCGGCGCGCTGCGCCTCACGGACGAGGAGGTGGGGCGGCTCAACGCCCTTCGTCAGAAGGCCGGTTGAGGGGGCGCGGGGCCCAGACCCCGTCCCGCATGAGGTGCCGGCCGGGCAGCTCGTGCTCCCCGCGCCACGCCTGCACCGCACGCGGGCGCACCCGGAAGTAGACGTACTCCGCGCTGTCCCCCAGGGGATCCCAGCCAGTCTTCGTGCGGAACGCGTCGGCCGCCGCCCCCGGCACGTCCACCGCGGTGAACATCTCCGCATCACCGTCCACGAGCACGACGTCCTGGGTGTCCCCGAACGCCAGCCGGGCCCGCCCACCGCTCCGCAGATTGCGGCCGGTGGGATTGGCCGGCCGGGTGGACAGCCACAGGGCCTCGCCGTCCCAGACGAACCACAGCGCGACCAGGCACGGGACCCCGTCGGCGTCCGCCGTGGCCACCCAGATGTCCATCTCCTCTTCCAGGCGGGCCAGTACGTCGTGCTTGCGCTGTCCGGAGGTGCGCGGCGCGCCGGTGATCTTCATGGCGGGCACGCTAGCGAGCGGCGGTCCACCGCGCCTCGGGCCGGAGACCGGTTGCGGCACGGCCCGGAGACCTAGGCCGGGGCCGCCGTGTCCCCCGTGTACTGCGCCAACCCGGCCGTACTCCCACCAGCCGGTACATACTAGTAGGTACAGAACTCCGACCGCGCAGCGACCCGTGATTCCCGACCGGTCGCAGAGCGACTGGCGTGCGTGAGGTTTTACGTATAACCTCTCCCGTCAATCGTACGTACCGAAAGGCCCCGATGAGACGCATCGCCCTGGTCACCCTCGTCGTCGACGACTACGACGAGGCGATCCGCTTCTACACCGAGGCGCTCGGGTTCCGCCTCGTCGAGGACGCCCCACGCCCCGACGGCTCTCGCTGGGTCGTCGTGGAACCCGGGACGACCGGCGCCGATGGGCAGGGCACCGGGCTGCTGCTCGCCCGGGCCAAGGACGAGACGCAGCGCGGCCGGGTCGGTGACCAGACGGGCGGGCGTGTGGGGTTCTTCCTGCACACCGACGACTTCGCCCGCGACCACGCCCGGATGCGCGCCGCGGGCGTGACCTTCCTGGAGGAGCCGCGCCACGAGCCGTACGGCTCGGTCGCCGTCTTCCAGGACCTGTACGGAAACCGCTGGGACCTGCTCCAGCCCGCCGAGCAGCGGATCTGACCCACTTGCCACAGAGAGACCGCCCATGACCGCCCCCCGCATAGACGCCGACACCCTCCGACGCCTCCCCAAGGCCGTCCTGCACGACCACCTCGACGGCGGTCTGCGCCCCGCCACCGTGGTGGAACTCGCGGCCGAGGTCGGCCACACCCTGCCGACCACCGACCCCGACGCGCTCGCCGCCTGGTACTACGACGCGGCCAACTCCGGAGACCTGGTCCGCTACATCGCCACCTTCGAGCACACCCTCGCCGTGCTGCAGAACCGCGAGGGCCTGCTGCGCACCGCCGAGGAGTACGTGCTCGACCTCGCCGCCGACGGCGTCGTCTACGCCGAGGTGCGCTACGCCCCCGAGCTGATGCTGAACGGCGGGCTGACGCTGAACGAGGTCGTGGAGACCGTGCAGGAGGGCCTCGCCGCAGGTATGGCGAAGGCGGCCGCCGTCGGCACCCCCGTCCGGGTCGGCACCCTGCTGTGCGGCATGCGGATGTTCGACCGCGTCGGCGAGGCCGCCGAGCTGGCCGTCGCCTACCGTGACGCCGGTGTCGTCGGCTTCGACATCGCCGGCGCCGAGGACGGCTTCCCGCCCGCCGACCACCTGGCCGTCTTCGAGCACCTGCGCCGTGAGAGCGTGCCGTTCACCATCCACGCCGGCGAGGCCCACGGCCTGCCCAGCATCCACCAGGCCCTCCAGGTGTGCGGAGCCCAGCGCATCGGCCACGGTGTGCGCATCACCGAGGACATCGTCGACGGCAAGCTCGGCCATCTCGCCGGCTGGGTGCGCGACCGCCGCGTCGCGCTGGAGATGTGCCCGACGTCCAACCTCCAGACCGGCGCCGCCACCTCGATCGCCGAGCACCCGATCACTGCCCTGAAGGACCTGGGCTTCCGGGTCACCCTCAACACCGACAACCGTCTGGTGTCGGGGACGACGATGACCCGTGAGATGTCGCTGCTCGTGGAGCAGGCGGGCTGGACCCTCGAGGACCTGCGCACGGTCACGGTGAACGCCGTCAAGAGCGCGTTCATCCCGTTCGACGAGCGCAAGGCCCTCATCGAGGAGGTCGTCCTGCCGGGCTACGCGGCCGCGCTCTGAATCAGCCCCCGGGCGTAGGCGGCCTGTCCGACGTGCTGGAGATCGTCGGACAGGACGCTGACCAGTCGCACGCCCAGGGTGACGGGCGGATCCCAGCGGGTGTCGACGACGCGCTCCAGGTCCTTGGCGGTCAGGCCGCGCAGGGCTTGGAGGCTCTGTTCGTGCACCGCGTCGTAGTAGCCGGTCAGCAGGTCTCCGGAGTCGACCCGCACCTTGGCGACCTTCGCCGAGGTGTGGCCGTAGCCGGTGTCGTGGCGCGGCAGGTCGAGGCCGAAGCGTTTCTCCCACTCCTGCGACAGCCATACCTGGTCGAGGCCGAAGGCGTCGGCGATGTGGTC
Source organism: Streptomyces sp. NPDC002088 (assembly GCF_040296605.1). NCBI lineage: Bacteria > Bacillati > Actinomycetota > Actinomycetes > Kitasatosporales > Streptomycetaceae > Streptomyces > Streptomyces sp. NPDC002088. Next base: position 23,825 of record NZ_JBEOXO010000004.1, on the reverse strand, counting down.
GTCCTGGACCCGGGTGAGGTGCCAGACCAGCCAGGCGATGGAGTTGGCGTCCGCGCCGGGGCGGGCGGCGAGGTCGTCGGGGCCCAGCCCCTCGACCACGGAGTGGACTTCTTCCTGGATGCGGTTGTACGCGTCGATGAGGACGTCCTTTGCATACATACGTCCACCATCGCGCAGCCGTCGCTCACGCGCCGCCTGTTTCCAGCAGAGCCATCAGTGCCCGGGCCGCCGGACTGGTGCCTTGGGGCGGCGGCAGCAGGGCGGCGGTCTCGTACACCGTCTCGCCGGTGCCCTTCAGGGGCAGTGCGGTGAGCGACTCCCGCTTGTGCCGGAAGTGGCGCGGTACGACGGCGACGCCGAGGTTCTCGTCGATCAGGTCGAGGAGGCTGTGCACGTCGTTGACCTCCAGCGCGACCGTTCGCCGCACCCCGGCCTCGGCGAAGGCGGCGTCCGTGGTGCGGCGCGGGCCCCAGTCCGGATGGAAGTCGACGAAGACCTCGCCGCTGACCTCCTCCGGCGTCACCGCGGCGCCGGCCATGGCGAGGCGATGTGCGGGGTGGCACAGCAGCGTCATCGGCTCGCCGGCCAGCGACACGGAGCGCAACTGGTCGGTGTCCGCCTCCGTCCGGTAGGCGAAGGCCAGATCCAGCCGCCCGGCCGCGACCTCCTCGGCCAGCGCGCCCGACCCCGCCTGCCGCAGCCGGATCTCCACGTCCGGGTGGCGCCGCCGGAAGGCGGCGAGCAGCGCCGCCACCTGCACTCCGGCGATGCACTGCTCGGTGCCGAGCGCCAGCGTGCCGCGCAGCACGCCCTGCACCGCGGCCACCGCCTCGTGCGCGGCCCTGACCTGCGCCAGGATCCGCTCCGCCTCGGCAAGCAACGCGCGCCCGGCCTCCGTCAGCGTCACCCGGCGGGTGGTGCGCACGAACAGCGGGGCCCGCAGCTCCCGCTCCAGCGCCCGGATCGAGGCCGACAGGCCCGACTGGGACACCATCAGCCGTTCGGCGGCCCGGGTGAAGTGCTGGTCCTCGGCGACGGCGACGAAGTGCTGGAGGTGGCGCAGTTCCATGATTGAGAAGCGTATCCGCTGAATTCCATCGGATTCTTCTGTTGGACCACTGCCCGTGGGCCGCGCGAGAGTGGGTAGCGGTTCCCTGAACCTGATGTCCTGAACCGGATGTCCTGAATCTGACATCCTGCGCCAATCCCTCATGGAGTCGCGTTGTACACCGCACACCCCGACCGCTACGCGGACATGCCCTACCGGCGCACCGGACGCAGCGGCCTCAAGCTCCCCGCGCTGTCGCTCGGACTGTGGCACAACTTCGGCCCGGACCGCCCGGTCCAGGCCCAGCGGGCCATCCTGCGACGCGCCTTCGACCTCGGTGTCACCCACTTCGACCTGGCCAACAACTACGGCCCGCCGCCCGGCGCCGCCGAGTCGGCCTTCGGTGAGGCGCTCAAGGCGGACTTCGCGCCCTACCGCGACGAGCTGGTGATCTCCACCAAGGCCGGCTACCTGATGTGGCCCGGCCCGTACGGCGAATGGGGCTCCCGCAAGTACCTGCTGTCCTCGCTCGACCAGAGCCTGACCCGGATGGGTCTGGACTACGTCGACATCTTCTACTCGCACCGCCCCGACCCGGAGACTCCGCTGGAGGAGACGATGGGCGCCCTGCACTCGGCGGTCCAGCAGGGCAAGGCCCTCTACGTCGGCATCTCCAACTACTCCGCGGAGCAGACCCGCGAGGCCGCCCGCATCCTCGGCGAGCTGGGCACCCCGCTGCTCATCCACCAGCCGCGCTACTCGATGCTCGACCGCCGCCCCGAGGACGAGGGCCTGCTGGACGCGCTGGACGAGCTCCAGGTCGGCTCCATCGTCTTCTCCCCGCTGGAGCAGGGGCTGCTGACCGGCCGCTACCTCGACGGCATCCCGGAGGGCTCCCGGGCCGCGAGCGACAGCCCCTTCCTGAACTCGGACGCGGTCACCGAGGACCTGGTGGCCAGGCTGCGCACCCTCGACGAGGTCGCCAAGTCCCGCGGCCAGACCCTGGCCCAGCTGGCCCTGGCCTGGGTCCTGCGCGGCGGCCGGGTGACCTCCGCCCTCGTGGGCGCGAGCAGCCCGCAGCAGCTGGAGGACAGCGTCGGCGCCATCCGCAACCTCGACTTCGACGCGGAGGAGCTGGCCCGGATCGACGCGCTCGTCAAGCCGTAGTACGCGGGCGGCACGGTGACCTACGCGCCGAGGCGCTCCTCGAGGCGTACGGTCACCGGGTCGCCCTCCTCCTTCCCGATGGCCTTGCGTACCTCGGCCTTTACGGGAAGTTTGTGCGTGCCGTCCCCGAGGGCCATGAACGAACTCTCGAAAGGGTGCCCGTCGATCGTCCCGCGGATCTTGACCAGTCCCCGGGTGCCGAAGAATTCGACGGATTCCGGCCGGACGACATAGGTCCAGCCGCCTTTGTTCGGGCTCTTGCGCAGTTCCGCGGTGAATTCCGCTTTCAGTTTCCCGGTCACGCCCATGGTGTCCTCCGCTCGCGGTGATCTCGACGGTCTCCCATTCAAGAGACGACTCAATAGACCACCGCGGGCGGCGGAACTCATCGAGGCACCGGCCGTCACGCCCCGGCGGGCACCCGGTCCAGGAATCCGAGCACGGTCCTGATCCGGCCCTCGGCGTCCAGCGTGATCACGTCGGATCCGGCGACCGGCGCCGAGCCGTCGGCCTCGCTCACCAGCTCCCAGGAGAAGCGTGCCGTGTCGTGGTGGCCGTCGACGGCGCCGGCGAGCCGGAAGGCGAAGCCGGGGAACTGGGCGTGGGCGGCCGTGATCACCGCCGCGATCGCCTCGTGGCCGCGGACGTCGGCTGGGGGTCCCCCCCTCTGGGGGAGGGTCGGTGTAGCTGCCGTCCGCCGTCCAGGCGGCGGCGACCGTCTTTGCCAGGGCCTCCGGCTCGGCCGCGTTCCAGGCCTCGAAGTAGCGGGCGACGGCGTTCTCGTAACGGTCGATGTTCGCGGACATGTGAAATCAGCCTCCGTCGAGGTCGTATCTGCTGGTCAGGAACCGGATTCCGGTTTTCGCCGATCCGGTGCGACCAACCATGCCCGGGTCCGCCGGAAGGGTCGATTACTCCGCAGGTAATGCCGACCGGTGGCCCGCCCGTCACATTTCGGCCAACGGGGGCGGTGAATATGCCAAGAGACTGGCCGAAAGTAATGGTGACAGTGTTTCAGGAGTCAACATACTCGAATGTCAGGGGCAGTTCACCGCACAGGAGCCGCACGGAAAGCGAGGCCCGACCGGCAAGAGAGAGATGCGACGGGGGAGTGAACCGTGCACGACGAATTCCTGTGCCATGTCACCGCGTACGGTGTGTGCGACGGGCGGCGTATCGGCGTACCGCTCGGCACCTATCGGGCGCCCACCCTCGCGCTGGCCCTGTGGTGGCTGCGCGATCGGGCCTCCTGGATCGCCGAGCGACTCGACCCCAGCCCGGAGAGTCCGCACTTCCCGCCGAGCGCGCTGGTGCCGGTCGCCGAGGGCGCGCCCGACGTGCCCGGCCTGTTGCGTGCCTGGTGTGCCGACGTGGAGCGACAGGAGCTGGTGGCCGACGAGTTGGCCGGCGGGCGGCTGGTGCGGATCGCCACCAGTGACGACACCACCGAGTACGAGCTGCTCGCCGAGTCCGTCGACGCGCTGCGGATGCAGCGGGCCGCGCCGGCGCTCGTCATGCCGGTCGCCTGACGCCTGACGGGGGTCACGTGCCGACCCTGATGCGCACGGGATCGGCGTACATGTGAGCGAATCGGTAGAATTCACGCATGGCGGATGGGTTGGCCGCGCCGACCGCGCCCGAACTCGTGCTGGCGACCGAGACGGGCTCCACGGTGATGGCTCCGGGCCGCGACTACCACGTCGGACGCGACCCGCTGTCCGACGTCGTCCTCGACGACACCCGGGTCTCGTGGCACCACGCCGTGCTGCGGCCCGAGGCCGGCCAGTGGACCCTCGAGGACGAGCACAGCACCAACGGCACCTACACCGACGGCCGCCGCGTCCAGGAGTGGGGCGTCGGCCCGGGCAGCGTCATCCGGTTCGGCAACCCCGCCGACGGCCCGTGCGCCGTCCTGTTCAGCCGCCCACCGCAGGCCGCGGAGCGCCCCTCGGGGGTATCGATGCCCGGTCTGACCGGCACCTTCCGGGAGCCCGCGAGCGTACGGCCGCTGCCCGCCCGTACCGTGCGCATCGGCCGCGCCGCCGACAACGACCTGGTCATCGACGACCTGGTGGTCTCCCGCCGGCACGCCGAGCTGCGCGCCCTGCCGGACGGCACGCACGAGATCGTCGACCTCGACAGCCACAACGGCACCTACCTCAACGGCCGGCCCGTCACTCGTGCCCCCCTCGGCCCCGGCGACATCGTCGGCATCGGCCACTCGGCGTTCTGCCTGGTCGGCGATCAGCTGCAGGAGTACGTCGACACGGGTGAGGTCTCCCTCGACGTACAGGACCTCACGGTCGCCGTCGACCGCGGCCGCAAGACGCTGCTGGACCGTGTGTCGTTCCCGGTGGGGGAGAAGTGCCTGCTGGCCGTCGTCGGCCCGAGCGGGGCCGGCAAGTCCACGCTGCTGGGCGCCCTGACCGGGCAGCGGCCCGCCGACCGGGGCACCGTCCTGTACGACGGCCGCGACCTCTACCGCGACTACGCCGAGCTGCGCCAGCGCATCGGCCTCGTCCCCCAGGACGACATCCTGCACGCCCAGCTCACCGTGCACAGCGCCCTTTCCTACGCCGCCGAGCTCCGCTTCCCCGAGGACACCGCCAAGGCCGAGCGCCGGGCCAGGGTCGACGAGGTCATCCGCGAACTGGGCCTGGAGCAGAGGGCAGGACAGCCCGTGCACAGTCTGTCCGGCGGACAGCGCAAGCGGGTCTCCGTGGCCCTGGAACTGCTCACCAAGCCGTCCCTGCTCTTCCTCGACGAGCCGACCTCCGGCCTCGACCCCGGGATGGACCGCTCGGTGATGCACATGCTGCGCGGACTCGCCGACGACGGCCGGACCGTCATCGTCGTCACCCACAGCGTCCTCAGCCTCGACGTCTGCGACCGGCTCCTGGTGCTCGCGCCCGGCGGCAGGGTCGCCTACTACGGCCCACCCGACGACGCCCTGGCCTTCTTCGGCTTCGAGCAGTGGCCGGAGGCCTTCGAGGCCTTCGAACGGGACCAGGACCGGGACTGGGCGGGGGAGTACCGCGGCTCGCCGTTCCGCCTGCGGTACGTGGTCGACTCCAGTGCGCAGCCCCGGCTGCCGAGCCATGGCCCGGTCGCCGTGGCGCCCCCGCCGCGACCGCGCAGCCGACGTGCGCAGCTCGGCACCCTGGTCCGCCGCTACACGGTCGTGCTCAGCGCCGACCGCACCTTCCTCGCCGTCATGATCGCGTTGCCGTTCGTGATGGGAGCCATGGCCCGCGTACTGGCCGGGGGCGAACTGACCGGGGACCACGCCACGAGCGCGCTGCTGATCCTGTGCGTCGGCGGAGTGCTCACCGGTGCCGCCAACGCCGTGCGCGAACTCGTCAAGGAACGGGTGATCTACCAGCGCGAGCGGGCCGTCGGCCTGTGCAGATCGGCGTATCTGATGTCCAAGGTGGTTGTCCTGGGCACGGTGACCGTCCTCCAGGCGGTCGTGCTCACCCTGGTCGCCCTGCTCGGCGTCGACCTCGACGCGCCCGGCGGGAAGGGCGTGCTGATGCCGCCCCTGGTGGAGATCACCGTCGCCGTCGCCCTGCTGGCCTTCACGGCGATGATGCTGGGCCTGGTGGTGTCGGCGCTGGTGCGCAAGGAAGAGGTGACGATGCCGCTGCTGGTGCTGCTCGCCGTCGTCCAGGTCGTGTTCTGCGGCGCCCAGCTGTCGCTGCACGGAAAGATCGTCCTTGAGCAGCTGTCGTGGCTGGTGCCCTCACGGTGGGCGTTCGCCGCCATGGCCGGGACCATCGACCTGGCCCGGCTCGCGCCCGGCGCGCTCACCGGCGATCCGCTGTTCCGGCACTCGCCCGGGGGGTGGCTGTTCGACGTCGGCATGCTCGTCGTGCTGTCGGTCCTCTTCGGGTTCCTGGTCTCCCGGCTGCTGCGTCGGCACGAACCGGCCGTGATGCGGAAGTAGGCGGCGCGATGACGACCTCCGGCTTCCGGCCCACCCACGTCGTCCCCCAGCACGGCATGCCCGCCTGGGAGGCCCCCGACCCCGCCCGTCCCACGGTGCCCCTCGACCCGCTGCTGCCGGTCGAGCTCGGGGAGCGGCGCGGCGACTGGGGACACATCCGGTGCGCCAACGGCTGGTCCGCCTGGGTGGACGGCCGCTTCCTGGTCGCCGTACCCCCGGACCCGCCCGCCACCGGGGGCCCGCTCGCGAGCGCGGCCGACCCGCGCCCGCTGCTCCGGCGCGCCGAGGAGGCGCTCGCGCAGTACCGGGCGGCCGTCGAGGAACTCGCGGGAGCCGGCCTCGACGGCGAGTCCTTCCTCCGCCGCACCCGGGGACTGAGGATCGGCGTGGTCGTCGACGGGGAGTCCGTGTGGCTGTACGACGCCGAACAGGGGCGGTGGATGTACGGCGACGGGACCCGCCTGAGCACGTACGCGGCCGACGAAGAGCCCGCGGCCGGGGACCGGGGCCACGGGACCACCCGCATCGTCGCCCCCGACGGTGAACCCTGATGCCGGGCGACACCGGCCCCTTCGCGGGCGGGCCCTCCGAACTGATCGGCCGGCAGATCGCGAGCTACCGCATCGAGAGCGAGGTCGGCCGCGGCGGCATGGCCGTGGTCTACCGCGCCCGGGACCTGCGCCTGGACCGCACGGTCGCCCTCAAGCTGCTGGCCCCGGAACTCGCCCGCAACGACACTTTCCGGCAGCGCTTCACCCATGAGTCCCGGGTGGCGGCCGCGATCGACCACCCGCACATCGTGCCGGTCTTCGAGGCCGGCGAGACCGAAGGCGTCCTCTACATCGCCATGCGCTACGTCTCCGGCAGCGACCTGCGCCGTCTCCTCGACCGCCGCGGTCCTTTGCCGCTGCGGACCGCCCTGCGCATCGCCGCCCAGGTGGCCTCCGCGCTCGACGCCGCCCACGAGCACGGGCTGGTCCACCGCGACGTGAAGCCCGGCAACATCCTGGTGGCCCGCGGCACCGACAGCGACCACCCCGAGCACGTCTACCTCACGGACTTCGGCCTGACCAAGAAGTCGTTGTCCCTGACCGGCTTCACGACTGTCGGCCAGTTCGTCGGCACGCTCGACTACGTGGCTCCCGAGCAGATCTCCGGCCGTCCGGTCGACAGCCGCTGCGACGTCTATGGCCTCGCCTGCGTCGTCTATGAGTCCCTGGCGGGCCGTCCGCCCTTCCGGCGTGACGACGACATGGCCCTGCTGTGGGCCCACCAGTACGACGAACCGCCCCCGCTGTCGGCGTCCCGCCCCGGCCTCGCCCCCTACCTCGACGCCGTGTTCGCCAAGGCCCTCGCCAAGACCCCCGACGACCGCTACGACTCCTGCCTCGCCTTCGTCGCGGCCCTGCGCACCCCACCGTCCGACGCCCCCGACAACGACCACCCCCCGACGGAGGTGGACCTGCGCGTCGCGAAGCCACCGCCGCGGTGGGCCGCGCCGGTGTTCAGGGAGCAGGGCTGAGGCTGGGCGGGGTGGGGCTGTGGTGGGTCAGGGAGGGACGCCGGGGGCGCTGAGCGGGGCCTCGCCGTGTCGGTGCGCGCGGCGGGCCAGCAGGCCGCCGAGGAAGCCGGTGACCAGGCCCCACAGCACGGCGAACCCGAGCGCCGTCCACACCTTCGGTCGTAGGGACAGGTCGCCGGACAGGCCGCCGCCCAGGTCGCCGATGACGGGCAGGGACAGGCCGTAGTGCGCGGAGACCCGGCCCACCAGGCAGATCATCACAACCGTGAGGGCGAGCGCGACCGCCATGCGGACGGCGTGCTGCCAGGCCCTCATCCGGGCCGGGGAACGCGCCGCCAGTACGAACGCGGCCACCAGCAGCAGCACCGCGTCGACGACCACGAGCCACCACCACCGGCCGTCGTGGTCGGTGAGGGTGGCCAGGTTCAGCGTGGAGACGTCCGGGGTGCGCAGCACCTCGTCCAGCACACGCGGCATCGGCAGGGCGAACGAGCCGTCCACATGGCCCTCCCAGGTGGCGCCCATGCCGATGGTGAGCGCGAGCCAGACGAGGTTGGGCATGCCGAGCAGGATCACGGCGGTGGTCTCGGCCGGGTGACCGCGGGTCGCCGCCGCCACGAGGGCGATGACGATCCCCACGGCGACGCAGGCGAGCAGCAGCACGACCATGGCGTACGCGGCCGGTCGTACCGACTCCTGGTAGCGCAGCAGCCGCGCGGGCAGCGGGGCGCCGCGCGACACCAGCAGGGCCAGGACCAGCACACCGGCCAGCCACAGGAGGCCGAGGAGGAGGGTCAGCGGCACATTCGCCGTGAAGCCCACCTCGGGCGACACGTCGAACAGGTCACCGATGTCGCTGATCGCCCCGTTGTCGAGGGAGATCGCGAAGGTCTGCCGGGCTCCGAAGGCCAGTCCGAGGAGTCCGAGCAGCCACAGGACGGCGATCCTGGCGGCCCACCCGGCCAGCTCCGCGGCTCCGGTCACGGCCCGGTGCCGCAGCGGCCGCAGGAATCCGGCCGCCACTACGAGGGCCCCGACGAGGGTGACGGACAGCGGGATCACCGTCAGCCCCGCCTGGGTCTCGGCGAGGTCCCCGGCGTTCCCGGAGAGCTCGACGGTGCCGCCGACGGCCGTGACGACCGTTGCCGCGACCACCCGCGGGAACGCTCCGTCCGGCAGGTCCGCCGCGCCCGCCGCCCACAGCCCCAGCGCGGCCACGACCCCCATGGCGACCAGCCCGGCCAGCACCGTGGCGACGGCCCGTACCCAGCCGTGACGTGCCACTGCCCGGCCGGAGGGGGTTCGCTGGCTCACCCTGCCACGCTAAGCAGCCTCGGGACCGCGCGCCCGCCAGGAGGTCCGTCCGCGTCCGCTTGCGAGTGGTACCCGTCCGGCACACACAATGGGCACGTCGCGGAAAAATCGGCGGAAACGTGATGAAAGCCGCGTCGGCCCACGTCGGGAAGGTGAGCCCGTGAGCGTCGAACCACCGCCCGCCGGCCGTCCCACGGGCCCGCCTTCGGGCCCGCTGTCCGGACTCCCGCAGCCGCCGTCGGGCCCGCCGTCAGGTCCGCCGTCGGGTCCACCGCCGGGTCCGCCGTCGGGTCCCTTCTCCCGGCCGCCGGGCGGCGACGGCGGTGCTCCGGAGCCACACCCGCCGTGGTGGAGGTCCGCGCCGCGTGTCGCGCTCATCGCCACCGCGGCTGTGGCCGCCGTGGTCCTCGCGGTCGTCTTCACCCGGTCCGGCGGCGGTTCCGGTTCCGGCTCCGCAACCGCGAGTGAGGTCCTGCAGCCGGCGGCCAAGACCGGACAGGACCCGTTCACGCCGTCCACGGCGAAGGGCGGTTCCCTCCCTCCGGCCTCCCTCCCCCCGGTCACCGTCTCCCCGGGCGCCCAGTCGGTCCCGCCCAACGCGGTGCGCAGTGTCGACGGCGCCGCGCCCGGCCTCTACGGAGGCACCCGCAAGGTCTCCAGCTGCGACGTGGCGAAGCAGATCACGGCCCTGCAGGCGGACCCCTCGAGGAACAAGGCGTTCGGCTGGGTCCTCGGCACCCGACCCGAAGACATCCCGGCCTACCTGCGTTCTCTCACCCCCGTGCAGCTGCGCATGGACACCCGTGTCACCTACCACGGCTACCGCGACGGCGGGGCCACCACCTACCTGGCCGTCCTGCAGGCCGGTACGGCGGTCCTGGTCGACGGCCACGGGGTGCCACGCGTGCGCTGCGCCTGCGGCAACCCGCTGACACCGCCGACCGCCGCCCAGCAGAGCACACCCCTCAAGCAGACGGGCGACCCCTGGCCGTCCTTCAACCCGTCGAACGTCGTCGTGGTGACCCCCTCCACGACGACCATCGACATCTTCGTCATCTACGACCCCCACAGCGACGAGTGGATCGCCCGTCACCGGGGCGACACGGGCCACAAGGACCAGAAGACCAAGCCGCCGGGACAGCCCACCCCGTCGGTGAGCGTCTCCACGCCGACGCCGTCCGGGTCCCGCACCCCGTCCGGTGTGCCGCCCTCGTCGAGGCCCGGTTCGAAGCCGCCGTCCTCCGAGTCGCCCCCCTCGGAGCCCCCGTCGACAGAGCCCCCCTCCGCAGAGGCCCCCTCGTCGGAGACCCCGCCATCGGAGCTGCCGTCCTCGGAGCAGCCGCCCTCCGGGTCCACGACCAGCGAATCACCGTCGTCCGCGTACGAGTCGCCCGAGCCCTCCGCTCCCGAGGGGTCGCTGTCCGCCGGTACGACGACGTCGTCGGAGTCAGCCCCGAGCGTCCCGGAGCCCTTGGTGCCCCTGCCTTCGCTGTGACCCGCCGCACCTGTCAGCAGGGGCACAGCGGCCACGGGGAGTGCGGGGCGCGGCTCGGGGTACGAGCACAGGTGCAGCAGCGTCCGGCCAGTCCGGCTTCCGAGAGAGAAACGCATGACCGAGCATCTGGGCGGGGCAGTGATATCGACTGGTTTCGACGTACCCGTGGAACCGCTACGGCGGGCGGCCCACTTCACCGGCGAACCGGGATGCATTGCAGAGGCACGGGCCTTCGCCGCCCTCTTCGTCGAGCAGCTCCGAACCGAGTGGTGCGCCACGATCGGCGACCGCACGAACGGTGCGCTGCTCCTGGTGGTGAGCGAACTGATCACCAACGCGGACCGGCACAGCAACGGGCCGTACATCCTGGATCTGGAGGGCACGGACGCCTCGGTGACGGTGAGCGTCTACGACAGCAGCGCGGCCTTGCCCCTGCGCTTTCCCCGGGACCCCGAACGCGTCGGCCGGCACGGACTGGAGATCGTCCACGCGCTGGCCCTGGAGGTCACCGCCGAGCGCGTGCCGGTCGGCAAGCGCGTGCGCGCCGTACTGGCGCTGAGCGGGGACTGAGCCGCCCCCGCGGGCCCAACCGTCACTGGTCGCAAGCGGTCGTGGGCCGCCTTACGTTCCGGGTGTCGGGGAGGCTCCCTCGTAGCGCTGGAGCATCTGCTCCACGAAGGCGAGGGCTTCCTCGTGCCGGGTCGTCATTCCCATGGCGTTCTCCATCATGAGGTTCCGGCCGAGCGCGTTCGTCAGGACGAGCAGCACGGCCGGGGACAGTTCGGGCGGCAGTTCCGTCCCTCGTTCCGCGAGTGCGCGGGTGAGGGCTTCCAGTTGCGCCTCGCGGTAGCGGTCCGCGGTGGCGGCCAGCTCGGCGCGGATCGCCTTGCGGTGATTGGCCAGCGCCGTGAACTCGGTGGTCAGCGTGTTGCCGGGATGGCTGCTCAGGCGCCACAACGCCCTCAGCGGCTGCGGTCCGCTCAGGAGACGGGCCTGCCGCGCCAACTCGTCGTCCGCGCGCCGCCGCAGCACGGCGAGGAACAGGTCGTCGAGGGTGCGGAAGTAGTACAGGACGAGAGCCGGCGCCACCTCGGCCTCGCGCGCCACCCTCCGTACGCCGACGGCGGCGTACCCCTCCTCGAGCATCAGCCGCTCCGTGACGTCGAGCAGGAGCAGGCGCGTCTTGGAATTCTCGGTACCCATGCGTCGAGTTCGTGGAGTTCGTTGGGGCGCAGTCATGCCGTCATTGTGCTTGACGCTCTTCAAGAGCGGGTGTTAAACAGTCGTTCAGCACATTCGGTTAAACACTCGTTCAGCATATGGGCGGAGGACCGGATCGATGGCACGAACCGTGGGCGACGAGGCCGACGCGGCCTACGTGGGCACGCGCGCCTTGCGCGTCGAGGATCCGCGACTTCTGACGGGCGCCGGCACCTACGTCGACGACGTCGTGCGGCCCGGCATGCTGCACGCCTGCTTCGTCCGCAGCCCGATGGCCCGGGCCAGGATCCTCGGCATCGACGCGTCCGAGGCGCTGCGACTCGACGGTGTGCACGCCGTGTTCGTCGCCTCCGACCTCAACCTCGGCGTCCGGGAACAGTGGTACACGCTGAACGGGCGCGACGACCCGGACACCCCCCGGCCGCCGCTCGCGGAAGGTGAGGTCCGGTTCGTCGGGGACCCGGTGGCGATGGTCGTGGCCGCCGACCGCTACATCGCCGAGGACGCCGCCGAACTGGTCGTTGTCGACTACGACCCGCTCACCCCGGTCGTCGACTACGCGAGGGCCCTCGACTCCGCCGAATCGGTGCACGCCGACCGGCCCGACAACCTCGTAGGTCAGCTCGGCGGACGTCCTCTGGCCGACCTCGCCCCGGTCTTCGAGAGCGCGCCGCACGTGGTGACCCAGACCCTGTACCAGCAGTCCCACGGCCCCGTCCCGATGGAGACCCGGGGGATCGTCGCCGAATGGGCGGCGGCGGGTGGGGAGATGACGATCTGGGCGGCGACCCAGTCCCCGCACGAGGTCCGGTCGTTCTGCGCGCGCCTGCTCGGCATCGCCGAGCACCGGGTGCGCGTCGTCATGCGGGACACCGGCGGCGGGTTCGGGCAGAAGGTGCTCCCGCAGCGCGAGGACATGTGCGTCATGCTCGCCGCCGCCCGGCTGCCCGCGGCGCTCAAGTGGATCGAGGACCGGCAGGAGCACCTTCTCGCGGCCGGTCAGGCGCGCCACGAGCACGGCGAGGCCCGGATGGCCCTCGACGACGAGGGCAGGATCCTGGCCGCGACGCTCGACCACGTCCAGGACGCGGGCGCCTACCCGACACCGTCGCCCGTGCAGAGCGGCATAGCCGTCGGCATGCTGTTCCCCGGCCCGTACCGGATTCCGCAGGGCACGTTCTCCTCGCGGTTCGTGTTCTCCAACACCAGTGGAAGGGTGGCGTACCGCGGGCCCTGGCAGTACGAGTCGATGGCCCGCGAGACTCTGCTCGACACGGCGGCGCGCCAACTGGGCCTCGACCCCGTGGAGTTACGGCGTCGCAACATGCTGAGCCGCGAAGAGCTGCCCACGACGAACTTCAACGGCATGCCCTACGACCACATCTCCCCGCGCGAGACCTTCGAGCAGGCCCTGACCATGCTCGACTACGAGGCGTTCCGGCGGGAACAGCAGCGGGCCCGGCGGCAGGGCCGCTATCTGGGCGTCGGCACCTGCACATACGTCGAACCCACCGCGGGCGCCACGCCGTTCCACGCCACCGAGGGGGCGACGATACGCATCGAGCCCTCCGGCAAGGTCAACGTGTACGTCGCCGGAGGATCGTGCGGCAACAGCCTGGAGACCACGGTCGTCCAGCTGACCGCCGACGCGCTCGGCGTCGCCATCGACGACGTCAGCACCGTGCAGGGCGACACGGCCGTCACCCCGTACGGGGCGGGTACGGGCGGCAGCCGGTCCGGTTCCATGACAGCCGGGGCGATCGCCCGAACGGCCGGGGAGCTGCGGGAACGGATCTGCGCCATCGCGGCCCACAAGCTCCAAGTGCCGGTCGAGGACGTGGAGTTCGTCCGTGGGCGAGCGACGTCGAAGACACATGGCGCCGTGCTCACCCTCGCCGAGATCGCCGACCTCGCGTACTACCAGGTCCACGCCCTGCCTCCCGGAGTGCCGGCCGGGCTCGAGGCGAGCGGTCGCTACCACACCCCGCACCTGATGATCTGGGCCAACGCCACGCACGTGTGCACCTGTGAGGTCGACGTGGTGACCGGAGAGGTCAAGCTGCTGCGGTACATCGTCAGCGAGGACTGTGGCCCGATGATCAACCCGAGCGTCGTGGAGGGCCAGATCTTCGGTGGCACCGTCCAGGGGATCGGCGGAGCGCTGTACGAGGAGCTCGCCTACGACGAGGACGGAAACCCCGTCTCGACCACGTTCATGGACTATCTGCTGCCCACGGCCACCGAGGTGCCGGTCATCGAGGTCGGACATGTGCAGACGCCGAGCCCAGGACCCGGTGGATACAAGGGGGTGGGAGAAGGCGGTGCGATCGGCTCCGCGCCGGCCGTCGTCAACGCGGTCGCCGACGCCCTTGCCCCGCTCGGCGTACGGATCAGTCGCCTTCCGCTGACCCCGTCGTCCCTCGTCGGTCTTGTCGAGGAGCGGCAGGGGGTGACCCCGTGAAGCCCGCGGCGTTCACGTACCACGCGCCCGCCAGTGCCGCGGAAGTGGTCGGTCTGCTGGGGGAGTTGGGCGACGAGGCGAAGGTCATCGCGGGCGGGCAGAGCCTCGTGCCCATGCTGGCCCTGCGCCTGGCATCCTTCCGTCACCTCGTCGACCTTCGCCGCGTCGACGAGCTGCGCGGCATCGAACGGCGCGGCGACGACAGCGTGTGGATCGGGGCCTGCACCACCCAGGCCACCGTGCAGCGCTCCGAAGGAGTCCGGACCGCCGTCCCCCTGCTCGCCCGCGCCACGCCCCTGATCGGGCACTTCCAGATCCGCAGCCGGGGAACCGTGGGCGGCTCGCTCGCGCACGCCGACTCCGCCGCCGAATACCCCGCGGTGGCCCTGACCCTGGACGCACAGATGCACGCCGTGTCGCCGCGCGGCCGACGCACCATCCCGGCAGCGCGTTTCCTGACCGGCATGTGGAGCACGGAGCTGGCCGACGACGAGCTGCTGACCGGGATCGACATCCCCATCTGGAATGGCCGTTGCGGCTTCGCCGTCGAGGAGTTCGCGCGCAGGAGCGGGGATTTCGCCATCGCCGGAGCGACGGTCGCGGTCCGGGTGGACGGCGACGGCCGCCTCGACCGGTGCGCCATCGGCCTGTTCGGACTCGGTCCGACCGCGATGCGGGCCCGGGACACCGAGGCCGCGCTCATCGGCTCCGATCCGCTTGATTCCGACGCCGACGGCATCGGGCGGTCCGCGACCGAGGGCCTCGGCTCCGTCCCCTCCGATCTGCACGGATCGGCCCCCTACCGCACCCGCGTGGGCGCCGCCATGGTCGCCCGCGCCTGGCGACGCGCCGTACAGGAGGCACTCCATGGCTGACATGTCTGATGCGGCCACCGTCGACATCCGCGTACGCGTCAATGGAACAAGGCGCCGGGAGACCGTACCGGCCCGGCTCACCCTCGCCGACTTCCTCCGCGTGAACTGCGGCCTGACCGGTACCCACCTCGGCTGCGAGCACGGCGTCTGCGGCGCGTGCACGGTGCTGCTCGACGGCGAGGCCGTCCGCGCCTGTCTGGTCTTCGCCGTGCAGGCCGATGGCGCAGAGGTGACGACCGTCGAGGGGCTGGCTGGGCCCCACGGTGAACTCTCCACCGTGCAGGCGGCGTTCCGCGAACACCACGGCCTGCAGTGCGGGTTCTGCACACCGGGCTTCGTCGTGTCGGTCACCGCGTTCCTGGCCGAGAACCCCAAGCCCACGGACGACGAGATCCGTGAGGCGCTGACCGGGAACCTGTGCCGCTGTACCGGGTACCAGGGGATCGTGAACGCGGTCCGGGCGGCGGCGGAGAACTCTGTGGCGGAGGGCCCGGCATGAAACTGGAGAACACCCTCAGCATCCCCGTCGCCGTGGAGGACGCCTGGCGGGTCCTGCTCGACGTCGAGCGGGTCGCGCCCTGCGTTCCCGGCGCGACCCTCACGGCCAGCGACGGCGACGAACACCGCGGAACGATCAAGGTGAAGCTGGGCCCCATCGGGCTCACCTACAGCGGCACCGTCACCTTCGTGTCGTGCGACGCGCAGGCCAAGGTCGTGGTCCTGGAGGCCGGAGGCCGGGAGGCACGCGGGAACGGGACCGCGAAGGCCCTGGTCACCTGCCGCCTCACCCCCGCCGACACCGACGGTGGGGGCGCCCGCACCGACGTACACGTCGAGACCGAACTCAACATCACCGGCAAGCCCGCCCAGTTCGGCCGTGGCACGCTCGCCGAGGTGTCCGGCGCGCTCATGGACCGCTTCGCCGAGAACCTCGCCGCAGAACTTGCCGTGGACTCGCATGACTCCGTGGAAAGTTCGACGACTCCGGCCGCAGAGCCGGTTGCCTCCCCGCTCGACCTCATCGACGCCACCGGCGCGAGCGCCCTCAAACGTGTCGTACCGATCGCGGCAACCGCCGTCCTGTTGATCCTCGCCGTCGGCCTGCGCGGCCGGCGACGGCACCACCGGTGACCGGCTTCCCGGTCACCTGCGCACGTCCTCACCACGTCCTTCAACCCAGGAACGAGGTACCCCATGCCCGGACGAGTCGAAGGAAAAGTCGCTTTCATCACCGGCGCGGCGCGCGGCCAGGGACGCAGCCACGCGATCCGCCTCGCCGAGGAGGGCGCCGACATCATCGCCGTCGACGTCTGCAAGCAGCTCGACGGCGTCAGGTTCCCGATGTCGACCCCGGAAGACCTGGAGGAGACGGTCAACCAGGTCCAGAAGCTGGGTCGGCGCATCGTCGCCACACAGGCGGACGTCCGCGACCACGACGCGCTCAAGGCCGCCGTGGACGACGGCGTGGCCCAACTGGGCCGCCTCGACATCGTCTGCGCCAACGCGGGCCTCGGCAGCGACGGCGCCCGCCTCGAGGCCATGGACGAGAAGACATGGCGCGACATGATCGACGTCAACCTGACCGGCGTCTGGCTGACCGTCAAAGTGTCGATCCCGCACATCGTCGCGGGCGGCCGGGGCGGCTCGGTGATCCTGACCAGCTCCGTCGGCGGCCTTCGCGGGCATGCGAACATCGGGCACTACATCGCCGCCAAGCACGGCGTGGTGGGCCTGATGCGCACGCTGGCCTGGGAGCTGGGCGAGTACAGCATCCGCGTGAACTCGCTGCACCCCACTCAGGTCAACACCCCGATGGTCATGCACGACGAGACGTACCGGATGTTCCGCCCCGACCTGGAGAACCCCACCGTCGACGACTTCGCCGCCGTGTCGCAGGGCATGCACCTGCTCCCCACTCCCTGGGTCGAGCCGCGCGACATCAGCAACGCGGTCCTCTACCTCGCCTCCGACGAAGGCCGCTTCGTCACCGGAACCACGATGACCATCGACGCGGGAGCCATGCTCAAATGACCACCGCCGAGCCCGTGTACTGGGACCCCTTCGACGCGGCACTCGCCCGCGACCCCTACCCCGTCTACGCTCGTCTGCGCGAGGAATCCCCGCTCTACCACAACGACCGGCACGACTTCTACGCCGTCAGCCGGTACGCCGACTGCCAGCGCGGCCTCGCCGACTGGCAGGCCTTTTCCTCCGCACGCGGCGACATCCTGGAGATCATTCAGGCGAACCTCGAGCTGCCGCCCGGCACCCTGATCTTCGAGGACCCGCCCGTCCACGACATCCACCGCCGACTGCTCGCCCGCGTCTTCACCCCGCGCCGGATCGCCGAACTGGAGCCGAGGATCCGGGCGTTCTGCGAGCGGGTCCTGGAACCCGTGACCGGCGCCGAGCGCTTCGACCTCGTCGAGGCCGTCGGCGCCGAGATGCCGATGCGGGTGATCGGGATGCTCCTCGGCATCCCGGAGGCCGACCAGCAGACGTTCCGGGACCGTACGGACGCCACCCTGGAGACCGGGGACGGAGGCAGGATCGACCATGAGGAGATCCTGAGCACCGAGGGTTTCCAGGAGTACATCGAGTGGCGCAAGAAGCACCCCTCCGACGACCTCATGACCGAACTCGTCACCGCCGAGTTCGAGGACGAGAACGGGAACCGGCGCACCCTCACCGACACCGAGGTGCTCACCTACTGCACGGTGGTCGCGGGCGCCGGCAACGAGACGACGGGACGGCTCATCGGCTGGTTCGGCGCGCTGATGGCCCGCTACCCGCAAGCCCGGCGGGAGCTGGTGGCCGACCCCTCCCTCATCCCGAACGCCATCGAGGAGATCCTGCGCTTCGAGCCGACCGGCCCGTTCACCGCCCGGTACGTCACCAAGGACGTGGAGTTCCATGGCTCCACCGTGCCGGCCGGCAGCGCCATCCTCTTCATCCAGGCCGCCGCCAACCGCGACCCCGAACGCTTCCCCGACCCCGACCGCTTCGACATCCACCGGGTGACCCAGCACATGTCGTTCGGCGTGGGCGCCCACTACTGCCTGGGCGCGGCGCTGGCCCGCCTGGAAGGGAAGGTGGCGGCGGAGGAGATCCTGCGCCGCTTCCCGGACTGGGAGGTGGACTGGGACGGTGCGGAGTTGGCCCAGACCTCGACCGTGCGGGGCTGGAAGACGCTGCCGCTCGTCATCCAGGGGGTGTGATCGATGGGGGACCGCTGGAAGGTGACGGTCGACCCACGGGTGTGTGTGCGTACGGGACTGTGCGCGGCATCCGCGCCGAAGGAGTTTCAGCTCGACGAGCAGGGTCAGGGCCGGGCGACGGCCGACACCCTGCCCGCCTCCGAGGAAGTACTCGAAGTCGCCGAGTCCTGCCCGATCGAGGCGATCTCGATCGCCGACGCGGACACGGGGCAACCGGTCTTTCCTCCGGAGTCGTGAGCCGGCCGGGGGCGCGTGTGGGTGCCTGCCGCTCCGGCCGGTCGCCAGAATCCAGTGGCCCCCTGCTGGGAGAGTAGAACCCGCGCCCGTTTCGGGGGGCGAGGTGCAGCATGAGAGCGGTCTTCCTGTCCCCGGCGTGAGAGTCGCCGCCGACGCCGGGCGGCCCGGGCTCCTCCCCGCGGACCGCTTACGCCGGCTTGGCCGCCCACGCCGCCTCCACCGCGTCCGCGAGCGCATCGCCCTTCGCGAAGCCGTAGTAGGCGGCGAACTGCAGCACGATCTCGTCCATCTCCGCCTTCGTGATGTCCCCGGAGTGGAGCGCGGCGCTGACGTGGGTGCGCAGCGGTACGGGCGAGTCGTCGAGCGCGACGCCGGCGACCGTGATGATCCGGCGTTCCCTGCGGGTGAGGCCGGGGCGTTGCCAGACGTGTCCGAACACGAAGCTGAGGATTCCGGCGTGCCGGTAGGGCGAGTTGGCCGGCGGCGCGGGGGTGAGGTTGATGTCGATGAACTCCTCGACGCCGCGCTCCAGCCTCTTCTCCATGTCGCCTGGACCGAGTGTGTGGTTCGCCAACTCCGGCCAAGGTGGCGTCTGTTCACCGCGCTCACGGTGGATGCGGTCCCACTGGCGGGCGATGGCGCCTTCCAGATGCGACGCCTTGGGCCAGCCGCAGTAGACGGCGAAGTGCAGTACGAGCTCCAGCATCTCCTCCAGCGAGATGTCCCCTCCGGCGAGCGCCGCGTGGACCTGCTCCTCGATCGGCTCGGGCGAGTCCGCGGCGGCCACACACGTCAGGGTGACGAAGCGACGGTCCCGCCTGCTCAACCCGGGTCGCGACCACACCTGCCCGTACAGGAAGTCGCGGGACGCCCGAGCGAACGGCGTCTGTGCGGAAGAGAGCTCAGAGGTGGCCGGGACCTCGGTCGCGGTCCGGTCCACGTGGCCGTCGTTCATGAGTGCCTCCGTAAGGTGTTGGGCGGCCAGGGACCTTCGGCCCTACGCGCGGATGAAGACGTTCTTCGTCTGGAGGAACTCGTACAGCCCTTCCTTACCGCCCTCGCGGCCGTGACCGCTGTGCTTGTATCCGCCGAACGGTGCCCCCGGCGGCTGCCCCGACGCTCCGTTGACGTGCACGGTGCCCGCCTGCAGCTGGGGGACGACCCGCTGGACCCGTGCCACGTCGCGTGTGTACACGACGGCGCCGAGGCCGTACGGAGTGGAGTTGGCCAGCTCGACCGCCTGCTCCTCGGTGGCGAAGGGGATGACCGACAGGACCGGGCCGAACACCTCGTGCTGGGCGATCTCGCTGTCCGGGGCCACGTCGGCCAGGACCGTCGGTTCTACGAAGTAGCCGTCGCGGAGCGGCGCCGGGAGCGTCGCCGGGTCGACGGCGTGGCCGCCGGCGACGAGCCGGCTGCTGTCGACGGCCTTCTCGATCACGCCGAGGATCCGGTCCCGCGCGGCGGCGGTGACCACCGGGCCGAGCGCCGTCGTCGGTGCGAACGGATCACCGACGCCCACAGCCGCGGCGGCCGCGGCAGCGGCCTGGACGACTCGCTCGTACACGTCGCGATGGACCAGCAGGCGGGTGGTGAGGTTGCAGCCCTGACCGGACAGGT
This sequence comes from Streptomyces sp. NPDC002088, assembly GCF_040296605.1. Taxonomy (NCBI): domain Bacteria; kingdom Bacillati; phylum Actinomycetota; class Actinomycetes; order Kitasatosporales; family Streptomycetaceae; genus Streptomyces; species Streptomyces sp. NPDC002088. Next base: position 3,701 of record NZ_JBEOXO010000004.1, on the reverse strand, counting down.
TGAAGCAGGACCGGACCGTCTCGGCGACGGCCGCGTCGACGTCGGCGTCCGGGAACACCACGCTCGCTGTCTTGCCGCCGAGTTCGAGCAGGACCGGCTTGAGAGTGTGGCGCGCGGAGTCGAGGATCTTCTTCGCGGTCGGGATGCCGCCGGTGAAGGAGATCATGTCGACGTCGGGATGGCGGACGAGATGCTCACCGGCCTCCGGACCGCCCGGCAGGATGTGCAGCACCCCCGGCGGCAGCCCCGCCTCGAGTGCGATCTCCGCGAACCCGGCCACGGTGAACGGCGCGAGATCAGGCGACTTAACCACGACGCAGTTCCCGGCGGCCAGGGCGGGGGCGATCTTCATCCCGACCGACATGATCGGACCGTTCCAGGTGAGGATGATCCCGACGACTCCGTACGGTTCCGGGACGGTGTAGTCGAGGCCCGGGACCATGACCGGGCTCGGCGGGATCGTCGCCCCCTCGATCTTGTCCGCCCAGCCGGCGTAGTACCCGAACCACCCGGCGCACAGGTGGGCCAGCGCGGACGACACCATCACAGGCGCGCCGAGTTCGAGCGTCATGAGCCGGCCGAGCTCGGGGACGCGGGCCAGCATGAGCTCCTCCACGCGCTGCAGGACGCGCCGCCGCCGGTCCGGGGACATCGCCCGCCATTCGGGGTGCGCGGCCTTGGCCGAGGCCACGGCCGCGTCGACCTCCTGGGGCCCGCACAACAGTACGGACCCGTTGACGCGGGCGGTCGCGGGATTGACGTGGTCGACCGCGCCGACGGACGTCTTGTCGAGCCACGTGCCGTCGACGAGAGGACCGGTGACGCCGAGTTCGTGGGTCACGCCGGTGGGAGAGGTGGTGGTCATGTCGATGCCGCCTGTTCTCGTTCTCGTATGCCTACGGGTGGGCGGTGAGCGAGGGTCACGGTGTCGGCGGGGCGTCCGACAACGACAAGGTCTCTTGTCCCGGGGGCTGGGTCACAGCCGCGTGACCCAGCCCCCGTCGACGCTGATCGTCTGTCCGTTGATCCACTCTCCGGCGGGAGAGGCCAACAGGAGCAGCGTTCCGAGCAGGTCCTCGGCGGGTGCGGACTTCTTGCCGGGGATGGCGGAGGCGAGGGCGGCGCGCGCGGGGTGTTCGGCGGGCAGGCTCTTGAACCCGGGTTCGTTCTCCACGAGCCCCGGCGCGACGGCGTTGACGTTGATGCCCAGCGGTCCGAGTGAACGGGCAAGCCCCACAGTGACGTTGACCAGGGCGAGCTTGCTCACTCCGTAGATGCCGCCGCCCATGAACGCGCCGGCCGACACCTGGTTGATGATGCGCCCGCCGCCGCGTTCGACCATGGATGCCTTGACGGCGCCCGCGCACACGATGGCGCCGTACACGTTCACGCGCATGACCCGGTCGAACCATTCCGCGGGCAGCTCCAGCAGATCGACCTGGGGGATGTCCGCCATCAACGCGGCGTTGTTGACCAGGATGTCGATGCCGCCGAAGGTGCTGATCGCTTGCTGGGCCATGGCGGCGGCGGAGGCGCGGTCGGTGATGTCGACGCGCACGCCGAGGGCGCTCAGGCCGTCGGCGGACAGTGACTTGGCCGCGCGCTCGGCGCCCTCGGCGTCGAGGTCGGCCAGGACGACCTGGGCACCGGCCTCGGCCAGGGCGCGGGCGTACACCTGGCCGATCGCCCCGGCACCGCCGGTGACGACGGCGACCTTGCCGGCCAGGCTCATCCGGTCGAGGGTGCTGCTCGTTGTGCTGCTCATGGCGTGTCCTTGATCAGTCGGGACAGGTACAGGTCGACATCGGCGCCGAGCTCACGCAACTCGTCGGCGGCTTCCTGCGCGGTGAGAAGAAGGAATCTGTTCTCGCTGACACCGTCGGCGACCAGCTCACCGACGGATTCGGCGTCCACCACGGGGAATCGGGGGCCCTTGGGCGGTGCCGGCTTCCCGTAGAAAGTCATCTGCTCGACGATGTTGGTGGCCACACCGGCCGGGCACAGGCAGGAGACGCCGACGCCCCGTGGCCGCAGATACAGCGCGAGCGCCTCGGACAGGCCGACGACAGCGTGCTTGGTCGCCGTGTAGGGAAGACGGTCGAACCCATAGGGCAGCAGCCCTGCCGTGGAGGCCGTGTTGACCACGTGCCCCGCGCCCTGTTCCAGGAGCAGCGGGAGGAACACGAGGTTGCTGCGGACCACGCTCAGCAGGTTCACGTCGATCACGCGCTGCCACGCCTCAAACGGGATGTCCTCGGCAGGACCGACCGCCAGGATGCCGACGTTGTTCATCACCAGGTCGACGCGACCGAACCGCTCAAGTGCCAGATCCCGCACGAACTGAAGGTCGTTGAGGTCGGTGACATCGCACGCGGCCGAGATACTCGCGGCGCCGAACTCGCCGAGTTCATCGGCGACGGCCTGTGCGCGGGCGCCGTCGAGATCGGTGACCACGACCCGCGCGCCCCGTCGGGCGAAGGCCCGGGCGCTGGCCCGTCCGATCCCGCTCCCCGCGCCGGTGACCACCGCCACGGCGTCGTGCAGCTCGAAGCTCATCGAACAACCTCTCCTCGGAGGGCAGTTGGCCGGCCGGGTGCTACGGATGAACGGGCAGCGCGAGACCGAGCGGGCCGGTCGTCTCCAGCGCGGACACCGTGACCTCGGACACCGGCGCCCGCAGGAACCCCACCAGGCCGTCGACCAGATCCCCGAGATGGACGGCGAACGGCAGGACCGGCTCGTCGCGGGCCCGGCTCTGCTCCCGCTCGGCTCCCGCCTGCACGCTGAACGCCATCGCATGGGCGATGCGGTGGCCGCGCAACGGTTCCGGAACGTCCGCGAGCAGCGCCCCGACGCGCTCGCGGAAGAGACGTGTCGGCGCCAGCAACTCCGGGCCGAGCCGTTCGAGGACGTCCCGGCGGCCGTGCTGCTGAAGCTTCGCGACGAAGCTCAGGTAGTGGCTGCCCTCCCGCTCGCCCTGCTCGAGGACCGGCACGACATGGCACTCCACCCATGACCGGAGGTCGTCAGGGCGTCGTTCGGCGACCAGAGCACAGCGCCGCTCGTTGAGTGCTCGCAATCGGTACTCGAAGATCGCCTGGACGAGCCCTTCCTTCGAACCGAAGTGGTACTGCACCGCGGTGTTGTTGCCGTTCCCGGCGGCCGCGCTGATCTGCCGTAGGGAGGCCCCGCCGAGGCCGCGCTCGGCGAAGTGGCGCTCCGCGGCCAGGATGATCTGCTCCTTCACGGATACGGAAGGTTGCACCACGACACCACACCCTTCGGAGAGGGTAGTTGCGCGCCAATGGAAACGTCATTTTCGTATGACGGGAATGGAAGCATGCCTCGCGGGTGAAGTCAACTGCCTTAAAAGTCGGGGTGGTTGATCGTCTGCTCCTGGACCGCATCGGAGCCGACCTGCCGCACCCGGAGGGCGTCATCGTCGGGCTGGCGCGAATCGGCTCAGCTGCCGCCTGTCGGGACCCCGTGGTGCGGAGGCTCCCGTGGGCCGCGTGGGCGTGTGCATCGGCTGAATCCGCACGAGCGGCTTGACGCGCCATCACGGGTGAGAATACCGTTCTCATGTTGAGAGATCAGTGTTATCGGCAGTGTGTGGTGGAGTCCGACTGGAGGGTGCGAGGTCCATGCCGCATTTCAAGAAGCCCGCTGAGGGTAGTTGGACGGAGCATTTGAAGATCGGG